>CAWIHA010000024.1:0-89519 GCA_963835855.1 Bryobacterales bacterium | reverse complement strand
AACCGAGAATGTGATCAACCGCAAGACGGGCGCCGCGGAACATCCACGCACGCTGGAACGCGTTCCACCCGGCACGAAGTTCGCTGTGCGCATCGACCTCCAGGTGTTCGATGACGACCAGAACTTTCAGTACGAAGGGAAAAAGGGCAAAGACGCTCTGCTCGCAGTCATCTGCAAGGCCCTTCGGTCCGTCGAGGCCACGGGCGTGGGGTCCGGCGTGAGCCGCGGCTCGGGTCACATCGAGTTCGACGCTCTCAAACTCGACGGGGCGCCTTGGTCATGGTGCTGATTCGGTACCGGCTCTTGCCGGAATCGACTTGGATCTCCCGATGGCAGGCCGACACTCTGACGGGCCTCCTGCTCCGGGAGTTCATCCACCGGCACCGGCGCGGCGTCGAACAGTTTGAGTCCGAAATTGTCCCGTCTTTCCGGCGCGGCGATCCACCTTTCGTGCTATCGGACGGATTCCCCGAGGACCTGTTGCCAACGCCCGCCTGCTTCAATCTGTGGGGCTGGAGGGAAGACCAGCGCAAGCTGATTAAGCGCACCGAATGGCTCTCGCGCGAGGAGTTCCAACAGGTTCAAGCCGGACTGCGGCCAACCCCACCGGCCACGCCAAGGAAGCCTTTCCGCCCGATCATGAGGATGCGGAATACCATTAACCGCGCTACCGACACGACCACCGGTGAAGCAGACGGTTCCGGCGGCACTCTGTACGCGGTTCCAGCGACTGGTCTCGCTGCCGGCTCCTCGTGGCTCAGCGTCTACGCCCGGGTGAAACCCGAGTACGAGAAGATTTTGACAGAGCTCTGGAGCGGTCTCGCCCAGAGTGGGTTCGGCGCCGACGCCGCTGTCGGGCAGGGTCACTTCCGGCTCTCCGGCCCGCCTGAAGATGCGGGGTGGCTTGACGCTGCCGGTATCGTGGGCGGCATCATCGTGCTTTCCACGTATCAGCCTGCGGCGAGCGATCCAGTGTCCGGTTATTGGAACACGTTCGTGAAATACGGCAAGCTCGGTCCTGACGTTGGCGCGCGCTCCGTTTTTAAGCGTCCCCAACTCATGTTCCAGCCCGGCGCGTGTTTTCGGACCAACAGCGAGGCGAAGTGGTGTGGCAGGTTGATCGAGCCTACCGAACTGCTGGACGCGGGCACGGCGAACGACCTTGCCGCAAAGTGCACCTATCCGGTTCAGGCAGCCTTCGGTTTGGCTGTGCCCTTTCGTTGGCCGCCGGAGATTCCCGTGTAAACCCTTCTGCCTCGTTGGCAACTTCGGGAGGATGAATGTCGAAGCCGGTTGCACCTGCAGACAAAGCGCACGTTAGCGCGATCCTCGGGGTCATGTTCGGAGGCGAGCGCCGCCTGAAGACGGTCGCCATGATAGTGGCTCTCTGGGTCAGTATTAATATGACCGCTTCAGCGGTCTACGACTTGGTCCAATGCAAGATGTATTGGGGACAACTGTCTGGCCTTGTGGTGATTCTACTCGTGTGGCTGGTGATTCGAGACGTGGCACGGGTGGCCGCGAATCTGCCCCGCGCATGCATCACGGCGCAATCGCCTGAAGGCTGCCGCGTGCTAATCACGTTCCTGAGCCCACCGACGGACCTGACTGCGCTAATGACGCTTACCGGCGACATCACCGATGATAAAGTTCGCGAGGCGTTCGCCAGAGATCGCTGGCGCATGCCGGTTGAGGCAATTGCACATCACGTAAAGGCGAAAAAGCTGGAGACCGTGGTCGTTATCCCCTCTGCGGATGCCGGCTCCGAACCGTCCGGCACGTGGCGGAACGTGGATGATTTCCGCCGCGTCGTTCGGCGTTTCGCTGGCAGCCACGGGGTGGACGTCGTTTCGCTGGCTGACGTGAACCCTGCGGAGTGGGCGGCAGGTGTGGCTTTTGACGATGCGGCAGCAGTCCTTCGATCCCTTCGCGACGTTTTGCAGTGGCTCCGCGCGCAGGGCATCGCCGACAGCGAAGCGATCATCAACGTCACGGGCGGTACCAAACTCGCGACAGTGGCGGGAGCGGCCGCCACGATGGGGCTTGGCCTGAGCTGCGAGTACATTACCGAGAAGTACCAGCCGGTCTCATTCGCGGTCGGCTATGAAAAACAGAATGGCTGACGAGATCGTCATCGACGTGAAGGCTCTATATGGCGAGACGGCCAAGCTGGCCGACCTGCCGTCTTATGTGCAGCAGGCCCTTGCTTTGGCGGGCGACGGCGCGGTCGTGGTCCTCACCGGCAACGGCCCGATCTGGCTCTACCTGAAGCTAGTCCACGCTCTGCATGGCAAAGCCAAGAGGCTCGTGTATAGGTCACCGGTGACCGGGGACGTGGTCGTGTTCGATCACGACCCGTTCTGAACTTCGATTCGAATGAGTGCCCCGATGCGAAAGGGAGTGAAACAATACTGCTTCCCGGCTTCGGCGTAGCGGTGCGATCGCGAGCTTGCGCGCTGAGGAGAGATCGTTGGGCAGCAGACCACCGTTGCATTTATCAACTAGCGGCCGGGTGGGCTGATCCCCCGATCCTCAGGTAGCGTTGCCATCGTAAATACACAACTTGGGAAGTTTCACCCACTTACACGGTTATATAAACCATTGGTTTTACGGCACTTCGCCTCTGAGTTTCCAAGCCCTCCAAAACCGGTGTTAATTTTATGGACAAGTTGGCCTTTTGGTGCGATATTAGGAAGTTGCAGAAGTGGCCACCGCCCTGCTGTAAAAATGCATAGTGTTCTGTTGCGAGTTCTCTTTGGAGGAAAGTGAGCATGCGAGTTGTCCCGTTCTCGTTTTCAACACTGATCCGCGTCGTCCTGGCCCTGACGTTCGTGGTCGGGCCCGCGGTATTGTTAAGCAATTCTAACAAACCAGTTTTCACCGCCTTAGACAAGGCGTCCCATCTCGATCAGGCCACTATCGACTTCCTTCGGCCAGGACTGGTCGTGCAAATCACTTCGGCTGCCATTGCCAGTGACGGCACCATCACGGCCCGGTTCACGCTGACTGATCCGATGACCCTGCCGCTTGACCGCAACGGCATTACGACACCGGGCCCGATTTCGACCCACTTCGTGGTGGGGACGATCCCGGCCGGCCAGGAACAGTACACGAACTACATCACCAAGCAAGTGGTCTCCGGAAGCACCACGGCTACCCAGACGACTTCCGACTCCGGCGGAACATATACTACCAACGCCGTTGGGGATTACACGTACACGTTCCACACCAAGGCTCCAGCCGGATTCAACCCGCACGCCACCCATAGTATCGGGGTGTGGGCCGAGCGCGATCTGAGCGAGTTCAATCTGACCACTCTGTCGGACGGCGACTCCAACGTGTACAACTTCGTGCCGGACGGCTCCGCCGTGACGGTCACCCGCGATGTGGTTCGCACGCAGGCCTGCAACAAGTGCCACGATCCGCTGTCGGCTCACGACGACCGCCGGGGCGTCGAGCTGTGCGTCATGTGCCATACGCCCCAGATGACCGACCCCGCGACCGGCAACGCCCTCGATATGAAGGTATTTATCCATAAGATTCACATGGGCTCCTCGCTGCCGAGCGTCATCGCCGGCACTCCCTATCAGATCGTCGGCTATAAAGGTTCGGTCAACGATTTTTCAACGGTTGTATTCCCGGCCGATGTCCGTAATTGCACCGTCTGCCACGACCAGACCGTCGGCGCGGCCCAGGCGACCGCGTATCTGTCGAAGCCAACGCGCGCGGCTTGCGGCGCCTGCCATGACGACGTGAACTTCGCCACTGGCAAGAACCATGTGAACCTGCCGGAGATCGACGACAGCCAATGCGCGGGCTGCCACATTCCCCAAGGAGAACTCGAGTTCGATGCCTCCATCATCGGAGCACACACCATTCCTAGGTTTTCGAAGCAACTGGCCGGCGTGGTCTTTACAATCCAGAACGTCGCCAACGGCGTAGCCGGCAAGAGCCCCACGGTCACGTTCACCTTGAAGGACAAGTCCGGCAATCCGATCGATATCTCCACCATGAGCCGGGTCGGCCTCACCCTGGCCGGTCCGACCACGGATTACGCGAGCGCGGTTTCCGAGGACGCCAGCAAGGCTGCTGGCAGCGGCGGCACGTACACTTACACATTCCAGGCCGCCGTCCCGGCGGGCGCCACTGGCAGTTACGCTGTGGAGATCGAGGGCGAACGCAGCAGCACAATCAATCCCGGCACCGAGCAGGCGCAGACGGTGGCCGAAGCCGGCGCCAACGTGGTCTCCTACTTTTCGGTGGACGGCTCAGCGGTGGCGCCGCGGCGTCAAGTGGTGAGTTTGACTAATTGCAACACCTGCCACTACAGCCTGAGCCTCCACGGCGACAACCGCAATCAGATCGAGGCGTGCGTCATGTGCCACAATCCCAACGGGCTCGATACCGCGTTCCGGAAGGCGAGCCAGGGTCCGGCTCAGACGATCGACTTCGCGCACCTGATCCACCGGATCCATACTGGCGATTCCAGCACGGACCCGTACACCATCATCGGCTACCATGGGTCCACGTTCGATGCCACGACGATCCGCTTCCCCGGCGACACCCGGAACTGCGAGAAATGTCACGTGAACGGTTCTGAGCAGTTGCCGCTCCCGAATGGGCTGCTCAACGTGCAGGATCCCGCTGGGGTGCTGAATCCGATGGGGCCGACTGCGGCCGCTTGCACGGGTTGCCACACGGACGTGGCGACCGCTTCGCATGCGCTTTCAAACACGACGACACTGGGCGAAGCCTGCGCGGTTTGCCACGCAAGCGATGCCGAGTTTGCAATTTCAACGGTGCACGCTCGCTAGAGGTTAAGTTTCGCTAATATGATAGGGTGCGCCTCCAAACGATGCACTCGAACGCTGCGTTAGCACGGCCGACGAACGGCAGCAGGGCTCCTTCTCCTCCCACGAGCGGGGGACCCGTAACGGGTCCCCCGCTCGCGTTCGCAACGCTGGCGGCCCTCTTGCTCGCATCCGGCCTCTCAGCCCAACAGAAGAAGCCCGGCTACGCTGGCTCCCAGATCTGCCAGCCTTGCCACCAAGAAATTTTCAACGCGTTTCAGAAGAACCCGCATCACGAGGTCGAAACCAGCACGAAACGCGGCTGGCAAGGCATGGCTTGCGAGGCCTGCCATGGCCCGGGCGCCAAGCACGCTGAATCCGCCGACCCAGCCGACATCGTCAACCCGGCAAAGCTGCCGCCTGATAAGGCGGACCAGGATTGCCTGAAATGCCATCTGAATCAGCCCACGCACATCGGCCGCATTCAGGGCAGCCACGCCAAGAACGAAGTCGCCTGTGTGGCCTGCCACTCGATGCACAAAGGGCCGGAGAAGCTGCGCCCCACGCGTTTCGCAGATATCAACCGCGAATGTAGCTCATGCCACGCATCGGTTTGGTTGCAGTTCCAGCGGCCTTACCGGCACAAGCTGCCGGAAAGCGCGATGTCTTGCGTGGATTGCCACAATCCGCACGGCAGCTTTTTGCCCGGTTCGATCCAGACGGTCGCGGCGAATGAGCCGGGCTGCTTCCGGTGCCACGCTGATAAGCGCGGTCCGTTCACCTACGAGCACCCTCCGGTCAGGACGGAGGGTTGCCGCGCCTGCCACGAGCCGCATGGGTCGGCGAACCCGCGCATGCTCACGCGGCAGGAAGTGCGGCAGGTCTGCCTCACCTGCCATGCCAACATCCTGGTGGGCACCACCATCGGAGGGGTTCCTCCGGCGTTTCACGATTTGAGAAACCCGCGCTACCAGAACTGCACCATCTGCCACACGAAGATTCACGGGTCGTACGTAAGCAGCACCTTGGAGCGATAGCGATGAAACATTTTCTGATGCTTCTCGTCACACTACCGCTCGCCGCGCAGCAGCCGGCGGCTGCCCCAGCCCTTCGCCCACGCCCGCGCAACAGCAAGCTGCTCCGGCGGCCGAGCAGGCCAAGGCGGAGCCCTCGGGGCCGGCCTTAGAGAACTGGCTCAGCGGCAGCATCGATGTGGGTTATCGCGCCATCACCGGCGTGGGGGGCGACGTAAACACCTACCGCAGCGTGGTCAACCTGGGCGATGGCCCGAAGCTGTTCGGGCTGGACGCCACCATCCAGGAGCCCTCCCGGCGCTTCTTCGACCGCATCGATATTCGTGCTAACTCCTGGGGCGGCGATCCGTACAACACCGCTCGCATCGAGGCGCGCAAGCAGGGCATTTACGACTTCACCTGGGACTACCGCAACATCGCATACTACGATTTCCTGCCGTCCTTCGCGGACCCAACCAAAGCAAGCGGCGTTTTCCTCGATCAGCAGGGATTCAATACCTTCCTGCGCTCGAGCGATTTCGAGTTGGACCTTTTCCCCGGGCGCCGCATCATTCCGTACGTGGCTTATAGCCGCGAGGGCCGGCGCGGCGATGGCACGACGGATTTCGTGCTCCAGGAAAACGAGTACGCGGTGCCGACCCTGTACGACGATCACACCAACGTCTACCGGGCGGGAATCCGGTTCGAGTACACGCGGTTTCACGTCACGCTCGAACAGGGCGCATTCAATTTCTCCGATGATCAGCAGGTCTCGAGCGGCGCGGTGTCGCCAAACCCCGGCAACTTGACCACGCCTTTTCTCGGCCAGCAGCTCTTCCTCACTTCCGGCCAGGAAGCCTACGGCGTGCGGGCGGACGGAATGTTCAGCAAGGCGCTGTTCACCGCGAACCCGGCGCCGTGGATCGACCTTTACGGGCAGTTCCTTTACAGCGATGCGCGCACGAAGACGAATTTCACGGCGAACGCGGCCGGCAACATTTTCGATTTCACCTCTTTTGCGTTTTACACCGGCCTGATCGATTCTCTCGGCGCGCTGGCGCGGGCGCCGCATCCCTCCGGCAGCGCTGGCTTCGAGCTGCGGCCGCTGCGGCGGGTGCGCATTCTCGAATCCTGGATGACGGACCGCATGCACGACGCTTCCTCGGCGTTGCTCAACGAGCAGCTTCTGCTCGCGGGCGGCGCTCCAGTGAGCCCGACCGCGGCCCTTACCAGCAGCCTGTTCGTGGTGAACTACAACCAGCAGGAAGTCAATGTGCTGTTCGACGCCACCTCCAAGCTGACGCTGCGCGTGGGCCATCGGTATATTTGGGGCGACACCAGCGAACCGCCTGCGCTCGTATTCGAGGGGCAGGGCCTCACCCGCGAGAGCGCCCAATTGAGCCGGAACGTGGCGCTCGGCGGCCTGGTATTCCGCGCCGCCGGGAAGCTCCGGATCAGCGCCGATTTGGAAGCTTCGCCCGGCGACCACGCATTTTTCAGGACCAGCCTGAACGATTACCAGCGCGGGATCGTACGGGCGCGCTATCAGTTTTCGCCCGAGCTTCAGTTTGCGGCGCAGTTCAGTGTGCTGAACAATCAGAACCCGGCCCCGGCCATCAGGCTCGACACCCTGAGCCGGTACAACACGGTGTCCGCCTACTGGACGCCTGCGGGCGGCAAGAAGTTCTCGCTCCTGGCCGAGTATGCGCGTTCGACGCTGCGATCAAGGTGCGACTTTCTGACGCCTAGCACGCTCACGCCCGGCGTATTCTTCTATCGCGACAATGCGCACACAGGCACGCTGCTCGCCGATATTCCGCTGACGGTGGGAAGTTTGCAGCCGAAGCTCAGTTTCGGCGGATCGTTCTTCGTGTCCTCGGGCAGCCGCCCCATGCGATTCTACGAGCCGCAGGCCAAGGTGTCGGTGCCGATCCGGAATCACGTGCAGTGGTATACGGAATGGCGCTGGTATGCGATGAGCCAGCCGTTCTACCTTTACGAGGGCTTCCGCTCCCAGCAGTTCGTCATCGGCCTGCACGCGGCGATGTAAGCTTGCGGGCAACCGGGCGCAATGCGATCCGGCGCGAGCGTCCGCTTTCCTCTTGGGTATCAACGTCTGGCAATCAAACCAAAGTGATATGGACAACAGGGCAGTAAGTCGACCGGTTCCACATCGCCAAAACCTGCCTGTTCCATCCAGGCGCCGCATTGTTCCGGCCGTGGCCGGATCGCCAGAGACGGGCCGCGGGGGGTCGGAATGTCGCTACGCCAATGGATGATGGAGATCCGCCCGCCGGGCTTGAGTACTCGATGCGCCTCCCGCAGCAATGCCACAGGTTGTTCCAGGTGCAGTAGGTTGAAAATCATCGCGTGGGTTTGCGTGCCGTCATCCAGTCCCGTTCCGTGGGCGACGAAGTCGCGCACTTCACCGCGGACATTGGAAACGGCATGATCGGCGGCCTTACGTTGTGTGTAAGCTACCATCTGCGGATCGATATCGAGCGCAGTCACGATACCAGCGGTGCGCCGGGCGGCCGGTATCGTGAAGGTGCCGTAGCCGCAACCGAACTCAACTGCGTCGCCTGTTACGCCTTCTGCGCCGAACAGCCTTTCTATAACCGCCTCAGCGTCGAAAAAAGCGGCCCAATAGGCCTCTTCCGGCATGCCGCTTTCACGTGCCCTCATCGCGGCCCTCGTTCACAAGCTCGACAGCAGATACTCCCCGCCGCCTCGCGCAGACTTACCACAAGCGGCCCACGTAATTGCTGCTGTGTTCCCCGCCACGGCGGCGCGGCGCACTGTCATTCCACTGGATACCCCTTCGCCGACCAATCGGTATGAAAATTGGTTGGTAAGTCCAGCACGCGGATACGGCTGAATCCAAGCTCCTTTAGTAGCTGGTATGCAGGCCGGACATTCGGGCACCTCTCGATGGGACAACATCCGCAATAGATTACGATTTCGGAGTCTTTCCGTAAAGTCTGCACCACCTCCCGCAATGCCGTAAGTCCCTCCGGGTTGTTCGCGGGGCCTGCAAACCGCGCATGCAGAATATGCCGCTGGCGGTATAACACCGGAAATCCGACACAAATGATGTTCGGCTGCGCGGTGGAAGACTTTAGCAGCTTGGCGAGTGAGGCTGGCTCCATGAGCTCGGCTTTTGACCATGGGCCGGATTGGACATCGCCGCCAGGCAGCCGTGGGGCCATCGTCAATGCCGCTGCCATACCGATTACAAACATCAGCGGCAATCTGGCCCTCCTGAGAAGTCCCCGAATCATGTTTCTCTACCTCCTCTCCAGACGCATTCTGGCCCCTGCTTGCTGTCTCACCGTGCTCGCAATCGAGGAACTGCCGGGCGGGAGGTGGTGATGGGACGTCCCTTGATCGCGCCCAGCAGACGTTGCGATCACAAAGCGACATCTATTGACAATGGGCACCCAGACACTCAGTGTACAACTGAATACCTTGCGAGTGCTTCACGGTTCGCTATCTGGCGCGCGGTTCTGTATACTGCCTGAGAAGTGCGAAGCGCCCGCAGCTACGTGCACGGCTACTCGGAGCGCGAGGCCGAACGGCTCCGCGATCAAGCCGCGGCGGTCAGAGATCTTCTCCATCACGACACCCGCTACGCTGCCGGGAGCAGGGTGCTGGAGGCGGGCTGCGGCGTAGGCGCGCAGACGATCAGCCTGGCCAGGAATAGTCCTACGGCGCAGTTGGTTTCGGTGGACCTCTCACGCCCCTCTCTCGATTCGGCCCAAGCCATGGCGCGGCGCGAGAACCTCGCCAACGTCGCGTTCGTCGAGACGGATGTGTTCCATCTGCCGTTCCCGAACCAGCGCTTCGATCACGTTTTTGTGTGCTACCTTCTCGAGCATTTGACGCATCCGCTGAAAGCTCTGGCCGTGCTTGCCCGCGTGCTCAAGCGCGGTGGGAGCATCACCGTCATCGAAGGGGATCACGGCTCCTGCTACTTCCATCCTGCGACTCCCGAAGCGGTGCGGGCCTGGAATTGTCTGATCGAAGTCCAGGCAGCGCTGGGCGGCAACTCGCTGATCGGCCGGCAGCTCTATCCCTTGCTCGCCGGAGCGGGGTTCCGCGAGATCGCGGTTTCCCCGCGAAACGTCTACGCCGACCACAGTAGACCGGGGCTCCGGGACGGCTTCGTGGGGAAGACGATCACGCCTATGGTCGAAGGGGTCGAGCGGCAAGCGATCGAAATGGGCTTGATCGACGCCCCGGCTTGGCGTAAGGGCATACAGGATCTCTACACGATCGCGCAATCGCCCGAGGGCGTGTTCAATTACACCTTCTTCAAGGCCACCGCAGTCAGGTGAGAATTGGTTTTCTCGCACGCGAGCGCCAGTATTGTCTCACCGATGCCTTCTTGCATACGGCCTCCACGGCAGAGCGCTTGAGGCGCCGCATCCGCATGGGGCGATCGGGGCTATAATATACTTGTTATATCTGCGCTTCTGGTGCGTACTTGAACCATGAGCGAACATGCCACCCGCCGAGACGCAAGCTAGCTGAGATTTCTATAACCGCCGCATGGACGCCTCTGCCTTAGACAAATCCATATCGATCCTTGAAAAGACCATATCAAGCCTGGGAGCCTCTGCTGATTCGTGGGAGGTCTGGTTATGGGTTTCGACGATAGCTGTGGTTGTCGGTGTGGCCGCGGAATTGTACTTTGTTATCCGTGAACACACCTCAGAGCAAGAGGCGTGGCGTCGTGCGTCGATTCGATCACCGCAAAAGCCCAGCGCGTGGCTTTTTCGTCTGAAGCTACTCAGTGTCGCTTTGGTCGTTCTCGGGATCGCTGGTGAATTCATGGTTGGCGTTGTGTCTGCCAACAGGAACAGTGCCTTGCGGAATATGAACCGTAAGCTGGTGGCCTTAATACGCCAGAAGGCCGGCAATGCTGAGAGGGATGCAGGGGAGGCCAATGAGCGCGCGTCCGCGAATGAAAAGGAGGCAGAGACGCTCCGGCAGCAAAACTTAGTGCTACAAGCCGATGTACTCAAACTCCGCACTGCGCTAACTTGGACGCGGCTTACCCGTGAGCAGCGACTGATTATTGCGCGTACGGTGCGTCCATTCCACTTTGCGGACACCGTACACGTCAACATCATGGGATCTGCGCCGTCCGTGACCGATTTTGCCAACGACTTGGCTGCTGCGCTCGCGCAAGGTGGGATGAAAACAGAACTTGTCGGTCTCGTTCGCAACGGTGCGGCTCCAGTACTACGCGTGATCCCAGCATTTAAGATCACCGGACCGACCAGCGCGATACCGCTCATGAAAGCATTGATCTCCGGCCTGAGACGGTTGGGAGTGTTCGATGACGTTCTGCCGCCGCTAATCGCCACAGCGGATGATAGGGGCGGGAGAATACCAGACATTGACGTACAGATCAGCAATAAGGGGAACCCATAGCTCCTACTGATCGCCATCCCGCGACGAGGCCAAGGGAGAATCCAAGACCTCGGGTACGCCAAGTGTATTACTACCGCAACTGGCCCTGAATTTGCACTAGCATAAGGCGGCAGCCCTCGATAGGTACCGAAAATTGGTACTGAGGGGCGCTTCAGAGGCCATGAGATGCGCCAAATGACCCTAAAACGGCCGGAGCAACACCCAGGCGGGGGATATGTTATGTTCTGGTTCGAAGCGCTTCAGGAAGATGCGACTCTGAATTCCGGCGAGCCGGGTTCCGATCTTTAGGATCGGGGCCATCCCTGGGGCCTCGCAAGCGCCGTCAGGAAAGGATCTCGAAATGAGCCACACGCTTGCTTCAGCTCAGCTAAGCGTCCAGGAACAGGATTTCGCCGACCGCGTCATCGCCGAGCAGAGCGGCAGGCCCGGAGCGCTGCTGACGATTCTGGAGAAGGTGCAGGAGCGGAACCCGCACAAGTATCTTCCCGTGCCAATGCTGGAATACATTGCGGCCAGGACCGGCGTCCCGCTAGCCCGGATTCATAGCGTGGTGACCTTCTATGCGCTGTTCAATCTGGAGCCGCAAGGGAAGAACACGGTTTGCGTTTGCCGCGGCACGGCCTGCCACACCCGCGGCTCGCGCGCCTTGCTCGAACGGCTCAAGCTCGAACTCGGCCTGCACGGGACCGGGGAGGAATCCGATGCCGATAAGATTTCGATCACCACGCCCGATGGCAAGTTCACCCTCCGGACCGTGGCCTGCTTCGGACAGTGCGCGCTGGCGCCGGTCATCGAGATCAACCATTCGATTTTCGGTCATGTGAGCGAGCGGGCGCTGCGCAGCGAGATCGACATCCTCGAGAAGGAAAGCCGGAACGATGCGGATTCAAGACCTCAGCACGTTTAACGCCGTCAAGGAAGCCGGGCTGGCCAAGCTCTTGCCGGGTAAGCCGCGCATTGCCGTGGGCATGGGCACATGCGGCGCAGGAAACGGCGCTGAGGGAGTGTTCCATGCATTCGCGGACGGGATCGACGGTCGCGGCCTGGACGTGCAACTCGCGCGGGTAGGCTGTTTCGGTTTCTGTGCCCAGGAGCCGCTGGTCAATGTTTGGATCCCCGGCCGGCCGCTGGTGGTGCTGCGCCGCGTCCAGCCGAACCACGTGAAGGGGATCCTGGACGATCTGGCGGCAGGCAACGTCACGAAGGAGCTGGCTCTGTGCAAGATCGAAGACTGGGACCATCTGACCGGGCACGTAAAATACGGCGCCGGTTTTCCGGAAATCCCTTCCTGGCAGGAGGTCCCTTTCTTCCGCGGTCAAAAGAAGATCGTGCTGCGCAATTGCGGCCTCATCAGCGCCGACGATATCGAGGAATACATCGCGGTGGGCGGCTATCAATCGCTCTACAAGGTGCTGATCGATGGCACACCGGATGCCGTCATCGAGCAAATCAAAGCATCCAAGCTGCGCGGCCGCGGCGGCGCAGGCTATCCGACCGGCCTCAAATGGGAATACCTGAGGAAAGCGAACGCCGGCCGCAAATTCGTGATCGCGAACGCCGATGAAGGCGATCCCGGCGCTTACATGAACCGGAACGAGATCGAGGGCGATCCGCATAGCCTGCTCGAAGGCATGGCCATCGGCGCCTATCTAATGGGCGGCGAGGACGGCATTATTTACATCCGTGCTGAATATCCGCTGGCGGTGCATCGCCTGGAGCGCGCGATAGCCCAGGCCAAGGAGTACGGCTTGCTGGGCGAAAACATCCTCGGGCGGGGCTTCCATTTCGACATACAACTCGTCGAAGGCGCGGGAGCGTTTGTCTGCGGGGAGGAGACCGCGCTCATCAGCTCGCTCGAAGGCCGCTCCGGACGCCCGAATCCGCGCCCACCGTATCCCGCGCAGAAAGGCCTATGGGGCAAGCCAACCAACATCAATAACGTCGAGACCTGGTACAACATCCCGCCGATCGTCGTCAAAGGCCCGGCCTGGTTCACAGAGACCGGCAGCGCCAAGAGCGCGGGCACGAAAGTGTTTTCGCTGGTGGGCAAGATTACCAACACCGGCTTGGTCGAGATGCCGCTCGGAACCCCGCTTAAGACGTTCGTTTATGACATCGGGGAGGGCGGCACCAACGGCCGGCAGATCAAAGCCGTGCAAACCGGCGGTCCCTCGGGAGGCTGCATCCCGCAGGAGCTGTTCGACACGCCCGTGGATTACGAGACACTGGCCAAAATCGGCTCCATCATGGGCTCAGGCGGCATGGTGGTGATGGACGAAGACAACTGCATGGTAGACGTGGCGCGGTACTTCGTCGAATTCACGCATTCGGAATCGTGCGGTAAGTGCGTCCCGTGCCGCGCCGGCCTGGATCAGGCCCTGCGCATCTTGAGAGGGTTCACGGACGGAAAGGCCGCCGAGAGCGACCTCGCGGCGCTGGACGAGTTGGGGCGCATGATTCGCGATATGTCGTTATGCGGGCTGGGCCAGACCGCGCCGAACCCCGTGCTCACGACGATGCGGCACTTCCGGCACGAGTTCGAGGACCACATCCGCGCCAAGCGCTGCCGGGCCGGTGTTTGCGAGCATCTGGCGCTCTCGCCGTGCGAGAACAGTTGCCCGCTGCACATGAACATTCCGCGGTACTTGCAGCTCTACAAAGAAAACCGGCTGGAGGACGCATTCGAGGCGGTGGTCTTGGATAATCCGCTGCCTGCCTCCACCGGCCGCGTGTGCCAGCATCCCTGCGACGACCGCTGCCGCAGGATGAATCTGGACGACGCGGTCAACATCCGCGACGTGCACCGGTTCATCGCGGATTCGATCTACCGCTCCGGCCGTTACCCGGCCATGATCGAGCGGATCGCCGCCAAGAAGCTGGCGCCCACCGGGAAAAAAGTGGCCGTCGCCGGCGCAGGGCCGGCCGGGCTGACTTGCGCGTTCTATCTGACGCTGCTCGGGCACGAGGTCACCGTGTACGAATCGAACCCGGCCGCGGGCGGGATGCTGCGCTATGCGCTTCCGGATTACCGGCTGCCCAACTGGGTGGTGGATCGCGAGATCGAGTTGATCGAGCGCTTGGGAGTGAAGTTCGTATTTAACACCACGCTTGGTCTCGACTTGTCCTTGGACGAACTCGACCAGCGATACGACGCCGTGTTCCTTTCCTTGGGCACCTGGAAGGAGGCGTCGGTGCCGCTGCCTGGAACGGAGCTGAAAGGCGTGATGCCGGCGCTGCTTTTCCTGGAGGCGGTCTCGAAAGGCGAAGCGGTCGAGCTGGGCTCGAAAGTTGTGGTCATAGGCGGCGGCAACGCGGCCATCGATTCCGCCCGCACCGCGCTGCGCATGGGCGCTGAGGTCACGGTGATCTATCGCCGCGAGCGCAAGGACATGCCGGCCATCATGGAGGAAGTGGAGGCGGCCGAGGCGGAAGGCGCAAATTTCGTTTACCTGGCTGCGCCGCACCGGATTGCCGGCGTCGATGGGCGCGTCAAAACACTCGAGGCCGTCAAGACCAAGCTGGGCGAATTCGATACGTCCGGGCGCCGCCGGCCGGTCTCTACCGACGAAACTCTATCGTTCCAGTGCGACACGGTGATCCTGGCGGTGGGCGAGAAAGTGGATACGGATTTCGCGAAGGCCTCCGGTCTGAAGTTGAAAGAATCCGGGACCATCGAAGTCGATCGCTACACGCTCGGGACGAGCCGCGCCAAGTTCTACGCCGGGGGCGACGTGATCAGCGGCGCGTCGAACGTCTCCAATGCGATGGGTTACGGGAAGAAGGCGGCGCGGCTCATGGACGAGGCGCTGATGGGCGCCCAGCGGTTCTCCGAAATCGCGCCCAAACTCGACTACGATCAGACCCCGCCCGTCCACACGAGCGAGTGCCCGCGGCGCGTTCCGGGGCAACTGCCCCCGCGCGAGCGCGCGAAGAACTTTGAGGAAGTGACGGTCGGTCTGACTGTGATCCAAGCGCTGGAAGAGGCGAATCGCTGCCTGCGCTGCGACATCCACGTGGGGGACCAGTGATGAGGGCGCTAACCGCGCGGCATGCGCCTACGGCGGGCGGGCCGATGCCTTCGAAACCAGGAAAGAGTCGTGCGCTATCTTCGGGAGAGCCAGCGCAACCAATGGGAGTTTTCGAGCGCCTAGTGACGCCTGAACGGAACGAGGAGTAACGCCTTGCCGCAGAAAATATCCATCCGAATTGACGGAGAATACGTCGAAGCGTGGGAGGGCCAGACCATTCTGGAAGTGGCGCGGTCGAGCGGAAAGTTTATCCCGTCGCTGTGCTCCTTTCCAGGACTTTCGGCCGCGGGCGCCTGCCGCTTGTGCGTGGTAGAGATTTCCGGCGTCGGCCGTTTGATGCCCTCCTGCACAACCACGGTGCAGGACGGCATGTCCGTGACGACCGCCTCCCCCAAGCTGGGCCGCTACCGCAAGATGATTCTCGAACTGCTGTTCGCCGAGCGCAACCACTATTGCGCCGTCTGCGTTTCAAACGGCAACTGCGAGCTGCAGGCGCTGGCCACCAAGCTCGGCCTCACGCATGTCCGGTATCCCTACCGCTATCCGAGCCTGCCGGTGGACACTTCGCACGAAAAGTTCGTGCTCGATCACAACCGCTGCATCCTATGCACGCGCTGCGTGCGCGTGTGCGCCGAGCTGGAGGGAGCGCACGTTTGGGAAATCGCCTCGCGCGGGATTCGTTCCATGTTGGTGAGCGAGCTGGATCAGCCTTGGGGCCAATCGAAATCGTGCACGAGCTGCGGCAAGTGCGTCGAGGTCTGCCCGACCGGCGCGCTGGCCAAAAAGGGATCGGCAATTGAAGAGATGAAGAAAGCCAGCGAGACCATCGCCCGGCTGGCGGCCCGGCGGGAGGCGCGCGTATGAGCAAGGTTCGGCTGGCCACGGTCTGGCTGGACGGCTGCTCGGGCTGCCACATGTCGCTGCTCGACATGGACGAGAACATCGAGCTGGTAGCCCAGAAGGCGGACCTGGTCTACGGGCCGCTGGTCGATGCCCAGGAATTCCCGGAGTCGGTGGACGTGACCCTGGTCGAGGGCGCGGTCGGCAGCCAGGACGACCTGGAGAAGATTCAAACCATTCGCGCGCGGAGCAGGATCGTGGTGGCGCTCGGCGATTGCGCGGTGACCGGCAACGTCGCGGCGATGCGCAACCCGATTCCCGTGAAGAAGCTTCTCGAAAGGATTTACATCGAAGGCGTCCAAACCAATCCGGCAATTCCTGCCGAAGGCGTGCCGAAGCTGCTGAAGCGGGCGCTGCCGTTGCAGGAGGTCGTGAAAGTGGATTTCCACATTCCGGGCTGCCCGCCGTCCGCGAAAACCATATTGTCCGTTCTGAAGGAGTTGCTCGATGGCCGCACGCCGGACCTCGGCTCAAAAGCCAAATTCGGGTGAGCGCGCTCCCGCGGCAGGCGCCCAGGAGACGCGCGTGAAGAGAATCACGATCGATCCCGTGACCCGCATCGAGGGCCACGCCAAGATCACGATCCAGTTGGACGGGGAGGGCCGCGTCTCCAGCGCCCGCCTCCATGTCACGCAACTGCGCGGCTTCGAGAAGTTCGTCGAGGGGCGGCCTTACTACGAAATGCCGGGCATCACCGCGCGCATCTGCGGCATCTGCCCGGTCAGCCACCTGCTGGCTTCGGTGAAGGCGTGCGACGCGATCATGGCCGTCCGGATTCCCGACGCGGCTGTGCGGCTGCGTGAGCTTTTGCATTACGGGCAGTTCGTGCAATCGCACGCGCTCAGTTTTTTCCACCTTTCGGCGCCGGACCTGCTACTGGGCATGGACTCCGATCCGGCGCGGCGCAACATCCTCGGCTTGCTGGAGCAATATCCGGCGCTGGCCCGCGACGGCATTGCTCTTCGCAAGTTTGGGCAGCAGGTGATCGAGGGACTGGCCAAAGAGCGTATTCATCCCTCCTGGACCGTTCCCGGAGGCGTGAACGAGCCGCTCGATCCCGCGGTCCGCGACCGGCTGCAAGCCGGGTTGCTGCAGGCGCAAGCGATTGCCCGCCGCACGCTGGATTATTTCAAAGGAGTGCTCGATCGATTCGCGGAGGAGATCGAGCACTTCGGCAACGAACCCACGATGTACGCCGGGCTGGTCGATCCCGAGGGCGGCCTACAGATCTACGAGGGGCGGCTGCGATTCCTCGATGCCAAGGGAGCGATCGTTGCCGATCAGATCGAAGCGCGCCAGTACTTGGATTACATCGGCGAGGCCGCGCTCGCGGATTCGTATCTCAAAGCTCCGTACTATAAGCCGCTGGGTTATCCGCAAGGGATCTATCGGGTCGGCCCGCTGGCCCGGTTGAACGTGGCGGAACGGTTAGGGACTCCCGAGGCGGATAAGGAATTCCAGGAATTTCACCAGCGTTACGGGAAGCCCGTCCAGAGCGCGTTCCATTATCACTATGCGCGGCTGATCGAGATCGTTTGGGCGCTCGAGAAAATCGGGATGTTGCTCGACGATCCTTCCATCCTCGAGCCCTTTGTGCGGGCCCACGCCGGCGTGAACGCGCCGGAAGGGATCGGCCTGGCCGAGGCTCCGCGAGGCGCCCTCATTCACCATTACAAGGTGGATGAGAAGGGCGCAGTGCTTTGGGCCAACCTCATCATCGCGACCGGACACAATAACCTCGCCATGAACCGGGGCATCGAGCAAGTAAGCAAGCATTTCATCGACGGAAACAAGCTGAAGGAAGGCATGCTCAACCGCGTCTCGGCTGTGGTCCGCGCCTATGATCCTTGCCTGAGCTGCTCGACGCACGCCGCCGGCCAAGCCGCGCTCAAGATCCAGTTACTTGCCCCCGATGGCGATGTGCTGGACGAATTGAGACAGTAAGCGGCGGGCTCCTGTGCCGGTCTTCTCGAAGAGGGTGTGGACCTCCCTTGAAGAGTTCCAGCGACACTTTAACCAGCGCCGCAACCCGTATCTCTTCCGCGATACGCTCGCGCGCCTGCTGACCGCGCCGAAGATGGAATCGAAAGAACTCATTGAGAAGTCAGCCTGACGCGGCGGCTGTTCGGAGCCATGGTGCGGCGGATGGAGGCGTTACCAGTGCTGACCGGATAGGGTGCGGCGGCGAAGGGGAAGCAAACCGGGCGAAGGGGGTGACGCAGAAGTGCCTGAGAAGTGGCTTGAAATTAGGCACTTCCGGGTTCTTCTGTGCCCGGAAGCGCCAGAGCTGGCCCCTTCTGGGCCGCCGGAGCCGCTCGGGATGGAAAAAATGAGACAACCGGCTCCAATGGAGGCGGTTGGGTGTATAATCGGTGCTGGCCAGGATGGCAAAATGGAAAATCTGGCTCAAATCTTCCTGAAGCGCAAGTTCGGAAAGGAACCTTGTACCATGCGCAAGTTCTTACTTCTCGCGATGCTATGCGCCCTTGCGGCCCCTTTTGCGTCCGCCGGCCTCATCGTTGGCACACCCGCAATCAACGAGGCAAACTGCTACCCGTTTAGCTGTTTCGCCTCTGATGGCGGAACGTTGTACCAGGAAGTCTATAGCAGCTCCGCGTTCCCCGGTACAATTTCCATCTCCAGCCTCAGCTTTTTCGCGTGGTCGGGCGGGGCGATGGATGACGCAACCTACACGGTCGATCTTTCCACAACCCCCAGTAATGTAGGCGATGGCTACCCGCTCACGGTGGGTGCGGACAATCAGCTCTTCGGCACTTTCCACATTTCCGGGAACATGCCGCCCGTCCTTACTCTCGCCGGCGCGCCGTTCAACTACGACCCGAGCAACGGCAACCTGCTGATGCAGGTCACCGTGGGGACGGTGAATTCGACATGTTCTTACTGCTCGTTTTTCGAGGCGGATTACATCGGTACGGTGGTCAGCCGTGCGTGGGTTAATGGATATGGTCCGGACAGCGGCACGGGCGCGCTGGTCACCGACTTTAACATTCCGGAACCAGGGTCGCTGGGGCTCTTCGCTTTCGGCCTGACTGGGCTCGCCGTTCTGATCCGCCGGCGCAAGTAACGGTCCACCTGGCCCGGCTTGCACCGGGAGGACGCAGAGGTCTGCGCCGGGATCGCGCGGACCGAACTGCAACGCGGTCTTCCCCATTTGCGAGCATTGGAGGGGTGACCTGAGCCACTGCCTCGGTCTGCGCTCGAACGAGCCCGCGCACACGGCACGGTGCTGGACGAATTGAGACAGTAAGGGGCGGCCGGCTGTGCGGTCTTCTGCAAGATGGCGTGGACCTGCCGAATGTCATTGGCGCGCGAGGATTGTTGGCTACCAGATCGGCAATGGATGGTTGATCATCGCTGCTCCGATTGTTATGCTGATCTCGGACGAAGATTGCTGAAATGGCGCTTTTTGACAAGCCGCTCGACCTGATCACCGAAGACGATCTGGTCTCCCTGACCGAGGGACCGGACCGCGAAGGATACCGCGAGGGGTACCAGATCGAATACAAGCAGGCCGTCACATTTAAGGACAAGCAGGACAAGCTCGACTTCCTCGCAGCAGTTACTTCATTCGCCAATTCAGTCGGCGGCGACCTGCTCATCGGGATCACTGCGGTAAGCGGCGTGCCGGTCGCGATTGCGGGATGGGAGGGGATCGATGTTGACCAGGAGAAGCAGCGCATCGAGAACCTGCTGCGCGACCAAGTGGAGCCACGAATCTCGTTCAGGATCCGTGAGATCCGCTTGCGGAATGGTAACGTCGCCATACTCATTCGCGTGCCATGGAGTTGGGCGCAGCCTCACATGGTCCGGATGGACCAGGTCAACCGCTTCTACTACCGCCACTCCGCAGGGAAGAACCCCATGAATGTTAGCCAACTCCGCGCGGCATTCGCTCTGACTACAAGGTTGGAAGAGCAAATAGCGACGTTCCGCCGCGAGCGCATTACCGGGATAAAAGACGGCGTCGCGGGGCATCTCACGCCGCCACCGGGCGCGATCGTCATCGTGCATCTGGTGCCCTTTGAGTACTTCCGGTCGGGATTCACGCTCGACCTGGAAGCTGCCATGAAACACGCCCAAGGGGGCCAAGGGGGCATCCTGCCGTTGGGCACTGGCAGCAATGGCCACCGCTATAGCCTCGACGGCATCTACTGCTTCGATGAAGCCCACCCGTGCAACGCGTACACGCTAATCTTCCGCAACGGCGTCATGGAAGCCGCGAATCGAAAGCTCTTTGTGGCGTACGAGGGGCGGAAACTGATTCCCTGCGGGGAATTGGTACGGGTTGTGCTCAACCATGTCACGTCGGCAATAGCGCTTTACCAGAAACTCAACGTGCCGCCACCACTCGTAGCAATAATGACCCTGCTTGGTGTTGGCGATCACGAATTTGCGACCGGTGCCGGGCGTAGCGGGTACTACCCGCACCCGGTCGACCGCGACGACCTGCTGCTGCCGGAGGCGCTAGTCCAGGATTTCAGTACGCCGCCAGTTGATATCTGCCGGCCCATATTCGATGCGCTCTACAACGCCGCCGGGTACCCAAAATGGCCCGAGTATGAGCAGTTGAAGAAGCAACGCTGAAGCAGCGCCCGCTTGATGAACCTGACGAACCAGCGCTCCGACGGACTGGCGGCCGATCCGACCGCATTCGGCTGAGTTGCGTCCAGTCTCGCTATGGCAGCCCCTCACTTATTACTACAGAAGGCATGTTAATTCGTGGCAGCGCTGTTGCCAGAGTTAGTATGTGTGGCGCGGGCCCCGATTGCGGCTAGGCTCACATAGGCATGAAGGGCATCGCGGTAATCCAGGTGCGCGCAGTAGCCGATCCTCTTGCGGGCCCGGTCGCACAGAGACAACCCGCCGGGATCCGCCGCAACCCACGCCCCACGCCCCCATTTCATATAATCGATCCCAGGAGGACGCTGAAAGACTCCCGCGCAGACTGAAGGGCTGGGCCACGGAGGGCTCGAAGCAACGGGTGTGGCACGGGCATTCAGCCTGGGCATCAAGCCGAGGCCGGCCCGAAAGAGTTCTTAGCGCTTTGCCAGGAGGGGAATTTCCTGCACAAGGATGATGCATGTCCACGATTGAAGTGAGTGCGGTCTCGTCGCGTCCGGACGAGCCGGGGCCGCCGGTTGTCAACGATTTCAGCATTCAAGTGGCTACCGTGAACGGCTCGGGCAGCCAGACGGCGAACACGGTGCTCATGCGGGCGCTGTTCCAGATGGGCATTCCGGTATCCGGCAAGAATCTGTTCCCGTCGAATATCGCGGGGCTGCCGACCTGGTTCACCATCCGCGCGAGCAGGAGCGGCTACATCGGCCGGAAGAAGGAAATCGATTTCCTTGTGGCGATGAACGCGGAAACGGCGCAGGAAGACGCCATGAAGCTGGCGCCCGGCGCGGCGGTGGTTTACGACGAGCCGCTCAAGCTCAACGCGCTCCGCTCCGACCTGCACTTCTACCCCGTGCCGTTCGACAAGCTGGTGGCTCCGGTCTGCCCCGAGGCGCGGCTGCGCAAGCTGGTGCGCAACATGATTTATGACGGCGTGGTTGCGCACTTGCTGGGCGTCGAGCTGGAGGAGATTCGCACGGCGCTCCTCAAGCAGTTCGGCGCGCGGAAGGCCAAAGCCGCGGAGCTGAACTGGGGCGCGGTCCTGGCCGGCCACGATTTCGCCGGGAAGAACCTCGCCAAGACGGACCGCTACGCCGTCGAGCGCATGAACAAGACCGCGGGGAAAATTATTATCGACGGCAACGCCGCCACCGCGCTCGGCTGCATGTTCGCCGGCGTGACGGTGGTGACGTGGTATCCGATCACGCCATCGTCGTCGCTGGTGGAATCGCTGATCGGCTACCTGAAGCGTTTCCGGATCGACAAGGAAACCGGCAAGGCGACATTCGCCGTGGTTCAGGCCGAGGACGAACTGGCCTCGATCGGCATGACGCTCGGCGCGAGCTGGGCGGGCGCGCGCGCCATGACCGCCACTTCCGGCCCGGGCATTTCCCTGATGGCGGAATTCAGCGGGCTCGGCTACTACGCCGAGATACCCGCCGTCATCATCGACGTGCAGCGCGTCGGGCCATCCACGGGCTTGCCCACGCGCACCATGCAGGGCGACCTGCTCTCGACGGCGGTGCTCTCGCACGGCGATACGAAGCATCCGATGTTTTTCCCTTCCTCGCCGCGCGAGTGCTTCACGATGGCGATGGAGGCGTTCGATTTGGCCGAACGGTTTCAAACGCCCGTGTTCGTCATGTCCGATCTCGACCTCGGGATGAACAACTGGATGTCCGATCCGTTCGATTACCCCACCGAACCAATCCGCCGCGGCAAGGTGCTTAGCGCCGGGGAGCTGACGAGGCTGGGCGGGTTCTCGCGTTACAAGGACGTGGACGGCGATGGCGTCGGTTACCGCACGCTGCCCGGAACGAATCACCCGGCGGCGGCGTACTTCACGCGCGGCAGCGGGCACAACGAGCGCGCTATCTACAGCGAGCGCGAGGACGACTACATGAACAACCTGGACCGGCTGGCGCATAAGTTCGAGACCATGCGCCTGCACGTTCCGCCGCCGCACCTCGACCTGAACCCGAAGGCTCACGCCGGCGTCATCTGCGCCGGCACGTCGCGCTACGCGGCCGAAGAAAGCCGCGACCAGTTGCGCGAGGAATACAACCTGGAAACGAGCTACCTGCGGCTGAAGGCCTACCCATTCACTGCGCACCTGGCCAATTTCCTCCGGCGGCACGAACGCGTCTATGTGATCGACCAGAACCGCGACGCGCAGCTCCTCCAGCTCATGCGCCTCGAGTTAGGCCCGGACGAAATCGCGCGGCTGCGCAGCGTGCGCTATTACGGAGGCCTGCCGCTCGATGCGCGCACGGTCACGGACGAAATCGTCCGCCAGGAGGGTTTCTGATGAGCACGGCCGCTGTTCCGCCGAAAAAGACGAATCGCATCGGTCTGGAAGTCGCGAGCTACAAAGGCGGCAAGACAACCCTGTGCGCCGGCTGCGGGCACAATGCCATTTCCGAGCGCATCATCGAATGCTTTTGGGAGATGGGCGTCCAGCCCTGGCAGGTGGCGAAGTTTTCGGGCATCGGCTGCTCGTCAAAGTCGCCGGCCTACTTCCTGAGCATGGCCCATGGCTTCAATGCCGTGCATGGGCGGGCGCCATCGATCGCAACCGGCGCAATCCTCGCGAATCGCCACTTGTTCGGCATCACCGTTTCGGGCGACGGCGACACGGCCTCCATCGGCATCGGGCAATTCATTCACATGCTGCGCCGAAACGTCCGCCAGGTCTACATCATCGAGAACAACGGTGTTTACGGCCTGACCAAAGGCCAATTCTCGGCCACCGCGGATATGGGCGCCAAGCTCAAGACCGGCGTGGTCAACGATCTGCACCCGATCGACTGCTGCGCCGAAGCGATTCAGCTTGGCGCGACGCTCGTGGCGCGATCGTTTTCGGGCGACAAGCGGCAGTTGCAGGCCATTCTCAAGGCGGCGATTGCGCACCACGGACTTTCGATCATCGACGTGATCTCCCCGTGCGTCACCTTCAACGACCACGAAGGCTCGACCAAGAGTTACACTTATATGAAGGACCACGACGAGCCGCTGCACGAGCTGGACTTCGTGCCTTCCTACCAGGACATCCAGGTTGATATCGCCGAAGGCGAGGTGCGCGAGATCGAGCTGCACGACGGCTCCCGCCTGCTGCTCAAAAAGCTGGGCCGCGATTACGATCCCTGCGATAAGATGGGCGCGCTCAATACGCTCTACGAAGCCGAAAAGCAGGGGCACGTCGTGACTGGCATTCTGTATCTGGATTCCTCGCGCAAGCACTTCCTCGATTTGTTGAACGTCGTCGAGCAGCCGCTAGCGACGCTGCCGGAGGAAAAGGTGCGGCCTCCCCAGGAAGCGCTCGACCAGATCATGGAGGAGCTGCGCTAAGCGTTGTCCCAAGCCGAATCGCCGGAATCGATTGATCGCGGCCGCCTGCGGGTGGTGCTGGTGGCGGCGCGCAACCCGCTCAACATCGGCGCGGCCGCCCGCGCAATGAGCAATTTCGGTTTCCTGCACCTGCGCGTCGTCAATCCTTACGAGGTCGCATTCCGGGAGGCGCGCTCGGCGGCCGGCGCCGCCGCGCTGCTTAAAAACGCAGAGGACTACAAGACCGTAGCGGAAGCCGTCGCCGATTGCACGTTAGTGGTCGGCACGACGGCTGTGGGTCATCGCGAGCTGCAGCATCCGCTGCGCAGGCTGGAGTACGGCGCGCGGCTGATCCGGCGCGCGCTGGCGGGCGGGGCGGCCTCAGGCGGTCCCGCCGCTCTGCTGTTCGGTTCCGAAAAGTTCGGCCTCTCTAACGAAGACCTGAGCCACTGCCACTGGCTCATGCGCATTCCGGCGCGCCCGGAACACGAGTCGATGAACCTGGGCCAGGCGGTGGCGGTCTGCCTGTACGAGCTGGTCCGCGATGCGAAAGCCGCCCGGCGGGAACCCGGAAAATCCAGGCCCGCGCCGGCCGCCGAGGTCGAGCGCTTCACCGCGCTGCTGCTCGAGGCTCTGCGGCGCAGCGGCTATATCAAGCCGCGCACTGCGCCATCTGCCGAACAAAAGATCCGGCGGCTCGTCCGCCGCCTCAACCTGGGCGCCAATGACGCCGGGACCTGGCTGGGCATTCTGCGGCAGGTGCTCTGGAAGATCGGGGGCTGATCCCGGCGGTGAAATCTTGACAGCGATGTTCCCGGAAAAAGTGTGGCGGCTCCGGAGGAGTCTGCGTCGGTCTTACCGCGCTTTTCTCCGGCTGATGACGCGGACGTTGCTCGGGCGCACCGCAGCGGCGTCCGCAAGGGCCTCTTCGACCAGCGCCTTCTGCTCCTCAAGGTGGCGGCGATGCGAGCCGGTTGCCGTGGATGCGCTCTCCGGCCGGCCGGCGTAATGCAGCAAGCGGCGCGTTTCCGCGATCAGCGGCTGCACCTGCTCATGAATGAACCGCCAAGGTCCCATGTTCCGCGGCTCCTCCTGCACCCATACTACTTCCGCGGTGAGCGGATACCGCTCGAGCGCGTCCTGCACTTCGGAATACGGGAAGGGATAGAGTTGTTCGAGGCGCACGATCGCGACATGCTCGGCCTGCTTTTCCTCGCGCGCGGCCACAAGATCGTAGTAGACTTTGCCCGAGCACAGCAGAACGCGCGTCACGCGCCCGGCATCGATCGCGGCGGTCTCGCCGATCACCTCGCAGAAGCCGGCGCCGCCCAATTCGTCGACCCTGGAAACCGCCATCGGATGCCGCAAGAGACTCTTTGGCGTGAAGATAATGAGCGGCTTGCGAATGCCCCGGCGGCCGGCGCCGCCGTGCATCTGCCGCCGGAGCACGTGGAAGTATTGCGCCGGCGTTGTCGGATTCACCACCTGGATATTGCCGCCGGCCGCGAGCTGTAGAAAACGCTCGATGCGCGCGCTCGAGTGCTCCGGCCCCTGGCCTTCGTAACCGTGCGGCAGCAGCAGCGTCAGGCCGCTCGGCTGGCCCCACTTGTCTTCGGAGCCGGCAATGAATTGGTCGATGACCACCTGCGCGCCGTTCGCGAAATCGCCGAATTGCGCTTCCCACAGGACCAGCGTCAGCGGATCGCCCAGGCTGTAGCCGAACTCGAAACCGAGCACGGCGTTCTCGCTCAACAAGCTGTCGTAAGCCTCGAAGCGCGCTTGGCCCGGAGCGAGGTGCTTCAAGGGGCAGTACTCGCGCCCATCTTCGTAGTCGTAGAAGTTCGCGTGGCGCTGCGTGAACGTGCCCCGGCTCGAATCCTGCCCGCTGAGCCGCACCGGCGTGCCTTCGAGCACCAGACTGCCGAAGGCCAGCGCTTCGGCGAAGGCCCAATCGATCGGCCCGCCCTTGCGAAACGCCTCTTTCCGCCGCTCGACGAAGCCGCGCAGCTTCGGGTGCAGATGGAAATCCGCCGGAAACGCGCTGAGTCCTTCGACGATGCGCTCAAGCGTGGCGCGGGGAACGCTGGTATTGGGCCGCAGCGCGCCGGCGTCTTTCACCGCGAGCGGTGTGAGCTCCTGCACCTCGAAGTCCTCCGCCGACTTCTCCGCGGCATCGAACGCTTCGGCGAGCCGCGAGCTTGCGCGCTTCCGCAACTGATCGATTTCAGCCTGCTCGAAAACGCCCTCGCGCACCAGCCGCCCGGCGTAAAGGGCCGCCACCGGCGGATGCTCGCGGATCTTGCGGTAGAGGATCGGCTGCGTGTAGCTCGGGTCGTCGCCTTCGTTGTGGCCGTGCCGCCGGTAGCAGATCATGTCGATGACGACGTCCTTCTTGAACTCCTGGCGGTAATCGAAAGCGACCTCGACGGCGCGGATGGCGGCCTCGGGGTCGTCGCCGTTCACGTGGAAGATCGGCGCCTGCACCATGCGCGCCACGTCCGTCGAGTACGGCGTCGAGCGCGCCTCTTCGGGCGGCGTCGTGAAACCGATCTGGTTGTTGATGATCAAGTGCACCGTGCCGCCGGTCGAGTAGCCATCGAGCTGGGAGAGGTTCAGCGTTTCCGCGACCACGCCCTGGCCGGCGAACGCCGCGTCGCCGTGCACCAGCACCGGAATCACGCGCTCGCGCTTCGTGTCGCCGAGGCGGTCCTGCTTCGGTCTGACGATCCCCTCGACCACCGGATCGACCGCTTCGAGGTGGCTCGGGTTGGGCGAAACGGAAACCACGATCTCGCGGCCATCCTCGAACACCCGCACGCCACTCGCGCCCAGGTGGTACTTCACGTCGCCCGAGCCCTGCACGCTGGCCGGGTCCTCGCCCTCAAACGAGGAGAAGACCTGCGCGAGCGGCTTGCCGATGACGTTCGCGAGCACGTTCAGACGCCCGCGGTGGGCCATGCCGATGACGATCTCTTGGACGCCGCGCGCGGCGGCGCGTTCCAACAGCTCATCCAGGATCGCAATGGCGCTCTCGGCCCCTTCGAGTGAAAATCGCTTGTGCCCGACGAAGCGCGAATGCAGGAAGTGCTCGAATTCCTCAGCCTCGACGAGGCGTTCCAGGATGCGGCGGCGCGTCGCGCGCTCGAGCGGCCAGTGGTTCGCCGTTGGCTCCATCCGCAGTTGCAACCAGCGCTTCTGCTCGGGCACCTGGATGTTCATATACTCGCAGCCGATCTTGCCGCAGTAGGTCTGGCGCAGCGTCTCCAGGATCTCGCGCAGCGCCGCAACCGGCTGCGGAGCGCCCTCCCGGAACGCTTCGCCAAGGCTGCCGGTGAGGAATTCGCGATCGAGATCCCAGATGGTCAGGCCGTAATTGGAGGGATCCAGCTCGGGATGATAGCTCGGCTCGGCGCCCAGAGGATCGAGATCCGCAATCAGGTGGCCTCGCACCCGGTAGGCATTGATGAGCTGAAGGACCGCGGCTTGCTTGGCGATTTCCGGGGTGCGGCCGGTCTCCGCGCCCAGCAGCCGCGACTGGCGGTCCGGCTCCCATCGCACGGGCTGATGCGGCAGCCGCAGGTCCGCAAAAATCTCTTCGTAAAAGCGGTCTTCGCCCCGGAGCAGCGCCTGCACCTTCGCCAAGAACAAGCCCGATTCGGCGCCCTGAATAATGCGGTGGTCGTAAGTGCAGGTGATCGTCATCACTTTGCTGATGCCAAGAATGGCGCGCGTTTCGGGCGCCGCGCCCTGGTACTCGGCGGGGTAGTCGATTGCGCCCGTTGCGACGATGGCGCCCTGGCCGGCCATCAGCCGCGGGACCGAGCCGGCGGTTCCGAGCGTGCCCGGATTCGTCAGCGAGATCGTGGTGTCCTGGAAATCTTCGGGTGCGAGTTTTCCCGTGCGTGCGCGCGCGATCAAATCGTCGAAAGCGGAAATGAATTGCTGAAAATCGAGAGCGCCTGCGTTCTTGATGTTCGGCACCAGCAGCGAGCGGCCGCCGTCTTTGCCCTCCAGGTCCACCGCAACGCCGAAATTGATTTGCTTGCGTACATGGCGGAACGGCCCGCCGTCGCGCTCGGCGTAAGCGTTGTTGAGGTTCGGATACGTGTTGAGCGCCTTAAGGATGGCCCAACCGATCAAGTGTGTGTAAGAGATTTTGCTCTGGCCGAGCAGTATGCGGTGCTCGTTGATGATGGTGCGGTTTTCGTCGGCCACCTTGACGGGGATGGTGCGCTGGGAGGTCGCAGTGGGAACCGAGAGGCTGGCCGTCATGTTCCCGGCGAGCCGCGCGGCGGGGCCGCGTAGGGGCTGCCAGTCTGCAACCGTGCTGGTTTGCGGGGCCGGTCCAGGCCCCTCGGCAGCTTCCTGGGCGGCGGCAGGCTCGGGCACACCCGCCGTTGCCGCCAAGCCGCTCGATTCAAACACCTTTTTCCAGCTTTCATCGACGGCGGCCCGGTCGTGCAGATATTCCCGGTACAACTCATCTTCGAGCCAGGCGTTGATTCCCAGCGCCGGATCGACTTTCTCCGCCATGGATATAGAATCTCCCCAGTGAATGTGACCTCAGCAGGTTACTCTTACGCGCTTCCGGCCCTCTTTTTATGATACCGGAACCGTGCCGTAGGCTGTTAGCCACAACGGTTACCGCGCCTGGGCCACGGAACATTAAAACGCTCTCCTGGAACATTAAAAAGCTTGCATTCAAGACCGGTTCCGCTGAAAATCTGTTCACAAGGCATTTTACGAAATTTTAACAATCCTCTCAGAACGACCATTGAGAGGTCGAGGGTGGGGATCGCCGAGGGGGATCTGGAACCCGACACGAGCGCCGCAGGGCGCCGAAAAGGACGAGCGGCCTTTTAACGCGGAGCAGACTCAGGCCCGAATCTGCTCCGTAATGGGCCCCCGCCGTGGGAGAGGGCCCAGTAGCTTGGACACCGGACTAACGCATCCAAGCTAGCACTCCTCATGACGCTAGCCGGTTGCCTCAAGTTACAAAATTTACCCACAACGGCTCAGTGGTGTTGGCTCTGCCAGCAGTTGGGCAAAGCTTAGAGCGTCAACTCGGCAGCTTGACTTGAAAGGAGTCTGCATGTCTTTGAGAACATCCGTGCGTTATCTTGCCTGCGCAGTAGCCCTCGTACTTTGCGCGGGTATCCTGAGTGCTCAAACCGACCCCGGCCCGCGTGGCGGTGCAGCGGGCGCGGGCAGCTTTTACCCCACCCTGAACGCGAACGAGCGGGCATTCTTCGCCCAAGCCCTAGCTGTCTTCCAGGAAGTGGATTCGGTGTCCGGAACTATCGAAGCGGGAAGCGGCTTGGGGCCGACCTTCAACGGCAATAGCTGCGCTCAGTGCCATTCGCAGCCGGCCGTCCTCGGCAGCAGCCCCGGCCTGACCAGTCCGCAGAACCCGGTTCCAAACCCGCAGGTGGCGCTCGCCACGCTTGACGGCGCCAGGAACACGGTCCCCTCGTTCATCACCGCCAACGGGCCGGTGCGCGAGGCCCGGTTTATCTCGACCAACCCTAGTAATTACAACGCCGCGCTCGACGGCGGTGTTCATGACTTGTACACGATCGCCGGCCGCACGGATGCTCCCGGCTGCACGGAAGCCCAGCCGCCCTTCGCCACCCAGCTTGCCGCCAAGAACGCGATTTTCCGCACCCCTATCCAACTTTTCGGCGACGGCTTAGTGGAGAACACGCCAGACGCCACTTTGCTGGCAAACCTGGCGGCGACTGCATCCCAGCGAGCCAAACTCGGTATCGCTGGCGAGTTCAACTACAGCGGCAACGACGGCACGATTACGCGCTTCGGCTGGAAGGCCCAGAACAAATCGCTGCTGATGTTTTCCGGCGAGGCTTACAACGTGGAGCAGGGCGTCTCCAACGAGTTGTTCTCGAACGAGCGCGCCGTCGTCGCCGGTTGCGTGTTTAACGCTACGCCGGAGGATTCGACTAACATCTTGAACCCCGACAACGGCACGACCACCGGCACGGCATCGCAGATGTCATCGGACATCGTGAACTTCGCCGCGGCAATGCGCCTCTCAGCGCCGCCGGCGCCGACCACTTCGACGACCTCCCAAAAGAACGGCCAGGTGCTGTTCACCACCATCGGCTGCAACCTGTGCCACAGCACCTCGCTCACCACAGCGGCATCGAAGTTCACCGGCATGTCCAACGTGACCTATCATCCCTATTCGGATATCGCCCTGCACCACATGGGCGACACTCTGGCGGATGGCGTGGTTCAGGGCGTCGCCACCGTCGATGAGTTCAGAACCGCTCCGCTCTGGGGCGTCGGCCAGCGGTTGTTCTTCCTGCACGACGGCCGCACAGCCAACTTGCTGACGGCCATCGCGGACCACTTCAGTACGCCCGGCAACGGCGACTCTGTGATCCACTCGGATTCTTTGCAATTCAACGCGAATGGCGTTGAATTCGACCCCTATTCGGCGGGGACGGTCTCTGGCTCGGAAGCCAACGGCGTCATCACCAACTTCAATGCGCTCAGCTCGTCGCAGAAGCAGGATCTGGTGAATTTCCTGCGCTCGCTGTAGTAGACTTCACTTAGCAAGAGGAACGCGGAGGGCCAAAGGGCCCTCCGCGTTTCCGCCTTAGCCCTCATAAGAATGCCGATTTCGCTCCGGCGCATCTTGCTCGCTCTCGCCGTCCCGGCAGTAGCGTGGTGCGCTGCGCCCGGCGCCTGCGGGCCGGCGCCTGAAATCCGCGCCGAGATCGAGAAGGCCGCCGCCATCCCTATTGCCGATCCGTTCGCGTTCGATCGGAACGTCGCCCCGTTTCTCGCGCTCCGCCAGCGCTATCCGGATAACCTGTTCGTCCACGAGCGGTATCAGGATGCCGTCCACGAGCATGGAGTCGAAGGCCACCTGAAGCAACTGACGGAGGAATACCGGAAGCTCTATTTTGAGCATCCCGGCGAATTGATGTACCAATACCTGAACGCGCGAACCCTGGTTGGCCGGACCACCGTTTCCACCATCCAGGCGATGACCGAAATCGTTTCCGAGCACCCGGATTTCGCCCCAGCTCATCGCACGCTCGCCGAGATTTACGCCTCCGATCGCTTCCAGGATTCCGCCAAGGAAAAGGCCGAGCGGAAAAAATTCCTTGCGCTTTGTCCCGGCGGGAAGCTGGCGCATCGTCCCGGCCCCTTGCCCAATCTGAGCCCGCTGCTGGATGAGGCGGAGCGGCTGCTGGACCAAGGCGGCGACCCTGAACGAATCATTGCCATGACCATTCAGGGCCTCACGGACGACGAATGGCGGCTACAACGCATCCGCCCCTTCGATTGGTACACGATCGATTACAAGCGTCAAAACGTGTTTGAGATGAGGGCCAAGTACTGGAAGGCCTGGACCATTCAAGTCCGCTGCTATCGCCAAGCCGGCCAGCCCGAAAAAGCCACCGGGCTGCTGGGCATCATGAGCCTGCGCGCGGCGCCCTTACGCTACCGGGACGGCAACGAATACTGGAACGCGATGACGACGCTGGTGCGCCTCTACGCCGAAGGACATGAGACCGCTCCGGCCAATGCCAACCTGGATCGGATGAGCCAGTTCCTGGCCGAACATCCGGACCGCAAACGCGCGGCCGAACTCAAGAAGCTGCGAAAACTTACTGCCCGCCTGGCGATGTAAGCCGCGCCGCGGATTGGGGCGGCGGCGAGGCGGCGAAGCCCCATCGCTCACTGAAAGCTGCACGGCGGCTCGCTGCATCCGGCCGCATGAAGCGAACCTTGCGGTATGATGCACGTTTTATGAAGTTGCTCGTGTTCTCAGATATTCATGGCGACTATGCAGCGCTGGAGCGGTTGATGGCCATCCAGGCCGATTACTATTTCGCCGCCGGCGACCTGGCCACTTTCGGCCGCGGCCTGGAGGAATGCGGAGAAATCCTGCGGCGCCGCGCCGGGCGCGTCTACGTGCTGCCCGGCAATCACGAATCGGCCGCGCAGATCGCCGCCTTCACCGCCAAATTCGGTTTGAACGATTTTCACGGGAAGAGCTTCGAGGCCGGGGGCTTTCACATTGCCGGGCTCGGTTACTCCAGCCCGACGCCGTTCAACACTCCGGGCGAATACAGCGAAGAGGAAATTGCCGAGCGCCTCAAACCCTTTGCCCGGTTAAAACCGCTGGTGCTGATTTGCCATTGCCCGCCGCTCGGAACGCCGCTCGATCGCGTTCGCGAGGGCGTTCACGCCGGCAGCCGGTCGGTGCGCGAGTTCATCGGCCGGCACCAGCCGGAATACTTCGTCTGCGGCCACATCCACGAGGCCGCAGGCGTGGTCTCGGATATCGGGCGAACGCGCGCCGTTAACGCCGGCAAGCGCGGGTATCTGCTCGAAACGGCCGGACACGGAAGCGGCACAGGGCAGAGCGGGAGATAACCCGTCAACCGCGATATGCTCAGCGTGGATTGCTGACAAGTGCCCGGTTCACCCTGGGTTCAGCGAGCTTGGGCTTGGCCTTCTAACACATTGGCAATCTTTGCTGATTCTGCTATGATGAGCGTAGACTTAGACTGATCCGGGAGAGCACCATGCCGACCCGAAATGTCAATTTGACCGACGCACTCGACCGCTTCGTGCTCAAGAAGGTCCGAAGCGGCCGCTACGAGAACGCCAGCGAGGTTGTACGCGCGGCGCTCCGGACACTGGAGCGCGAGGAACGGGAGTACGAGGCGAAGCTTGCCGCGCTGCGGACGGCAATCGACGAAGGCGATGCCAGCGGCGTTGCCGAGGGTAACGTTTTTTCACGTGTCCGGGATACGCTGAATCTTCCCACGACGCCGCGCTAGGCTGTGGCTCTGCTTCGTTTATCGCGCCGCGCCGAAGCCGACCTGCTGGGCATCGGTGCTTATAGCCTGCGCACCTGGGGCGCAGATCGGACGGTCCACTACCTCGACGATCTTGAGGCGTGGTGTCAAATGCTCGCCGATGCTCCCGCTCTGGGCCGAACCTATGATGATGTTCGTCCCGGCCTGCGCCGCATGGAATGTGGGCGGCATGTCGTCTTTTACCGGCAGGAGGCCGGAGGCATTGTCGTTTCCCGCATCCTGCACCAACGCATGCTGCCTCAAAGGCACACCGTCGAGGATGAAGGCGATGGGCCGTAGGACGAGAATTCGAGAAACCATCCTTTGACGCTAGAATAAAGCTTATGGTCCTCGAAGAACTCGAACGGGAGTATTTGTCGCTCCGCCAGCAAGCTGAAGTTGTGCGGAGCTATCTTTGACGCTCCCGCCAAGAAATCCCAATTAGCCGAGATCGAGAAGGAAGTCACCTCGCCCGATTTCTGGAGCCAGCCCAGCCAGAAGCTGTTGCAACAGCGCAAGCGGCTTGAGGAGACGCTGGCGGATGAAGCGCGCGTCGCATCGGCCATGTCCGATCTCGATACGCTTTTCGAGCTCTCGCGCGAAGGCGAGCAGGTGGGCGGGGAAATCGAAAGCGAGATGAAGAGGTTCTCCGAGCATTTGGAGAAACTCGAAACCGAGACGCTGCTTTCGGGGGAAAACGATTTCCGCAGCGCCATCGTAACCATTCATCCAGGCGCCGGGGGCACCGAAAGCCAGGACTGGGCGGAAATGCTGCTCCGCATGTACCTGCGTTGGGCCGAACGCAAGGGCTTCTCCACCGTCATCACCGACCGGCAGGAGGGTGAAGGCGCTGGCATCAAATCCGTGACGTTCGAGATCAACGGCGAGAACGCTTACGGGCTGCTACAATCGGAAGTGGGAGTGCACCGCTTGGTGCGCATCTCGCCCTTTGACGCCAATGCGCGGCGGCACACCTCGTTCGCATCGGTGTACGTCTACCCGCAGATTGACGACGAGATCAAGATCGAGATCCGGCCGGAAGACCTGCGCGTCGATACCTTCCGGGCGGGCGGCCGGGGCGGCCAGCACGTTAACCGCACGGATTCCGCGGTGCGCATGGTCCACCTGCCCACCAATATCGTCGTGCAGTGCCAGAACGAGCGGTCGCAACACAAGAACCGGGACATGGCGCTGAAGCAATTACGCGCCAAGCTCTATGAGCATGAAATGGCGAAGAAGCGCGCCGCGGAGCGGAAGATTGAAGACAGCAAAGCCGACATCAACTTCGGCAGCCAGATCCGCAGCTACGTGCTCGCGCCTTACCGGCTGGTGAAGGATCTCCGCACCAAGCTGAGCATCGGCGATGTGGACCGCGTACTCGACGGCGACCTCGACGCTCTCATGCATGCGTACCTCGTCTACAAGCACACCGGCCGAATCGCCGGCGACGGCAAGGAAGACCTCCCTGAATAGAGACGACCTAGCGCAAGCCATTGCCCTGATTCGCGCGGGCGGGCTTGTCGCGTTTCCGACGGAAACGGTTTACGGGCTGGGCGCGAACGCGCTCGATGCCGCCGCCGTCGCGCGCATCTACGAGGCGAAAGGCAGACCGCCCACGAGCCCGCTGATTGTGCACGTGGCTTCGATCGAAATGGCGCGCTCCCTCGTAACGGCGTGGCCGCCCGAGGCGGAAACGCTGGCGCGCCGCTTTTGGCCGGGGCCGCTGACATTGGTGCTCCCCAAGAGCGAGCAGATCCCGAAGATTGTGACGGCGGGGCTCGGCACCGTGGGGCTGCGCGTCCCCGCCCATCCGCTTGCGCTCGAGTTAATCAGGGAGGCGGGCGTTCCCATCGCGGCGCCGAGCGCCAACCGCTTCTCTCAGCTCTCGCCCACCACGGCCGGGCACGTGCGCGCGGGCCTCGGCACGGCCGTTGATCTGATCCTGGACGGCGGCCCGGCAACCGTCGGCATCGAATCCACGGTTCTGTCGCTCGCTGGCACGCAGGCGGCCCTATTGCGCCCAGGCATGGTGTCGCAGCTCGAGATCGAGGCGTTGATCGGGCCGGTCGCCGTGGCCGGGCGGATCGAGAACGGAGCGGGCCATCCCTCGCCGGGCATGCACCCGCGCCACTACAGCCCGATGACGCGGCTGGTTTTGGTGCGCGACGGCGCGCTTCCCGGCACGGGCTCAGGCGCATACGTGGGCATCGGTGGTACTCCAGCCGTGGGCGCCGCCCGAACGGTTCCACTACCCGCCGACCCCGAGGCCTATGCCACCGCATTATATGGCGCTCTGCACCGGCTCGACCGCGAAGGCTTCGATTGGATCGCCGTGGAACGCCCACCGGAGCGGCCGGAATGGGCCGCGATTCTCGACCGGCTCGAGCGGGCGGCAACACGATAGTTAAAGACCCTTACCTCCACGGCCGATAACGCATTAGGGAGGAAGGTCCTTGTGAGCGTGATCGCTCAAACGGCGGTCCGGGGAGAGAAGCCCTGGGTGCTCAAGAAGCTGCAACCACTCCCGTCGGTTGCAGCGCGGCTCATGACGCTTGTTTCGACCGATGACGTCGTCTTCCGGCGAGTGGCCGACATGATTCGCGTGGACCCCGCTTTTTCCGCCGAGGTCCTCAAGCTGTCCAATTCCTCTTTGCTCGGCTGCCGGCAGACAGTCCACAGCATCCTGCACGCGGTCGCGATCCTGGGCCTGGAACGGCTGAAATCGCTGGTCATGATGGTGACGCTGCGGAATTTCCTTTCTTCGGCGTTGCAACTCCCTTCGGCGTTGCGGTGCTGGCGCCACAGCCTGGCTTGCGCGTTTCTGGCCGAGGACATCGCCGCGGCTTGCTGGCTGGACAAAGACCAATGCTACACAGCGGGGTTGATGCATGACATCGGGCGGCTCGCCTTGCTGGCCAACTACCCAGAGGATTACATGCGTATGCTGGAAGTGGCCGACGTGAGCGGCTGCGATGTCCTCGAATGCGAGCGGAACATGTTTGAAATCGACCATTGCGAAGTGGGCCGCTGGCTAATGATGGACTGGAAATTCCCGCCGCTGTTCCTGGAAATCACGGGGCGGCACCACGCCGAGCCGGCGGCGGACCGTTTCGACGTGGCCACCGTAATCTACCTGTCCTGTCGATTGGCGAACATGCTGGGGTTTCAGGTGGCGGGGCCGGCAGAGCCGATGAATCTGGATGAAATCAGGGCCAGGCTCCCCGAAGCGCGGCGCGGGAAGCTCAAAGCCGAAGAGGAGTTGTTGTTAAGCGTCGCCGGGAAAATCAATGCGCTCGAGTGCGGCCTGGCATAAAGGGCGCGGAGCCGGCTAGTCACCAACGGAGCATGAAAGTAGGGCGGGCGCCCTCGCCCGCGCGCAACCCCCTGGCCGCGCCAGGAAGCCCGAGCCGCAAAACCGGTGCCTGGCGCCAATTCCTGCTCTTGGAAGCCGACCACGGAAAATCCGGTCCAACGGAAAACGCTGGTTTCCCTGGGCCCGTGACAATCGTCGCCGAAAACCGCGTTTCGCTCACGCGCCCTATTGCGCCGGCGCGGCCGGCGCCGGCGGGAGTGGCGCGGCAACCGGCGGTGGCGCAACCGGCGGGGCGGGCTTATTCACCCACTCCGTCACCCACTCTAGGAATGTCTGGTACCAGAGCACCGTGTTCTGCGGCTTCAGAATCCAGTGGCCCTCGTCCGGGTAGATGAGCAGCTTCGAGGGCACCTTCTGAATCTGCAATGAAGTGAAGAGTTGCAGGCCTTGCGTGTAGGGCACACGGAAATCCTGCTCGCCGTGGATCACGAGCGTCGGCGTGTGGAAGTCTTTTGCGTAAAAGCTGGGCGACCACTTCGCATAGACCTCGGGGTTGTCCCACGGCGCGCCGCGGAACTCCCACAGCGGGAACCACAGCTCCTCGGTCGAGCCGAACATGCTGCGCAGATCGAAAACGCCCGCATGAGACACCAGCGCCTTGAACCGCTGCGTGTGGCCGAGAATCCAATCCATCATGTAGCCGCCGTAGGAACCACCTGCCGCAGCGGTCCGGTCCGGGTCGGCCCAGGGCTGCTTCTCGATGTAATCGGCCACGGCCATGATGTCGTCGTAGGGCTTGCCGCCCCAATCGGAATTGATGTCATCGATGAACTTCTGGCCGTAGCCCGTCGAGCCGCGCGGGTTCGGCATCACCACCACAAAACCGGCCGAGGCAAACACCTGCGGGTTCCAGCGATAGCCCCAGTCTTCGCCCCACGCGCCCTGCGGCCCGCCGTGAATCAGGAACAGCACGGGGTATTTTTTCCCTTCCTCGAAGCCTGGCGGCTTCAGCAGAAAGCCGTACACGGTTGTCCCGCCGACGCCCTCGACGGAGAACTCCTCGAGCCGCGGAAGTTGGAACTCGTCCAGGAAGGCGTCGTTGAGATGCGTGAGAGCGATGGGAGAGCCGCCGCTTGCGGCCGCGAAAATCTCCGCCGGATGCGAGCCGCTCTGCTCGGTGTAGACGAGCGTCTTGCCGTCCGGCGTGAGCCGGAGATCATCGTCGGTCGCGTTGCCGGCGATGATCGTAAGGGCGCCGCCTCCGGTGACCGGCACCATCTGCACGCCTTGCCTGCCGCGATCCTCGATGGTGAAGAAGAGTTTGGTGGAATCCGGCGACCAGGCAAACCCGGTGACCCAGCGGTCCACGGCGTCCGTGAGGCCGGTGAGCTTGCCGGTGGCGCGCTCGAGCACCACCAGCCGCCAGCGGTCGCTTTCATAACCGGGCCGCTCCTGCATGCGCCACGCCAGATACCTGCCGTCGGGCGAATACGCGGGCGAATTATCGGCGGCCGGGTTCGCGGTGATCTTCTTCGCCTCGCCGCCCGCGATGGAAACCACGTAGAGGTCGGAGTTGGTGCTGATGGCCGGCTCGGGATCGGAGATCATCACGAAGCAGACCTCCGAGCCATCCGGCGAAATCGCGTAATCGTCGGGACCGCCGAGCGAGAACGGGGGCACGTCGCGGTTGCCTGGGGTGAGATCCTTCGGCGCGCCGCCCGCCACCGGCACAACGAGCAGGTGGCTGCGCCGCTCGGATTGCCAGCGCGTCCAGTGCCGGTACAGCAATGCCGTGTACGTCCGCGCCTTTACCCTCGAGCTCTTTTCGGCATCGAGCCGCTTCTTGTTACAGGCGTCGTCGGCGCCGCACTCGGGGAAAACCTCGCTCGTGAACACGAGGTTCTTGCCATCGGGCGAGTAGAGCAAGCCGCCGGCTTCGGTCGCGAGCGACGTTACTTGCCGCGCGTTGTTGCCGTCCCGGTCCATGAGCCACGCCTGGGCCGAGCCGCTGCGGTCGGAGATGAAGGCAATGTGCTTGGAATCGGGCGACCAGCGCGGCCTCTCGTTGAGCGTGCCGGCGTGCGTGATCTCGACCGGCGCACCGCCTTGGACCGGCACCACGTAGATCTGCTTCGGCTTTGTGTTCGCGTCGAGGTCGATTGTTTGCACAGTGAAGGCGACCGAGCGGCCATCGGGCGAGACCTGCGGGGCGTCGATGCGGGCCAGCTTGAGGAGAGCGTTTACATCGAACGGCTTCTGCGCCAACGCGGGCGCAGCCAGTGCGAAGACGAGGATCAGTACCTGCAACATAACCAGATTGTAGCGGAACGCGATTGACTACGACCGGCCGCGCCGCCGTGCTAGCATGGTGATTTCAAAAGACCTCGATGATTCGCGCCTAGCGCGGCGTGGTCCGAAAAACCGCCGCGTCCGCAGACATTCACCCCAGCGCCCAGGTGATTGGAGACGCTTAAAAGGAAGAGGTATTTTGATCCGGGCCGTCAGCAGCACGCATTCATTTCGAGGAATCATGTCCGGCGATTTTGAGAAGCAGACAGGAACGGCTGTGCCGCTCGACTTTCTGGGCGGCTTGCGCCGCACGCACACCTGCGGCGAGCTACGCGCCGCGGACGCAGGCGCGCACGCCGTTTTGATGGGCTGGGTGCACCGCCGCCGCGACCTCGGCGGCGTCATCTTCGTCCACCTGCGCGACCGCGAAGGCGTCACCCAGATTGTTTTTCGCGCGGATACCGATGCCGCCGTGCACCGGAAGGCCGAGTTCCTGCGCTCGGAGTACGTCATCGCGGTGGAGGGCCGCGTGGCCTTGCGCTCGCCGGATACGGTGAACCCGAACCTGGCCACCGGCGAAATCGAGCTCGCCGCCCAAAAGCTCTGGATCCTGAACGATTCGCGCACGCCGCCGTTCCCGATGGAAGATGAAGTCGATGTCGGCGAGGACGCGCGGCTGAAATACCGCTACGTAGATCTGCGGCGGCCGCGTATGCAGCGCAACATCGTTCTGCGCTCGAAGATCTCTTTCGCCATCCGCGAATTCCTTTACTCGCAGGGCTTCCTCGAAATCGAAACGCCGTTTCTGACGCGCTCGACGCCCGAGGGCGCGCGCGATTACCTGGTGCCCAGCCGGGTGCAGCCGGGCTCGTTCTACGCGCTGCCGCAATCGCCGCAGATCTTCAAGCAACTGCTCATGGTCAGCGGCTTCGAAAAGTATTTTCAGATCGTGCGCTGTTTCCGCGACGAAGATTTTCGCGCCGACCGCCAGGCCGAGTTCACGCAAATCGACCTGGAGATGTCCTTCCCGCAACAGGAGCGCATCTTCGAAGTGATCGAGCCGCTGATGGAGCGGATTGGCCAGGCGGCCGGCTGCGGCGTTCGCGCGCCGTTCCCGCGCCTCACTTACGCCGAGGCGATGCGCAGCTACGGCAGCGATAAGCCGGATCTCCGCCTGCCGCCGTTCCATACCGTCGAGGATCTCTTCCCGGGCGCGGGACTGACCGGCGAGAACCTTCCGCTGGTTGCCATCGTGGTTCCGAAGGCCGGCGGTATCAGCCGCCGCGAGCGCGACGAGCTGAAGGCGTTCGGCGGCGAGCGCGGGTTGCGCGTGTACGACGATGTGAAGAGGCTCGACCGCGACTTCCCCGTCCCCATGGCCGAAGTGCGCGCGCGCACGGGCGCAACCGGGGAGGACCTGCTGATGCTGGCCGGCTGGCCGGACGCGCCCGCCAAGCACCGTCCCGAGGAAACTGTGCTCGAGGCCTGCGGCCAACTGCGGCTCTTCGCCGGGCAAAAGTACAACGAGCGCCACAAGCTGCTCGACCCCCAGGATCTGCGTTTCCTGTGGGTGGTGGATTTCCCGATGTTCGAGTGGAACGAGGAAGAGGGCCGTTGGGATGCGGCGCACCACCCCTTCACTTCGGTGCACGATGAGGATCTCGATAAGCTAACGGCCGATCCAGCGCATTGCCGCGCCAAGTCCTATGACTTGGTGTTGAACGGCGTCGAGATGGGTTCGGGCTCCATCCGTATCCACCGGCGGGACGTGCAGGGGAAAGTCTTCCAGGCGCTTGGCTTCACCGAAGACGAGGCGCGCCGCCGCTTCGGCTTCCTGCTCGATGCGCTCGAGTACGGTGCCCCGCCACACGGCGGCATCGCGCTCGGCCTCGACCGGCTGGTGATGATTCTGGCGGGCGAGACTTCGATCCGCGACGTCATCCCGTTCCCGAAAACCGCGCGCGGAACCGACCTCATGTGCGACGCGCCCTCAGCGGTGCCGGAACGCCAATTGCGGGAGCTCGGCATCGCGCTGCGAAAGCAGTCATAGCCCAGGAACATCGGCGGAGCATTTACCTCTGCAGCAACCGCCGGAACACAAGTTCGCAATGCCGCACTAGCGCTCAGTGAGGTTTGCAATAAAAGTATCCTGCCGGACCGTGGGCCATGGACAACCGATCAAGGGATTGCTGCAGCATAGAGGAGGTTATGTTGCACTATCCGGCAGGAAGTTTGATAGGCTTTGGAAATGCCCCGTTTTTCCGAACGCCATGGATTCGTCCGGCCCAAAGGCATCCGCTACCGCGATGAACTTCCTGGTAACCTCCGAATGCCGATTATTGACCTGGCGATGCGTCGGGTTAACTCCACGGTGCTTCTGAAAATTGTTACCCAGGTGCTCGATCCCTATGGTATTGAGCCGAAACCACTACCCATTTCCGCGACCGTCCAGAATTTCAGTCGAATTCCGGTTACCTCTGGGGACGTTCAAACTTGATTCGGTCCGGAGCGCAATAAACACATGCCATTGGTCTCGCGTCTACGACATCGTTGAGGCAATTTATCGATTTCTAAAGCTACGAGAGGAAGCGCCGGAAACTGAGCACCTCTTCCCACAAGGCCTTGCATTACTGTTTGAGGGCGAGATCAACGAATACTTTGCTTACGCCGAAATCGGCTGGCAGCTCCGCAACGGAGTGATCAAGACCCGCGGTGATGAGACATTTGAGGGCACGGTAAACACTGCTGTGAGTGTTCTGGAACAAGACGAAAAGCCAACCGCGGCCGGACACATCCGATTTGCGATCAGCGCACTTTCAACACGACCGAAGCCCAATACAAGCGGCGCAGTTGCCCAAGCCACTAGTGCAGTCGAATGCGTATTGGGCGAGATTACTGGCGAAGCTATGACGCTCGGAAAATATCTCGACAGGTACTCCGGTCTCTTCCATCCGGCGCTGAGGAAGAGTCTGGATGGGATTTACGGTTATGCCTCGGACCAAGGCGCACGGCACGGCAAGGAAGGTACGGAGCCTACACGGGAAGAAGCGGAATTCATCGTGGCCACCTGTGCGGCCGTTTGCACGCTGCTGGACCGAAAGCACGCCGGAGCGCAGCAGTGACGACCCCGCCGGGGAAGCCGGCGGCTATGCGCATTCCAGCCGCTTGAGTTTCATTCTGCCAGTACGAACGTGCGCCAGGTCGTACTGAGCTTGCTGCACAAGCCAGCTCTGGGCGCTGCCGCCGAACACCTTCGACAGCCTCACGGCCATTTCGGGAGAAACCCCACGCTTCCCATTCACCAGTTCTGAAAGCGTCGTGCGCGTCACCCCCAGCGCTGCGGCAGCTTGCGTTATGGTCACGCCCAAAGGCTCGATGCACTGGCGCAGCACAAAGCCTCCGGGATGCGGCGGATTCTTCATGCTCTAATGTGCTCCACCAAAATGCGATTGCCGCTTGCTAACGCGCGCGGCTCCGTTACGAGCCGCGGCTGTCAGGGAGCGGTCTCCCCACCGGCCCTACTCTTCTCTGGTCACCTGGACGGCGATGTCTACCGTGACGGCGCGGTGCAGGCGAATCGGCACCTGGTATTGGCCGAGTTGCTTGATGGGTTCGGCGAGGTGAATCTTGCGCCGGTCGATATGGAAGTCCTGCCGCTCGAGCGCATCGGCAATATCCTTGGTGGTGACCGAGCCGAAAAGCTGGTCCTGCTCGCCGGCCTTCTGCGCGATGGTCACCGTTAGGCCGGCCATCATGCCCGCCAGCTCCTCGGCGGAAGCCGTCTCCTTGGCTTCGCGGCGCAGGTGCGCCTGGCGCTCCTGCTCGACGATTTTCTTGTTGGCTTCGGTCGCGGCGACAGCCAAGCGCTTGGGCAGCAAATAATTGCGGGCGTAGCCGGCGGCGACTTTAACGATCTGGCCGCGGCCGCCCAGCTTATCGATGTCTTCCCTGAGAATCACTTCCATGACTGAATCTCCTGACGCTTTAGAGCGGGTGCGTGAACGGCAGCAGCGCGATGCTGCGCGCCCGCTTGATGGCCTCGGCGAGCCGCTTCTGGTGCGGCGCGCACACGCCCGAAAGCCGGCGCGGGACGATCCTGCCGCGCTCGTTGATGAACGAGTTCAGCATGCGCTCGTTCTTGTAATTGATGTCGTCCACCTTATCGACGCAGAACCGGCACAGCTTCTTGCGCCGGAAATATTGCTTCTTCACGCCGCCCGCCTTGTCGGTTCCGGTGGGCTGCTGCGAGGAACTGATGGGGCGCCCGCCCCGGTCGCTTCTTTCGCCTCTGTAGTCTGCCATGGCCGTCACTCCTTCTTCCCGCTGGTCTCGGGCGCCGCTTCCGGCATCGCCTCAGCGGCCGGCGCGGGCCGCGGGGGCGCGGATGCTGCAGGCGCGGGCTTGCGCCGGGCGCGCTTCTCGCGCTGCTTCCGCCGCTTCTCGATCTTCTTGAGCTTCTCGTCGATCCGCACGGTGAGGAATTTCAGCACCAGGTCGGATACGCGGAACCGCCGCTCGATTTCCTTTCCTATCTCGGGGCCGGAGGTGAATTGCAGAAGCACGTAGCAGCCCTCATCGTATTTTCCGATGCGATAGGCGAGCCTGCGGATGCCCCACTTGTCGGCTTTGTCTATGGCGCCGCCGCCGCCGGTGATCACCTGCTTGATTTGCTCGATGAAACCGCCGGTCTCCTCCTCGGAGGCGTCCGGCCGCACGATGAACAGTTCTTCGTAAGTTCTCATTCTTCCTCGGATTTTGACCTTAGGCGCGGCGAATTGAATTTCGTCATGGCCATTTCGACGCCCTCGGAAATTATGGAAGCGACCGCCTGGGCCGCGTGGTCCAGAAAATCGCCCAGTTCCTTTCTTTGCCCGCGCCGGAAGGGCTTGAGCAAAAACTCCGGTTTGGCGCGGCCGCTTCCAAAATTGATCCCCAGCCGCACGCGCGTGAACTCAGTAACGCCCAGGCTGCCAATCACGGATTCCATGCCGTGATGCCCGCCCGCGGAACCCCGGGGACGGATGCGCAGCGTCTTCCAGGGCAAATCGTGATCGTCGTAAACGACGATCAAATTGGCTGCCGTCAGCGAATTCTTTTTGAGCAACGGCTCGACCGCCTCGCCGCTCAGGTTCATATACGTTTGCGGTTTGGCCAGCAGCGCCGAATGGCCGCCGATCTCACCCGCACCCACCAGCGCCCGCGAAATCTTCCGCGTTACCCGCGCCCCGTGCCTCTGGGCCAACCGGTCAATAACCATGAAGCCGACGTTGTGGGGCGACATGGCATACTCTTGGCCCGGATTGCCGAGACCCACCACCAGCCATTCCACCATAGTTCAACGCCGGGAACGGATCGCAGGACGCGGATCGCGGCGCGGAAAAATCGCCGCGTCTCAAGCGAATCGCCGGCGGCCTGCGCTCCACGGTCCAAGTTCCGTTACTTCTTCTTCCCCTTGGCCTCGGCCTCGACGCCTTCTTCTTCCTTCTTCCCCTTCTTGATTACTTCGGGTTCGGCCGCCGCCGCGGCCCCCTCGACGGGAGCAGCCTCTGGCGCCACCTCGGCGGCAGCGGCGGGCTCCTCCTCGGCGCGCAGCGCCACCACATGCGCGATCACGTTTTCCGGGGAACTGATCAACTTCATCGAGCCCGCCAGAGCGACGTTGCCCACGCGCACGCTTTGGCCGATCAGCAGCTCGCTGACGTCAATGACGAAGTGTTCGGGGATCTCATCGGGCAGGCATTCGATTTCGAGTCTCTCGTAACCAGCTCGAGCAAGCCGTCCTGTTGCTTGACGCCCTTCGCTTCGCCCTGTGCAAGGACCGGCACGGATACCCGGATGCGCTTCGTCAGGTCGATGCGCTTCAGATCGACGTGCAGCAGCGTATCCTTCATGGGATCGAACTGCCAGTCGACGATCATGGCCGGCGTGGTCCCGCCGTCCAGCGTGACGTTAAAGATCGTGTTGTGGCCGGTCTTGCTGTGCAGGATGCGCTGGATCTGCTTCGGATCGACCGTAACGGCGACGGCGTCCTGAAAAGCACCGTACAGGATAGCCGGGATCATTCCCCGGCGGCGCAAGCGGCTCGATTCATTCTTGCCCCGCGTCGCGCGCGGTTCGGCGGTGATGGTAATGTCTTTTCGCATTCGCTATTCCTCGTGGCCGCGGCCAAAGCGGCCTCGCTTGCCGCATGCGCGGCTGCTCGCCGGGGCCGCAAGTCCGCCTATAGGACGTGGGTTGCGTGGGCCCGGCAAAAAACGGTTGCAGGCAGGGGATCGTGGGCTGTCACAAGCTGCAACCCGCATCCCACTGCCCTAAATGAACAACGTGCTCACGCTCGTTTCCTCATGGATCGACTGGATGGCGCGGGCCAGCAGCGGGGCCACCGATAGCGCCCGGATCTTAGGCGAACGCTGCGCCTCCTCCGACAGAGGAATCGAGTTGGTCAGCACGACCTCCTGAATCCTAGATTTCTCAAGCCGTTCCACCGCCGGCGGCGAGAGCACGCCGTGCGTCGCGCAAGCGAGAATCCGCCGCGCGCCCTGCCGCGCCAACGCGTCGGCGCCATTGACCAGCGTGCCGGCGGTATCGATCAAATCGTCCACCATCAAGCAATCACGGCCTTCCACGTCGCCGATGATGTGCATCACTTCGGCCACGTTCACGTCGTCCCGGCGCTTATCGATGATCGCCAGCGGAACGTTCATCCGCTTGGCAAAAGCACGGGCGCGCTCCACGCCACCCGCGTCCGGAGAAACCACGATCGTCTCCGGCGTCAGGATCGACTTCAGATGGTCGATCATCACCGGCGTGGCGAACAGGTGGTCCACCGGGATATCGAAAAACCCCTGGATCTGCGCCGCGTGCAGGTCCAGGCACAAAATACGATCCGCTCCCGATTTTTCCAGCAATTTGGCGACGAGTTTCGCCGAAATGGGGACTCGAGGTTTGTCTTTCCGGTCCTGCCGGGCGTACCCATAATAGGGTAACACCGCGGTGATGCGATCCGCTGAGGCGCGCTTGAGCGCGTCGATCATCAGCAGCACTTCCATCAAATGGCGATCGCCGGGCTTGGAAGTCGGCTGCACAACGAATACGTCGGCGCCGCGAACATTCTCATGGACCTGGAGGTAGATCTCGCCATCAGCGAAGTACTTCACCGAAGCCGAGCCAAACGGCAGGCCAAGGAACTCACATATCTCCCGGGCAAGAGCCGGATTGGCGTTGCCACTAAAAATCTTGATGCGTTCGGAATTCATCATGCGTATCGGCTTTGGGGTGGCCATACCTTTCCCGCGATGTGCGCGCCGAGCCGACGCCGCCACAATGCCTGGTAGCGCGCGCGGCTCACCAAAGAAATCGGATACACCCGCTCATCCGGGAACGCCCGGAGGGCGCGTTGGGCGGCCGGCCGCGAGCGGAAGATTCCGAACAAAGCGGAACCGCTCCCGCTGAGCATCGCCGGCCGGGCGCCTAGTTTCTCGAGTTGCAGCTTGAGGGATCGCAACCGCGGGTGTTCCAAGAAGACAACCGGCTCAAAATCGTTTTCGCCGGCCAGCGCCGGCCTCGCCGCAGAAGGCTCTCCCCCGTTCCAAACAAAAGACTGGAAACTATTGATGATATTTTGTGCGGCCGCCGAAGTCAATTCCGCCTCGCTCGAGGCGCCTGCCGCCGCCCGGTTGAGCGCGCTGTAAGCCGCCGCAGTCGAGACGTGCACGCCGGGCGCGACCACCAAACCGAAGGCCGCGCGGCGGTCCGGGAGGGGATAGAGTTCGGCTCCGCGGCCGACCGCCACGGCGGTTCCACCGAGGAGGAAAAAGGGCACATCAGCGCCAAGCTCGGCGGCGAGTTCGACCAAACACGCGAGCGGCACCCGCTGGCGGGCGAGCACGGGCAGCGCCAGCAGAACCGCGGCGGCGTCGCTCGAACCGCCGCCCAGTCCCGCCCCCAGCGGGATTCGCTTCTTGAGGCCAATCTCGATGTCGCCCGTGGCGCGCATGGCCTCGAGCGCGAGCGCGGCGGCGCGTTGGACCAGGTTCTCGCCTGGGATCTCGACGTTCGAGGAGACAGCAATGCGGGTCGCGCGCGCGGGCGTAAATGCAATATCGAGCGCATCGGCGAGCGAGACGGTTTGGAAAACGGTCCGGATTTCGTGGTAACCATCGGGGCGGCGATAGAGCACCTTCAAGCCGGGATTGATCTTAGCGAGCGCGCTGACACGGGCGCGGCGTGGACTACTCATTCGGCAGCGGTCTCCACAGGCCCAACCGCCGCGCACACAAGAGATCAAAGACTTGCGCGGGCTTCCGGGCGGCCCGGCAGCAACCGTGCCCCCTCATTGCTCGTACTGTAAGAGCGAGAAGACGTCGTAGCCGGCGAGTTTCTCGCGGCCGTGCAGAAACAGCAGCTCGATCACGAAGCCGAGGCCCGCCACGCGGCCGCCGAGCTTTTCCACGAGTTTCGTGACCGCGGAAGCGGTGCCGCCCGTGGCGAGCAGGTCATCGACGATCAGCACGTTCTGGCCGCTTCGAATCGCGTCCTTGTGGATTGCGAGACTATCGACGCCGTATTCGAGCTGGTATTCTACGCTGACGCTCTCAGCCGGCAGCTTCTTAGGCTTGCGCACCGGGACGAAGCCGGTGCCCAGGGCGTAGGCGAGCGCGGGAGCAAAGATAAATCCGCGCGCTTCGATGCCGACGACGACTTCGATGCGCGCGCGCCGGTAGCGCTCCGTCAGGGCGTCGATGACCGCCTTGAAGCCCGCTCTGTCCTTCAGCAGGGTGGTGATGTCGTAGAAGAGAATACCGGGCTTGGGAAAGCCGGGCACTTCGCGGATCAGCTTTTTCAGGTCGGGTGCCACAATGAGGTCGCTCATGAGAATTCCTATGGTAGCGCGGGGCGCAGGGATCGGCGTAGCCGCCCGTCTATTCGAAGTGCTCGATGCGGAAATCGCTGTAATCCATCACCGCCGCCGCCGTTTCTTCGACGCTTCGAACGCCGGCCATGCGCGGGCCTTTCCAGAGATAGCCGGCGAGCGCCGAGAGGCTTTCAGGCGCGCCCACGGCATAGACTTCGACGCGGCCGTCGCCCAGGTTGCGCGCATAACCGGCCAGGTTCAATTCGCTCGCCACGCGCTCAACGAAGTAGCGGAACCCGACGCCCTGCACGCGGCCACTGACGAAATACCGCTTCGCGGTGAGGAGACTGGATTTTTTCGCCCGTGCCAAAGAAATATGTTAGCGCCGTCAGGCGCGCGGCTCTGCTGGGTGGCGGGAAGCGGGTAGCGGCAAACGACTGCCCGCGATAGCCCCGGGCTGGCAGTCCCGCCGAAGCGGTAAAATCTCTGTGATGCCCTTCCCCATCCATCGTATGCGAAGACTGCGCGCGACCGAATCGCTGCGCGATCTGGTGCGTGAAACCCGGCTCGAGCCGGCGCAGATGATTCTGCCGCTGTTTGCGTGTCCGGGCGAGGGCGTGCGGCGCGAGATCCCGGCGATGCCCGGGCATGCCCAGCTCTCGATTGACCAAATCGTCAAGGAATGCGAGGAGGCGCGCGCGCTAGGGATTGGCGGCGTGTTGCTGTTCGGCATTCCCGAGAGCAAGGACGAATCGGCCTCCGGCGCTTACGACGACAACGGCATCGTGCAGCGCGCCATCCGTGCGATCAAGCGCGAACTCCCGCAGGTCCTGGTCGTCACCGACGTGTGCAACTGCGAGTACACGAGCCACGGGCATTGCGGGAAGGTAGTGGACGGCGATGTCGATAACGACGCCACGCTCGAGTGGCTGGCGGCGGCCGCGGTGTCCCACGCCCGCGCCGGGACGGACATTGTCGCGCCTTCGGATATGATGGACGGCCGCGTGGCGGCGATTCGGAAGGCGCTCGATTTTAACGGGTTTGAGAAGACGCCAATCCTTTCCTACGCGGCGAAGTTCGCTTCGGTCTTCTACGGCCCGTTCCGCGAGGCGGCGGAATCGGCGCCGCAGTTCGGCGACCGCCGCAGCTACCAGATGGACCCCGCCAACGGCCGGGAAGCATTGCGCGAGATCGAGCTCGACCTCGAAGAGGGCGCGGATATAATTATGATCAAGCCCGCGCTGCCGTATCTCGACATCATCCGGCAGGCGCGGGACCGCTGGCAGGTCCCCATCGCCGCCTACCAAGTGAGCGGCGAATACAGCATGATTATCGCCGCCGCGCGGAACGGCTGGATCGACTGCCAGCGCGCCATGCTCGAGTCGCTCACCGCCATCCGGCGGGCGGGCGCGGCGATCACCATCACATACTTCGCCAAAGACGCCGCGCGGCTGCTGTAAGCGCGGCGGGCGCCCAGCGCTTGGTGGCCCCAAGCAGCAGAGGCAGAAACACGCCCGGCTCAGGCCCGTTACGCGCCCAACGCTTTCCCGGCTTTGCCGAAGTCGGCCGATTCGACCGTGAGGAGCGCGCCGAACCGCCCCGCGCCAGCGCTCAGCGCATGCACCGTGAGCACGTTGATCTGCTTCGCCGCCAGCTTGCTCAGCACCTCTTCGAGCGCTCCTGGACGGTCTTCGCCGTTGATGAAGAAGGCTTTCTGCTTTGCGCCTAACTCGACGCCAACCTGCTTCGCGATCGGCCCCAGCTTCGGGCCGTTTTCGGCGATCACCAAGACGACCTCGGAGTTGCGAGCCGTCTTCTTGTAGCCCAGGGCTCCGATCAGGTTGACGCCGGCTGCTTTCATCGCACCCAGAATCTTCGCGCCCTCCCCAACCTTGTGGGGAATTGCGCCAATGTAGTATTCGACTCGCGTAATTTCGTCAGGCATAGGTCTCCCTTATCCGTTCTATAACTTCTTCATCCTCCAGGTCAATAAAAATCCCAAAAAAGCGCGCTCAGCGTGCGGCATGCCGCTTCCGGCGGCGTTCAGCGCGAGGCATCCGTCCGCGGCAACAGGCTTTCCCTCGCTGGAACCTGGAAACAAACGCACTCTTTCGACCGGGATTGCACTGCCATCACCGCGCCCGGTTTTGGAGAAATATCTAGCAAGGGAATCTGCGCGACGCGGGAAAGACGGCCTGCTATGCTAAGATCTTTCGGAGTTTTGAAGCTGATGCAGCACACCCATAACATTGAAGAACTGCAACAAATCTCCAAGCGCATCCGGCGGCACGTCATCGAGATGCTCGGCGAGGCGAAGTCGGGGCATCCTGGCGGATCGCTCTCGGTCGTCGAGATCCTGGTGACGCTGTATTGGGACGTCATGCGGCACGAGCCGGCGAACCCGGCGTGGCCGGAGCGCGACCGTTTTATCCTTTCCAAAGGCCACGCCGCCCCGGCCCTGTATGCAGTGATGGCCGAATGCGGCTATCGGCCTGTGGCTGGGTTGAAGACGCTGCGCAAGCTCGGCTCCATTTACCAGGGCCACCCCGACAGGCGCTTCCTGCCCGAACTGGAAGCATCCACCGGCTCGCTCGGCCAGGGACTCTCCATCGCGATCGGCATGGCGCTGGCCGGGCGCTGGGACCAGCGGCCGGCGCGCGTCTACGCGCTGCTCGGCGATGGCGAGATCCAAGAGGGCCAGATTTGGGAGGCGGCGATGATGGCCTCCTTCTATCACCTGGATAATCTGGCCGCCATCGTCGATTACAACCACATGCAGCTCGACGGGTTTGTCAAGGACATCATGGAGCTGGAGCCGCTGGCTGATAAGTGGCGCGCCTTCGGCTGGCACGCGATCGAGCTGGACGGGCACGACATCGGCGCGCTCCAGGCTGCGTTCGCCGAAGCCTCCGCCGTCAAAGGCCGGCCGGCCGTGCTCATCGCGCACACGATCAAGGGCAAAGGCATTTCCTTCATGGAGAGCAATCCGAAGTTTCACGGCATCGCGCCAACGAAAGAAGAAGTCGAGCTGGCGCTCCGGGAGCTGGCATAGATGGCCGTGAACTTGAGGTTCGAGCTGAAGCCGGGTCTGGCGACAAGGGAAGCTTTCGGGCGAACGCTGGTCGAGCTGGGCCGCGAGGATGAGCGGATCTGGGCCGTGGACGCGGATCTATCCAAATCGACCTTTACCGCGCTGTTTGCGAAGGAGTTCCCGGACCGCTTCGTTTCCTGCGGCATCGCCGAGGCGAACATGATCGGCGTGGCGGCGGGCCTGGCGGCAAGCGGCAAAATCCCGTTTGCCGCGAGTTTTTCCTCGTTCATCCTTAATAAAGGATTCGAGCAATTGCGGATGTCGGTGGCTTACCCGGCCGCCAACGTCAAAATCGTTGGCACGCACAGCGGCATCGCGACGGGCGAGGACGGCGCGTCGCAGATGAGCATAGAGGACGTGAGCTTGGCCTGCTCGCTGCCGGGTTTCGTCGTACTCGCGCCGGCCGATGAGGTCGCCGCAGCGGCGCTGGTGCGCGCCTCCGCGAAACACATCGGGCCGGTATTCATTCGCACGGGCAGGCCTAAGGTGCCGGTAATCTATGCGCCGGGCCAGCATTTTGAGATCGGCAAGGCTACCGAGGTGGTTAGCGGCTCCGATCTGACCATTATTACGAACGGTCTCATGCTTAGCGAGGCGCTGCGGGCCCACGAGGCGCTTGAAGCGGGGGGCATTCGAGCGCGAATCCTCGATATGTTCACGGTCAAGCCGCTCGACCGCGAAGCAATCCGGCGTGCGGCTGTGGAGACGGGCGCGATCGTGTTGGCGGAAGAGCATCTGGTGGATTCCGGGTTGGGCGTTCGCGTCGCCCAGGTGGTGGCCGAGACGCACCCATGTCCCATGGAGTTCGTGGGGCTGGCCGGGTACGCGGAATCGGGCAGCCCGGATGCTCTGCTGGACAAGTATGGCCTGCGCGCGCGCAACATCGTGGAGGCGGCACGCAGTGTGCTGAATCGCAAGCACTAAGGTGTAGCGACTGCCTTATGGGCTTTGCAACCGACCAGGAACGGGCGCTGGCGAATCTGCTCGTGAGCGTGATGCATGCCCGCGAGCAGGAGGGTGCGCATATTTCGCGCATTCTCCATGACGAGGTGGGGCAGGTGCTGAGCGCGGTTGGGTTGCAACTGGATCTATTGCGCATGGACCTCCAGGAAAACCCCTCGGGGAGCCTGAGCCGGATCGTTGAGATCCAGAAGGTGCTCGAGCAGGCTGTTACCCAGGTGCGGGATCTGAGTTACGAGCTCAATCCCGCGATCGTAGAGCGTACCGGCCTACAATTTGCGCTGGACCGGCTTCGAGGCCGGCATGGCAAAGCCTTTGGAGGAACGATCCGGCTGTTCTTCGATCCCTCGGTTCGGGTGCCGCTCGAGGTGGCGACGGCGCTTTACAAAATTGCTGAGCAGGCGCTCGATAACGCGGTGCGGCACGCCCAGGCCGCGCAGGTCGAAGTGCTGGTAAAGCCCTCCAAGCACGGGGTGGCGCTCGAGGTTCGCGACAACGGCATTGGCTTTTCGCCCGGGCAATCGCCGGGACTGGGGTTGCATCTGATGCGGCATTATGCCGCCCAGGCTGGCCTTCGCTTTTCGGTTGCCAGCGCGCCGGAAAGGGGTACAATTGTGAGAGCAATTTACCGGGCATCGAAATTGCAGGGCGGTTCGGCACCTGAGTGACACGGAGGGGTTGTCCTCCCAGATATGGAAGGTGGGCCGTAGGTTGAGGCAGTCCATGGCGTACGAGATTTTACTGGTTGACGATCACAAGATCTTTCGGGACGGGATGAAGTCCCTCCTAGAGAGACGCGACGAATTTAAGGTAGTCGGGGAGGCCGACAACGGTGCGGAGGCTGTGCATTTCTGCAAGAATGCGCACCCGGACCTTGTTTTGATGGACATTGGCCTGCCGGGCTTGAATGGCATCGAAGCCACCATCGAGATCATGCGGCACTGCCCGGACTCGAAGGTCGTCATCCTTTCAATGTACGACGACGAGAGCTCGGTAGTTGGCGCGATCCGCTCCGGTGCACGCGCTTTCGTCCTGAAAACTGCTTCATCCGACGATCTGCTCGACGCCTTGAGGACGGTCGCCAAGGGCGGCTTCTACTTGTGCGCTGAGGTTGCCGACCGGGTACAAACCCGGATACAACGGGGAGACCTGGAATCCAAGGTCTTGCCGCCCGTGCTGGACACGCTATCGCCGCGCGAATTGCAGGTGCTGCGGCTCGTGGCTGAAGGGAAGACGAGCAAGGAGATCGCCGTCATGCTCGACCTTGGCCTCCAGACGGTGCGCAGCTACCGCAAGACAATGATGAAGAAAATCGGCGTGAACAACATCGCCGGTCTGACGCAGCTCGCGCTCTCGGCTGGCCTGACGCATTTCGCGCCGGATGTAGGGCCGAGTCCCCATTCCTAACCGGTCGGGCCGGAGCCATAAGCGATTTGCGCCCGCACCAGAGGCGACATGCCGGTGCAGCCCGCACACCGCATCCTATTGCAGCAGAACGATATCCGCGCTCCGCTGCTGTTCGCCGGACGAGATGGCTTTCACTCTGCCATCTGCGATCGTGACCACGGCTTCTTTATTTTTCGCCGTGTACCACAGCGTTCGGCCGCCCTGCTCCGTCGTGACCTCCGTCATGGGTACACCGCACTTTCGCAAGACCTCCTGGTAATCCAGGCCGGCAACGATTTTGCCCGGATCGTCCACGCAGGCGGTGCTCAGCTTCACGTCTGGAGTCGGAGCCGGCTGTGCAGCAGGGCCTTTCGCCTTCGTGACGGTTGTCACGGATGGCGTTGCCTTCTGCGTGCCGCTCTTTTCAAGCATGCCCTTCAGCTTGTTCGCGATTCCACTCATGGACTTCCCCATGCCCGCCGCCCCGGATGCGTCACCACCGACGCCCAAACTGTATTCGACCATGTCCTGGCCCGTAGCAACAAAGGGGGGAACTGCGAGCAGGGCCGATACCAGACAGAAAGACCGATGGCTGTTCATAAGCCAGGATTCTCCATTTCCGGACAGATCAGGTATACAGCCTCCGGCCCCCCGATGCAAGCCCCATGCAACTTGTAGATCAGACACCTCGAATCTTCCATGTCCACCGCGGACGGCGATTTGCGGGCGGCGAGCTACGGCCTCAGGTTTGGAACACGCCGCGTCTGACGATCTGAGTTCACCCCCCGCATAGCGCCTCGGCCGCGACGGCGGCTACACATCAGACGCTCTTAGCCGAGCCAACAGCCCGCCGCTGCTGGCGACGCGCTGCGCTAATTCAGGAAGCAGGTCCGGTACAGCGCATCCCGCTGCTTGGGGATGAAGCGGCGCCGCGGATGATGCGGCACAACTCTCCTTCGAAGGCGCGGCAGTCCGCGCCGGAGCCGCCGAGGCCGCTGCTACGCCGCTCCGAAGCTACATGGGGCCGAGAAAGAGGACGTGGACATAGGTGCCCAGCCTCGCGTTGTAGGCGAGGTAGTAGCCGGGATGATCCGGGTCCTCATAGAGCACAATGTCGTCCGAGTCCCAGAGCCAGCCGTCGCAGAAGGCTATATCGGCTGGAGCCACGGCGAAGTAGAAGCCGTCAAACCAGAAGCGCGACGGGCCGCCTCCGCCTAAACGAAACCTGTGATGACGACCGAAGCCGCCTGTAAAGTGGCCGTGCGCCCAGGGATGATCCAGGTGATACCTGACATCTCCCCGGCCGGTTTCGTGCCCAACCCACCTGTTGCCGCGAGCGACGTAGGGAACGGTGGGGTGCCCCGGCTCTTCTCGGAAATGCCGCTCCTGCGGAACAGCGGCATGGCGCTCCTGCGGAACGGCGGCGGGAGCTTGACCCATGCGCTCGGGAGCGTGACCCACGCGCTCGGGTGCTTGACGCACGGGCTTAGGACCGTGAGACGGGATGTGAGGAGTGAAGTGAGGCGCTTCGTGGCCGCCTCCTTTTCCCTCGTGGCCTTTTTCCTGGGCCAGCCCAGCGCCACAGGCGGCCAGAGTCAGCACGGCAAGGTAACCGATAGCATTTCTCATCGCTGCCCCCCTTTTCTAACTTATTTTAACTCAACCAGAAGTTCCGGTTTGGTATCCTGGCTAGCGTAATGCAGCGCAAGTAACGTACGCTTTGGCGAATCCAGTGGGGCGGCTCCCCTGAGCGCTGCCCGACCCCAGGTCGGGCAGCGGCCGGGTCAGGGGACCCAGCGCGGTCCAGGGGGACCGCCCTACATAATGCCCGAAAATACCGCCGCACTACGCTCGCTATCAGCTTATACGAGGAAATAGGTCCGGTATAGCGTATCCCGCTGCTTGGGGATGAAGCCGGCGCCGCGGATGATGCGGCGCAGCTCTTCTTCAGAGGCGTGGTGGTGCGCCCCGGCCGAGGCGACGACGTTCTCCTCGATCATGATGCTGCCCACGTCGTTGCCGCCGAACCGCAGGCCGAGCTGGCAGGTCTTCAGCCCTTGGGTGACCCAGGAGGATTGCACGTTTTCGATGTCGTCGAGATAGAGCCGCGAGATGGCGAGCGTCTTCAGATAGTCCACCGCGCTGGCCTCTTCTTTGATGCTGCGGCCCAGGGCGGTGTTGGCGCGCTGAAACGTCCAGGGAATGAAGGCCGTAAACCCGCCGGTCTCCTCTTGAATGCGCCGTATGGCGTCGAGGTGGTTCATGCGCTGCTCGATGGTCTCGCCGCAGCCGAACATCATGGTCGCGGTGGTGCGCATGCCGAGGCGGTGCGCTTCTACGTGCACATCGATCCATTCCTGGGTGGAGCACTTCAGCCGGCTGATACGGTGGCGCACTTCGTCGTCCAGAATCTCCGCGCCGCCGCCGGGAATGGAGTCGAGGCCGGCGTCGCGCAGCCGCGCGATCGTGTCGCGGAGCGTGAGGCCGCTCACCTCGGCGATATTGACGATCTCGGGCGACGAGAAGCAGTGCAGGTGGATGGGGAACCGCTGCTTGATCGAACGGAGCAGGTCTTCGTACCACTCGATCTTGAGGTCCGGGTTGAGACCGCCCTGCATCAGGATGCCCGTGCCGCCCAGGTCGATGGTCTCCTGAATCTTCTCGAAAATGATTCCCTTCGGCAGGACGTAACCCTCCGTGTGCCCCATCGGGCGATAGAAGGCGCAAAAGGTGCAGTATTCGGTGCAGAGGTTGGTGTAGTTGATATTGCGGTCGATGATGTAGGAAACAACGCCCTCGGGATGCAGCTTGCGCCGGATGGCGTCAGCCGCCATGCCGATGCCGATCAGGTCGGGATCGCGAAACAGATCGAGTGCTTCGCCACGCGTCATCGCGCCAGCGCCCCTCCCGTCGAGACCAACGTATCGGACCCGCGGGCGAAGCGGAGGAACAGCCGCATGCCTTCGTACTCTCTCTCACCAAGCTCGGAGACGATACGGTGTGTCAGATACTCGCGAGCCAGCGCGGGAGTGATATTCCGCGCCGGCGCCTCCTGGCGCACGATGTCATCGATGCGGGCGAGGCCGAAGCGGCAGGATTCGTTGAAGGCATCGGCGAGCCCCGGAGCCATCGCCGCCTTCCGGCAGCCCCACACCGCGAAGACCATCGGCAGGCCAGTCATTTCCATCCATTCCTGGCCCAGGTCGAGCGTGGCGAACGGCAGGTGTAAGGGATCCAGGCGCAACGCCGGGTCGCCGATGATCAGGGCGGCATCGGCCTCCTGGAGCATTCGAGTGAGATCCGGCGGAAGCGGCAGGACGCGCGGCTCGGCGCCATAGCGGTGCGCGAGGACGACGCGCGCCAGCGCGGTGGAGGTGCGGGAGCTGGAATCCGCCGCCAGCGTGCGAATGCTTTCGGGCCGCACTTTCGAGATGAGCAGGATGCTGCGCACTGGGCCGCGGCACGCGATCCCCGCGCCCGGGATCAGCTCCAACCCCTGCCTGGCGAACTCGACCGATGGCACGATGCCGATATCGGCAGCGCCGGCAGCAAGGCGGTCAGCACATTCGGCCGGCACGCAGAAATCGAGCTCAAAGCGGCCCCGCTGGGCGCCGTGCAGCATGCCCCAGACCAGCGGCACTGTGTTTAGGTAACTGACGGCGCAGACGCGCAGCTTCGTTTGGGAGGGCTTCAAAGGCCCAGAATAGCACGCGGTTTAGAGGCCGAAACGGGCGTGGCGGGCAGGGGAATGTACGATGCTGTCGCGGACCTGGTCCGCTTTGCTGGCGCCGCGCTTCTTCTCCCCCTTCTAAAGCTTTTGCCTTAGTGAGCCGATGGTTGGTACGCATGAACACCGCATCGGGATACAGACCTGCCGTCGAGCAGGAGAGCCTACGGCGCTTGAAAAGCGAGTTCCTGGCCACTCTGAATCATGAGATCCGCTCGCCGTTGAGCAGCATTCTCGGTCTGGCCGATCTCCTGCTCGAAACCCGCCTAGACGAGCAGCAGAAGATGTACGTCTCGGCTGCGCGAACCTGCGGCGAGGAGCTGTTGGAGCAGCTCAATGCAGCGCTTGAATTTTCGGCGCTCGCGGCGGGCCACCTCGAGATCGAGGAAGCGGATTTCGATCTGCGCGGCGTGTTGCAGGGCGTCCTGGCGCAGCACCGGCCCAGAGCCGAAGCCAAAGGCCTACGGCTTATAGATAGCGGCTTGGAGAATTTGCCGAGTCTCGTGGCGGGCGATGCCGTCCGGCTGCGCCAAACCGTCTCGCAGCTTCTCGGCAACGCGGTGAAATTCACCGCCCGGGGAGAAATCGAGCTGACGGCGGCGGCCAGCCCGGCGGTTGACGGCCACTTCAGGCTTTCCGTAACGGTTCGGGATACCGGGATCGGCATTGCAGCCGGCCAGATTAAGGCCATCTTCGAGCCCTTTGTCCGGGCGGAGAGGGGGCTTACCAGGAGCTATGCCGGCCTAGGGCTGGGTCTCGCTGTGGTCGAACAGCTCGTGGCCTTTATGGGCGGCGAGGTCGAGGTGCAGAGCCAGCCCGGCCAGGGCGCCACTTTCTCATTTTGGGTCCCGCTGCGCATTTCCGCCGAATTCACCGGAACGCCGGCGGAACCGCGGCCAGCGAGTATCCCCAAAAAACCCATTCGCGCGGAAGAGCTGCCCAACGCCGTTCGGAAACGGAATGCCGGAAGTTAGCAGTGGCTGCGCCCGCCGCTGGTAGCTTGTAGCTCGCCGATCCGAAGTGGTGCTGCGGCTTCGCTCTGAGGGCGGCAGCAGGGGCGCAGGGGCCCCGTCGCTGGGAGCTACGGGCCGCCAGCAATGAGCCACGAGCAGCGCACAGAGGCCACCATCCGCCAAGCACACGCTGCTCGCCGCGCGCATTCTCAGGCTTCATGCCGGGATACTGATAAAATAAGAGCAAAGCCCCATGGTTTTGGATGCGATCCTCGCCAAGATCTTCGGCACGAAAAACGAGCGTCAGATCAAGGCACTGCGCCCGCTGATCGTGGCAGTCAATGAGCTTGAGCCCGCCTTCCAGAAGCTCTCCGACGAGGAACTCGCCCGCAAAACGGTCGAATTCAGGGAGCGGCTCGCCCAGGGGGCGGCGCTGGACGATCTGCTGATCGAGGCATTCGCGGTGGTGCGCGAGGCCGGCCGGCGCACGGTCAACATGCGCCATTTCGACGTGCAATTGATCGGCGGCATCGTCCTGCACCGCGGCAAGATCGCGGAAATGAAGACTGGGGAAGGAAAAACGCTGGTCGCGACGCTCCCGGTGTATCTGAACGCGCTCGAGGGCAAGGGCGTGCACGTGGTCACTGTGAACGACTACCTAGCCCGGCGCGACTCCGAGTGGATGGGGAAGATATACAGGTTCCTCGGGCTCTCGGTGGGTGTGATCGTGCACGATCTGGACGACGACGAGCGGCGGCGTGCGTACACCTGCGATGTCACGTATGGCACCAACAACGAGTACGGCTTCGATTACCTGCGCGACAACATGAAATTCCGCCTCGAGGATTGCGTCCAGCGCGGGCACCATTTCGCGATCGTCGACGAGGTGGACTCGATCCTGATCGACGAGGCGCGAACGCCGCTGATCATTTCCGGCGCGAGTGAGGAATCGACCGACAAATACTACAAGGTGAACCGGATCATCCCCAAGCTGGTCCGCGGCGAGGTGATCGAGGGCAAAGAACCGGGCGAGAAATATACCACCGGCGACTACACGGTAGACGAGAAGAACCGCACCGTCGGCATCACCGAAGAGGGTGTACTGAAGGCCGAGAAGCTGCTCGGCCTAGGGAACCTGTACGACGCAGCCAACATCGAATGGAACCATCACGTGCAGCAGGCGCTGAAGGCGCACGTGCTGTTCCAACGCGACAAGGATTACGTTGTCAAGGACGGCGAGGTCATCATTGTCGATGAGTTCACCGGCCGCCTGATGCCAGGAAGGCGGTGGAGCGATGGCCTGCACCAGGCGGTGGAAGCAAAGGAAAACGTCAAAATCGAGCGCGAGAACCAGACGCTTGCCACCATCACCTTCCAGAACTACTTCCGCATGTTTAAGAAGCTTGCCGGCATGACCGGCACGGCCGAGACCGAGGCGGCGGAATTCGACAAGATCTATAAGCTCGACGTGGTCGTGATCCCGACGAACCAGCCGCTGATCCGCCACGAGCACCACGACATCGTCTATCGCACCGAAGAGGAGAAGTTCCGGAATGCAGCCAAGGAGATCAAGGCGTGCCACGAGCGCGGGCAGCCTGTGCTGGTCGGCACGATCTCGGTCGAAAAGTCGGAGAGGCTCTCGGGCATCCTCAAGCGGATGGGCGTCAGGCACGAAGTGCTGAACGCCAAGAATCACGAGCGTGAGGCATTCATTGTCGCGCAAGCGGGCCGCAAGGGCGCTGTGACGGTTTCGACGAACATGGCCGGCCGCGGCACCGATATCCTGCTCGGCGGCAACCCCGAGTATCAGGCGAAGGAGGTCTTCCGCAAGCAGAACAAGGATCCCGAACAGCTATCGAAACAGGAGTGGGAGCCGGTCTTCCACCAGGCGAAGCAAGTAACGGATAGCGAGCACGACGAAGTGGTCGCTCTCGGAGGTTTGCACATCGTTGGCACCGAGCGGCACGAGTCCCGGCGCATCGACAACCAGTTGCGCGGGCGTGCCGGCCGCCAAGGCGATCCCGGCAGTTCCCGCTTCTACCTCTCGCTCCAGGACGACCTGCTGCGCATCTTCGGTGGCGAGCGCATACAGAACCTCATGCTGCGGCTCGGCATGGAAGAGGACGTCCCGATCGAGTCGCGGCTCATCACGAAGCGGATCGCGGCGGCGCAGAAGGCGGTGGAGGCGCAGAACTTCGCGGCCCGCAAACACCTGCTCGAATACGACGACGTGATGAACAAGCAGCGCGAGGCCATCTACGGCTGGCGTCGCCAACTGATCGAGCGCGAGGACCAGAAAGAGCGCATTGCCGAGATCATCCGGGGCATCCTGGGCGAATTTCTCGATATACGCATCCCGCCCAAGGCGCACCCGAGCACTTGGGACCTCACGGGCTTGCAGACGGACGTGCTCAGCCAGTTCGGCGTAAAGATCGATATCCAGGAACTGGCCCAATCGGCGCGAGAGGAGATTGAGGAAGCCATCTACGGCCAGCTCATGAGCAAGTACGAGCAGAAAGAACAGCTCGTCGGGCCGGAGGTCATGCGCGAGACCGAGCGCATGATTATGCTGCACGTCATCGATAGCCAGTGGAAGGACCACCTGCTGTCGATGGACCACTTGAAGGAAGGCATCGGGCTGCGCGGCTACGGCCAGAAGGATCCGCTGGTCGAGTACAAGAAGGAATCGTTCATCCTCTTCCAGGAAATGATGGATCGGATCGAGGACGAGGCGATCCGGTATCTCTTCTTCTTGCAGGCTGTGCAAGGCGAGGCACCGCCGCTGCCTTTTGGCGAAGAAGAGCCTGCCGAGGAGGAGGAAGAGCTAGAGCCGGTCGCAGTCAGCCAGCAGCGCGCCGCGGCCCAAGCCACCATCGAGGACTTCACCCGGAATATCCAAAGAAAGAAAGACAAGGAGCTGGCCGAGTTGCAGTTCGTGGAGGAGATTCGTCCTCGTCGAGCCAGAAGACGGTGATCAAGGGTGCTAAGGTCGGCCGCAACGAACCCTGCCCTTGCGGCAGCGGAAAAAAGTATAAGAAGTGCTGCGGGGCGTAAGCCTGGGGCCGGCGCGCGGTGCGCAGGTTATAAGTCATTGGCGGTTTTCTCGAAAGCACGTGTAGAACAGACCCCTGGTCCGCGGCCGACCCCGGCCGGCCTTACTGGCATAAGCAAGATGTGGATCGCAGTTTCTAGATCGCCGGGGGCGCGCGGCCTCTTGGGTCTGGTATTGTTCGCAGGATTGACCGCCGGTGCGCCGCCGCGGGCCGCGATCTGGCCATCCCAGCTTGGCGGGTACTCGAAGGCGGCATCGCAATCCATCGCGCTCTCCGGCCGGGCGCTCTGGGATGAATACGGGCTCGAACAGACGGAAGGGGCTGAATATGTTTCGGGTGCAAGGCGCTTTGAAGCAGCCGCCTACCGGCTGAAAGATTCTACCGGCGCCTATGGCGCATTCGAATGGCAGCGGCCCCCCGATGCCCGGCCCTCCAAACTGGGGGCGCTGGCCGCCGAGTCGAAAGACGGAGTTTGGCTCGCCCACGGCAACTACGTATTCTACTTTGCCGGCTGGAAGCCGAAACCGGCCGATCTGGCTCCGTTCCTCGACGGTCTCCCGGAATTGGACCGGTCGCCTCTTCCGACGACCAGGAATTTCATGCCCACCTCGGGCCTGGTGCCAAACTCAGAACGCTACGTGATAGGGCCGGTGGGGTTGCAGCAATTTGATCCGGGCATTCCGGCCTCGGTAGCGGCCTTCCCTCTCGGGGTCGAAGCACAAATGGCACAGTACCAAAGCAAATCCGGGCCTCTTGAGATGGGGGTCTTCTCGTACCCGACGCCACAGATGGCCATCCAACGCGTCGCGGAATTCCAGAAGCTGCCGGGCGCCGTGGCCAGGCGCAGCGGGCCGTTGGTAGCAGTCATCCTCTCGCCGCACGATGGGGAAGCAGCGGAAAAGCTTGTTTCTTCAGTGAAATACAACGCCATAATCACGTGGAACGAGCGCGTTCCAACACGCCGGGACAATGTCGGCGAGATGATTCTTAACATCTTCATCCTGGCCGGGATTCTGATCGGACTGTTCGCCGTGGCCGGTCTGGTATTCGGATTTCTGCGGCTTTGGCTACGGTGGGGCCGGGAGGAAGAGCCCATGATCCTCCTGCACCTCCAGGACCGGTGAAATCAGCCCCAAGGGGTTAGGTAAGACCCATTTTTTCTGTGTATTGCAAGGAAAACCGAGGGTCTGGAGAGGCCTGTTTGCCGCGCTTCCCAAGCCGCCGCCAGAAGGCTGGGAGCCGCTAACATTCGCCGTTGGAAGGATTTGTAAGGCAGATCGGCAGCCAGCTTTTTTCCTTGATTTAGCCCCCCGCCTGACATAAGATCCAATCACAAAGGTTTTGGCGGGTGCGTTTCCGTCGAAACTGATTCTCCCATTGAACATCACCCTGGTAGAACAGGGGAAAACAGATGCTCACCTTTTCGGAGGTGGGCATTTCTGTTTTTGGGCGAGTGCTAAGCGCGTTTCCGGCTGCTCGGCTGGTTCCGGACTCGGAATCTGCCATTGGGGGCCGGCCGTGACTGGGAGCCTTTGGGGGAGACATAAGGGCCGAAGCCGTGTCTACCGCCGTGCAATCTTGACTTTTTAGTACAGATTCGGTACCCTTAGCTTGAGTGCTCGTAGAGTCGAGCCCTCGTTAAGGAGTCATGCCTTAACAAGGGCACAACTGGAGACACAATGAGTTCTGCCGCTGACGAGATCCAAGCCTTTACCGAGCAGGAATACAAATACGGCTTTGTCACCGACATCGAGGCGGATGCGGTCCTGCCGGGACTGAATGAAGATGTCATCCGCCTGATTTCCGCGAAAAAGAACGAGCCGGAATTCATGCTGGAGTGGCGCCTGGGAGCCTACAGGCACTGGGTCAGGATGGAAGAGCCAAAGTGGGCGAACGTCCACTACCCGCCCATTGATTACCAGAGCATCGTGTACTACTCGGCGCCAAAGGCGATGAAGGACCGGCCCAAGAGCCTGGCTGAGGTGGACCCGGCGCTACTTCGCACTTACGAAAAGCTCGGCATACCGCTCCAGGAACGGGGGGCGCTCGCCGGCGTGGCGGTAGATGCGGTGTTCGACAGCGTATCCGTCGCGACCACGTTCAAGGAGAAGCTGGGCGAGTTGGGCATCATCTTCTGCTCGTTTTCCGAAGCGGTCCAGAACCATCCGGAGCTGGTCCAGAAGTATCTCGGCTCGGTGGTTCCTCACACGGACAATTTCTTCGCCGCGTTGAACTCGGCGGTGTTCAGCGACGGTTCGTTCTGTTACGTGCCCAAGGGCGTGCGTTGTCCGATGGAGCTGTCCACTTACTTTCGGATCAACGCGAAAGACACCGGCCAGTTCGAGCGCACGCTCATCATTGCCGAGGAAGGCGCATATGTGAGTTACCTGGAGGGCTGCACGGCGCCGATTCGCGACAGCAACCAATTGCACGCGGCAGTGGTGGAGCTGGTAGCGCACGACAACGCGCAGATCAAGTATTCGACCGTGCAGAACTGGTATCCGGGGGACAAGGAAGGCAAGGGCGGCATCTACAATTTCGTCACCAAGCGCGGCAAGTGCGCCGGGGTGAATTCCAAAATCTCCTGGACGCAGCTCGAAACGGGCTCCGCGATCACCTGGAAATATCCGAGCTGCATTCTGATGGGCGACAATTCGGTGGGCGAGTTCTATTCGGTGGCCGTGGCCAACAATTATCAGCAGGCGGACACGGGCACCAAGATGATCCACATTGGCAAGAACACCCGGAGCACGATCGTCTCGAAGGGCATCTCTGCGGGGCACGGCCAGAACAGCTACCGCGGCATGGTGAAGATCCTGCCCGGGGCCCAGGGCGCGCGCAATTACTCCCAATGCGACTCGATGTTGCTGGGCAGCCAGTGCGGCGCGCACACGTTCCCGTATCTGGAGGTGAAGAACTCTTCGGCACAGGTGGAGCACGAGGCGTCCGTTTCGCGCATCGGCGAAGACCAGATCTTCTATTGCCGGCAGCGCGGCATATCGGGCGAGGACGCGGTTTCGATGATCGTCAACGGCTTTTGCCGGCAAGTGTTCCGCGAGCTGCCGATGGAGTTCGCGGTCGAAGCGCAGCGGCTGTTGAGCGTGAGCCTGGAAGGCTCGGTCGGTTAATCCCCCATAGGAGCGAAGAGCGGAATGTTGCTGGAGATCAAGAACCTGCACGCGCGAGTAGCGGAGAAGGAAATCCTAAAGGGCATCGATCTCGCGGTCAATGCCGGGGAGGTGCACGCCATTATGGGCCCGAATGGCTCGGGCAAAAGCACGCTGGCGCAGGTACTGGCTGGCCGCGATGTCTACGAGGTCACTGCGGGAGAAGTGGCGTACGAGGGCCGGAATCTGCTGGAGATGAAGCCGGAGGACCGCGCGCGCGAGGGCATTTTCATGGCCTTCCAATATCCTGTGGAGGTCCCCGGCGTCAGCAACATGTATTTCCTGCGCGCGGCGCTGAACGCCGGGCGCAAGCATCGCGGCCTGGAAGAGCTGGACGCGATGGATTTCCTGGGCTTGGCGAAAGACAAGGCCGGGCTGCTAGGGCTGGACGAGACGCTGCTTTCGCGGCCGGTCAACGAAGGCTTTTCAGGCGGCGAAAAGAAGCGCAACGAGATTTTCCAGATGGCGGTGCTCGACCCGCGCCTGTGCATACTGGACGAAACCGATTCGGGCCTCGACATCGACGCGCTCAAGGCCGTTGCCAACGGCATCAACGTGATGCGCGGACCGGAGCGCGGCATGATCGTTGTGACCCACTATCAGCGGCTGCTGAGCTACGTGGTTCCAGATTTCGTGCACGTCATGTCGAACGGCCGGATCGTGCTCTCTGGGGGCAAGGAGTTGGCGCTCGAGCTCGAACAGCAGGGCTACGCATGGCTCGAGGAAGAAACGGCGGCGGGAGCGTAACCATGCCGGCAACCGTTGCCCAGATTCATGAAAGCCAAGAACCGTATCTCGCGAGCTTCGCCAGGCGCGAGCGGGAGCTGGCGGGCGGCGAACGCCTGAGCGAAGTGCGCAGGGCGGCGCTTGAGCGCTTCGCCTGGCTCGGCTTCCCTACCACAAAGAATGAGGACTGGAAGTACACGAACCTGGCGCCGTTCCTGAAGACCGCATACGAACCCGCCGTGCCCGTTCGCGGCGCCGCGATTGGCGGGAAGATTGCCAGCTCGCCATTTGCCGATCTTGGCTGTCCGCGGCTAGTGTTCGTCAACGGACGCTACGATCCCGAGCTTTCGGCGCCGCCCGCCGGTGTGAAAGCGGCAAGTTTGCGGGAGGCGATTGGCTCCGGCGCCGCCGAGGGCCGGTTCGCATGCTACGCCAGCTATGAGCAGAACGCTTTAGTGGCCCTGAACACCGCGTTCGCAGAAGACGGCGCATACGTCGAAATCGCGAACGGCGTGGCGCTCGTGCAACCCCTCTACCTGCTTTTTATTTCGGCGCACGGCGGCCGGCCGGCGGTTACGTACCCGCGCAACCTGATCGTCGCGGGCCGGGACAGCCAAGCGCTCATCGTCGAGGGCTACATCGGCCTGGATCGAGGAGCCTATTTCACGAATGCGGTGACGGAGCTCGCCGCCGACAACGGCGCCGTGGTCGAGCACTATAAGCTGCAGTTCGAAAGCGATGAGGCGCTGCACTTCGGCCTCCTCCGGGTCGAGCAGGGCGCGAGCAGCAACTTTCTGTCGCACAATATCGCGATCGGCGGCGCGCTCGTGCGCAACGAGATCGCGGCGGTGCTGGCCGGCGAAGGAGCCGAGTGCGCGCTCAACGGCCTCTACGTGACAACCGGCGGACAGCATATCGACAACCACACAACACTCGATCACGCCAAGCCGCACTCGACGAGCACCGAACTGTACAAGGGCATTCTCGACGGCAAGTCGCAGGGCGTTTTCCACGGCCGAATCATCGTGCGGCCGGAAGCGCAAAAGACCGACGCCATCCAGCGGAACAAGAACCTGCTGCTTTCGGAAGCGGCGGTGATCAACACCAAGCCGCAACTGGAGATCTACGCCGACGACGTGCGTTGCACGCACGGCGCCACGGTCGGCCAGGTCGATCAGGACGCGGTGTTCTACTTGCGGTCGCGCGGCATCGGGCTCGAAGACGCGCGGAGCCTGCTGACGTACGCGTTCACGAGCGAGATTCTCGAGAAGATCAAGGTCGAGGGTATCCGGTCGCGCCTGGAAACAGCGCTGTTCCGGCGCCTGGCCGGGTGAGAGGAATATGCGCACGAGTTCTGACGTGGCAGTAAGCGAGCGTACGGTGGCATCCGCATTCGACGTAAGAGCAATCCGCGAGGACTTCCCCGCCCTCGAGCAGACAATCCACGGCAAGCCGCTCGTCTATCTCGACAACGCGGCCACGGCGCAGAAGCCGCAGGCCGTCATCGACGCGGTAACCTGTTATTACACGTCTGAGTGCGCCAACGTGCACCGCGGCCTGCACCTGCTGAGCGAGCGCTCGACGGCGGCCTACGAGGGCGCGCGCAAAAAGGTGCGGCGGTTCCTGAATGCAGCGCATACGCGCGAGATTATCTACACGCGCGGCACCACCGAGGCCATCAACCTCGTCGCCCAGACTTACGGCCGCGTGAACACGGGCGAGGGCGACGAGATCCTGATTACCGCGCTGGAGCACCACTCGAACATCGTGCCGTGGCAGATGCTCGTGGAGGAGAAGCGGGCTGTTTTGCGGGTCGCCCCCATCGACGACCGCGGCGAGGTCATCTTCGAGGAGTTCGAAAAACTGCTGGGGCCGCGCACCAAGCTGGTCGCGGTGGCGCATGTATCGAACGCGCTCGGCACCGTTAACCCGGCCGGCCGGATGATCGAGGCGGCGCATCGCCGGAACATCCCGGTGCTAGTGGACGGCGCGCAGTCGGCGCCGCACCTGAAAATCGACGTCCGCGAGCTGGACTGCGATTTCTTCGCGTTTTCCGGGCACAAGCTGTTTGGGCCAACGGGCATCGGCATTCTTTACGGCAAGGCGGCGCTGCTTGAAAGCATGCCGCCGTATCAGGGCGGCGGAGACATGATCCGCTCGGTCACGTTCGAGAAAACGACTTACAACGTTCTGCCGTACAAGTTCGAGGCGGGCACGCCGAACATCGCGGGCGCAATCGGCCTCGGCGCGGCCATCGACTATGTGAGCGGCATCGGCCTCGATAACATTGCGGCATACGAGCACGAGCTCGTGGGGTACGGCGCCAAGGCGCTCGGGCGGATTCCGGGTATCCGGATGATCGGAACGGCGCGCGAGAAAGCAGCCGTGTTTTCGTTTGTGGTGGAAGGCGTGCATGCTCACGACGTGGCAACCATCCTCGACCGCCAGGGTATCGCGGTCCGCGCGGGCCATCACTGCGCACAGCCGGTGATGCAGCGCTTTGGTATTCCGGCGACGACGCGCGCTTCACTCGCGTTCTACAATACACGGGAGGAGATCGATGCCCTCGTAAAGGGGATCGAAAGGGTAAAGGAGATCTTCCGGTGAGTACGGAACTTGACGACCTCTACCAGGAGGTGATCGTCGACCACAGCAAGAAGCCGCGGAATTTCCGCGTGCTTCAGGACGCGAGCCGCCAGGTCGAGGGGCACAACCCGCTCTGCGGCGACAATGTGACCATCTATGTGAAGCTCGAAGGGGACGTCGTGAAGGACATCAGCTTTGTAGGCACGGGGTGCGCCATCTCAACCGCTTCGGCATCACTGCTGACCGAGAGCCTGAAGGGCAAGACGCTCGCGGAAGCCGACGCCTTGTTCGAAAGCTTTCACGACCTCGTCACCGGTTTGCAGCCGCAACACGAAGGCCCGAAGCTCGGAAAGCTCGAAGCGTTCTCCGGCGTGTGCGACTATCCGACGCGCGTGAAGTGCGCGACGCTCGCTTGGCACGCGCTCCGAGCCGCGCTCAAAGGCGGCGCGGAAAAGGTATCGACGGAATAGACGATCGTGGAACGTAGCGCGCGCCGCAAGTGATCGATGACCCACGCTCGACGATCGGGTCAGGAGCAGGCTGATGAATGACGACCTCCGAGAGAAGGTGATCGAGGCGCTGCGGACCTGCTACGACCCCGAGATCCCGGTCAACATCTGGGAAATGGGACTTATTTACGAGCTGAACCTGGATCCCTCGGGCGCGGTGGCGATCCGGATGACACTGACCGCCCCGAATTGCCCGGTAGCCGGCTCGCTGCCCGGAGAGGTGGAAGGGAAGGTGCGCGCGGTGCCCGGAGTCACCGGCGTCAAGGTCGAGCTGGTTTGGGATCCACCGTGGGACCGGAGCCGGCTGTCGCAAGCGGCATTGATTCAATTGGGACTGTATTGATGCGCCGTCTGCGTACAGAAGCGCGCGCCGGCAGGCGGCCAGATTGCTCCCTGGCGGTCGCGGCCGGGAAGCGATTTGGAGATGAGAGAGTGGCCGAGAGTCTCGAACCGCAGTCTTAACGAATGAAGATCAGCGCACAAGAAGAGTACGGTATCCGATGCCTGCTGCAGATCGGCAGGGAAGGCGCCGAAGCCAGCCTCACCATCCCGGAAATCAGCCGGGCCGAAGGACTGTCGAGCCATTACGTCGCCAAGATCTTACGGATTCTGCGGCGCGGCGGGCTGGTGAAGAGCGTCCGCGGGCAGTCGGGCGGTTATACGCTCGCCCGGCCGCTCGACCGCATCAGCGTGGCCGAGGCGCTGGCGGTGCTCGGCGGCCGCTTCTACGAACCCGAGTTTTGCGACACGCACGTCGGCAGCGAGGAGGTGTGCACGCACACGATCGACTGCTCCATCCGCTCGCTCTGGCGCTCCCTGCAACAAGCGGTGGACCAGGTGCTCGCCAAGACGACCCTCGCTGAGCTGCTGCCGAAAGAAGATGGCCTCGGGTATCCGCCGCGCCCGCCGGCTCAACTCACTACGATTCGGCTCAACTGACGCTATTCCCATTAGGGCTTGCCGTCTGCCAGCTGGCTAAGTGCCCGTTAACCTCTGTGCTAGTCTGATGATTTAACATGCCGGAGCTAAAACTCCAGATCATCCCTCTCGGTGGACTCGGCGAGTTCGGGATGAACTCGCTGGCCCTGCGTTACGGCGACGATATCATTCTCATCGATGCGGGCATGATGTTCCCGGAGGAGGAATTGCCGGGCGTCGATATCGTGACCCCCGATTTCGCCTATCTCGAGCAAAACCGCGAGCACTTCCGGGCTTTGATCCTGACGCACGGGCACGAGGACCATATCGGCGCGGTCCCATTTCTGCTGTCGCAGTTCAGCGTGCCCATCTACGCGACCGCGTTCACACTGGCGCTGGTCGGGCGCCGCCTGGAAGAGCACGATCTGCTGGGGGGCGCTCAGCTCAATGCGGTCAAACCGGGGGAAAAGCTTGAGATCGGTCCGTTCTCAATCGAGTTCATCCATGTGACGCACTCGATCGTCAGCTCGGTCTTGCTGGCCATCACGACGCCGCTCGGGGTGGTCATCCACACGGGCGACTTCAAGGTAGATCCCACACCCACCGACAACGTGCTGTTCGATCTGCACACACTCGCCGATTACGGCAAGCGCGGCGTCCTGTTGCTGCTTTCCGATTCCACGAATTCCGACCGGCCCGGCTATACCGAGAGCGAGCGCGCCGTCCGCCCTCGCTTCGAAGAGATCCTGAACCGGGCCAACCGCCGCGTGGTCATAACCTGCTTCAGTTCCTCGATCCACCGGTTGCAGCAGATCGTCGATATCGCGGCCGAGTTCGGGCGGAAGGTGGCGTTTCTCGGGCGCAGCATGATGAGCACCACTGAGATCGCCCACGCTCACGGACTGCTCGACATTCCGAACGGCCTGCTTCTGCGGCCGCAGGACATTGTGGATGTGGCGCCGGGCAAGCTGCTGGCCGTGGTTTCAGGCAGCCAGGGCGAGCCGATGTCGGCGCTTTATCGCGTCGCCGTCGATAGCCATAAGCACTTCACGATCGAGCGCGGCGACACGGTCGTATTCAGCTCGCGCATCATCCCGGGCAACGAAAAGGCGATTTACAGGATGATGAACCACTTCGCCAAGCGCGGCGCCGACATCATCTATGGCTCGATGAATCCGCCGGTGCACGTTTCCGGCCACGCCAGCGCCGAGGAGATGAAGCTCGTCCTCAACCTCGTGCGGCCGAAATATTTCATGCCGATCCACGGCGAATACCGCCAGCTCGCCAAGCATGGCGCGCTCGCCCAGCACCTCCGCTCTGCGGGGCTTGAAGACACGTTCCTGCTCGAGACCGGCGAAACGCTGGAGCTGGACCGTTTCGGCGCGCGCAAGGGCGAGCGCGTTCCGGTGGGCCGTGTCTGCATCGACTCCGGCGCGGTGGATGACATCATCGAGGACCTCGTGATCCGCGATCGCCGGCACCTCTCGGAAGAGGGGTTCCTTCTGCCGATCATCGCGATCAACAAGCACACCGGCGCGGCCGAGGGGCTGCCGGAAATCGTGAGCCGCGGCTTCATCGGGACCGAGGATGGTTCGGCGGTCCTCGAGGAAGCGCGGCAGGTGGTCGCGCGGACGCTCGCATCCTCAAGCCCGGAAGAACGATCCGACTGGGGCGTCATGAAGGAAAAGATCCGCGTGGACCTGCGCCGCTTCCTTATCAAACAGACCTCGCGGCATCCGCTCATCATGCCGGTGATCTTGGAAGTGTAGACCCGGCCGTCACGCCCTCCGCGCCGGCCCCAGGCTCGTTGCATATGCGGGCTGGTTCATTTTATATTGGATAAGTCCGACTTCTCAGAGGAGGCTACCCAATGAAAAAGCTAGTAACGCTGTCCTTGCTCGCGCTCTCATTGTTTGCATGGAGCGCGCTGGCTGGGGCAATGACCGGGATCATTACCGATGCCAAGTGCAAGCACAGGGATACATCCGCAAAGTCGATCGAGTGCGCAAAGGACTGTATCAAAGCCGGCGAGAAGACGGTGTTCATCGACGACACGGATAATAAGGTCTATACGATCGCCAACCCCGCCAAGGTCGAAGACCACATCGGCCATCGCGTCACGGTCACCGGAGAGATCGAAGGTGAGACGCTGACCGTAGACAGCGTGAAGATGGCCGCCAAACAAGACTGAAACACGCGGCAGCAATGGCGGGCGCCTGCACCCGCGCGGCGCCCGCGTCTTCATTGCAGCTTCCCCCGGCTCTCTTGCGCTACCTTGTTAGGGAATGGTTTTGGATATCGGGTGCGGGAAGCGGAGGATCGAGGAGGGGGCGATGCAGATCGATGTGTCGCCGGATTCGGGCGCCGATCATATCTGGAATCTCGACCAATATCCATGGCCGCTGGAGAGCGACCGCTTCACGCGCATCTACATGTCGCACGTCATTGAGCACCTCAAGGACCCCATGCGTGCCATGGCGGAGGTACACCGCGTGGCGAGCAATGGCGCCGACGTGTTCATCACGACGCCTCATTTCAGCTCGCACAATTCATATGCAGATCCGACGCACAGGTGGCACCTGTCCGCCGCCAGCTTCGACTATTTCACGGGCAAAGATTTTCCCACCTTTGCCGGCTCGCCGTTCCGTTTCGACGTAGTCAGCGTGGAGCTGACGTTTGGCGGCAATTTCGTACTCGACAACCTGGGCCGATTTCTGGCGCAGCGTTCCATGAAGTGGTATGAACGCCACGCGGCATGGATGTTCCCGGCGCTGGACATCCGCGGCCACTTGCGGGCGCGAAAATAGATGCGCGGAGTCCGTGTGCGCAGGCGTAATCCGCACGCGCGGACGAGGCTGGGCTCCATGATGCCGAGATCGACGCGGAGGACAGGAGTATCGAGGTCACAAACGCGCTTGCGGATGCCGGTGCACTCTAATGGAACCGCAAAGTGAGCTTGCCGGCCGGGCCCGCGTATTGCAAGGCTAGGTCCTTGGTCTTGTGCTTGCCTTCGAGCGAAAAGTACAACAAGCCGGAGACGGGCGTGGACGTTTCCTTTTCTTGCAGCACCTTTGACTTCAGCACCGCGAGCAACGGGTCTTCCTTGTCCTTGCCGCCGGAGTCCACCGTGGTCTCAGTGCCGCCGGATGCGCTGCCGTTGCCGATCTGCCCGCCAGAACCAGGGAGCCGTCTGGGCATCCCGGTTCCCGGAATCCCTCCCCAGACCGGTCCGGGATTCTCGGCCATGACAGTAGCTCGGCGATTAGAGGATAGCTCCAGCCCGCCGCGCCCGGCGATTTCCGTGGGCGCGAACGGCTGGCATCTCTCCCCGTCGTTGTAGCTGCGCAGAAGAAAATCGTCGCGGCTCACCGCGATCGTCTTTCCCGCTTTCGGCGCCAGCTCGACCTTCACGACAATGAAGCCTGCGCCGAGGCCGGAACCCAGCGCCTGCCGAACGGCCTCCTGGCCCTCGTACAAAGTCGCGGTGATGGCAATCTGGCTGCTCGCGGCCTGCGCCACGGGCGGCTTTTTGTCCGCCGCCCACGTCAGCGCCGCCGACAGCAGAAGAATGGAGAAATTTCGCATAGGCATCGAGGTCCCGGCTCAATTATACGATTCGGCGCTCGTGCGCCCGGTTTCGCCGTTTACAGAGGGCTGCTGCCGATTGTCAGCTGCAGTATGCCGATCACGACCGGGATCCCGTTCGCAACCATGGCAATGATCGCCCTACCATTTTGCCGCGGCTGGGACGTCACCAGCGCGGCCACACTCAGCGCCAGGCCGGCCCCGGCGAAAATCAGGTTGATCCAGTTGATAAAAATGAGGGCCGGAAGAAACCCGGCGATCATACCGATCATAGCTAGCGCACCCCAAGCCAGTGCCACGACTTGGATGTCGATTCTCCCCTCCCGGCTGCTCATTATCTATCAGTATAGCGGGGATGCACTTCCGCTTTGGTGCGCACGATACCACTCGAGCGTGCGCCGCAAACCCTCTTCGAGCGTGAACCGCGGCGCGTGGCCCAGATCGCGAACGGCCGCGGCGGTGCCGGCCTGGGAATGGAGGACATCCCCGGGACGCGGCGGCCCGTACTGGGCGGGAATCGAGACGCCTTCGATTTTCTGCAGCACGTTCCAGACGTGATTCAACGTGTAGCGGTTGCCGTTGCCGCCGTTATAAACTTTCCCCTCCACGGCGCGTGCGAATGCCGCTTTGAGCGTCAGCGTGGCGACGTCCTCGACAAACGTGAAATCGCGGGACTGCTCGCCGTCGCCAAAGATCGTGGGCGGGCGCCGTTCGATGAGCGCCTTCATGAAGACGGAAATCACGCCAGAGTACGGGCTCGAGGGATCCTGGCGCGGACCATACACATTGAAATAGCGCACGGCCACCGTCTCGATCCCATAGCACTGATGGAACACCGAAGCGTAATATTCGCCCATCAACTTCTGCGCGGCGTACGGCGATTTGGGCCTGGGCAGCATGGATTCAATCTTCGGCAGCGCTTCCGTGTCGCCGTACGCGGAAGAAGAAGCCGCGTAAAACACGCGGCGCACTCCGCCTTCAACGCACGCCCGGAAAACATGGAACGTGCCGTCGATATTGGTTTCATGCGACGGCACCGGTTCCTTGATCGAGCGCGGCACCGAAGGGATAGCGGCCAGGTGGAAGACGACATCGGCGCCGCGCAGGAGGGCCGCGATCTCGTCATAACGGCGGATGTCGGCGCGATGCACCTCAACTCCGGCGCGCACCGCCTCGAGATTCTTCTCGCGGCCGGTGAGGAAATTGTCGATGACCGCGACTTTTCCGGCGCCCTGCTCCAGCAGCGCCCGCACCACCGCCGAGCCAATGAACCCGCCGCCTCCGGTAACCACGTATTTGTTCATATCAGTCCGGGATCACTTTGCGCTCCGTCAAGCCGGTTTCCTCGCGACAGCGATCAGCGAGAGGCCACGCCACGGCAGGATCGGGTCGACGCGCTGCCACAGCCAGGTGGACTTGTCGAACAGCTTGAGCGTGAGCTTGTTGATCGATTTGCGGCCCAACAGCCCGCCGTATATGCCCCAGGCGAGCGCACCGGCTTTGTTCACTTGATACACCTTCTCAATCCGCAGACCTGCCTCTTCGACCAGCACACGTACGTCCGCGAGGCGGAAGCGCCGCTTGTTGCCCAGGGTACAGTCCACGCCGCAGTAAAGCCTCGGCCCCTGTGGCACCAGGATCAGCAGCGTCCCGCCGGGCTTGAGAGCGCGGCTCAGACTGCGGACGGTTGGACCAGGTTCATCCAGCGCTTCGAGCACGTTCAGGCACAGCACCGTATCGAACGCCTCCTCGAGGCCATCGAAATCCCGCTCGACCGTGGGGTCGAGGGGGCGCACGCACACGTTCGGCGCGCGGAAGAAGCGGTTGCGCAGGGCATGCAGGTACAGCGGGTCCTTTTCCGCGGCGACATACTCCAGCCGCCTCGCCATCAAGCGGCCAGTGATATTCCCGATGCCCGCGCCGATCTCGAGCACGCTGTCGCCGATGTGTGGGCGCACAATCCGTGCGACCCAGCTCAGATACTGCGGCGTTCCGGTCAGGTTATTGAGCAGGCCGCGGCCGTACGGCTCCACATAAAGATCGTCGATCAGCCAGTAGTGCAGCACCGTTCCGAAGGCCTTGATGCCATCGCGCCAGCCGATTTTCTTGCCCTCCTCGTAAGTGCGGCCGTGATAACTGATGGGCACCTCGTAGATACGGAGGTTCCGCTTGGCCGATTTCATGACCAGCTCCGGCTCCAAGCCGAAGCGGTTGGAGCGGATGGGAATACTCTTCAGCAAGTCGGTGCGATAGACCTTGTAACAGGTCTCCATGTCTGTGATGCTGAGATTTGAAAACATGTTCGAGATCAGCGTCAGGGCCTTGTTGATCATCGAGTGCCAGAACAACAGCACGCGCGTCTGCTCGCCGGCGAGGTAGCGCGACCCGAAGACCGCGTCGGCGTGGCCGTCCAGTAAAGGGCGCAGCAGCCTGGAGTATTCGAGCGGATCGTATTCCAGATCGGCGTCCTGAATGATGGAGAAATCCCCTCTCGCCTGCTGGATCGCCGTGCGCACCGCCGCTCCCTTGCCTTGGTTGACTTCGTGCTGGAACAAACGGATGGCGGGGTGATTCTCAGCCAGCCGTGTGAGGATGCTCCCAGTGCCGTCGGTAGAGGCGTCGTCAACAATGACGAGCTCGCGCTCCATGTCTTCCGGCAGCGGTGCGCGGAGCACTTGAGCGATTGAACGCTCCACCACCGTGCGCTCGTTATACACGGGCATCAGGATTGAGAGCTTCATTCGCTTCCCTCAGTATAATGGGTTGTTCATGATGAGTAGCCGCGGCTGCTTCTTAGCCATAACGAAGGACGAAACCCGGCGCGGAATCCAGCGCCGGCAATCCAGGGAGGCGCTATCGAATGAGTGACCACAATGTCTTGTTGGAATCCGACCTGCCCGGCGTCGAGCGCCACAGCCGAGGCAAGGTCCGCGACGTTTACAGCCTCGGCAACAAGCTGTTGATTGTGGCCACAGACCGCATTTCGGCGTTCGACTACATCCTTCCCACCGGCATTCCGGACAAGGGGCGGGTGCTCACGCAGTTGTCGGTGTTCTGGTTCGGCTTTCTCGCCGGCCTCATGCCGACCCACTTTCTCACCGCCGACATCCGGGAATATCCCGGCCCGCTGCCGCGCTACCGCAGCCAACTGGAAGGCCGTTCGATGCTGGTCAAGCGCGCCAAGATGATCGACATCGAGTGCGTGGCGCGCGGTTATCTTTCGGGCTCTGGCTGGAAGGAATATCGGGAGAGGGGCTCCATCTGCGGCATCCGGTTGCCCGCCGGCCTGAAGGAGAGCGACAAGCTGCCGGAGCCGATCTTCACGCCGGCCACCAAGGCGCAAACGGGACATGACGAGAACATCCCGTTTGAGAAAGTAGCGGCGGCAGTCGGCGAAGATCTTGCGGGCCGCCTGCGCGATCTGACGTTGGCCATCTACCGGCGCGCTGCGGATTACGCCGCCAGCCGGGGGATTATCATCGCCGATACGAAGTTCGAATTCGGTTTTGTGGACGGAGAACTCGTACTCGCCGACGAGGTGCTCACGCCGGACTCCTCGCGGTTCTGGCCGGCAGAATCGTACAAGCCCGGCGGCGCGCAGCCGTCCTATGATAAGCAATACGTGCGCGACTACCTGGAATCGATCCACTGGAACAAGCAGCCGCCCGCACCGCCGCTGCCGCCGGAGGTCACGGGCAAAACCAGCGAAAAATACAGGCAGGCGTATCGCGCACTGACCGGGAAAGAGCTATGAAGAACGGAACCGCGCTGCCGCTTCCATCCGAATCGACATTGACAGGAGCTCTCTAATGAACTGGCTGGATATTGTGCTCATCATCGTTGTGGCTGGCTCGGCCGTAGCCGGCCTGGCCAAAGGCTTCGTGCGGGCAGGCTTGGGCCTGCTGACATTCATTGCCGCACTGTTTTGCGGGCTGTGGTTCTGCGGCGCCGTGGGCGGCTACCTCAATGGGTTTGTCAGCTCGAGGCGGCTCGCGAATCTCATCGGCTTTCTCGTCGTCTTCCTTGGCATCGTAATCGTGGGAGCGCTCGTAACTGCCCTGCTCGCCCGCCTGTTGAAACTCATGCACCTATCCTGGCTCGACCGGCTGGCCGGCGGCGCCTTTGGGCTAGTGCGCGGCGTGCTCGTGAGCGCTCTGCTGATCCTGCTGATGGTGACCTTCGCACCGAAGCATCCGGTGCGCGCAGTCACGCAATCGCGTACGGCGCCATACCTGATGGAGGCGGCCCGGGCGATGGCCTCCGCAGCGCCGCGAGAAGTGAGGCAGGATTTCCGGGAAGGATACGAGAAAGTCAAACAGATCTGGGCGGAAGCGCTCAAGAAGGCGGAAGCGATCGAGAAGGCCGGGCACAAGCCTCCGGAGCAGAAGTATTGACGAAAATCAGTAGTCCGCCCCCGCAGAAACAGGTCCCGTTGCAACCGGAGCTGCGATGGAGCTGCTGATCTTCGATCTCGACGGCACGCTGATCGATTCCAGACTCGACCTGGCGCATTCGGTGAATGCGACGCTCGGCTACATGGGCATGCCTCCGCTCGAGGAAGACCGCGTGTCCTCTTATGTGGGCAGCGGCGCGTCGATTCTCATGCGCCGCGCGCTCGGCGAGCAGGCCTCCGAGGACCAGGTCGAGAGGGCGCTCGAGTTCTTCCTGGCTTATTACAGCGAGCACAAGCTCGATAGCACCAGGCCATACCCCGGTGTTCCGGAAGCGCTCGATGAACTCCACAGCGACGGCGTGAAGATGGCTGTGCTGACGAACAAGCCGGTGCGCATCAGCAGCCAGATTCTGGACGCTCTCGGGCTCGCCAGGTATTTCGCCCGAGTTTACGGCGGCAACAGCTTCGAGCAGAAAAAGCCGAACCCGGTCGGAGTTGCGGCGTTGCTGGCCGAGTTGGAGGTGACGCCGGAGCGAGCGATGATGGTTGGCGACAGCGCCGTGGACGTGCTCACGGCCCGCAATGCGGGCATCAAGGTTTGCGGCGTCCGTTACGGCTTCCAGCCGGAGACTTTCGAAGACGAGCCGCCGGATATCATAGTGGGTCGGCTCGAAGAGATCGCGCGGGCCGTCATCCAGGAGCGTAAATGATATGAGACCCTCGGTCGAGCGGAGGATTTTATGATCGTTGTAGGTGTGGATCGGCTGATTGAGGATATTGAAGTTTCCTTCTGGCTGCCAGCCGTAACGTTCGCCATGATGACCATCCTCACTAAGCTTACTTCGCGAAGCGAGAGAGGCAAGGCCAGTGCGCCGTTAACAATACGTATTTCGCTGATATTTGTGCTCTTGCTGTTTGCGTTTACTATAAGCTGTACGATGTACCAAGATCGAGGTGTGCTACTGTCACTTTGGGAGCGGAGTCCCGTTCTCTACTCTCTCCTATACCTCATCGGAGGCGCTCTAATCCTAGCCGGGATAGCGGCTTTGGTTTACTGGAAACTTAGGCCCGCACTTTGGCGGAGGACAAAAGTTCCGCGTGATCCCGTGGACGTTCGTGAGGATCTGGAATAGGAAAACGCCAATTCCGGCAGCTTACGTCTTATAGGTACACTACGAGGTTTTAAGCCGGGTGTTTTTTGCATGGGGATGCGATTGAAAACCCCGGGTGTGGTTGGTAACGGACCTCGCTTTCTTGCAGCGTGCGCCGGGATGTAAGCGCCGGAGCAACAATAGACCGTAAAATGCGAGGAGCGGCAAAACGATGACTTACAAGCCAGGAACAGCGGCCCCCGCCACGGGATTCTACTGGTGCAGTGTCTGCAAGGCACCCGCCTGCTTCGCCAAGGACCAGAACCTGCCCGAATGCCCGAACAAGTGCGGCCGCGGGCGTTGGGAGCTGGTGAAGGCCGCCGGGGAAGAGCCGCCCGGACAAAGCCGCTCGTAGGAACGCGCGTCGCTCCCCGGCGCATCCCCAGATCCGCGCCTTATCGCTCTCTCACGGCGCGGCCCCGGTTACGCTGTTTCTGGGCCGCGCGCGCCAGCAGGTACCGTTCCGGCATGAGCGGGATGGCTGCAGACGAATGCAGCGCGATGCGCCGAACGCGCTACCCTGATCGAAGAGAGGACAATCCGCCATGCTGATCCGGAAAGAAGATGCGCTGGAATACCATTCCTCGCCGGCGCCCGGCAAGGTGGCCGTGACGCCGACCAAGCCTTGCCGCACGCAGCGCGATTTGAGTCTTGCCTACACGCCCGGCGTCGCGGTCCCGTGCTTGGAGATTGAGCGCGATCCCAGCCTCGCCTATCGTTACACCGCCAAAGGGAACCTGGTCGCCGTCGTTTCGAACGGCACCGCCGTGCTCGGCCTGGGCAATATCGGCGCGCTAGCCGGAAAGCCGGTCATGGAAGGCAAGGGCGTGCTATTCAAGCGGTTCGCCGATATCGATGTGTTCGATATCGAACTGGCAACCGAGGACCCCAAAGAGATCATCCGCGCCTGCCAGTTGCTCGAGCCGACGTTCGGCGGCATCAACCTGGAAGACATCAAGGCCCCCGAGTGCTTCGAGATCGAAGAAGAGCTGAAGCGCACGATGAAGATCCCGGTGTTTCACGACGACCAGCACGGCACCGCGATCATCTCGGGCGCCGCGCTGTTGAACGCGCTGGAGGTCGTCAACAAGCGCATCGGTGAAGTGAAGCTCGTTTTCAGCGGAGCGGGCGCCAGCGCAATTTCCTGCGCCGAGCACTACATCCGCCTTGGCCTGAAGCGCGAAAACATCCTCATGTGCGACACCAAGGGCGTCATCTACAAAGGCCGCACCGAAGGGATGAACAAGTACAAGGCCCGTTTTGCGGCCGCCACGGATGCGCGCACGCTGGCCGAAGCCCTGCACGGCGCCGACGTGTTCGTGGGCCTTTCCTGCGGCAACTGCGTGACCCCAGAGATGCTCCTCGCCATGGCGGCGAACCCGGTTGCGTTTGCATTGGCGAACCCCGATCCGGAGATCGCCTACGACCTCGCCGTTCAGACGCGCCCGGACATTATCATGTGCACCGGCCGTTCGGACTACCCGAACCAGGTGAACAATGTGCTCGGGTTTCCGTTCATTTTCCGCGGCGCCCTTGATGTGCGCGCCACCGCCATCAACGATGAGATGAAGCTAGCCGCGACGCGCGCTCTGGCCGCGCTCGCCAAGGAGGACGTGCCCGACGCCGTGCGCAGCGCCTACGGCGTGGAGCGGCTGGAATTCGGCCGCGGGTACATCATTCCCAAGCCCTTCGACTCGCGCGTGCTCATTTGGGAGGCGGCCGCGGTAGCCCAGGCGGCGATGGAGACGGGCGTGGCGCAGCAGCCGGTCGATCTCAACCAGTACAAGGAGCAGCTCGAGCGGCGGCTGGGTAAGGCGCGCGAAGTGATGCGCGTGATGATTCACAAGGCGCAGCGGCAGCCCATGCGCGTGGTGTTTCCGGAGGGGGAAGAACCCAAGATCCTGCGCGCCTGCCATATCTTGCTCGATGAGAAGATCGCGACGCCGGTCTTGCTGGGCAGGGAGGAAGTGATTCGCGCGTGCGCCGAGGACCTGCACGCCGATCTGGGGGGCGCCCGCATCATCGATCCGAACCATTCTCCCGACTTCGAACGCTACGTCCAGGAGCTCTACCGTCTGCGGCAACGCAAAGGTATCACCCCGCACGAGGCGCGCGACTGGATGCGCAACCGGAACATCTTCGGCTCGATGATGGTGCACACCGGCGATGCCGATGCGCTTGTGGGCGGGCTGACCGAGCACTATCCCGACACGATCCGGCCGGCTCTGCACGTGATCTCGGTGCGCGAGGGCCTGCACAGGGTCTCGGGCGTCTACATGTTGATCACCGCCAGAAACGACATCTACTTCCTGGCGGATTGCACGGTGAATATCGAGCCCGCCGCGGAGGACCTGGCGGAGATCGCCGTGTGCACGGCCGAGATGGCGCGGCGGTTCAACGTCGAGCCGCGCGTCGCCATGCTCTCGTTCTCGAATTTCGGCAGCACGCGCCATCCGCTCGCCGAGAAAGTCCGCCGCGCGGTTGAATTGGCCCGGAGACGGGAGCCCTCACTGATCGTCGATGGCGAGATGCAGGCCGACACCGCCGTGGTGCCGGAGATTATCGAAGAAACTTATCCGTTCAGCACGCTCAAGGGCGGCGCGAACGTGCTGATCTTCCCAAATCTGGAAGCAGGCAATATCGCCTACAAGCTGCTGGCACGGATCGGCGGAGCCGAAGTGATCGGGCCGATCCTGATGGGAACGTCGAAGCCGGTGCACGTTTTGCAGCGCGGGGCCGACGTGAACGACATCGTGAACGTCGCCGCCATTGCGGTGGTAGACGCTCAGGAGGCCGGCAAGAGGTTCAAGGCCGGAGCACAGGGATCGTAGATTGTGGAACGCAGACCGCCGGCGGTCACCCGGCGCACGGAATACTCACCGGCGAGCTACGATCGACGAGCTACAACCCGCAACCCACTACCAGTTTGCCGTCTTGCCTGGCTCGAGCGGCCAGACCTCTACGCCGCGCACGTCCGCCAGCAGCTTCCGAAGCTCCTCCGGCCGGCCCGTAAGCGCTGGAAAAGTGCCGAAGTGCATGGGCACAACCTTCTTCGGCTTGAGCATCGAGCAGGCGAGCGCTGCCTCACGCGGGCCCATCGTAAACAGGTCCCCGATCGGCAGGAAGGCCAGCTCCGGGTGATAGAGTTCCTCGATGAGCCGCATATCCGAGAACACATTGGTATCGCCGGCGAAGTAGAACGTCCGGCCGCCGGGCAGGCGCAGGACGTAGCCGGACGCCTCGCCACCGTAAACGATCCGCCCATCGTCCTCGCGAATGCCGCAACTATGCACCGCGTGCGTCATCGTGACGGTCACCGGCCCGGCCTTCTGCGATCCGCCTTTGTTCATCGGGCTCAAGTTCTCGACGCCTTTCGATCCCAGCCATTCACAGGTCTCATAAACAGCCACCACCTGCGGCGAGAATTTCTTCGCCAGCGGAATGGCGTCGTGAATGTGATCGAAGTGGCCGTGGGTGATCAGGATGGTGTCCACGCGGGGGATGGAGTGGGCTTTCGGATAGGCGGGGTTGCCGTCGGTCCAGGGGTCGATCAGAATGACTTCGCCTGTCTCCAAGCAGAACTGAAACGTGCCATGTCCAAGCCAGGTGATTTCCAGCATCAACAGCCCTCCTGAACCGATGATAACGGGTGGCGGCTTGTGAGCGGGCGCGGCCCTCGCCGGAACACACATCCCAGCGAACGTCAGCGAGCTGTCGCCGCCACCCGAATGCCATCGCCGTATTTGGCGATGCCGGGGATGGTGACCGGCAATCGGCCTTGAATCGGGATCTCGTCGAACAGCGCCTTTACCGCCGCGATTTCCGAGGGCGGGACGGTGCTGTAAGTAGTCAGATACGCGCTCACTTTGGGGAAGCTGCGCACGAGGTAAGGGTCGCCGAGCGCGGCCAGGATGACCGGTTTGCCCGAATCAATCAGCGCGTTCAGCAGCTTTGAATAGCCGCCGTTCAACGTCAGGCTGCCGCGGTAGGCAGCGACGGCTGAGAATACCGCAGCGACCACCACGCCGGAATTCTTGGAACTGGCGAGCGCCTGGTCGAATGCGGCTTCGGAATCGGAGGGATCGAGCAGCGTTATCTGCGCGTTCGGCAACCGCTTGCGCACCTCCTGAATGAAGCTGCGCCCTTCAGTCGAATAACGGCCTTCGCTCAACGCGACAAAGGACGGAGCGCTGCCTTTCGACAGCGGCACCAGGCTCCGGTCGTTCTTCACCAGCGTGACCGCGCGGTCGGCGATTTCCTGAACCCGCTCGATGTCCTCTGGCGAATTGAGCTCATCGAGCAGAGCATCGAGATCGACGGTGCGGCGCCGGTTGAGGCCGAGCCGCGCCTTGGCAGCCAGAAGCCTCCTCACGCTCTCGTCGATGCGGCTGCGGGTAATCTTGCCTTGCTTCACAGCCCCCAGCACGCCTTCGATGGCGGCCTCAGGGTCCGGCGGCATGAGCAGGATGTCCGCACCGGCTTCGATCGCCATGGCCGCGGCCTGGCCTGGCGCCCACTGCTTGGAGACGCCGTTCATGATGAGCGCATCGGTCACGATGAGCCCGTGGAATCCCAGCTCCTCGCGCAACAGCCCGGTCAGGACGGCGTGGGAGAGCGTGGCGGGCGTGCCGGGCTCGTCGAGCGCGGGCACCGCGATATGCGCCGTCATAATCGAATCGACGCCCGCGGCGATCGCAGCGCGGAACGGCACAAGCTCCACCGCTTCCAACCGCGCCTTATCCGCGTTCAGGACGGCAAGCGCGAGGTGGCTGTCGGTAGCGGTATCGCCGTGCCCAGGGAAATGCTTTGCGGTCACCATCGCCGGGGCGCCGGGTTCCGAGTGCGCACCCTCTATGAATGCGCGCACGTGTGCCGCGACTTCTTCCGGGTTTTCGCCATAAGAGCGGATGTTGATGATAGGATTGTCCGGGTTGTTATTGACGTTGGCCACGGGCGCGAAAATCCACGGCACGCCCAGTGCTCTCGCCTGCCGGGCCGTGACCGCGCCTTCGTAGCGGCTAAGCGCGGGGTCGCCGGTCGCCGCAAACGCCATCGCATGCGGGAACTTGATCTGCGACTCCACCCGCATCGAATCGGCTCGCTCGAAATCGCCGGCCACCAGCAGCGGCACCTTGCTCAATCTTTGGACCCGGTTGAGAAAAGCGGCCATCGCGTAGGGCTCGCCCTTGCGGACCGAACCGTTCTCGACACGGTTCATCATGATCAGGCCGCCGGCGCGGACATCGCGCACCCAGTGGAGGATTTTCCTGTATTCACCGGAGCGTGAGTTCGGCGGCTCGCCATTGCACGAAACCACCACGAGTTGCGCGACCTTGTCGCGAAGCGTCATCGAGCGCATCCAGGTCCTCACTGCCGGCGGAGGCCTGTCGCGCGGCGGCTTGGCTGGCTTCGCGGTCGCGGCCAAAGCAAAACTCATGCCGCCGAGCAGTGCAAGAGTGGCAAGGGTCTGGGAGGGGAAACTCAAACCAATACTATACGCTCTTGCTGCCAGCACCGCCTGGGCGCGCCGCGGCGCGCTGTGAAGCCGCCGGCTTTCTTGGTGCAGGGCGGTGCAGGAGCCGGTGCACGGACCGGATCAGATGCGGAACCTCGTTTGCGCTCTTCTGGATCACCATGTCGGCGCCGGTGTTCGCCTCGACCAGGCCCAGTGCCTCCGCGTAACCGGAAATAAGGATGATCGGCATGCCGGGGGAGTGCTGCCGCACACGCTTGATGAATTCCAGGCCGTCCATCTTCGGCATCTTATAGTCGGTGATAACCAGGTCGAAATTACCGCGCGCGAAGCGCTCGATCGCCTCCTCGCCATCGGCCGCGGTGGTGACGTGGTAGCCCAGCTCTTCGAGGACCGACTTTCGGGCAACAACTCCCAATTTGTTGTCATCGACAAGGAGGATACGCGCTGGAGTGGAAGCGTTCCCGGAAGACGTGCCTTTCATAGCGTGGAGATAACAAACGCTATCAGAGTGTACACGACCATGTCAACGGATTTGTAACGGCCTGCAAAAACGAAGGATCAGCGACTTGACTTCCGGATGATGTTGTGCCGCTGCGATTACTCGACCTCGCGCGGCGCGGTGTAGCCGCTTCTCGCGACGATCTGATACTTGATCGGCTTGCCGTGCTCCATGACTTTCAGCGGGTCGCCCTGTGGATTGACCAGCTCGACTTTGATCTTCCGGAACTTGCCGTCGCGTGCCTGGTTTGAGGGGCTGTAGGTGAGCGTGTATTGGTGCCGCAGCGCCTCCGAGATGGTGCTGAAAATGGCCGGAAACTCGCCGTAGAACTTGGGAAAAAACGCTACGCCACCGGTTTCACGCGTGAAAGTGCGCAACTCATTGTCGGCTTGCAGGAAGTCCATCCGCTGAATGGGCCCCATCATCCCGTAAGCATCGGCGAGCTCGCGCATCGTTTGCATCAGCCCGATCGCGTAAATCGGGACGCCGGCCTCCTGGAGGATTTTCCGGGCCTTGTCGAACGTCAGCTTGCTGAAGGTGTCGACGCCCGACGAAATCAGGACGATCGCCTTGCGGCCCTCGATATCCTGCATGCGCTTGGCCGTGTCTGTGACCGCGTCGAACAGGTTCGCTTCGGAGAACCCCGCCAACTGCAGTCGCCTCATCGCCTGGTACGCTTGCTGTTTGTCGGTCGTAAAGTCCGTCAGGATCTCGGGGCGAATGTCGTAGGCCACGATGGCAACGTAGTCTTCCGGCTTCAGCGTCTCCAGAAAGCCCCAGGCGGCGGTCAGCGTCTGGAACCAGGCCTCGCTGTAATACTGCTGAAAGAGATTGCTGAACTCGACCACCATAGCCACCGTCATCGGCGCCTCGCCCGTGCTGAACGTGGAGATCTGCTGGGGAACGTTATCTTCGAGGATGCGGAAATTCCCGCGCGGAATGCCGGGAATGAACGCCCCCTTGCTAGTGAGCACGGCCACGTCGACGGTCACCGCCGTCACCTCGCTCTTGAAGTTCGGCGTGCCCTCAGGGAGTTCCTCCTTTTTCTTCTCGAATTTCGAAGGGATCTTGGGACCTTCGGTGGTTTCGCTGGTCTCCGCGCCCTTATTTCTGGGCTTGGCGACGGTTTCGCTGCCTTCGGTCTGTGGACCCTGCTGCGCCGCGACAACGGCAACGCCGGCGAGGAGACAAGTGATAAGGCGGAGGGAGATGTTTCGAGAGCGCATCGTGCTTGCCCCTAATCCAAATATATCAGACGCAACCGATTAGACGCCGGATGGCGCTCCGGTGTTACAGCGGCGTGGCTACTGCACCCAACGGTCCCTGCCGGACTGCTGCTTGCGCATATAGATCTGGAACCTCTTGCGGGCGCGGTGCAGCTTCCAATTCTCATATCCCCGGCGGATGTATCCGAACGGATCGAAGTGGGAACGCGTGCGTTTCAGACGTGTCTTCAGATAGATATAGCCGAAGATCATGCCACCCAGGTGCGCCACGTGGCTGACTCCTGAGCCGCGCTCGAACGATCCGAGAAACGCGATGGCGCCGAAGATCATTACGGCGTATTTCGCTTTCATGGGGAACAGGAACATCATCAGGATCAAGCGGTCGGCATACAGGACGCCAAAGGCCAGCAATAGGCCGTAAATGGCGCCTGAGGCACCGATCGTGCGCGCGAGCATCTCTGCCGGCCGAACCATCGCGACCAGCACAACGCAGATGCCGGCGCCGGCGCCGCACAGGAAATAATACTTGAGAAAACGCCGCGTCCCCCAGTCGCGTTCCAGGTCCAAACCGAACATCCACAAAACCAGCATGTTGAACAGGATATGCCAGATCCCGCCGTGCAGGAACATGTAGGTGAACAACTGCCAGAGGAAGCCGCGGCGCAGCACTTCGAACGGCACCAGTCCGAAGATCCGGAACGGATCGCTATCGAAGAGCATGATCCAGAGGTAGTTGAGGACGAAAATGCCGATGTTGCTGATGAGAAGCCACTTCACGCCAGCAGGGAGGTAGCTCGGGGTGTATCCGGTGCTTCGAAACCTGTATTCCATGCTGAGGCGTGACCCGTCTATGCCAGAATAGCAGATGCGCAGGTCATGACTTGCTCCCGGCAGCACGGCGTTCACGCGCTGGGTATTCTGGAACGGTTCGCAAACCGGGTGCGCGGCCACGAGCAGTTGCTGGTGCGGGCCGGCACCGATCTTCCGCTTCTTTTGCTGAGCTTTCCGCGCGGGGCGCTGGAGGTGGGGCGCGAAATCGAGCGAGCCTATTCGCATACCCTGCGCAGGCTGAGCGCGGAAGCGCTCGCGCCCTATCGGCCGCTATTCGAACGGCTTCCGGCGATGGTCGTCGTGCTGCTCGATGCCATCAATCCATGCGAGTGCCTGGGGCATCACCATCCGCGCGGCGCCGAATCCAGGCTCACGCGCCGCCTCGCCGCCGATCTCGGCGAACCCATCGGCGAGATCGACCTGGCCTACGAGGGAATCCGCCAGTGGCGTCCGGAACCGCTGTCAGCCCTCGCGGCAGCCGGTCTCGGCGGCCGGCTGGAGACCATTCACTTTCAGGCCGCGGCCTTGGGCATCCTGCTGCACGAGCTCGAGCACCTGGTTTTTCCGGACCGGCCGGAACACGAGATCCGCCTGCGCTCGAACCACTTTTATTCCCAGGCGATGCAGGAGCTGGTAGCGGAGGAATCGGAGATCGGCTACGGCATGGCTTCGCCGCCGCCGCGCCCATAGCGATTCAGGACTGAAGCGCACGTTTGCAGCAGGCCAGCCATCACCATCCACACCTGCCAATGCGAGAACAAGCCGCGCGAAATCGCGAACTCACGCGTCAAGTTGAGGTCGGAACAGAGGCGCCATACCCCGAGCACCAAGGCCATGACCGCTGCCGGCGTCAATAGTGCGGCCATGACCAAAGCCAACTTGCGGTTGCGGGTCCGCCCTCGTCTGGACGCAGGCCCGAACCGCACACGGATTCGTATCCTCATGCGTTGCCCCTAGCCAGCCCTTCCGAGTAAAGTGGATGACCGCCGGCTGCTCGAAAGTGTACTCTAGCACGATCTGGCGCGGGTTCCAAGCGTGGCGCCACGTATGTAATTTCGGCGGGAATTCACTGTTTCGTTAGCTTGATGAAGGAGAGCGCGTCTCTCTCCGCGCCTCAGTGGCGGATTTTTAGCGGCTAAATGGGAAAAGACCGGGAGGGTCCAGCCCCATGGAAAGGGCTGCCATGCGAGGGGCGAACTGCCATTACCGAGGGCCGGTACAAAGCACTGCCCTCCAGCGGTGCCTCGCTGCAGCCGCCTCATTTGGCGCTTGGAGAACGGATTGGACCTCGACTTTTCGACAAGAGATGAGACATGAAGGTTTTCCGTTCTCCTTCGAGGACCTGAATCTTTTCCTCAGTGTCCAATCCAGGGTACCTGCGTGCAGTTTTGTAAACATCGACGAGTCGGTACTTCCCCGATGCATCCGCCATGTAGGTTCGAACCCGGTAATAGTGTTCCGAGAAATGAGTTTCCTCGCTTTCGAACGGGAACAGGTAGTCCGCCGTGGTCAAGATCGGCATTGGTGACAGCACCTTGTCACGCCACAGGGAATACTCGCTCTGCTCCGACAAAATCACGGGCGGTAGCACATTTGAGAGCTGCAGAGAACCGCTGACAACCAAAAGGGCCAGCATATGATCCTGACGGCTGGTAAAGGGAACGGTCTTTGCCGAGAATAGCAGCCATCCAATCGTGTCGCCGTTATCATATCTTACCGGCGTATAAGATGGCTCCAGCGAATACGGTCCCAGCGAAGACGGTTTGTTCTCGGCGACCGCTTCATAACATCCCGTTTTCGCTCCTTAGTGAAGGCACAACTTGGCCGGAATCGTACCCTCTTCCGAGCCGGATTTCAATGTCACGCGAACCGTTATAACCGTGCCGCTCGTCGTTCGCATCTGATGTTGGCCGCCCACTTTCGCCCACACGCTTCGCGCTGCCACGAATGTCAGCGCGGCAACTGTCACTGCGAATAGAAATTTCATTTCTCCGTTACCTTGCTTTCGGTCCAAGTGCACTTGCAAGCAGGTTACCGCCACCTTCGGCGGCCGCGGTGATGCCCTGTCCAATGACCGCGGCTGAGCCCGAGCGCAGGAAGGCCAGGAACTGCTGCGGGTCGCGGGTGAGTCCGGGAAAAGTTGCGATCACCTTTTCATCCGCATCGAGGATAGCGTAGTAGGGGATAGCAACCATGGCGAACTTTTTCTCCTCGAGTTCCTGGTTCTCGCGGGAAGCCTGGTCCGTGCCATCGGTGTAAAGCTCGACCAGCACGTAGTCCTTCATCGCGGCAACGATCTCGGGACGCGTGAACATGTTCGCCTTCATCCAATGGCAGTTTGTGCAGGCGTAACCCGTGAAGCTGACCAGCACCCGCTTGTTTTCCCGCCGCGCTTCGGCCAGCGCATCCTGATAGCGGTTCGTCATCCACGCGAGGGTCTCGCCCTTCGCCGCCGGGCCCCCGAAGAGCGGGCCGGAAGCCACCGGCACATAGGCGTCGATCTCGCCCAGCCGGCCGCCGAACATCCCCGGCGCCAGGCTGACGGCGAAGACAAGCAGCGCGGCGCCGATGAGCAGGCGCGGCAGGCCAACCGTCTCATTGGGTGCGATGCCGCGCATTCGCAGGAGCCCCAGCAGGTAGAGGCCGGCGAGTGAAAACAGCACCATCCAAGCCGCCAGGAACCGCGCGCGCGTGAGCACGTTCCAGCGCATCACCTCATCCACCGCGCTCAAATATTTGAGCATCGCGGCCAGGATCAGGAAGCCCATCACCACTTTCACGCGCTCGAGCCAGGGACCGCTCTTAGGAATCCGCTTGAGGTACGAGGGGAACAGCGCCAGGAAAAGAACGGCGTCGCGAGGCCAGCCGCGAACGCCATCATTCCAACCAGGGGACGCAGGCCACCGCCCTCAACCGAAGCCGCGAGCAGTGTCCCGACGAACGGCCCGACGCAGGCGAACGAGGTGAGCGAAAAGGTAAGCCCCATCAGCAGCGTCCCAAGCACTCCGCCGCCTCGCGACGCGCGATCCAGGCGTGTGAGCACACTCGATGGGATCGTGATCTCGTACGCGCCGAGCAGGCTCAAGCCGAAGACCAGGAACACGAGCGCGATAAACGCATTCACCCAAACATTCGAGCCCAACTGCACGACCCCAAACGGCCCCAGCGCCGCGGTGATTGCGAGGCCCAGCGCCGAAAATAGAATGACGATGCCGGCCGCGAACAGCACGGCATCGGCCACGCTCTTCCCGCGCGCTCCCGCCGGCTTGTTCAGGAAATAGGAGACCGTGATCGGGATCATCGGGAAGCAGCACGGCGTGAAAATCGCAGCGAGGCCGAATCCGAAAGCAACCAGAATAAATAGGGCCAGGCCTTGCGCAGGAAATGAGCCCGGTGATGCCGCGGGCGGCGGAGCCGAAACATCGAATACCGTGTAACCGGCCGGAACGGCAATCGTACCTGCCTTCGCGGCCGGATCGATATTGAGCGTCGCAGCAACCGTCACGCGCCGCGGCGGCAGGCACATCTTGTTGTTGCAAGTCTGAAACCGCGTCTGCGCCTCAAGCCGCGCCGGTCCGGAGGGTGCGTTCTTGGAGATGTGGAGTCGAGCAGGAAGACTGCCTGGTTCTCGTAGCTCGCGACGTTGAACCCGAAGTTCTCGTCGAAGGCGGTGTGCGGCTTGGGCTGGTAGATCTTGACCGACTCGACGAAGGGATGATCGGCGAGGCGGATCGAGGTGGGGATGATCGGTTTCGGCACGGAAAGCGCGTAGAGATGCCACCCCGGATCGATTTTGGCGGTGAGCCGCGCCAGCACCGTTCCACCGGGCGGAGCGGTGGCGGCGTCCAGCG
>CAWIHA010000023.1:0-121735 GCA_963835855.1 Bryobacterales bacterium | reverse complement strand
GTCTGGCTGGAATCGAGTCTTAGAGCGGTGCTCGGACTTCCCGCGTCGGTCAGAACGGGCCCTCTTCGAGGCCAGGGGCGCGAGCATGGAAGCCAACCTACCACGTTATCCTGTTGTATACTTCGGTTGCCCGGGAGCCTGACAGGGTGATCTTGGTCCAGATTTGCTGTTGGGAACTTCGCTTGGGCAGATCGCAGGTGCTGACCGATCTGTTCCCGGCCGCTGCGAACATTCGCGGCACGCTGGAGTTCGATACGCCCTTATGGGGACAGATCGCCGCGCTCGGCATCCGTGCCACGCCCGCCGGAGCGTTTACGACGATTCCAGTGATGACAAAGTAAAATTCACTGGCTTCGAGGTAAGGCCCAATGGCTACCGTTAATGATAGATAACGTCCGAGGTCCAGGCCCGCGTGGGCAGTTTATTCTTCAATTTCTGGCAAGCGGAATTCCACGTCTACGTCTGTGATGACTTCAACCGGAACACCATTCAGCAGCGTCTGAGAGTAGATCCATTTCTTCACCGCCGTCTCGGCGGCCTGCACCAGCAATGGATGACCGCTCACCAACTGCACGTTCTCTACCGTCCCATCTCCGGCAATGACAACGGTGAATCGGACCACCCCTTCGACCCTCGCCGCCTTGGCCATTGCCGGGTAGGTGATCGGTGGCCGGCGGATCAACTTGGTTGCCTGTAGCTTGGCCCCCACACGGATCCTCTGTGGCTGCAAGCTACTCGCAACGGCCGCTGGAGCAGGACCTTGCGTAGGGCGGTTGGGAGCAGCTTGTCCGGGGGCGACGCGCGCGGGAGGAGGTAGGGGAAGACTGACTACGGAACTCTCGGTTTCAGTTGACCCCTCGGTCTCCGTTGACCCTTCGGCCTCGATGTGGCGAGCCACGAAAGGAACGTCCACCACAAATTCCCGACTTGCGGTCTCGTCTCCGGAGATGGCGGCGACTCCAATGAAATAGCGTCCGGGCGGAGTGCCAAGCCCAACTTTGACGCGCAGTGTGGTCGCCTGATATCCGGAGCCGAAATCCCGGAGTGACGCGTCCAGTCCCTCCGGGACATCTGTCAGCTTGAACTGGGCTGTCGCGGCGCCTTTGCCGACGGCCCGCAAATGAGCCGACCACTCGCTGCTGGAAGATTCTGGATGATGCACCCACTCCGGATCCAGCGACACCGGACCTCGAATCCACAACAGGCCGCGAGCCGGTTCATACTGCGCAGAATCGAGACGCACATTGATCGCCGGTAAACGCGCGTGATCTGCACCGCGCCCGCATTGAACATCCGCGTTGAATTTCCATTCGCGCTTACCGGCCGCGGCAATGGCGCTGCCGTCGAACAGGAAGCTGAACCGGTCGCGGCCGGGCGTAACCTCTTTGTATCGGCTCGCGTATAGCTTTGGATCGCTTACGCCTGAATCGAGCTGGGCGCTCCCGCCACACTTGCCTCCGGGAGTGGTCACATCCCATTCCACCTCGGCAAAACGAAAACGCCGGGATGGCGCGGGCCGAATCCCGTGGATGCTCACTTGATCCTCGCCATAGAGCGAACCACGGTCCCACTCCTCGCGGTGATAGGCGATACTGCGCGTGATCTGCTCGGCATCCGGTACCCGAACGCCATTACCGAACCCCTCTTTGCGATCAATCGATATGCGGACTTGGAGGGGGCCGTCGCGTAGCTCGTTCCAGATCTTTCCTGCCGGGATAGAGATCGTCACCTTTTGCCGTCCGGCCTGGAGCTTCTTCGTATCGAACTGTGAGACCCCTCTTTGCATTGCGTCCACGACTCGAGCGCCAAACAGGAACTCGCCCTGAAGCATCACGTCGAGATTTGCCGTAATCTCGAGGCGGTCGAATTTGCCGTCACCGTTCACGTCAACACCACCAGCATCGAGCGATACGACCCGCGCCACAACGGGGTTGACTGGAATCCAAATAATGTCCTCGTCCGTGAACGGTTCGCCAGAAGACTTCTTGCCGCTGGCCCGAACCTCGATGCGGTCACTGCCTGGCCGGGACAAAACGATAGAGCCGTGATACTTCCCGTCGGCTCCTTGCGCGAACTTAACCGGCAGAGTTTCAACGGAATCGGGAGACCCGATGCGCCGACCGACTTCCTCATCCTCAGGCGGAATAAACGGCGAGTGCTCAATTCTGACCTGGAACACTGGCGGCTCCGGCCCGATTTCACCGGCGACGCTGACCGCCAGATCCACTGCTTCACCTGCAATGCACTCCCGTCGGATGCACAGATCCGCGCGCGTAGGTACCGCCAGATCCTTTGGTTCGCCCGCAGAGCATTCCCTGCACTCCAGGCTAGGACGAATCCGCACCTCGCCAGGAGCCAGCATTTCCCCGAACTCGAGCTTCTCGCGCACTACTTTCGCGGAAGCCATTAGGGGGATCCAGGCCGCTCTTATCTCGCCCGCGGTTATTCCGCCTTGCGCGGCTCGGATGTCATAGTGGCCTTTCGGTGCTTTCCGGAACACAATCATATGATGGATTCCCGGAAGCGGCAGAAGCATCTCCAATCCGGCAAACAACGAGAAGCTGGAGCCGGACTTTTTGGATTCGCTGACATCGCTCAGAGTCTCCCACTCCATCTCGTTCTCGCGGGCTTGTTGTTGCCGCAGAACGCGCCCGTCCGGCAAAACTAACGACACATCGACACCCGAATCAGGAACCACGATATCCAGGAGCGCCATTTCCACATCGGTGCCGAGATCCATTCTCATCACGGTGGCCGTGCCAAGCGGACCTGCGCTCAGCAGTAATGCGCCGGGGATCGACTGAATAAGCTGGCGATAGTCTTGCATTCTAGAAGTGAACCAGGCCTTCGCCAGCGCGGCCTTCTCGATTGCCTGTGAAGTGAATAGGATTGTGTACCGACCGGCGATCGCCGGCCTCTTGAACGTAATCCGAATGAAGTACCCGCCAGCGGTTGACCCCAGAGGCGGTCGGTTCTCTGTCCGAGACCAGTCCAGGCCGGCATCGGCAGCGTTTCTGATTGTGATGCGCTGCCCAGCCGGCGTAATTAGAGCCACCGTAAGCTTCGTGTTCGTGATCGCCGTGATCGAATCGCCCGGCGCGGGGGCCTCAGTCAGGTCAAGCACGATTGGTGTGCCAGCCGGACCGGCTGTGACCTTCACCGGGGCTGGACCTGGCGTATCCCGGAACTGCGCCTGCGCCGGGACCCAAGGGCAGAAGACAAACACCATCACCGCTATTGGCAGGGTTCGCACGGATGAAAGTATATCCCAGAGGTCCACTCCGTGCATTGCAGGTTGGCCGCCGCGACTGAGACCGCCCGTCGCGAATTCGGTCTGGCGCTCGGTCTTCTGCCGGAGGAAATGCTTGCGCGGGGGGCGGCCGGTATCGGCAGGGGATCTTTCGAGACCGTCAAGCTAACGAGGAAGAGAGCAGGCGGAATCCATCATGGCCAGGGATCGTTGACTCCACGAAAAGCCGAATACATTGGCGCAGATCAAACTGTCATCCTCAGTTTTCGCCTGCAACTCTGCGGCGGACCATACATACCGATATCAGGGGATATCGTTTCGTTTCAGCGTCTTCCTAACGACGCCGTTGTCCTGCGAGGGAGAGTAGCGACAGTTGGTGGGAAGGGCTGTTCGCGACAGCTATGGCTCCCCCTCGCGGGCTGATGTCCCAGAACGGGACTTCTGGCCCGCCCGCAGGTACGTCGCAGGGACAACTTCCAGATGGCGCGTTGTCCGCGACCGCCAGGAATACGAAAACGCATATTCATCGTCTTACTCAGATTTGAACGAAGCCATATCGATGGAGAAGCGGTACTTCACATCGGACTTGAGCATTCTCTCGTAGGCTTCGTTGACCTTCTGTATAGGGATGACTTCGACATCGGCGGTGATGTTCTGCGCCCCACAGAAGTCGAGCATCTCCTGGGTCTCGGGAATACCGCCGATGAGCGAGCCGGAGAGGCTGCGGCGTCCAAACAGAAGGCCGAAGCCGGCGACGGCGAAAGGCTTCTCGGGCGCGCCGACAAGGGTGATGTTGCCGTCGCGGCCAAGCAGGTTGATATAGGCGTTGATGTCGTGATCGGCGGAAACGGCGTCGAGGATGAAGTCGAAACTCCCGCCATGCTTTCTCATCTCGCCGGCATTGCGGGAGACGACGACTTCGTCGGCGCCGAGACGGAGCGCATCTTCCTTCTTGTTGGGTGAGGTCGTGAAGACAACCACGTGGGCTCCAAGCGCATGAGCGAACTTCACGCCCATGTGGCCCAGTCCGCCGAGGCCCACCACGCCGACTTTCTTGCCGTCGGTGACGCCCCAGTGGCGCATGGGCGAGTAGGTTGTGATTCCGGCGCAGAGGAGAGGCGCAGCTCCGGCGGGATCGAGGTTGGAAGGGGCGCGCAGGACGAAGTGTTCATTGACGACGATGCTATTGGAGTAGCCGCCATAGGTGACACCGCCGAGGTGCTTATCCGGGGAGTTGTAGGTGAAGGTCGCGTTGGGGCAGAACTGCTCAAGCCCGGCTTTGCACTGTGGGCACGTGCCGTCCGAGTCGACCAAGCAGCCGACCGCGGCGAGGTCGCCGGGCTTGAACCCGGTGACGGCGGAGCCCACTCTGGTAACACGGCCGACGATCTCATGGCCTGGAACGCAGGGGTAGACTGTCGGCGTAACGCCGCTCCATTCGTTGCGGACCTGATGGAGATCGGAGTGACAGACCCCGCAGAACAGGATCTCGATCTGTACGTCGTGTTCAATTGGATCGCGCCGCGCGATTGTCGTGCCGGCGAGCGGCGATGTCGCACTGCCAGCGGAGAAAGCCTTTGCCTTGTACATGAATCTATGCTCCTATGTTTTATTTTCGGCCATTAGTCAGGCCGTGTATTGTTCTTCGCTGACCTGTTCCATCCAGTCGACAACCTTACCGTCGAGCTTCTCCTGGATGGCGATGTGCGTCATGGCCGTAGCTGGTGTGGCGCCGTGCCAGTGCTTCTCACCGGGCGCAATCCAGACGACGTCACCCGGCCGGATTTCCTCGACCGGTCCGCCCCAACGCTGTACCCAGCCGCAACCGGACGTCACGATCAGAGTCTGCCCCAGCGGGTGGGTATGCCATGCCGTCCGAGCGCCGGGCTCGAAAGTGACGCTGGCGCCTTGAACAAGTGCCGGATCGGGTGCCTGAAATAGCGGATCGATACGTACCGTGCCAGTGAACCACTCTGACGGTCCCTTGACGGAAGGTTGCGAACCAACTCTTTTGATGTCCATTTTCTGAACTCCTTAACTTGGGGGTTGCAGGCATTTGACTGTTTGCCGTTCAGCGGCCGGTCATCTGCTCCAGCTTTTCGGGGTACCGGGCGCCTTGCACCGTGATCTTTGAGGCGGCGTTCTCGATGTCACGCAGATCGTCGGGCGTGAGTTCGACTGAGACTGCCCCGATGTTTTCGTCCAAGCGATGCAGCTTTGTGGTGCCTGGGATCGGCACAATCCACGGCTTCTGGGCCAGCAGCCAGGCGAGTGCGATCTGAGCGGGTGTCGCCTTCTTCCGTTCCCCGATGCTGGTGAGCAGATTAATTAGGGCCTGATTCGCCTTGAGAGCCTCTGGCGTGAAGCGAGGCAGGGTGCTGCGGAAGTCGGAGCTGTCGAACTTCGCATTTGCGCCGATCTTGCCCGTGAGGAAGCCCTTGCCCAGGGGGCTGTACGGGACAAAGCCGATTCCGAGTTCCTCAAGGGCCGGGATCACTTCCTTCTCCGGAGTCCTTGTCCACAGCGAGTATTCGCTCTGGAGAGCAGTGACCGGCTGGACTGCGTGTGCGCGACGTATGGTTTGCACTCCTGCTTCGGAAAGGCCGAAGTGCTTGACCTTGCCTTCCCGAATCAGGTCCTTCACCGCTCCAGCTACGTCTTCGATCGGCACATTCGGGTCAACCCGATGCTGATAGAGCAAATCGATGACATCGACCTTCAGCCGCTTGAGCGAGCCCTCGGCGGCTTGCTTGATGTGCTCTGGCCTGCTGTTCAGGCCCGGCGCACCCTTCATTCCGCGGGGATCGAAATTAGGACTGAGGTCGAACCCGAATTTGGTGGCGATCACCACTCGGTCACGGAAGGGAGCGAGAGCTTCGCCCACGAGCTCTTCGTTCAAGAACGGGCCGTACGCCTCGGCAGTGTCGAAGAATGTGATGCCGCGTTCCACGGCTGCCCGGAGAAGAGAGGTCATCTCCTGCTTGTCTTTGGGCGGACCGTAAGAAAAGCTCATTCCCATGCAGCCTAGCCCGAGAGCCGAAGCTTCCAGGCCCCTCTTTCCAAGTTTGCGCTTCTGCATTGTTTCTCCTTCGGAACTGTTTCCCTCATCTCCAGGTTAGACTCGAACGCCGTGGAAGGGGTATGCCATCCACCCGATTCCTGTTGCGAAATCCCCTTCCCACCAGCGTCGTCTCGGGTAAATCCAGCCGTTTCGGCATTTTGGCTTGATGTCCTCGCCACCCCGAGGTAAGGTCCAAATGACTACCGACAATGCCCATTATGAGGACCTAAATGACTGATTTGATTGTTGTTCCAAAGGCTGCCGAATGGCGGTGGCTGAAGGGGTTGGTGCTGGATAGCGTCTCCTCGCCGATCACGAAGCGGGTGTATAACATGGCGCTCAACGAATTCTTCTCCTGGTATGGCCAGGAGCCGCGGCCCGGCTTCACCAAGGCTACCGTGAGCGCGTGGCGGGCGTCGCTCGAAGCACGTGGCCTCGGGTCATCCTCGATCATTATTAGGATGTCGGCTATCCGCAGTGCGCCGGGATAAACCGGCATGTTGTAGGGGATGAAAGAGCCCTACAGGAAAGGAGAGCAGCGAATCCATCCTGGCCTTGAGTCTTGCAGGCGGCATCGCGAGGTGGCGCTTGAAGCGTAGACAGAGGTACCAGTGGGCCGGGCTATTGAGCTTCGAAAAGCCGATGGAACAGGACGCCGACTCCGTTGCGAGAGGAGGAAGGCAACACGGCAACCACGTTACCGCGAGTGGCTTGCTCGGTCCTGCGTAGTCTTAGAACCCGCGCACGCTGAGAAACAACATGCACGAGAACCGGGAGATCTCCTGCACGTCTTGGTCAACCGATCAAGACCGGTCCGCGAAGGCCATAAACCGAACGGCGGACGTGAACGTGCAGGAGAAGTCGGACTGTGCCGTAGTACCTGTGAACCAGCCGAACAAGGAAGGGCAACTTTCCGCGGAGGTCGGGGAGGGAAGGGCACGGACTGGGGAGAACATCGTTCAATCTCACATGCGCCCGACACAGAGCGGGAATCGTATGTCCCAGGGGTTGCACGGTGTGCGGCAAGCAGCAAAAGAAAGGAAGCAAGAACGGTTCACCGCTTTGCTCCACCATCTGAGCGTCGATCTGCTTCGAACCAGCTTTTACGCTTTGAAGCGCAACGCTGCGCCGGGAGTGGATGGCGTGATGTGGCAAGAGTATGAAACCGGGTTGGAGGATCGACTTGTCGATCTGCACAGCCGGGTGCACCGTGGAGCGTATCGGGCACGACCCTCAAGACGAGTCTATATTCCGAAGGCTGACGGACGGCAAAGACCGTTGGGCATCGCGGCACTGGAGGACAAAATCGTTCAACAGGCTGTGGTGACGATTCTCAACCAGATATATGAGATCGACTTCAAAGGCTTTTCCTATGGGTTTCGGCCCGGTCGCGGTCCGCATCAAGCGCTGGACGCGCTGACCGTGGGCATCCAATGGAAGCGAGTGAACTGGGTGCTCGATGCGGACATTCGTGGCTTCTTCGATAACGTGAGCCATGAATGGACCATGAAGTTCATCGAGCATCGCGTGGCCGATCGCCGGATACTTCGCCTGATCCAGAAATGGTTGAAGGCTGGAGTTTCGGAAGACGGCCAATGGTTGGAGACGATGCTGGGTACGCCGCAAGGAGCCGTCGTTTCACCGCTGCTTGCCAACGTATACCTGCATTACGTATTCGACCTGTGGGTCGAGGCCTGGCGCAAGAAAGTCGCGAAAGGCGATGTGATTGTCGTCCGTTACGCCGATGACCTTGTGGTAGGCTTTCAGAACCGGACCGACGCCGAGCGGTTCCTGCAGCAGTTTCGGGGACGGCTGGCAGAGTTTGGTTTGGAATTACATCCGGGCAAGACACGACTGATCGAGTTCGGGCGGTTCGCCGCCCGAGACCGAAAGCGGCGTGGAGAGGGAAAACCGGAGACCTTCACGTTCCTGGGCTTCACCCACTTCTGTGGGCAGCTCATGAGCAGCGGAGCGTTTATCGTCTGGCGGATTACGGCGAAGAAGCGGATGGTGGCGAAGCTCAAGGCTATCAAGACTGAACTTCAACGTCGGAAGCATCATCGCACGGCCGAGGTCGGTGAATGGCTCCGGAAGGTTGTACTGGGTTATTACCAATACTATGCTGTTCCCGGCAACTCGCCTCAGCTGCGCATCTTTAGCCGTCGCGTTGGCCGATTGTGGCGGAGTGTTTTGGTCCGTCGCAGTCAGCGCGCACAGGTGCGATGGGATCGTCTCACCCCAGTCCTGAACCGGTGGATTCCGCAACCCCGCATTCTGCACCCCTATCCTGACGCCCGCTTCGCCGCCACTCATCCCTCGTAAGAGCCGTATGCGTAAACGCGCACGTACGGATCTGTGCGGGGGGCGATCAGCGATGGCCGTCCCTACCGCGACAGTTGGCCACTGAGGCAACGAACAACGGGCTACTGGCGCCGGAGCTAGCGGCCGGAATCGCCCGCGTGAAGAGTGCGAAGTCCATTGGAGTGCGCACGGGGAACTGGCTGTCGCTGAAGCAGGCGCAGGCGCTCCTGAATGCGCCGGATATTGCAACCCTGAAGGGCCTGCGCGACCGCGCCATAATCGCTGTCCTTCTTGGCTGCGGCCTGCGCCGGTCCGAAGTGGCGGCGCTCACGATGGGCCACATTCAGCAGCGCGATGGCCGGTGGTGCATCGTGGACCTGCTCGGCAAGCACGGGCGTGTGCGCACGGTGCCGATGCCGGTCTGGGTGAAAGTGGCGATTGATGCGTGGACCGGGCCGCAGGCGTGGTGGACGGCCACGTGTTCCGGCCCGTCAATCGCACCGACACGGTACAGGGTGAAGTGCTATCCGAAAAGGTCGTCTGGCAGATGCTCCGGCCATACGCGGCGGCAGCTGGCGTCCCCGGCATTGCGCCGCATGACTGCCGTCGCACAGCAGCGAAATTATGCCGAGCCGCCGGCGGCGAGTTGGAGCAGATCCAGTTGCTTCTGGGCCACGCTTCGGTACAGACGACCGAGCGGTACCTCGGGACCAGACAGGACTTGGTGCATGCGCCGAACGATGGGATCAAACTGCGTGCGAGATCGTGGACTACAAAACCGGAGGGGTGCCCGATGGAGCGACGGACACGGCTTCCGCGACAGAGGTACGGCAGCTTCGATTGTATGTACACCTGGCGCTCGACAACGGTATCCATGTCTCGAGAGCAGTCATCGCGCGCGCGGACGGGCACCGTGCGTTATTAGACGTCTCAAAGGAGGATGCAGAAACGGAGGGTCGTCGGACGCGCGAGTTGCTCGCGGAGTATAGCGCAGCCGCCGGTAGGGGATTCGACGAGGTAGCGCAACCGTCGCCTGAGAACTGTAACTTCTGCCCGTGTATTCCGTTCTGCGAGGCGTTCTGGAGGTCGACGTCCCCGGACTGGGTAGAACAGTGCGGAGTCCATCTCGAAGGCCGCGTCTTATCGGTCGATGAGTCGACCCTGCAGGGGATGAAGCTGGTCACTCTCCGGTTGGATGCACAACGAGGCACTGTCGCCGCTGGCGAGACGTTCGTGGAACAGATCCCCGAGGTGTGGATCACGGCGGATGGTGCAGATATGCCGAGCGAGGGCGACGTTGTCCGTGTCGTGCATAGGCGCCTTGCTGTGGATGCGCCCCCACGGGTGATTCGAGTCGATCGCACCAGCACTTCGGTGTGGACGGTCGCCGCTGAGAATTGAGTTTGCTTCGATGGCTGACAACCTAACTCCGGCGCAACGAAGTTACATGATGTCGCGTGTCCGCAGCACGGATACGAAGCCCGAGCTTGCGGTTCGGCGGCTAGTACATGCTCGAGGCTTGCGCTTCAGGAAGCATTGCTCCCGGCTTCCGGGGCGACCGGACCTAGTATTCTTTGCGTCCAAGGTCGTCGTATTTGTCGATGGCGATTATTGGCATGGCTGGCGCTTTCCCGCATGGAAGAACACGCTCTCGCCTTACTGGAAGGCTAAGATCGAACGAAATCGAAGGCGTGACCTGTGCAACTTCAGGAAGCTCCGACGAAGTGGCTGGCACGTAATACGTGTCTGGGAGCACCAAGTCGAACGCGATGCGGAGCGCTGCATTGATCTCATCGAGGTAGCTGTTCGGCAGAAGGGAGAGGTCTCTAGACGAGGGAGAGCATGAGCCTAGCCAAGTATTTCTCTGGCCCCCCACGTTGGACGGGGCCGTCCGCTGGAGATCGCAGCACTGAGAGCCAGCAAGGCCAGAGTGTTCGTCCTTGCGGCTGGCAATCTCCGGGGCATCGAGATCGCGGCGGTCTTCCTGGCTGCGCTACCGCGGATTTGCAAAGTCCTCCATTCCCTGCCGGGACCGTTCGTGGCGCGCGTTTCACAATCGGGACACGTCACGATCACCTGATCGGCGTCCACAGGAATTGGCTCGCCAAGATTGTGGGGCTTCACCCTTATAGGAAGAATTCTTTTCGTCTCCTCCAGCGGCTTTCGGAAAGTTGGTGAAAACCGCGCGCACGAGCGGCAGCCAGATTGTGGAGTCCGCGTGGAGTCCAAACACCGGACTCGGCGTTTTGGCGTCCATTTGGCGTCCAAATTGGGTGGTCCCATGTTTTTTGTTTTCAGTCAGGGCTGCCTGTAAGTGATTGATATTTTTGCTCGGGGTGCAAGAGGTCCGGGGTTCAAATCCCCGCGGCCCGACCAAGTTCCTCAAAGGGTTGCAGACACCAACCCTCCCCAGACCTGCGGTTTGGAGTCCAACTGGAGTCCAAACGTGGCCGCGGCCGCACGGCCTCCCGAGCATACGAAAAAAAACTGCTCAGATTCCTAGCACCTCTCTCCTGCTAGAAAAACCTGACATTCCCGACATTTTCGGCCAAAAACCCGACACTCGTGGGTCTCGCCGGCGCGTGGAGCCGTAACCTGATGGCCGAAACTGAGTGCCCGCTGTTTCCGGCTGGCGGCGCAACCTACTACTGGCCTGCTTAGGACGTGGCGCCCTTCTGTCAGCCTCCTGAAAACATGAGCCGGATGAACGCACCGCCAAGGAGGCAAGCCGCCACCAGCAGCAGCAGGGCGGCGATCCTCAGGAAAGAGTGGCATTGCAGGAACTTGGCAGTCCGGGTCTGAATCGCTTTCTCCACTTCGTCATCAAGGGAGGAATCCTTCAGCAATAGCAGCTTGATCGCTTGGAGATGGTGGAAATTGGCACCTGAGGCGTAGAAGCGGTGCAAGAGAGCGAATGCGACCGAGATCGCAAAAGCGACAACAGAAGCAGAGAACAAGAACGTCAGGAGGGTGTCTCCAAACGCCGGCGTTGAGCGCGCCTTGGGAATGTTGACCAACAAAAACCCAACGACCGCAATGCCGGCCAACGCAAGTCGGAGCAGCTCGCCTGAGAAGCTCTGCGACCGATCATGGAGACTCCATGTCAGCTCGATACCGGACCTCGGGTACCTCGACCTGTGCGAGCCGCCGCTCAAGTGACTCTCTGTTGTGGGTAGGCTCCATGGCGATAGCTCAACCTACTGCAGATTGTAGCGCCGGTTTTAGACCTAGTGCAGCTTGCCCTTCCCCGCTGTCCGGGTGGCCATGATGGCCTTGACATGCGTGTTTTGCGATTTTGCTCAGCACGAAGACACCCTATCATGAGGATCAAATCGGTTGCCCCGTTTGTTCGTCTTGCGCGCGACCTGACGACCACCGGACTTTATGCCAGGCGCTGTCCTGGATCGAAACATGGCATACAACGAGGTTGGACAAGACGTACCGGAGTCCCGTCGAAGAGGTTGCCCGCCAACTGGGGTGTCTCGGAGGCGTACAGTACGTGTATCGAGACGGCAACTACGGTGGCCGCTGCGTGGTGGTTGCGCTTGCGGAGTGGCGTCAATGCCACTGACGGCGTGGCGAAAACCAGCTCTTGGTGATGCGGTCCGGCTCCACTACTCTGTTCTGATGGCTCGTCACATGCTCGAGATTTCGGAGAGGATGGCGGCGAGCGCCTTCCGAAATTGTTCGGGCGTTTCGACATCCAACAATCGCGGCGCCAGCGGCTTGAGCGTGGGCTCGAGCTGGTCGATTTGCAGTTCCGGCCCGGCGCCTGGAGGAGTTCTCGAACCCATGCGTCCCCAGCGATCCGGTCGAATCAGAGCAGGAGCAGGCGCAGTTGGCCGCATCCGCTGAGAGTGATACCGGATATAAAAGACGCGGCAATCAGGCGTGGGAGTGAGGCGAATTGGGTGCAAGTCTTCCCCGCGTTCGAACTCCATTGGGCCGCTGAGAATAAGCAGAACGCGTGACGGCCCTGATTCGCTCCGTGATGATTTATCTTGCGCGGCGCCGATCTTTCGGCCAACTTCCGCCACAAAGAATGCGGCATTCTGCTTTCGATCCTGAAGCGACTTCAAGTCGATCGTCGCGGAATCCCTTCCCGCCAGAGCAGCCTTCATTCTGGGCCACTCCAGATCGCGCACCTGCTCCTGGCGAAACGTCACGCGCCGCCGCGAGAGATCGAGCAGCTCGACATTGAACGATGCGTTTTGGAAGTCAATCTGTGAGATTGCCTTTAATGCAGGGATCAGGACCCGCAGAGCACTCTCCTGAATTTGGCGCGCGCCTGAAACCCATTGGGAAGGTGTTAGGTTTACGATCACTTCCATACGCACGGGACACCGCGTTTTGAGAGGCAGGTGCAATCGTTTGGTCACCATTGGCAGATACCAACTGTCCGGTGGTCCTGCGGAACGTATGAACTCAATCGCCGGAAGATCGCGCCAGGCGTCCGGCAGCGGATCGTTCTTCAGCGGGGGGATGTGCAAGCTCTCTTCTTTGGCGCTGTGTTCTCCCGTTGCGGTGTCGAATATGGCGAGCGATACGCGGTAGTCTCCGGGTAGAACAAAGGCGGACTCCGTGTAGATTATGTCTTCCGTGCTCACTCCGGCTTCTACTTTTTCGAGGTCGATCGATCCATGGTCCTGGTAGGAGCGGCCGTCTCGATCGGTGAGTTGAAAGAAAATGACTAACATGCCCTTGCCACGGCGCTTTGCAAGCTCCATCCCGTCCAGCTGAACTTCCACCCGCGCCAATAGCCGCTGATGATTCGAAAGCCGGGCCCGGGAGACGCGCGCCGTCCACCGCATCTGGGACTGTTCTTCGCCCGCCAGCCACTGGTTGAACGGGACCTTTGCGAATGCAGGATCCTGAGAGCCCGATTGCGGGAATACCTGAGAGGCGGCGCCGAAGCTGAGCAACAGAAGTACCGCGGTCCGAGCCACTATATTCTCCTGATCGGCCTCGAGAGCCGCCTGCCGGCCCGAAGGTTTGCCAGCGGACGCACAAGAAACCGGATCATCTCTTATTCTGGCTCAGGCGCGTGCCCGCGAGATGGCCGCAATTTGATGGATCTCTTGAGAACGGCAGCTACCATTATTGAGGCAGGTTGTTGGGAAAAGAATCCAGGTCCGGAGAGGCGGCCTATGGCACTGTGAACAGTGGCATTTCCGCTTGACGCGGGGCAAGCGGGGCTTGTGGCGTATGCCCTGTGGATAGCCTGAAATATCCCGAGGCGTATTCCAAGCTATCGACCATTGCCCCGTCATGAATCTCTGGTTTTCTTTGTGTCCCTTGTAGCTGGGCGCTGATTCCCCTACAATGGGGAAACGCAGCTTGAATTGGAGGTGTGACGATGAAGAAAGACGGGCGAGTCCAATCCGGCCGTCCCACGATGCGGGAAGATCTCAGGAAGACCCTCCTGGGTCCTCGGCATCCCGCCAACGCTCCAAAACTCACCCACTGGGCTCGCGGCTAAGAGGCCGCCGCCCGGCTTACCCGAGCGGCTCGCGGGGCCATGCTGCGCGGGCCGCATTCCAGCATTCTGAAACCACGCTTATACTGGTAAAACATGCAGCTAGAACCGCCGCGCGGGATGCGCGATTTCTATCCGGAAGACCTTCCGCTCAGGGAACGGATTTTCGCTGCTTGGACCGCAGCAGCTAGTTTGCACGGTTTTCTGCGCTATGAGGCGCCGGTGGTGGAGAATTTTGATCTCCTTGCCCGCAAAGCCGGCGAGGAGGTTTCCCGCCAGATATACCATTTCAAGGACAAGTCGGATCGCGACCTCGCGTTGCGCCCAGAAGTCACGCCCTCGCTCGTGCGGATGATCGCGGCTAGGCAGCAGGATGTTCTTTTTCCAGCCAAGTGGTGGACCATCGGCCAGTGCTTTCGATACGAGCGGATGACTCGCGGCCGGAAGCGGGAGCATTTTCAGTGGAACTTGGACATTATCGGCGAGCGGTCGGTCCTGGCAGAGGCTTGGATTCTTTCCTGCGCCACGCACGCTCTGCGCGCTCTAGGCTTGGGGCCGGGCAAGGTGCGGATTCACATCAACCACCGCCAGCTTGTAGCGAGTCTGCTGTCAGAGTGCGGCGTTCCGCAGGAGAAGCATCTCGACGTGTTTATGGTCCTCGATAAGAAGGACAAGGTGCCGGTGGAGACGCTCAAAGGAATGCTGGCGGAAACCCGCATTGATGCGAAGGCCGTGGATGCCGTAGCCGGGCTCGGCGCGCGGGAGGTCGATGATGTCCTCTCCGGGCCGCTGGGCGGGAGCCCCGCTGGCGAAGAGGTCCGTCGTTTACTCGATCTGGCCGATGCGCTGGGCTTCGGCGATCTGTCGCTGTTTGACTCCGGAATCGTGCGCGGGCTTTCGTATTATACGGGAACGGTGTTCGAGTGCTTCGACGCGGGCAAGAAGTTCCGCGCGATTTTCGGCGGCGGCCGCTACGACAATCTGTTCAGGGACATGACGGGCGTGGGCCGGCCCGCTGTGGGGATGGGTTTCGGCGACGTCGTGATTGGCGAAGTCCTCTCCGAGCAAGAGGGCTCTGCGCCGGCCAGGCCCCGGGTGCAGGTATGCGTAGGGATGTTCGATGCTTCGCTGAGCCGAACGGCGGCTGAAATCGCGGCCAGGCTCGTAGCCGCTGGCATTGAAACGGACTTGGCTTTCCCTGGTGGAAAGCCGGGCAAGTTCTTCGGCTATGCGGACCGGCGCGGAGCACTTTTCACGGTTTTCTTGGCCCCGGATGAGCTTCGTCAGAATGCGGCGATGGTGAAGGAAATGTCGAGTGGGGACCAAACTTTGGTCGCTCTGAAGGCGCTGCCTGGCTGGTTGAACGCCCGCCTCGGCGGCGAACCGGGATGCGGTTCGCCTCCTGCCGGATAGACGGGATTGGAAGAGGCGTCCAGCCACCAGCGAAAGGGAGTGGCCGATGATCCAGATTCTCCTGACGAACCGGTGCAATAACACGTGCTGCTTCTGCGCGGCGGACTGCCCGGGAACGGAGCTTCTTCCGGCAGGACAGGTTAAGGAGTTTCTGACAGAGGCGTTTTCCGCCAAGGTTCAGGACAACAGGGTCTTCTTTTCCGGTGGCGAACCGACTCTCCACCCAGACCTTCCCGAACTGGTGGAGTTCTGTTCCCGGGCGCTCGGCGCCAACGTGGGAGTGATTACAAATTCCCGCGTGTTTGCAGGCGCGCCTGAATTGGCTTCGATTCTCGCTAAAAAAGGGCTCCGCTGGGCCCTCGCTTCTCTTTACGCGCCCGACCCCGTGCTGCACGACGAATTGGTGGGGGTCAGGGGGAGCTGGAACCAGACGGTGGGCGGAATACGAACGCTTCTCGAGGCGGGTGTTTTTGTTGAGGTCCGCCAAGTCGTATCGAGGCCCGTGGTCCACACCCTCGGCGATTTCGTCCGGTTTGCGCGGGCCGAGTTTCCGGATGCGTGGCGCTACTCGGTTGTGTCTTTGGATTACGATGGAAGGGCGCTGCAGCACACGGACCGCCTTCATGTGCCGCTCGATGTGGTCGCCAGGGAATTCCAAGCGGCCGCCGATGTGGCCTTTGGGCTCGACGTATCGTTTCGTATGGTCTGCTTTCCGCTGTGTCTGCTGGCGCCGGAATACTGGGACCTGGTGATTCCGGCCGAAGGCGTGCCCGAGCATTTCCTGTCGTGGGAGAAATCCACCCACGAGTTCAGCCGTACGCGTTTCCTGCAATTGCCAGGCTGTGCGGACTGCGTCGCCGCGGGTCTTTGCCCCGGCATCGCGAAATCCTATGCTAGCGTGATCGGCGATTTTGAGGCGCGCCCGCCAACCGGGATTGCGCTGATGATGAACCCCGCTGTGCGGCTGACGCCGACGCCGAACGGAACGTTTCTGTGTGACCGCGAGGGCAACTGGCTTGTGGTGAGTGAGCCGGAGTTGCAGCCGCATCTGGCTTCGGGGCGCTTGGCCGCTTTGCCCCTGCGGACTCAGCGGGAGATGGTACGGCAGGGGTTTGCCCGGCCGGAGGGCTATGGCCGGCATCTGGCAATCATCCGCCGGAACGAGAGCGTGCGGGGAAAGCCTGTGGAGGAGGTTCCGGCCGAGCGCCAGAACCTATTCATCGTGAACGTCACCAACCGCTGCAACCTGGGCTGCCGCTATTGTTATGCGCAGGATAATCCGGTGGGCGAGGAGCTCCCGGTTTCGAAGCTGGTTGACGCCTGTCTCGGCAGCGGTGAGGAAGCCGTCTGTATCGAGTTTCATGGAGGCGAACCGCTGTTGCGGTTCCAGGAGATTCGGGAGACGGTTTACCGCGTGAAGCGCGCCTCGCAGCGGCACAAGTTTCTCATCGTGACAAACGGCACGCTGATCACAGACGAGGTAGCGGATTTCTTCCGGCAAAGTGGGACCGGAGTGATTGTCAGCCTGGACGGTCCGGAAAACGTGCATGACCGCAACCGCGTATACCGGCGGGGATGCGGCTCCTACAGGGACGTGATGGCGGGCGTGGATCGGTTGCTGCAACACGCCGTTGACTTCTCTATAAACTCCGTGGTCACGGCAGACGACGCCACGGAGATTCATGCCGTCTATGATCACCACGTCTGCCACGGACTGCTGCGATTCAAACTGATCCCGGTAGTTCCGAATGCGCGGCACAGGCAGGCGGTGGATCGGACTGCTTTCGGGCGGACCCTGGTGGAGTTGAGCGAGCGCGTGGCGGAGGCGAGCCGCGCGGGAACTCGGGTGGAACTGCTCAATTGCTACTATGTTTTGCTCGCTCTCCTGTTTCTGAATCGCCGGTACCTCTGCATGTCGCGGCCATGTGGCGGCGGAGCCGAGATGCTGACGCTCGATCCGCAGGGGCGTGTGTTTCCATGCCACAAGTTGGCGGGATACCTGGATTGGCAAGCGGGCTCCATCAGGGGAGACCGGATTGTGCAGACGGACGCGATGAAGTCGTTCCTCGACGCCCGGAATCCGTTGACGGCGGAATGTGAAGGGTGTGCGTATGGGGTATTATGTGGCGGCGTATAAGCGCTGGATGCAAAATAGACCAGTAAACGCCGCGTAAGCGGCGTTGCGGCGGAAGGAAAGTAGACCGCCGGGAAACTGGTTCCATCGAACATTCCCATAGGGTTTTGTTTTGTGGAATACCGGAGAGGTGTACACAGTGGAGCTATATGCACGGGTCCGGCGGGCGGTCGTCGTCGACCAGATGAGCGAACGGGAGGCGGCCCGGAAGTTCGGGCTGGCTCGCGAAACAGTGCGGAAGATGCTGCGGTACGCAGTGCCACCCGGCTACCGGCGGCAGCAGCCGGCACGCCGGCCCAAGCTGGACGCCTGGGTGGGAACCATCGACCAGATCCTGGAAGACGACAAGATCCGCGACAAAAAACAGCGCCACACAGCCAAGCGGATCTTCGAACGGCTACGCGACGAGCACGGCTACACGGGCGGCTACACGATCGTGAAGGACTACGTGCGGCTGCGGAAGCTGAGCCAGCGCGAGATGTTTGTACCCTTGGAGCATCCACCCGGGGATGCTCAGGCCGACTTCGGCGAAGCGCTGGCCGTAATCGGCGGCGTGGAGCGCAAAGCGCACTACTTGGCGATGGACCTGCCGCAGTCCGATGACTGCTTCGTGATGGCCTTCCCGGCCGAGACGACGGAAGCATTTCTGGAAGGCCATAACCACGCCTTCGCTTACTTCGGCGGAGTCCCGCGCACGATCCTGTACGACAACACCAAGCTGGCGGTGGCGCGGATTCTGGGCGATGGGACGCGGATGAAAACCCGAGCGTTCACCGAACTCGAAAGCCATTACCTGTTCGCGGAGAAGTTCGGACGTCCCGGCAAGGGCAACGACAAGGGGAAGGTGGAAGGGCTGGTGGGCTACGCGCGGCGGAACTTCATGGTGCCGGTTCCGCGATACGCCAGCTGGGAGAAGTTCAACGCGCATCTGCTGGTCCAATGCCAAAAGCGGCGCGAACGCAAACTGCGCGGATACCAGCAGACCATCGGCGAGCGTTTCCAAAAGGACCAGGAGCAGCTGCTGCCCTTGCCGACAGCGCCGTACGAAGCCTGCGACAAGCGTTTGACGCGGGTGACTTCGATGGCGCTGGTGCGCTATCGCGCCAACGACTACTCGGTGCCGGTTCAGTGGGGACACCGCGAAGTGTTGGTGAAAGGGTTTGTGCATGAAGTCGTGATCTGCGCGGCGAGCGAGGTGATCGCGCGCCACCCCCGGAGCTATGAACGCGAAGACATGATCTTCGATCCGCTGCACTACCTGGCGCTGTTGGAGCGGAAGCCGAATGCGCTGGACCAGGCCGCGCCATTGTCTGGCTGGGATCTGCCGGAAGGCTTCGCACAACTGCGCCGTTTGATGGAAGCGCGTCTGGGTAAAAAGGGCAAACGCGAGTACGTGCAGACACTGCGGCTGCTGGAGACGTTCCCGTTGCCGGAGGTGGCGCGGGCCATCGACGATGCTCTGCGGCTGGGTGCGATCTCGTTGGATGCGGTCAAGCATCTGCTGCTGTGCCGTATCGAGCAGCGGCCGGCGCGGTTGGATCTGGAGAACTATCCACACCTGCCGGCAGCGCAAGTGGCGACCACCGCGGCCGCGGACTACCTTGCGCTGTTGAGCCAGGGAGCCCGCTGATGGACACGCCCCAGGTCTTGCTGGAACACCATCTGAAGACGCTGCGCTTGCCGACGTTCCTGCGCGAATATGACAAGGTCGCCCGGCAGTGTGCCGCCGAGGGCGTAGATTTTCCGCGTTACCTGCTGCGGCTTGCCGAACTGGAACTGCTGGACCGCGAACGACGGGCCACCGAGCGCCGCATCCGCCAAGCCAAGTTTGACGTGGTCAAGAGTCTGGACACCTTCGACTTCCTGGCGATCCCCTCCTTAAATAAGTCGCTGGTGCTGGATCTGGCCCGCTGCGAGTTCATCGAGCGCAAGGAAAACGTCCTGGCGTTAGGGAACTCGGGCACCGGGAAAACACACCTCGCACTGGCCCTGGGTCTGGCCGCTTGCCAGAAGGGTTTCCCCGTCCGGTTCACCACCGCGGCGTCGCTGGCGCATGAGCTGATCGAAGCCAAGGATGAACGGCGGCTGATGCGCTTCCAGAAAGCGCTCTCCAGCTTCGAGCTGCTGATCGTGGATGAACTGGGCTTCGTGCCGCTGTCCAAGACCGGAGCCGAACTGATGTTCGAGGTCTTCAGCCGGCGCTACGAACGCAGCGCCACGCTGGTTACCAGCAACCTGCCGTTCAACGAATGGACCGAGGCTTTCGGAAGCGAGCGGCTGACGGGAGCCCTGCTGGACCGGCTCACGCATCACGTCCACATCCTGGAGATGAACGGGGAAAGTTACCGGCTCAAGGACAGCAAGCGCAAGCGGGCACCGAAGCCTCGTTCTTAGCTGGCCTGCCCCGCGAATCGTACGCCGACTTGCAAGGGCGGCCTTCGCTGCGCCCGAAGCGCTCGGCCTACGGCCTCGCCGGGCTTCGCTCTAGCCGCCCCGCAAGTCCTTCAAAGCAAAACCCTAACTGCCCGTGAACTGGTCTACTTTCCCGCCCCACAGTGGTCTAGTTTTACTCCGCCCTTGACAGCGGCGTCTGTTTTGCGGACGCCTTCCTTGCACACCGCGAGCTCGGGACCTCGCTGAGCGTCAATTACGATTGCATGCGGCCCCTGTTCGATCATTTTGTCGATTTGGCGCAGACGGACCCTGTCCTCCTGAAGCCATTCTTGATCCAATTGCGCGAGAGCGACTGGGTTTAAGCTCTGGCTCTTCTATCCCGCAGATGTGCTCCATCGCTCGAGGCCATGGTTCGCCGCGTCATTCGCGAGGAGTTAAAGGGGAAGCCCTCCGCTTCGCCACAACGCTATGTCGTTCCGGTTCAACCTGTACGGGCGGGAATGCCCGGTTTCGGCGTCATGATGTATTGGAGGATCATACCGGCTCTGAACACATCGCTCCGTCGGAGGACCGCGTACTGGTTCCAGTCCGCAGTATAGAAGCGGAACCTGACTTGAAGTTTGTGAGCGAGATCGAGGCAGGCCGATGCAATGAGCGCGTCCACACTCCCAAACGGTGCGCCGAGGATTACCCCGCCGAATCGGAGGAGGTTTCTGGCTCGCACGATGCTCACCCAGGTGGTGGTTCTCACCTGGAGGCGAGCTGTCTGGATGTCCTGCAAAAACCGGGTATTCATCGCATCGTACTTCTTCAGGCCCGCGCCAGTGTTTCGGCACACTCTGCCCAAAGCGCTGGCCATTTCAAGGATGGTAAGGTCGCAAATGTGGCAACTATTCTGCTTGCTAGAGACGATCCTGCTGATTCTCGCATGTTGTGGGCTGTTCGTATACCGGTGCACCAGTGCCGAGGTATCGAAGAAGTAGTGAGCCATCTCTCTCACCGCTTCTTCTTGAGATTCTTCTTGAGTGCCTTGGCGGCCGACTTTGCCTTAGCAATGGGGGCGGCTTGTTTCTGGACCAGTTGGCCCGCGATCTCTTTCCAGTCGCCGGCTCCGGCATCTGTGAGCAGGCCCCTGACCGCAGCAATGAGCCGCTCGTTTGAAAGCGGCTTGTGGAGGTAAAGGTCCGCCTCCACCTGCTCCCCGAGAGTCTTGGTCAGGTCCTCCTCCGACTTCCCGCTGTCGACCTTTCCGGAGATTACTATGGAGCGGACGAGTGGCTGGTGTTTCCGGATTCTGGCAAGGAGCTCCAGCCCGTCCATGCCACGCATGATGAAGTCGAGCACGATAAGATCGAAGGACGCCTCTTGCGCGAGCTTGAGCGCGGTCGGCGGATCTTGCGCAGTCCACACCGCAAATCCGTCAAGTTCCAGGGCGGTCCTGAAACCGTCCAGCACGAGCTTCTCGTCGTCAACGATGAGAATCCTACTCGGCATCGGCAAGCTCCTGTTCCGCAAATTGAGCTGAGAATGTACTACCTTTTCCGTCTTCAGTAACGAATGTGATCTCTCCGTCGTGAGATTTGAGGAGAAGCTGGCAGATGTAAAGGCCGACCCCCATCCCTCCCGGCGTGTCGGTCGCGAACTTTGTGAAGAGTTTGTCTCGCAGGCCGGCAGGTACGCCCAGGCCATTGTCCTGGACGGAGATCACATGCGCATCGTTTTCATACCTCAGTCTAACCTGCATGAAGCGTTTTCGTCCGTCGTGGACGTCGCTGAGGGCATTGATCGCGTTATCGACCATGTTCTTCACGATCATTCTGACGAGTGGATCGCTAACGATGGCTTCATGTGATGCGGGAAGATCGAGTCGCAGATCGATGCTGTGCTCTCTGAGTCGCTCAGTGAAGAGGTCGCACTCCTCCCTGATGACCTTCGCCATGTCGATTTCGCTCGAAACGTCGAGCTTCGTTCCGGTCAAAGCAGATATGAGTTGGATCTTCTGGTCGATGCGCTCAATGCTCAAGTCGATGCTTTGTTGCGCCTTTTTGATGACTGCATCGTCAATCCTCAGCTGCATCAGTCGAGTTGCGATGTTTCCAGCTTCGCTCCGTATGGCCTGAAGTGGTTGGCGCAGCTCGTGGGCCACTCCTGAAGACATCACGCTGAGTGCTTGGAACCGAACACGCTGAAGTTCTGCGGCCTTACGCGTTCTACTCTCTTCCCAGCGCGGCTCAGCTACGTCGCGCCGGATCTCCTCCTCGAGAAACACCAGGACATCGCTTCTGAGGACGTGGACCAGCGCCTGTGATTCTTCGGTATCCAGCAGCGCTTCTCGGCTCGTTGTGTCTCGGAGGTTCTTGTGTTGTTGGCGTGAAATCGATACGAACCCGTAGAGTCGCGACGGGACGATATGTGCATGACCGGCACGTTTCGCGCGTTTCTCGCCAACACCGAGCCAATCGGAAGAGCTGCCGCCGAATGGCTCAACGCGGAACCCATCGCGGAACAGAAACACACCGGGCGTGCGACCGTGCGCTTGAATCTGCTTCGGTCGCTTTACATAGTAGTACAGCCGGCCCCGAAGGCCAAATAGCTTGTCTAGTCCCTTAATGTCTGCCGCAGTCGACCTCCTCTCATCTGTGCTGGTGGAGGTGCGTTTCAGTACACGTTCGAGAATGCCATTAGCCTTGACCGTGAAGCGCAGGTCGAAGTCGGGATCGACCACTGGCATAGTCTGGACAGGTCCTGTGAGCGACGGCGAATCCACAACTTCGAGATTAATCTGGAAGTGCTTTGGCGGATCGAACGGATTCAGGAGCTGAGAGAGAGTGTGGCGGAGTTTCTCAATGCTGTCCCTCTCCCAGGGCTCACGAAATTGCGTAATCGTCAAACGCGTTCCGCTCTGCCCTCGCTGCAAGAACGACAGCGGGCGGCGATAGCAAGGTGCCTCAATTTGATTAAAGCGCTTCTTCCGCGTGTTGAACAGAGTCCAATCGATGATGACGACCGTTCCCTCAGTCTGGCCTGCGATCTTGGTTTCGACCTGGAGCGTGCTGCCAAGACTGTCACTCGCGAACCGACCAATGCCTTTCTCGCCAGTTGGTATGCGTCCTTCTGCTCCGGCCGGCTCGCTGCCCTTCTCGCTGTCAGCCGGCGACCATGAAAAGTCGCTTGATGCCTGCGAGATCCATCCCGCTCCCATCGTCCGTGATCTCGAACGAGGGGACGCGCTTCTCGGTGGGGAGCGAGATTCTGATGTTGACATTGCGGGCACCCGAGTCGTAGGCGTTCTTCACCAGTTCCACGACGGCGAGCTCCCGACTTCTAAAGAGCTCGCGGCCGATCAGCGTCTGGAGATAGGCCGACGCTTCGAAGGTGAGTTTCTGTGGCTCTTCAGACATTTGGCTTGCGTAGGATCACGACAGATTCTCGGAGAAAATGGTTGCCACTGAGTCGACGCTTGAGGCTCCTTGCGATGAGGGTTTCATGTGTCTCGAACCCTAAAGTGCGTGCGATCCCAGCGATCATGAGGTCCGTAGGAACCAAGTACGCGGAGCCTGATCCGCCATGCAAGGAATTGCCGACCACAAATACCGCGTGCCCTCCTTTTCGGAGACACCGGTACGACTCCTCCAAGGTTGTCCACATATCTGAGAAGTAGCCCTCGAAGAGCCGATGTCGCCACGGCTGAGCTTCTGCTCGTTCTAGTACTGGCGCTAGCAGGCGCTGGAGCATGCCGGTCTTCACCTGTTCGGCAAACCTGGGCGGAGGCGCGGGCGTCGCGCAGGTGGGATGGCTCCTGAACGTCATCTTGCGCAAAGCCAGAAACTCCTTCTCGTTCCGAACGAAACCGAGGAGCCACAATTCGAGCTTGTAGACTTCCGTGTAGTCGATGTTGTTGGGGTACGGGGGCGAGGTAAAGACGAGGTCAATCGATTGGTCCTGGACGCCGGCTTTTCGCAGATCGCGCCCATCCCCGTTGATCAGTGTTGCCCGGAAGTCCGTCGCCGGAGTCGTCTTTGCAAGTGCGGCGCAGTCGGTTTGGATTTGCTCCCACTTGCTGGTGAGAACTGTTCGTATTTGCGGGTGCCAGCTGCGGACGATCCGCAGGGCGCGGCCGTCTTTGCGGACTTTGCTGAGCGGTTCGATGCTCGCGGCCAAGCCCAGCAGCAACGCGTCCCGAGTGGCCCCGTGTGCAAGGTCGCCGATGGCTTCTTGTATGACCAGAAGACGTCTGCTCACATACCTGCTTATGCAGCGACCGGTCCTGATGCTGGAGAGTGCTGGCAGGCGCGCTCCAAGACTCCCTGCGCGCCTAATGGCGCGATCTCCAATATCGAGGAGACGTGGGTAATCGATGTTACGCCAATTCACTTTTGTGAGGGCGGCGAAGTGGATGAACGGGTTGCGTTCAATGCCAGCTACGCGAACCGACGGCTTTGGATCATGAGCCGCGAGCTTCTCCGCTGCCAACAGGGTGGTCCCGACGCCGGCGAACGGGTCCAGGATGCTCAGCGTCCTTGGAGTGCCGGTAGGATACACCTGCAGAATGATGCTCTTGAGCAGCTCAGGGGCAAAGCTCTCCTTAAATCTGAACCACCTATGAACGGGCTCGGTGTCATTGCCTGTGGCGACGACTTGGTCCGCCAATCTCGTCTCAGGCCGTATCGGGAACTCGGACTCGACGCTTCTCAGCTCTTGCAGTTCCGGCAGTTCCTCGTCTCGAATCATTTCTTCTCCGGCGGCGTGGTCTTCGTTGCGTAGGTTCTGATGCGTGTGACGTCGTCGTCTGAGAAAACGCGCCAGCCGTTTCTGTCCCTACCTACTTCGCCGACCTTCTTGGTTAAAAGCCATCGGCGAAGCGTGATCGGAGAGACACCGATCTCCCTTGCAGCCTGCGCGAGCGTCTTGTGGCGACCAGACATGGTCAACCCATATCAACATATATCACCCTATGTGTGGCGTCAAGGCCCAAATTCGCTTGAAAAACGATGCGTTAACGGCTCCAGTCAATATCAGCGCCTCGCCCCTGTTCCCACGGTTCATCCCGCGCTACCTTCGCGGCCACGGGGGATGCATGATGGTGAGTTGTGTTCCGAAAGTGCCGCCTGCGCAGTTCGAGCATGATCGAGGCACAACATGGCCTCTGCCACAAAACGGACACATCCAGGCCAAAAGGCATCGGACCCATTGAAAGGAAGTAACAAGCGCTGGCGGAGAGAGAGGGATTCGAACCCTCGATAGAGTTTCCCCTATACACGCTTTCCAAGCGTGCGCCTTCAACCACTCGGCCATCTCTCCGGTGACGGGCTGGGCGTGTTGCCTTCAGGAAACGGCATCTCACCGCTTCCTGGCCTCAATGACGTGCGGCCTCTCGCCCCGGGCGCAGGCCACACGCCATATCAATTTAGCACAGCGCCGGAAAAATCCATCCCCCGGATCGCCATGGCCGTTGGAGGGCTGCCAAGAAGCGGCGATGCTGTCAGACCGCGTGGCGGCGCGTGCGCGCCAGGCGCTCGCGCGCCTTCTCGATGGCTCTGGCCTCGGCCTCCTGCTTGGTCGCGCCGGTCGTCCGCGCCAAAGCCGCGCCGGGCGAAACGTTATCGGCCTTCGAATGGAACACCTCGCCGATGCGGTAACTGGTCAGGTTCACAGGCCATCCTTCGAGCTCGAGCCGGCGCTCGGAGAACTCCTGGGGAAACAATGCGTAGCCGTTTCCTGGTTTGGGCGGCTGCACGGCCCGGCTGGAGGCGGCATGCTTTTCGGCCCTCATTGGTGCGCCGCCTTCGCCACGCCCTTCTCGACCGGCGCTCCGACCAGGTTGCCCCACTCCGTCCACGAGCCGTCGTAGTTCGTGACGTGGTTGAAGCCGAGCAGGTACTTGAGAACGAACCAGGTGTGGCTCGATCGCTCGCCGATGCGGCAATAGGCGATCACCGGCGTGGAGCCGTCCACGCCCTGGGCGGCGTACAGGCTCTTGAGCTCGTCGTAGGATTTGAACGTGCCGTCGTCGTTCGCCGCTTTGCCCCATGGCACATTGCGCGCGCCGGGTATGTGGCCGCCGCGCTGGCAGGTTTCGGGCAGGCCGGGAGGCGCAAGGATTTCGCCCGTGAATTCTTGCGGGTTGCGGACATCGATCAGCGCCGCGGTCCCCTTCTTTTGCGCTGCCTGAACCTGAGGTAGCAACACCCGGATGGAAAAGTCGGGCGCCGAAGCGCGATAGGCCGCCCGCTGGGGCTGCGGCACTTCGGTGCTGAGTTCGCGCCCCTCGGCGAGCCACTTCTTGCGGCCGCCGTCCATCAGGCGGACGTCTTTGTGGCCGTAAATCTTCATTTGCCAGAACGCCCAGGCGGCGAACCAGTTGTTGTTGTCGCCGTAAAGCACCACCGTCGTGCTTGGCGAAATGCCGGAACTTGCCAGGAGATCCTCGAACTGGTTCTGGGAGAGGATGTCGCGGCTGACGGTATCCGAGAGCTGGGTGTCCCATGCCCAGGCCATGGCGCCCGGCACGTGGCCCTCATTGTAAGCGGCTGTATCGACATCGATTTCAACGATGCGCACCTTGGGATCGGTCAGGTGTTGTGCAACCCATTCCGTGCTGACCAGTGCATCCGGGTGAGCGTAATTCGGCATGCAAGCCCTCCTTGAGTGTCAATACCCTAAAGTATATCTGAATTAAGTAGTATTGGCAAGCGGAGGTGCACACGAGCCATAAGTGGCAGCCAGGCTGTTCATTCGGAAGGCTGTCTCAGATGAGGTCGAATTTCTCCTGCTGGAGCAGCGGGTCGCTGACGACCAGCACCGCGCGCCCGAGGATCTCCTCGAGTTCCTCAAGATACTGGTTGTCGCTCGCCTTTAAGATCTTCGCGACTTCCGGGCTGACGCGTAGCGTCACGTCTGTGCCCTCGATGTCGCGCGCGATTTTCTGCGCCTCTTGCAGGATCTCGCTAATGACGGTCTGGACGCTCTTGACGTATCCCGAGCCTTCGCAGTACGGGCACGGCGCGCACAGCGTTCGCTCCAGGCTCTGCTTCACGCGCTTGCGGGTAATCGCGACTAAACCGAAATCGTTAAACTGGAGGACCTTGTTTGGCGCCTTGTCGGCCCGAATGGCTTCTTCGAGCGCCTGCATCACCTTCTGGCGATTCTTCCGCTCGTCCATGTCGATGAAATCGACGACGATAATGCCGCCAAGATCGCGCAGCCGTATCTGCCTGACAATCTCCTTGACCGCTTCGGTGTTGGTCCTGACGATCGTGTCTTCCAGGCGGTTCGACCTGCCCACAAATTTGCCGGTATTGACGTCGATCGCAACCAGGGCCTCGGTCTGGTTGATGACGATGTAACCGCCGGATTTGAGCCAAACCTTCGGGCGAAGCGCCTTCTCGAGTTCGGAGCTGACGTTGAACGCATCGAAAATAGGCGTATTGCGCGTATACAGCTTCACTCGTCCGACCGCCGCCGGCTGAAAACGCTCGACGAAGCGCAGCACGCCCTCGTAGATTTCTTCGTTATCCACCCAGACGCTCTTGAACGGTTCGGCCATTTGGTCGCGCAGAATGCGGCTGACCAGGTCGAGGTCGTGATGAATGAGCGCCGGTGCTGGCCGCGATTCGGCTTTCTGCCGGATATCCAGCCACATGTTGAACAGGAATCGTATGTCGGAGGCGATGTCATCCTCGGACTTGCCCTCGCCGGCGGTGCGCACAATGAAGCCGCCCGGGATGCCGCTGCGGTGCGCTTGCAGGATGCGTTTCAGGCGCAGCCGCTCGTCCTCGGAAACGATCTTGCGGGACACGCCGAGGTGCTCGACGGTCGGCATATAGACGACGTACCGGCCGGGGAGGGCGATGTGCGACGTGATGCGCGCGCCCTTCTGCCCCAAAGGCTCTTTGGCAATCTGAACCAGAACCTCCTGGCCCTCCTTCAGCAGTTCGGTGATGGACTGCTCGGCCTTACGGCCCTGGCGCGGTCCACGCTGGTCCGGGAGGCCGTTCGCGGATGGCTCCGGCGCGGAAACCTCTTGGAGCGCCGGCGGCCTTGGCTCGGTGGCTTGGCCTTGCCCTTCCGGGGGGGGCCCTGGGCGCATCTTGCGCCGCATTCGCCGCGAGACCCTATGCATGTAACGGTAACCTTGCTCGCGCAGCGTCGCGGTGAGGCTCACTGGCGTCGAGGCCGGCGTCACTTCTTCCGCGTGCGGGGCGCCTTCTTCGGCCTCAGCGGCGATCTGTTCACCGGTTTCCGGCTGTTCGGGGATCACCTCGTCGGGGAGATCGGTAACCAGCGCCGGCTCTTCGTCCTGCTCCCCGGCTTCTTCGGGAAGCAACGCTTGACTATTCGCCGGTTCGAGCGGCGGCGCCTCCGGTCTCGAAGCCGCGAGCTCGTGCGGCTCGGGCCGGCCGGCATCGGCAACCAGATCTTCGCGCAGCGGCTCTGTAATAGCGAGCTGGCGGGCCTCCTCTCGAGTGGTGGCTGCGGCGCCCGCGGCGGAAGCCGTTGCCGGATGGGCAGCGAATTCCTCCCCGATGGGCGGCGCCACCGCCGGCATCGGATACGTGATCGAGAATTTTTCTTCGGGAGGGGCCGCGGCCGCTGTCCCCGATTCCCCGGCGGTTTGAAACTCTTCCGCCGCCGTGTCCGTTATAGCTTCCGCCGCGGTTTCGGATGGATTCTCTTCAGATCCGGCCCGCCTGTACTTGGCGAGTGTCTCGCCCGGCAGGATGGAGAATTCCCGCTCCGGTCCCCGCTCCGCGGCGTGAGATGGCTCAGCGGTCCGGGAGGGTTCGACGGTTTTGGGCGCTTCCGCCCCCTCTTCCGGGTGCGCGTATTTCGACTCGGGGAAGCCCCGGCCACGCGAGCGGCGGCGGCGCGAGCGGCGTCCCTTGCGATCGTGGCCTTCCGGCTCCTCGGCCCGTTCTTGCCCGGGGGCTGTGACTTCGGCCGGGACCGCTGCGGGCTCCACTGCCGGAGCCGGCATGGTCGCGACGCCCCGCGCCGGCCGCTCGGCCTTTAGCGCCTTCTCTTCCGCAGCGCCGGCAATCTTGTCATATTCCTCGTTGTCCTCGAAGAAATCGGATACGTACAGGAACGCGTCGCGGCCGAGGCCGATATCGACAAACGCGGATTGCATGCCCGGGAGGACGCGCGTCACGCGGCCCTTGTGAATGCTGCCGGCCAGCGAATATTCGTTCACGCGTTGAAAAAAGACTTCGACTAACTGGTCATCTTCGAGGATCGCCACTTTGGTTTCGTGGCGGCTTTTTGAAATCACCAACTCTTTTCCCATAAGGTCGCTCCACTCACCGAGCGGCGAGCGCGACTCCTCAGAGAATAGAGAATCTGCGTGAGGTTGAAGCCGCCAGGCCGGCAGGCAACCGCCAGGCGGACGATACTGCAATAATCTCGGTGGGCCCGGCAGACGGAGCAAATCGCGTCTCAAACGTCTGTCGCGGGCCGGGGAGCCGCTCGCAGGCTACCACACCTTCAAGGACAGCCTGCTCGAACCTCCCCACGAATGCTATCGAATCAAACTCTCGCGAAACCTCGATCTCTTCGGCGAACCACGTTCAGCCGCTCAACCTACAAAACGCCAGAGCCTGACGCTGTTCACCAGGCCCAGCATCATGAAAAACGACAGGATGCTGGAGCCGCCGTAGCTCATCAACGGCAGTGGAATGCCTGTAACCGGCATACGGCCGACCACCATCCCGATGTTCACCAAAATCTGAAATAGCAGCAACGCGCAGACACCCATGCAAATGTACATGCCGGACTGGTCGGGGGCCATCTGCGCATTCTGCACGATCTGCATCAGCAGAACGAAATACAACCCTAACATCACCACGACTCCGGCAAAGCCGTGCTCTTCGGCAAACGCCGAAAAGATGAAATCCGTGTGGGGAACGGGCAAGAACCGAAGCTGTGTTTGTGAACCCCTGGTTACTCCTTTGCCCCACATTCCTCCAGCGCCCACCGCGATCTTCGATTGGATCACCTGATAGCCCGACCCTTGCGGGTCTTGACCGGGATCCAAAAAGGTTACCAAGCGAACTTTCTGATAATCCTTCAGCACGAAACGCCAACTGACCGGCAAGATCAGCACCAGGACAACGGCGATTACGGCCAGGTACTGCCAGCGGAGCCCGGCGAGCAAAATGCCAATCGCCAGAATCGGCAGATAGGTCAACGCGGTTCCCAAGTCCGGCTGCTTCATCACGAGCAGCATCGGGACGGCTACTAAGCCGCCCAGTTTGAGAAGATCGCGGCCCTGGACCCGCTCCGTTTTCAGCTCGGTCAGATATCGCGCTACTAGCAATATTATCACTGTTTTCACGAATTCCGATACCTGCAAATGAAAGCCGGCAAGGCCGATCCAGCGGCGGGAGCCGAATGCCTGCCGCCCGAAGGCGAGCACCAACGCGAGGCTGCCAAGCGAGAGGCCATAAAGAATGGACGCCTGGCCCAGCAGTGTATGGTAATCGATTGAGGCGATGGCCCACATGATTACCAGCCCGGCCAGCACCCAGAGCCCCTGCTTCCACCAGGCGCCGTCCCAAACCGTATCCCGGGTGGCGCTGAAGATTTGCAGGATACCCATGGCGCAGATCACCAGCGTGATGATCACCAGCGGCCAATCGAGGTCACGGATGGAGCGGTGGCGAGCCATGGTCTATTCTTCCGGGCCCTCGGGCAGCGTTGGGCCGATTTGAGGAATCGCGTGCTTCATTTCGGCCACGAACTGGGCGTGCTGGTTGCGAGCCTTCTTATCGAAATACGCCTTGATGACGTCGCGTGCAATCGGAGCGGCGAGCTGACCGTGCTCGCCCCCCTCGAACAGCACAGCCACGACAATTTCGGGGCTCTCGCGCGGCGCGAAGCCGACAAACCAGGCATTATCTTTTAACTTCCTGCCCAGGGCCGTACCTTTCAACAGCTCATTGGACGCCCGCTGCGCCGAGCCGGTCTTACCGCAGACGCTGATGCCAGGAATCTGTGCGCGGACGCCGGTGCCACCCTCATTCACCACCCCGTACATGCCGTCGATCACTTTCATGGCGTTGGCCGGATCGATCTTGCCCACCCGCGGCGGCTCCGGGCCTTTTGCATCCTTCACCAGGTGCGGCCTGTACCACACGCCTCCCATTGCGATGCCGCCAATCGCAGACGCCAGCTGTACCGGCGTGACCGTGAGCGCGCCTTGGCCGATAGCGACGGAAATCGTTTCGCCGGCATACCATTTCTGCCGGAAGTTGCGCATCTTCCACTCCGAGGAGGGCACCACGCCCTGCGCCTCATTCGGAAGATCGATGCCGGTCTTTTGTCCGAACCCGGCCATGCTGGCGTATTCGGCGATCTTGTCGATGCCCAGGCGGTTGCCGACGTTATAGAAGAAAACGTCGCAAGAGTGCACGATTCCCTTGTGCAGCTCCACCACGCCGTGGCCATGCTTCTCCCAGCATTTGAAATAGCGGCCGTAGAAAGTGGCGCCGCCCGGGCAGTGGATCTTGAAGTTGTCGTCGATTACGCCAGCTTCCAGGCCGGCGAGTGCCATGACTGGCTTGAACGTCGAACCGGGCGCGAACTGCGCCTGGATGGCCCGGTTTAGTAAGGGGTTATCCGGGTTGTCGATCAGCTCTTTCCAATCCTCGGGATGGATCCGGCCGGCGAACTTGTTCGGGTCGTAAGCGGGCGTGCTGACCAGTGCGAGCACTTCGCCGTTCCGCGGATCCAGCGCCACCACCGCGCCGGTGCGGTTCTGCATGGCCAGCTCCGCCACGACCTGAAGATCCAGGTCGATGGTCAATTGCAGGTTCTTGCCCGGGACGGCCTCCTGGACCTTCAGCACCTCACGCTCACGGCCGCGGTTATCGACGACCACGCTACGCTTTCCGTCCACTCCCATCAGGATGTCGTTATACTGGCGCTCGATGCCGGCCTTGCCGACGACGGCGCCCGGGTCGTACTTGATGAATTCGGGCGAATCCAATTCGGTTTCGCTGATCTCACCCACATAACCGATCACGTGCGCCGCCAAACCGTTCTGCGGATAGAGCCGCCGCTGCGCCCGGATCAGTTCCATCTCCGGAAACGTTTCCGGGTCGCGATGCGCCTCGACGAACGACACCTCGCCCGGTGTCATCTCGTCCTTGATGACGATGGGCTCGTAGCGGGGGCGGGAGCGAAACCGTTCCAGGCGCGACTGCAAAAGATCGTAATCCAGGTCCAGTCCCGCGGCGATCGGGCGGATGTGCTCGGGCTTCAGGTTCTCCCGCGACAGGATCAGGCTGTAAGAGGAGTGGTTATCGACAATCACCCGCCCGTCGCGGTCCAGAATTTTTCCCCGCGGCGCGAGGATGGGCAGGGATTTGACCCTATTCCGCTCCGCGGCTTCGTTATAAATCTCCGGGTTGCGCACCTGAAGATCCCAGAAACCCGAAATCAGAAACAGGAATACGCCGACCGCCAGGTACTGGAAGAATACGATCCGCCCTGAGGCAAACTGCGTGTCATTTCGCAAGGCCTGCCTGCTAGGAATCCGCTCCTTCGAATGGCCGGACACGCTCAAACTCACTTTGCGGGAGCGATTAACTCCTTTCCTTGAGTTTATCCAAAAAGTGGAACAGCGAAATACCGACGGCCGCGTTCAGCAGGCCGATGATGAACGTCTGCTGCAGGTCGAAGGCAAGCTGCTGGCCGAGCAGCATGCGCGCCAGCGCCCAGTACAGGAACTGGTGGAGGTAGAAGAACGCAAAACAGAATACGAAGCGCAGCACTGTGTGCTCCACATCGAGACGCATTCCGGCGGAAGCGGCGAGATACCCGACGATGGTCTTGGAGATTCCAAACATACCGATAGGCTGCTGCTGGCTCGAGAGCGAATCCTGTACCAGGCCGATCACCGCGCCGATCAGCGTGCCGCCGATCTGATTGCGCCGCAGCAAGGCGAAATACACCGTGACGAGCAGCGGCATCTCGAGATACGCGAGGAAGGGGAAAAATCGGGGGACGTAGACCTGAAAGAGGATGGCGCCGAGCGGGACCGCGATCTGCGCCCAACGCCGGAGGCGCACTGCGCCTTTTTCTCGCACGCTGCCGATGAGAATTCGGTCGCTGGCCTGGCTCATGGTGCCGGCGTTGCCTTCGGCAATGGGGTTGTGGGTTGGGGGTTAGGGGCCGCCGGCGGTTGCGGCGTCTGGGATGCTGCTGCGGCGGTCTTCTTGGCCGCAATCTGCTCAGGGGTCAGGTTGAAATCCGGCGGCTTGGAGCCCGGCAGCCCGGTACCGTAAACGTGGCCTTCGGCCGCGCCGATCTGCTGGTACCGCTCGCGCAGCCGGTCTGCTTCCGTGTTAATTACCGGAGTCTGACCGCTCGCTGGTGGCGTCGTGGCTGTCTGGCCGGCTGGCGGCGGTTGGAAATGGATGCCGGAGGCCACTGCCGGAAGATCGGGAAGGGGCTGGTGTACACCCTCGATGACGATCAGGACAGCCTCGAGCCCGCCCTGGAAGCCGCTGGGGACGAGGGAGACCTGCTTGTAAGGGTTGCCATCGTGCGTCACGGACACAGTGCCGACCGGCAATCCCTTGGGAAACACTCCGTCATCGCCCGAAGTGAAGAATCGCTCGCCGGCGTCGACCTGTTCTTCGTTTTGGATGTAATCGACCTGGCAGTTGCCGCCCTGGCCGAGGCCGTGCACGGTGCCGAGAACGCGATGCTTCTGTGAGATGACGCCGGCGGCAAAGGTCGGGTCGGTGATGAGCAACACTTGAGAAGCGGTCGGGTACACCGCGACGATCTTGCCGACAATGCCATCGGGGGTGATGACGGCCATGCCGCGCATCGCGCCGTCATACGAGCCGCGATCGATGAACACAACGCGCGAGCTGGTCCCCGTGGCGGTGCCGATGACGCGAGCGGACAGGGTGCGCGAAGGATTGTGCGCCTGAAATGTGCTCAGAGCCTTGACGCGATCCGCCGTGTCCAATTCGGAACGGAGGTATTGGTTTTCGAGCTTCAGCTTGCCGGCGTCTTCTTTGATCCGCAGATTCTCTTCGCGAAGATTATGCAGCAGGATGTATTTTTCGAGCGCGCTGACAGTGCCGCTGCGAACGCTCTCGATCACGTTTGCCAGGGGCGTCACGGCGGTCACGGCCCAAACGCGGACGAGCCGCACATCCTGGTTGCTCTTGACCTGATAAGCCAGCAGGATCAGTTGCGCAAAGATCACCAGGAGCAGCACGGTGACGTTGCGATACCGGCTCAGCAGGTCCATAGAATTTCAGGCTAATACCGTTCCAACCTTCATGGCGCAAGTGAACCCAGCCGCGAGCCCAACCTTTGCCCGAGGCATCGCACCGCACTCGATTGGCGCAGCCACTGGGAACGGCGCCAGCATCAGTCTATTCGAGCGAGATCTTCCGCAGCAGTTTGAAATCCGTAAGCATCTTGCCCGTGCCCAGTACGACCGAAGCCAGCGGGTCCTCCGCGATCGAGACGGGTAACCCGGTTTCTTCACGAATGCGCCGGTCGAGGTTCTTGAGCAACGCGCCACCGCCGGTCAGCACGATGCCGCGGTCGCTGATATCGGCGCTAAGCTCGGGCGGCGTGCGCTCTAGCGCCACGCGGATGGCGTTCATGATGGTCGCCACGCACTCCGATAGCGCCTCGCGCACCTCGCTGTCGTCGATGGTGATGGTCTTCGGCACGCCCTCGATCAGATTACGGCCTTTGATCTCCATTGTCAGGGGCTTATCGAGCGGGTAGGCCGAGCCGATCTGGATCTTGATCTGCTCGGCCGTGCGCTCGCCGACCAGCAGGTTGTACTTGCGTTTCAGATACTGCATGATCGCGTCGTCCATCTCATTGCCGGCGACGCGAACCGAGCGCGAGTAGACGATGCCGGACAGCGAGATGACCGCAACGTCCGTCGTGCCGCCGCCGATATCGACGATCATGTTGCCGCAGGGCTCGGTGATGGGGAGGCCCGCTCCGATGGCCGCGACCATGGCCTGCTCGACCAGGTGCACCTCGCTGGCCTTTGCGCGATACGCCGAGTCCACCACCGCGCGCTTCTCTACCTGAGTGATCTCGCACGGCACACCGATCACAATCCGCGGATGAACGAGCATCTTCCGGCCGTGCGCTTTCTGGATGAAGTAGTTCAGCATGCGCTCGGTCACTTTGAAGTCGGCGATGACGCCGTCCTTCATCGGGCGGATCGAGACGATATTGCCGGGAGTGCGGCCCAGCATTTCCTTCGCTTCTTTGCCGACGGCCTCCACTTCACCGGTGTTTTTATTGATCGCAACGATGGAGGGCTCGTTCAGCACGATCCCTTTTCCCTTGGCGTAGACCAGCGTGTTGGCGGTGCCCAAGTCGATCGCCAAGTCCGAGGAGAATAAGCTAAACAGGGAGCGAACGTTCATTCTGAATCTTCCGATACTCCTTGCACATGGCCGTGTCCGGCAGTTTCAGGCTGCCTGTTTTCCTTGAAAACGGTAGCGTTCCGGAAGTCTGATTAGCGAAGGGATTGTGGCCGATCCCCACAAAGATTAGCACAACGCGGGTGCACGGCGCTATCGGCGCCGGCACGGCGGAATCCGATGCCCACGGCGCTCATTTCACATTGTATAGAAACGTGAATTGCAAGCGAATTTCGTTGCCGCGGAACTCATCCGGCAGGGGCGGGAAGGGAAGGGAAGAGCTGATGCCGGCCACCGCCGCCCGGTCGAACGCATCGGTGCCAGATGGCAGCGCGATCACGAGCTTCGGAACGCGGCCATCGCGGTTGATGATCAACTGGAGCTGAACCCGGCCCGCACGGCCCAGGCGCGCGCTCTCCGGAACGACCGCCAGCCAATTGCGCTTCACGGCGGCGAGAATACGAATAAGGTACGGCCTGAAATCGACGCCCATGGGATCGCTGACCATCTCCAGCGCACTGGCCGCTTTGCCCGGCGCTGGCGCCACGTTCAACCCCGGGCCGGGGCCGCCGGCGCCCTCCAGATCGGTATCGCCGACCACCAACCTGCCGCCCTGATGAATGGCCCCCCGCACTGCTTCCATAATCGACCTGCTGGGCGGCGCAATTGCGGGAGGGCCGAGGCCGCGCGGCTTCGCCGGGCCGCTTGCCGCGCCAGGGACTTCAAAGGCCAGCTTCGGCTTCTCCCCGGTCTGGATTGGAGGGGGTGGCGCCTGCGGCGCGGCTGGCGAGCCGAGTGGAGGAGCTTCGGCCGCTAGCGGCGGCGCCGCCTCGATTTTGGGCGGTTCCGGAAGCGGCGCCGGGGGCTTTCGCACCATCGGTGGCAGGCCCGCAGGAGCTTGGATGCGCGGGTGCGGGACCAGGTTCTCGAGCGAGAACTCGTGGCCGACTTCTCCCCGGTTGGGCTTCGTCTGTGTCAGCTCGCGCGGAGGCGCCACCAACGGCGTAAGGACTGGCGCCTGAGGAAATGGCCGCGGCTCGATGAGTACGCGCGGCGCCGAGAGCAGGACGGCCAGCCCCAGCGCATGGAACACGAGCGAGCCGGCCCAGGATGGCATGCGCGCCGGCGGAGACCACTCGATAAGCAGGCGGGGCTCCGCATCCCTAGCGCTCAGAGGGCGCACCAACGCTTCCATTCGAATCCCGGCCCGCCGGTTCACTCATCGAGCCGGCACACCGGCGTTGCGGCTGCTACCGCTTCCATGCCGCTATGGATTGTGCGACCCGGCGGGAATGCTCTTCGATTTTATCAAGAATGGCGAGGGCGACTTCGAGGGCGCGGCAGCCGTCCTCCCCCGTGACCAGCGGCTGGGCGCGCGTTTTCACCGATCGCACGAACGACTCGAGCTCGAGCCGCAGCGGCTCGGCCTTCTCCACCGGCAGCATGTGGAATGCGATCTGCCGGTCTTCACCGGCCTCGGACACGGCCGCCTCCTGGCGCGAGTAGTCGAGCGAAATGTACTGGCGGGGCTGGAAGAGCCGCAACTTACGAACGCGCTCGGTCGAGACGCGGCTTGCGGTCAGATTGGCGATCGAGCCGGATGGGAACGCCAGGCGCACGTTGGCGATGTCCACTTTAGCGGACAGAACCGAGATGCCAGCGGCGCGGATTTCCTCCGGCGCGGCCTTGACCAGGCTGAGGACGATGTCGAGGTCGTGAATCATGAGATCGAGCACTACGTCCACGTCCAGGCTTCGCGGCGTGAAGACGCTCAGCCGGTGCACTTCAAAGAACAGCGGCAGCGTGGCGATGTGGCGCAGTGCGGCGACGGCCGGATTGAAGCGCTCCAGATGACCGGCCTGGAGGATGCGCGAGCCGGCGCGGGCGGCCTCGATCAGCCGCCGGGCGGAGGCCAGGTCGGGTGCAATCGGCTTTTCGACCAGCACGTCGATGCCTTGCTCGAGCAGCGCGCAGCCCACTTCGGCGTGCGCCCTCGTAGGCACGGCAACGATAGCCGCGTCCGCCTTGCCCGCAAGATCGCCAGCCTCGAGCGCGGCGCATTCGAAGCGCGCCGCCGCATCCTCCGCGCGCTCGCGATCGACGTTGGCCACCGCGACCAGCTCGGCGTCCGGCAATTGCCGGATCACGCGCATGTGGTTCCGGCCGAACTCTCCCGCGCCCACCACCGCCACGCGAATCTTCGGCAAATGATCCTCCTCATAGACCGGCTATCCCGTCGCGACCGCTTCCTGACGTTGCGGTTCGGCGCTAAATGCGCGCCCCACCAGCGGCCGGCGGACTAAATCTGTGGAAGCTGCCGTCGGCGCGCGCACTCCCGTGCTCTCGGGGTGAATATAGCACGCGTGCTGCTTTCACTGGATTGACCTGTTGACGCCGTTCAACGGCTGCTGGGCTTCTGGTGTACCTCCCGCTTCCTTGCCGCCCGGGGAACGATGCCGTTGGAGGGTGGCCCATTCCAAGAATTCCGAAGATTACTATAATAGGCTCCGGGAGGGATTCATGAAGGTTCGCCCGCTGCACGATCATGTCCTGGTGAAGCGCCTCGAGGAATCGGAGGCAAAAGTCGGCGGCATTATCATTCCCGATACCGCCAAGGAGAAGCCGCAGCAAGGGGAAGTGATGGGGGTCGGAAACGGCAAGCTGCTCGAGACTGGCGAGCGGGCTCCGATCGACGTGAAGGTCGGCGACCGCATCCTGTTCGGAAAGTACTCAGGCTCCGAAATCCGGATTGAAGGCGACGAATACCTGATTGTTCGCGAGGACGAGATCCTCGGCGTACTCAGGAAGTGAACCGGCCGGCGGAGCCGCGCCAGCGATCGGCCACAACCGCACGTGGCGGGGGTCCCCGTGCATCGATGTGCCGCGGCCCTGTGTTACTCTGAGATTGCATTTTCCCAAAAAGGATCTCTTTGAAATGCTTCCAAATACCTCTATGCGCTTTATGCTGATCGCCGCTTCCGCGGCTGTCCTTGCCGGAACGGCGGCCGCACAAACGAAAGTTGGCGTCATCAACATGCAGCTTGCAATTCTCAACACGGCTGAGATCAAGCGGGTTTCCGCCGAGCTCGAGGCCAAGTTCAAGCCGCGCCAGGCCGAGATGGAGAAGGTCCGCAAAGAGTTGGAGGATCTGCAGCAGAAGCTCCAGGCGGGACAGGGTAAGCTGTCGCCGATGGCGGCATCGGACCTGAACGCCCAGGCGCAGCGTAAGCAGCGCGAACTGCAGCGGATGAGCCAGGACATCCAAGAAGAGGCCGATGCCGAGCGGAGCGACGTCCTTGCCAGGAACGGCCAGCGCATGCAGGCCATCGTGAGAAAGCTCGCTGAGGAGCACGGCTTGGACATTGTGGTGGACACCTCGAGCACGCTCTACTACAAGACGGCGCTCGACCTGACCAGCGAAGCCACAGCCGAATTCGACAAAACTTACCCCGGGAAGTAGCGGGGGCGGCTGAGCCATGGCCGGTTATCTTGAAGGGTACGGGGTCGAGGACGAGCGGCGCGCCAGGATCATGCGCCGCATTGTGGTTGGCGGCGCAGCCGTCGTGGTGATCGCGCTGGTCCTCTATTTCAGCTTGCGCACTTACCCCGCCAAGCGCGAGGTCAGAGAGTTTCTCGAGGACCTCCGCAAGCACGACTACCAGGCCGCCTACCGTCTGTGGGGATGCGCGCAGCCCTGCCGCGATTACCCCTTCGACAGTTTCATGGAGGACTGGGGGCCGAAGAGTGCTTTCGGCGATCCCTCCGCCGCCCGCATCGAGAAGGCGCGCTACTGCCGCACGGGAGTCACGATCGTCACGCTGGCAACTGGCCAGAACAAACCCGTGTGGCTGGTGTATCAGCGCAGTGATAAGACGCTGGGGTCCGCGCCTTGGGAAGGGATGTGTGAGCCGCACATCCCCGCGCCGGTGGCGGGGCCGTAACCTCTTCGTCTCGTGGCCGGCCTCTTCCCGCCGGCCCTCGTGCGCTCGGAGTGGCGGCCCGATTTGTCGAGGCTGGACACTTGCATGCGGTTCGCTTGCGGCGCCCAAGCGAGCCCTGTTACAATCCAAGTTCCTACCCAATCAAGGAGAACTCCTCGGATGGCAAGAGTTTGTGAGATTTGTGGCAAGGGTCCGCAGTTCGGGCACCGGATCAGTCACGCGCACAACGTGACGGCCCGGCGGTGGAACGTGAACCTGCAACGCGTCCGGGCCATCGTGAACGGAGCCGCGAAACGGATCTGCGTCTGCACGTCCTGCCTCCGTAGCGGCAAGGTGCACAAGGCCGCGTAAAGCTGCGGACCACGCCGCCAGTCTGCCCCACCATGGATCGGCAACTGTAAGTACCACCTGCACTGCACCCAGACCGGCTCCAACGGTGCGCCCTTCGGGGATTCTCTCCCCTCCATGTCGCGCAGCCCACCCCAAAAACGCCGTGCGGCGCCGCGCTGCCAGTCCTATACTGAGCCGGGGAGCACCCCCGCAAATCACCCAAACAAGGAGATTAACCCAATGAGACTATTTCAAGTTTCTATGATTCTGCTTACGCTCGCCGCAGCCGTTGCCCTGCCGCACATGCAGTTGAATCCATCCCTGGGTGGAAGCGCGGCCCTGGCGCCATTTCCAATCGCAGCGCCCGCGAGCCAGGCCGCTTCAGCGGCATCCACCGGCCACGCACCGGTCTCATGTATCCCCGACCCGATACACAAGCCCTTTCTGATTTCAGCCACCTCTCACACCCCTGCCCAGGTGCATCCTTAATCTCTCAGGTGGAAAGGCGCCGCGCGGCCCGAAACGGAGCCGCGCCGCGACCCTCATTGCCGAGCCGCGACCGTGAGGGAGCGGTTCGCTTGCCGCTTGCTCACGCGCGCGGCTCGAAATGATTCGGAACCGAGCCGCGACCGTCATTGCCGAGCCGCGACCGTGAGGGAGCGGTTCGTTTACCGCTTGCTGACGCGCGCGGCTCGGTATCAGCCGGGGAGGCGCCGCGTGGTTGCAAGCGCCTCCCGCATTTCCCGCGTTCCGGCCAGGACGCCTTTTTCGATTTGCTCGCAGGCGCGGATTTCCGCGGCATATTCCTCCGCCGTCATCCGCGGCGGCGCCTCCCAAACTTCTCCAGCCCTGGTCAGCTTGACGGACCAGAGAATGTAACACGCGGAGCACAGGCCGAGGTTGACAAACTGCGCCAGGATCTGCATCCAGTGCGGTCCGGCGTGATACATTGCGTACGTAACGGCGCCACCGAAAGTCGTGATCGAGAGGATGGTCACGTGCCGCCTGGTGTTAGGCCGGATTTCCACGCCCGAGAACTTGAAGAACCAAACCGAAAAGCGCAGGAACAAAAAGGAGAGCAGATCGACGTGCCGGCTTGCCAAAACCACAGCGTCGGACTCCTCCAAGCTCTTGCTGGCGAATCCCGCCATGCTGGCCACCAGCAGCGCCGAGACGGCCGCGAAGAACGCGGCCACAATGGCGCCTGCCAGCAAAAAGCGGCGGCAATGCCGGGCCTGAAGTATATATGCCTCGATGATGACGCCCACTTGCAATAACATCTCCAGCGTGTGGGCTGTCTGCCATGCCGCCGCATACGCGTCGCCGCCGCCGCGGAAATAAACGCTCATCAGCCAGAGGCTCACGAGCAGCTGAAGCGCGACCCAGAACGAAAAAAGGACGTACGTCCGGGCGAGCCGCTTCCACAGCAGCGAGCCCAGGCACACCATACACGCGGCGGTTGCCAAGTACCACAGCGCGAGTACGGAATAGTGAATCACGATTCGACAAATACCAGCACGCCGATGAGGCGCCTTCTCCTGGCGCTCGGCCACCTCGAGGCGAGCGGCGGGAGCGCGAGAACGCCGAGCACGGCGAGCGACCCATAGGCGCGCAGCGCCGATGCGGCGAGCGCTCCATAATCGCCCCAATTGCCGGATAGAGCCACCGCGCGCCGCCTCCTTTTGAACGCTTCCCGCGCATCGAGTTCCAGCAGGCGGATATGACGCCACGCATTCTCGGTCAGATACCGCAGATGCTCGTCAACCAGAAGGGGCTCTCCGGCATTGATACCCTCCGCAGCCGCGGAAAGGCGGGCGGCGCTTTCTTCCGCGACCGCAATAAAGCCTTCCACCATGTAGATGAGATGACGGTGCAGCTCTTTCGCTTCCGCCGACTTCGGATCATAGCCCTTTAATAAATCAAGAATCTCTTTCATTTCATTTCTCCTTGCGCGCCGCGAGGTCAAGAAGCGCCCGCATCGTGGCTTCCACCGGTCCGGCGACCGATTCCATATGGAGGGCCAGAATCTGGTCCAGAAGTTCGTGCAATTCGCGGCTCCGTTTATCCTTTATACCAGAAAACGGGGGCTTTTCCGCTTTTCTAAGGTGTTTGTCCCCGGACGGGGCCTCCGTACTGGGGGTACTGAAGGACGGGTCGCTGCGGATTAGCGCCCGAAGGCCGGGGAACTCGTCCAGAAAGGCGTCCAGGAACTCCGCGGCCGCGCCATCCTCGCCCGCGCTGCGGGCGAATATGGCAAGTCTGGGCAAGGCCTCGGCGGGCGGCCCATGTTTTTCATAGCGGTAGATCGTCTGCTTGTCTTCATAGCCCAAGTATTCGGCCAGTTTCGGCTGAGTGCATGGGGGATCGAGCCGCAGCCTTAACTTCAGAACCGCGGTAGCAAGCTGTTTTTTCCGGTCATCTGTCATCGTTATTATGCCTTGGGGGTGAAGCGATTGGGATTGTGAACTTCGGTGAACATCAGCCAGACAGCCTACCACGCCGGGGAGGGCGCCGCCAAGTGAGGTTTCCGGTGCTTCCGCCGGCGCGGGTTGCGCGGAACGGGCTACTCGACTTCCAGCCCGAACTCCCGCAGCAGGATCATTTGCGGATCGTAGAGCCGGACCCAGTAGCTTCCCCCACCGAGCGCTGGTGCTTCGACGGTGAGCGTGCCGCTGGCTGCGCGGGCAGGCGACTGGAAAACCGCCCGGCCCCTGGCATTCACGATTTCGACGTGGCACGCCGGAACCTGTGGCAGGCCGGCGGTATCCAGCTTGAGCGAGAGCGCGCGGCCGGATGGCGCGCGGGAAACCGGTATGGCCTCGCCTCCGCGCGTCGCGGCCAGAAATACGGAAACCGGCGGCAGCGCTGGCGCTCTGGTAAGCCGCAGACTTCCGCCCAGCCACAAGATCGCGGCAATTCCGGCAACTGCTGCGGCTAATGGCAGCGGCCGTAAGGCCAATCTTGCTATCGCATCGAGACGATGGCGCCAGACCGGCGGCGCCGCGGTCCCGAGCTTGAGCGCGGCCTGCCTCATCGCATCCACGTAAGCATCCGTTTCGGCTAGCCGTTCCTGGCATGACGGGCAGATCAGGACATGTTCTTCGACCTCCGCCGCTTCCCTTTCGGAAAGCATTCCCAACGAATACTGTTCCAGCGTTGCGTCAGCGGCGTGACGATCGAGCGTCATTACACCCAAGATAACCCCATTCTTCCTTCCGTGCTACAGATGTGGGGCGGTCCCCCTGGACCGCGCCGGGTCCCCTGACCCGGCCAAGCCCGGCCAGGGGGCAGGGCAGCGGCTCGGGGAGCCGCCCCACTGGATTCGACCCGGCCAAGCCCCGGCCAGGGGGCAAGGCAGCGGCTCAGGGGAGCCGGCCACTGGATTCGCCAAAGTGTACGTTCCGTGCGCCGCACTACACTAGGCGATCCGCGCCCTCAAACAAAGTGACGCAAAAGGGCGCGGTTCGATTCTTCGCTTCCCGAGCTCGCCGAAGCGCGCCTTAGCGCGCGATTTGAGCAGCCGGAATTGCGTTTCTGTCAGGTGCATCTCCAGGCAGATCTTGTCTTGGCTCTCGCCGAGCAAGTAAAAACGGGTCAGGATCTCGCGATCGCGCCGCGAAACGCTCGCCAACACCTTCGTCATGATTTCCCGGCGCTGCCGCGCGATCGCGTTTTCCTCGGGGTTGTTCCGCCGGTCGGAAACGGCGAACCCGCTTTCGAGATCGGTGTATTCTTTGCGAGTCTGCACCGCGTTATCGATGAATGCGGCCACCTGCCGCCTGACCACCGTCCGGACGAAGCCCATCAATCGCTCCGGCGACCGCAACTCCCCCCGGCGGATGGCCTGGACAACGATCACAAACGTGTCGTGGACCTTGTCATCCAGCTCTTGCGGCCCCAATTGGCGGCAAAGATAATAACGGATCCCTCGAGAAAAGAGAGCGTAGAGCTGCTCCATGCCGCCGGGATCGCCGGCATGAATGCGCCGGACCAGCTCCGTCCAGTTCGTGCCACTGGACGGGCGTCCGTCCTCGCGCGAGCCCGCCGGTTCCTCGACTACCACGGGTGGATTCAAGCACTGGGCAGGTCCTGGCTTTGCGCCTGCTCTTTCGTGCAGCCTTGCTTCGCCATGCATGCCTCACTCCTTCCCAACCAGAAAATAAGCGGCCCAATACTTTGGAAGAGAGCGCCAGGCGCCCGAGCGCAGCATATCCAGTTGTGCGCGCTCGAGGGCCTTCGCGGGGGCCAATCCGCGGCCTATGCCGGATTCGGCCTGTTCAGCGCTCTCACGCAAGTGACGATAAAAGGATCGGAACAGTTCGCCGGTATCGTCCGGCGTCGGCCAAAGGCTTGCGGCAACAGCCTGGGCGCCGGCGGCCAGCCAGGACCTAGTCAGTCCCATCAGCCCCGCGCCAGGCAAGGCATCCGCCACCCCCGAGCTGCAGCCGCTCAAAACGACCAACCCAAGATTCACGCGCCAAGTGGCGATCTCGAAGGCATCCAGGAAGTCCGGCGCGCCACCCGGTTCCAGCCCCAGCGCAATCAGTCCCTGCCCCGGAGCCTGCCCGGAGGGAATGATGTGCGTGGCAAAGTGAAGGACCGCCGGCTCGCGCTGGAGCGCACACGCTACCGCCGTTCTGGAAACCGCCGTTCCCTCGAGCAAAAGCGCGTCCGGCCCCCAGGCTTGCGCACACGAGTGGATTTCTCGCGCGCTTGCCACCAGTCTGGGAAGGCGCATCGGCCTGGAATCCCGCGGCCCATGCCAGCGTGGATCGGCGGTGTTATAGACGGCATCGCCAATTCCGATGAATCGGCGGGAGCGCCAGGAACGCACCTGCGGCGCGGCAGCGAGCAAGTGCGCGCTTGGAACGATCTCGAGCGAATGACGCTCGATGAGGAAAGTGGGCCGCCCTGCGTTCTCGTCTACGACGAGCGCCGCAAAGGGCAGTTCAAAGAGCTCGCCGTCAAGCGCCATCAACCAATGCTGTTTTGCGAGCACGCGCCGGCTCAGGCTCCCGAACAATCTGCCGTACAGTTCCCGGCCGCTCCGGGCGGCCGCAGGTGTTCCGTTTTTGACCTCTTCCGCAAAGCGGCGGGCGGCGGCCGCGATCTCAGCCGCGCCGGCGAGGCGCCGCATTTCAAAACCTTCGTGCGTCACTGCCCACAGGTAGGATTCCGGCCGCGCCAAATGGAAGCTCAACAGCGCCTCATCTTTGGAAAGCGTCCGGCGAACGCGCTCGAGCAGGCCGTCCACGCCCGGACCCTGTTGGTAGCGCCACTCGAAATCGAGGCCGGCCTTCGCTTCCATCTCGGTAAGATTGTTGCGCAACCGGCCGATCTCTAAGCGCGCCCGCTCCGAGCGGTCCCGAGCCAGCGAGGCTTCCGCCGCGCGCAAACGCCCCAGTTCCTCGCCATATTGCGGCGGCAGCGCGCTCTGCCGATTCCGTGCGTCCATGAACAGCGCCCGCAAGCTGGCCGCCCGATTCTCTTCGCACACCTCGAACGCCTCGCGGGCGAGGGATGGCCTGCCGGTAGCAAAGTAGAGCCGCGCGGCCGCCTGGATGAATGTGGAGTAGGGCTGGTCCAGGTCGGCATCCATGCTCACTCGTGTGACATCCGCCGGCCCGGCATCCATGCGGAGCCGCCGCAGAAAACCCAGCATCCTGCGGAAATCAGCAACGGCCTGGGGGATTTTCCCTTGGGCCATCCGGACCTTCCCGCGAACATAGAACGTGTCCCAAGTCAGCGAATCGTCCGGATTCAGCCGCGCCGCCGCGACGGCCGGAGCGATCAATCGGGAGGCCGATTTCGAGTCGCCTTGCGCGAGCCGCAGCACTGCCAGCGTCAAATAGGTGCGGCCGAGGTCAGGGTCGCGCCCCAGCTTGCCGAGCCGAAACGCCTGGAAGAGCGCGTGCTCGGCGGTCTCGAGCCGGCCGTTGCGTAAGAGCTCGTAACCGAGGATGTGCCACCCCAGCGCTTGGAGCGCTGTGTCGCCCTGCCGGTCGGCCTCGTCGATCGCTTGGTGAGCCAGCGGCACCGCTGCGCTCAGATCGCCTCGCCGCGCATACACCTTCACCATTTGCTGCATGAGCCCGGCGCGACATTCCCGTTGCGGAAACTGCTTGATATCGTCCAATCCTGGCTTGGCCGTTTGCTCGGCGGCATGCAGATCGTCCAATCCTTGCTTGACCGTTTGCTCGGCGCCATTCATCTCGCCCATTTCGAAATAAACCGTGGACAGATTGACGGCGATGACGCCAGCATCTTCCCGGTCGCCGATCGCCTTGGCAAGAGATCTGGCCTCGAGATATGCGCCGATCGCCCGCCCATACTGAAGCGTTTCGTCCCAGCAGATGCCGGCATTACTCAGCGATCGCAGGGCCAGGCGAAATTCACCCTGCGCTTTTGCCTGGCGATAGGTTTCCAAATAGACTTCGCCCGCTTCGAGGCAACGGCCGGCCAGGCGCAGCGCCTGGCCTTTATCGAACAGCGCCTGCAATCCCCGCAGCCGGGAATCGCTCCGCACCGCGGATACATTGCCGGCTTGCGGAGAAACCGTACTGCTTGGGGAATCGAGAGCGAAAGGCGGCAGCGGCCATTGACCGCATACCAATGGGAGAAGTAGACAAACCAAAATAGCCTTGGTTTGCATTTTTGGAAAGCGCCTTTTTGAGGGGAGCGTGGGGGCTGGCGTTCCCTGGAGGTACCCCATCCCGGAGTACCGCCAGAGAATCATACCAGAATTCTTGATTGTAAATCCTATCTTTTTGGCGTCAATTTCAGGGTTAGTACGGCCGGTACCCGGATCAACCCTTTTGCGCCAACGGGTGGCGACAGGCATCGCCCCAAAATGATCAGCGGGTGGTCCGCCGGTTTTCCCCCTGCGGGGAATCAGGCCGCCATCTCTGAGTTTATATGTTTCGCCTTTTCATTTGATTACAGGCGATTGCGTCCGTGCGTAGAGCAACTCCTTAAGGGTGCGTCAGAACGGAAACCGGGACGGGGGGGAATCATCATTGGGATCCATAGTTTTCTCTCCTGGAAGCGCCCTATGAGGCGCCTCTCGGCCTGAGCGTAAAGGGGGCCTGGGAGTTAGTTCTGTGGAAAAGCTGTCAACGTTACGGAAGGAAGCTACTTATAAAACTGTGGAGTTAGTGACTCTTTGGTGAGTGACTGGCTGCGATTCGTACGATTAATCCACTTGGGCAAGACTTATCCCCACATATTCGCCAGGGATGCCACCGCGTCGCGGCATCCCGGACCTCCCTTGCCGCATCGTTCGCTTACGATGGACCTCAGAAGAGAGCGCCGTTCGGCGGCATGATCCACAGCGCTTCCACCCCGTCGTTGTTGTCGCCTCAGGGCCTTGGCCGATCTGCCCTGCGCGGCAGCCGGCGGCTGCGATAGAATCGCATGGATAATATGCATCCCCGCCGATTTGCCTCATTTCTGCTCGGTGCTTGGCTGGGCGGCAGTGTTTTCATGGTTCTCGTCGCTACACACAACTTCCGGGCGGCGGACCAGTTGCTGAGTGCGCCAACTGCCGCCGCTGCCAAAGATATCCACGCGCTCGGACCTGCCGCGGTCCGCGCCCTTCTGCGCTACGAAGCTGGCGAGCTGAATCGCTGGTGCTTTGAGACCTGGGAATGGACGCAGCTTGGCCTCGGCGCGGCGATGCTGGCAGCGCTGGCTTCAAGAAGCGCGCGCGCCCGGCTGGCTGTTCTCCTATGCTCTTTCATGTTGCTGACCGTTGCGATCATGCATTGGTACCTGACGCCGCAGATCTCTCTCCTCGGCCGCCTGATCGACTTCATTCCTCCCGGCCAGCCCTCTCCGGACTGGGACCGCTTCTGGAGTCTCCACATCGCCTACTCAATAGCCGACGCGGTCAAGTTCACACTCGGCTTGTTTTTGCTGGGCATTCTTTTGCGCCGTCATTCCGCGCCCGCCAAAGCGCCCGGGAGCCCGCCCCAGTGGGTCCGCGCCAGCTAGTGATCACTTTCTTCGCGTGTTACGATAAAGGCTTGCCAGGCTCCGGGCTCCGTGCAATGAGCGGCTGCGAACCCCGCCAGGTCCGGAAGGAAGCAACGGTAGCAGTGCGGCTCGTGTGCCGCGGACACCCTGGGGCCTGGTAGCCGAGAGGACCTCCGGCCCGCCTCTATGTATCAAGTCATTGCCAGGAAATATCGGCCGCAAAGTTTTTCCGAGCTGGTCAACCAGGCACACGTCCGCACGACCCTGGAAAACGCCATCGCGCAGAACCGCATCGCGCACGGCTACATCTTTTCGGGCCAGCGCGGCACGGGAAAAACGACCGTCGCACGGATCCTGGCGCGTTGCCTCAACTGCATCCAGGGTCCGGGGGCCACGCCCTGCGGAGTTTGCGCGAGCTGTATGGAAATCGCAGCCGGCAACGCGGTCGACGTCATCGAGATCGACGCCGCCTCAAACCGCGGCATCAACGAAATGCGCGAGCTGCGCGAAAATGTGCGTTACCGGCCGGCGCGCGACCGCTACAAGATCTTCATCATCGACGAAGCGCACCAGATCACGAGTGAAGCTTTCAACGCGCTCCTGAAGACGCTCGAAGAGCCGCCCGAATGGGTGGTCTTCGTGCTTTGCACCACCGAGGCGCATAAAATCCCGGCCACGATCGCCTCGCGGTGCCAGCATTTCAGCTTCCGGTCGATCGAATTCGACGAAATCGTTGCGCGCCTGGAATGGATCTGCCGGCAGGAAGGCATCGAAGCCGATGCGGAAACGCTCGCGGTGCTCGCGCAGGCGGGCGAAGGCAGTATACGGGATTCGCTCTCCGCTCTGGACCAGGCGATTGCCTGCTGCGGCGCCACGCTCGACGCCTCGGCGGTCCGCAACCTGCTCGGCGCATTCTCGCTCGATGCGCTGAGTCAGGTGACGGATGCGCTTCGGGAGTCAAACTCGCCGCGCATGCTCGAGATCGTTGACGAGCTGGTGCGGAACGGCCATTACTTGCAGCATTTCGTTCGCGAGCTGGCGCGATATTTTCGCAACCTGCTCGTATCGAAGATCGCGGGCGGAAATCACCGCCTGCTCGCGGGGTCCGGCGGGGAGCGCGCGCGCCTGGCCGAAATCGCCGCCGCATTTTCAGAAGAGGACCTGACGCGTTACCTCCAGCTCACGCTCGACCTTTTCCGCGATCTGCAATTCTCTTTGCAGCCGCGGTTGCACCTTGAACTCGGCCTCATACGGCTGGTCGAGGCCGGGCGATTGGTGCCAATTGAAGAGGCGCTGGCGAGCCTGAGCGGGCGCGGCACGCCTACTCCTCCCGGCGCACCCTCGCCGCCCGAAAGCCAATCGCGCCCAGCCGGCGGCGGGGCTCGCGCGGTAAGCATTTCCGAAGCGGCTGGCGCCAGCGCGTCGGCGCGCCCAACGGAGGCCGGCGGTCTCAAGCAGCGGCTGGTTGACGCACTGCGCGATCTCGGCATGGCGTTTACGGCGGACGCAGTCGAGCACTCCGAGATCATCGAATCCGGCCGCGAACTGCGCTTCATCACTCCGGCAAAGTTCTCTATGCTGATGCGCCCCTCCGATCTCAACAAAGCCATCCAGCACCTGAACGCCGGCCAGTGGAAGGTTACGGTGACAGTGAGCGAAGGCGCCAGCGCCGAGTTGCAGCCCGCCGTTCCGCCGGCCGCTGAAAACGAGGCGGCCCGGCGCGCGTTTGCGCATCCCGAGGTCCAGCGGTTCCAGGAGATGTTTCCCGACGCCGAGGTCCGTGTTGTGCGCAACCTGAAGGAATAGAACCAGTCTCATAACGGGTGGAAGTGCGATCTGGAGCCTCGTTAGCAGCAGCTCCGAGCCCGCTTCCCAGATGGATGAGGCCGGCTGTAGCGTCCGCGCGGTTTGTGGTAAGGTGCACGGATAGGCGGCGATCCGTGCCCTTAGGAGCGCTCATATGAAAATGCCCGGAAACATGCAGAGCATGATGAAGCAGGCCCAGCAGATGCAGCAGAAGCTGCAGGAGGAGGTCGCGCAGATCCGCGTCGAGGCTTCGGCCGGCGGCGGCATGGTTACGGTCAAGATGGACGGCCAGAAGAACGTGCTCGGCGTGACAATCGACCCCGAAGTGGCCGGCGATATCGAGATGCTGCAAGATATGATGATGGCCGCGTTCAACGAAGCCGCCAAAAAGGTCGACGAGGAGACGCACCAGAAGATGAGCGGTATGCTGGGCGGGCTCGGCCTGCCGCCGGGACTGCTCTAGCGTACTGCCCCATGTATTTGTTACCGATCGCGGTTACGGGAGACTGATGCCGGATTTCGCCGAACCGCTCGCCCGCCTCATCCAGGAATTCAAGCGCCTGCCGGGCATCGGGCAGAAGTCGGCGCAGAGGCTCGCCTTCCATGTGCTACGTGCGCCGCGCGAGGACGCCGAGCAGCTCGCGCAGGCGATGCTTGATGTGAAGGACCGCCTGGGCCTGTGCCGCCTCTGCAATAACATCAGCGACTCCGAGCTGTGCCCCTTCTGCCGCGATCCGGGCCGCGACGCCTCCGTCATCTGCGTCGTTGAAGAACCCCACAACATCGTCGCCATCGAAACCGCGCGGCAGTTCAGCGGCCTGTACCACGTGCTGCACGGCGCCATCTCGCCGCTCAAAGGGGTCGGCCCGGATCAACTCCGCATCAAGAGCCTACTCGAACGCCTCGCGCCGGGCGGCGTGAAAGAGATCATCCTGGCAACGAACCCCAACCTCGAAGGCGAGGCCACAGCCGCCTATCTTTCCAGGGTTCTGAAGCCGCTCGGTCTCAAGGTCACGCGCATCGCGATGGGCATTCCAGTGGGCAGCGACCTCGAGTTCGCCGACGAGGTCACCCTCATGAAATCCTTTGAAAACCGCCGGGAGATGTAGGACCGGCCGGCCGCTGCGCCTGCGGTGGATTGTCGCCGCCTGAAATCACAATGATGCTGAGGAGCTCATATCGGTGCGAGCCAAGATTTCCATCTTGGCTTCACCGCCTCCAGGGATGTCACCTGAGGGGAACCCTTGCCAGCACTCTTCGTTTTTCGTATTATTGAAACGTTACAGTAAAGCTGTGTGCTCCTTGTGCCGCTCGTTTGCGGTACGCACGGGAGACTGCCATCCTCTCCCCTAAAGGACCACCATTGTGAGGTCAACGATGAAAGAAAGAAAACCCTTGCTCGCGTTGAGTGTACTCGGCCTTGTCCTGCTCCTGCAATCCCTGGCCGCCATGGCACAATCCACGGTCAATTGCTCGGGCGTGACAGCTTGGGCCGCCGGCGGCAACTACACCGTAGGCGAACTCGTCACATATCAGGGCTCCGAATACAAATGCCTTCAAGCCAACAATTACGCCGCACCGAACTGGGACCCCATAGATTGGCCTGCAGGATGGCAACTTGTGGGTATATGCGGCGGCAGTGGCCCGACTCCGACCGCCACCATGACGGCTACAAGGACGGCCACCCAAACGCCAACGGCGACCAGGTCGCCAACGCCGACGGCAACCAGAACCGCAACCAAGACCGCCACCCGGACCGCAACGCCGACTGCCACCCGGACCGCAACGCGGACCGCCACCAGGACCGCGACGCCGACTGCCACCCGGACTGCGACGCCGACTGCCACCCGGACTGCGACGCCCACGGCCACGCCGGTCAGCGGCCTTCCCTCACAGGTGTATATCACCTTCTACGGCTATGCGGATAACACACCTCCGTCGGCGCAGATCGCGTATCCGATAATCCACAGTCAGGCCGGCGGAACCGGGACCTATCAAGACCCCATCACTTTCGCGGCTTATGTGACATGGTCACCGGGCGACATTATTTACGTCCCCTTGACCGAGAAGTATTACATCATGGAGGACGAATGCACCGATGACGGACCGGGCGGCGTGCCAGAACAGGGATTGGGCTGCAACGGTGAATTGCTGGATGGAGTCTACGAAATTGACTTGTGGATGCAGAGCGGGGCCAACAATCCCGAATCCGCCCTGTCGGCCTGCGAGGACATCTGGACGTCTCCGGTGAATTGCGTGGACACGCCATCCACCTGCAACTTGACGCCGATCATCAACAACCCTCCCGGCAACCTACCGGTCAACACGACTGAACTTCTTAACACGAGCACGAATGCGTGTCTGCCGGCGGGATACTTCGGCGTTATGCCAGTGCAGTAGCTTAGACGATGGTTTAGGATGAAACGCGGGGCGGATTCCGGATCCGCCCTGCACTTCCTTATAAGGCCGCCAGAAATCGCCGCACATTTCTGATGGAAGACACACCTAACTCCGTGCCTACTCACACGCACTGGTCCATGAAGCCAGGCGGAAGCGCGGCCTCTAGCGTCCAAAATCGATGTAGCCGCGCCACGGATCCGCGCCCAGCAGCGTGACTCGAAGCTGATCGCCCACATCCAGGCCGCGCTCGCCTCGCATCAGGCGGCCTTCGACCGGTGGATCCAGAACGCGCACAAAAACGCCCTTCGCCGTAACACCGGTCACGACGGCTGCGAACACTTCCCCGATACGGTCTTCGACCGCCGCCGCGGCGATTCGTTTTTGCATCGCACGCTCGACCTTGCGCGCGGCATCCTCCTTGAGCGTGCAGTCCTGAGCGGTGGATGCCAGTTGGCTGTCCGAATACGGCGCTGGCTGCCCGCCCAGCACCGCCTTGATTAGCCGTTGGGTTACGAGATCGGCAAACCGGCGGTTCGGCGCAGTCGAGTGCGTGTAATCGTGCGCGGCGAGCGCAAAGTGCCCCTGATCCGGATCGCCCGGGCGCGCGACGACGTACTCGCCGGGACCCATCAGCTTGATTACGGCGAGCGACAGGTCGGCATAATGCACGGCATCGGCAGCCTTTCGCTTGAGAAGGAAAGCGTTGAGGGCCGCGGAGTCGGGCTGTGCAGGCAGCGCTTCGCCGAGCCCGGCGGCAAGCTCGACGATGCGCCCCCAGCGCTCCGGCGTTTTCACCACACGCCGGATCGAAGTGACGCCGGCGGTCATCAACGTGCGCGCCATCACCTCGTTGGCCGCAATCATGAAATCTTCGATCAGTTCGCTGGCGCGGTTCTTTTGACGGGCCGTAATCCCGTGAACGCGGCCGTTGGAAATCACCACCTCGGCCTCGACGCGGTCGAAGTGCAGCGCCCCCAGCCGCTCGCGGTTCTTTCGAAGCGCTTGCGCCGCGCAGTCTTGCAGCTTGAGTTGCGCCGCGAGATCGGCCGACGCCGCAACCTTCGGCGGGGCGGGGCCTGTCCCTTCGAGCCAGGGCCCCACGGCGTTGTAGGTCAGTTGGGCGCGGTTGCGCACCAGCGCGCGGTAAATGCTGGGCGACGAGATCGAGCCATCGCTAGCCACGGCCATATCCACCACCACCGCCAGTTTGTCGGCGTTCTCGACCAACGACGTCAGGGCCGTCGACAGCCGCTCCGGGAGCATCCAAAAGGTCTCCACAATTGCGTACACAGTGGTGGTCTGCCCGGCCGCGTGCTGATCGATGGGGGAACCGATTCGGACATCGGTGTCAACGTCGGCGATCCCGATCAGAACGCGAATGTTGTCGCCGGCGCGCTCAGCGGCCTCGATTTGATCGAAATCGCGGGAGCTGTCGTTATCGATCGATGACCACAAGAGGCGCCGCAGGTCGCGCACCGCCTCGTTCGGAGTGGGTGTGCTAGCGGTCTCGATCGCGGCAATCTGCTGGTCGACTCCCGGGGGGAAATCTGGGTTGAGTCCGTGCTCGATCATCTCCGCGCGCGCTTCGGCGGAAAGATCAAAATCGATGTGGGGCATTAGAACGAAAGCCTAACACGAGAGCCGGCCGGGGCGTCGAGCCCATCGGGCGATTTCTCACCGCCGAGAATCCCCTCTGAGCCGCGTTGCGGGTGCGGCTGCTGCGCGGGGTTTACCATGCGCCCCCCGCTGGGGGGCGGAAAGAGCGATCATAAAAGGGATGGCCAGAGGTTGGAATAGTAAGGCCGTGGAGTCGCAGATGGAGACGGCTGAGGCCACGGAGGAATTTGGCGGCCGCGAGCGCCTGACTCCGGAGCAGATTGCAGTGCTCCGAAGAAAGGAGAGCCTTTTACTTTCCAGGTCGCGCGTGCTGCATGACCTCGAGAAGACCAGCAATACCCGCTACCGCCAAATGCTGAGCGAAGCGCTCGCCCACTTGGAGCACGAGTTGGTCGAGCTCGGCTGAGTCGCGGCCTCGCCCCGGAACGGCGCTGTGATCCTCTCGTTGTGCCGGTGATGTGCGGCCGATTGCCGTTGTGCGGCCCGCCGGGTTAGGGCTCGACGATGTGGCCGTCCAGCATGTGCACCGTGCGGTGGCCGTAAGAGGCTACATGCGCATCGTGCGTGATCAGGAGGATCGTCTGCCCGAGCCGCTCGTTCAGGTCGCGCAAAATGCTTAGCACCGTCTCTGAGTTCTGCGAATCCAGGTTCCCGGTAGGTTCGTCCGCGAGCAGAATCGCGGGGTGATTCACGATGGCGCGGGCGATCGCGACGCGTTGCTGCTCGCCGCCCGAAAGCGCGCGCGGCTTGTGCTTCAGACGGTGCCCGATGCCAAGCAGCTCGAGCACTTGCTGGAACTCGCGATCCTCGGTCTGGTTTCTGCCTGCGATGTGCCGCGCAATGGCGATGTTGTCGGCGGCGCTGAGCGTCGGCAGTAGGTTGTACTTCTGGAACACGAAGCCGACCATCTGCTTCCGCATCGCGGTGCGCTCTGCGTCGGAGATGGCCGAAAGATCGCAGCCGTCGATCAGCACCTGGCCGGAGGTTGCCGGCGTCAGGCCGCCCAGAATATAGAAGAGCGTTGATTTGCCAGAGCCCGAAGGACCCACCACGCACAGGAATTCGCCTCGCGCAACGCTCAGGTTCACCCCCCGGAGCGCGTGCACGTCCACGTCGCCGACCCGGTAGATCTTTCGCAGGCCGCGGACCTGGATGATCGGACTACTCATAGGCTAGCGCCTCGATCGGATCCTGCTGCGCGGCGCGCCATCCGGGATAGGCCGCGCCCAGCAGCGCGCCGGCGAGCGCGATTCCACCGGAAATCGGCCACCACTCCGGGACGATGATCTGCGCCAGCGATGCCGGCACCAGGGTCATGATGAGCCAGCGGGTGCCGTAGGAGAAGATCACGCCGAGGATCGAGCCCAGCACCGCGAGTATCAAGGTTTCGCGAATCAGGATGCCCAGCACATACGCGGGGGATGCGCCCAGGGCCTTCAACACGCCGATCTCGCGTGTCCGCTCCAGCACCGCCGTGTACATGGAGAGGAACACCACCATAAATCCGACCACGATCGAGAGGAGGATGATGACCCAGATGAACGCTCTCAGGCCGGGAATGTTGTTCACCGAGAAGAGCGAGATGAATTCCTGCATCGAATAGATGGGGTAGTCGCGCAGCTTCGATTTCAACTCATTGATGACGGCCTCGATGTTGGCGGGACTGTCTACCTTGACGAAGACCTGGCTGATCTTGCCCGTGTTGCCGGTCAGGGCCTGCATGACGCCGAGCGGCAGCACGATGCGGGCGAGCTTGCCTTCCTCGAAGATTCCGCTCACCTGCCAGTCGTGGTTCATCAGCTTCAACGGGGAGCCGGCTTTCAGATTGTTCTGCCGGGCATAGTATCGATCAACGATGATCTCGTTGGGCTCGCGCGGCGGGCCGCCGTGAAGGTAATGGAATCCGCCGCTCATCTGGCGGAACTTTTCCAGATCGATGCCTGTCGCCACCGTGATGCCGCCAATGGGGTGATTCATCGAGCCCACAGCCATGGTCACGTGCGGTTGCGACTCGATGAACTGGACCATTTTTTGGGGCATCGGCGCGGAGCTGAGTGCGATGACGGAAGTGCCCGGTGGACGGACGACGATGTCGGCGCCGATCCCGCTCGCGCGGCGCTGTGCATCGGCCAGCATCCCCTCGCTGAGCCCGACGATCGTGAGGATCATCGTGACTTCGATCGCGATCGCGACGATGCTCAAGACCGTGCGGACGATCCGGAACCTCAGATTTTCAATGACGAGCCGATTGGTCAAGTTTCCATCTTAGGGTGCGCGATAGCCGGGGGACAAGTGCTCACAGCCACAGGCTCCGTCGCTTCGACCTCAGCAGCCAGATGAAAAACGGTCCGCCCAGGAGCGCGGTAACGACTCCGACGGGCACCTCGGTGGGCGCGAGGGCGGTCCGCGCGACCGTGTCGCAGATCGCCAAAAACGCGCCGCCGAGCAGGAAGGAACAGGGGATGAGCAACCGGTGGTCCGCGCCGAGCCTGATCCGGATCGCATGAGGCACGATCAGGCCGACGAAAGCGATTGGCCCCGTAAGCGCCGTCACCGTGCCCGCGATGAACGACCCGGCCAGATACCCGGTGAAGATAAGGCGCGAGGTCGAGACGCCGCGCGCGGCCGCCCAATCCTCGCCCACCGCGAGCAGGTTCCAGTCGCGCGACCTCAGGAAAATGTAGCCGGCCGCCGGCAGCAGCGCGGCCGTAAACCAGGCCAGTGTCGAGTACTCGACCGGGTCGATGCCGCCCATCATCCAGCGCACGATCGCGAACGTCTGCCCGAAGTTGGCGATGTACTGCATGAACAGGATCGAGGCCAGGCAGATCGTGTTGATCGAGATGCCCGCCAACAGTAGCGTGAAGGAAGACATGCGGCGGCCTTCCGAAGCGATGCCCACGACGAGCAGGAGCACCACGGCCGCACCCGTGAAAGCGCAGGCCCAGACCGCCGGAAAGTGCGCCACCTCGCGCCAGCCGGCGCAAATCGCAATCACCGCGCCCAGCGCCGCGCCGCTCGAGACGCCCAAGGTATAAGGCGTCGCGAGCGCATCGCGCAATAGCGCCTGGAACAAGACGCCGGCCACGGCCAGCGCGCCGCCCGCAACCAGCGCGAGCAATACCCTGGGCAGCCGCGTGTAGAAAAGGATTTCATGGTCGGGCGAGAGTCCGGCGAACGCGCGCGCGTAACTGATATGGGTCGAACCGATCAGCGGCGCTGAGAGCAGGGCCGCGGCTGCGACGCCGAGCGACACCCCGGCCGCCAGCCAAAAGCGCCGCCGGTCGCGCAGCGGCTTGCGCTCCGCATCGGCGAGGATCTGCGCGCTACCCGCCATACAGGATCCAAGGTTTGCCCGAAGGTCCCGGCCGGATCTCGGATTCGACGCCGAAGACCTCCCGGATGAGCCCCGGCGCGAGCACCTCGACCGGCGCGGCATCGGCTGCCACGCTGCCCCGATCGAGTACAACGATGCGCCCGGCGAAACTCGCGGCCAGATTGAGATCGTGCGTGACGGCAACAACGAGTAGCCCCTGGCGGCTCAAATCCCGCAAGAGGCGATAGATCGCGACCTGGTGCTTGAGGTCAAGGAAGGTCGTCGGCTCATCGAGCAGCAGGGCCTTCGGCCGCTGCGCAAGCGCCGAGGCCAGAATCACGCGCTGGCGCTCGCCGCCGCTCAGCGACCGGAAATCGCGCGCGCGGAACGCGAGCGTGTCGGTGGTTGCCATCGCGCGCTCCACGGCGTCCCAGTCGTCCGGGGCCTCGAACAGGCCGTCGCAATGCGGCGTGCGGCCCATGAGGACGACCTGCTCGGCCGTGAACGGAAATTCCACCCGCAGGCTCTGCGGAAGGAAGCAGACCTCGCGCGCAAACGGCCGGCGTTTCCAACGGCTCACTTCCGTGCCCGCGTACTGGCAGCTTCCGGAGTAGCGCTCCCGCAGGCCGGCCATGATCCCGAGCAGCGTCGATTTACCGGCGCCGTTCGGGCCGACGATCGCAATGCACTCCGATGCGGCGAACTCGATCGTGACGCCGCGCAGCACCGGCGCGCCGTTATAGGACATGCCCGCATCGCGCAACGTGAATAGCGCGCTCAGAAGGCCGCCTCCGGGTGGAACATCCTGGCGAACTCGCGCGCGGCATCGACCACGCGCGGCCCGGGCACGACAAAGATGTCCGATGCCACCGCGAACACGCGGTGCTGCTTCACCGCCGCCAGCGCCGGATACCGCTGCCAGAGCGCCGCCACCGCGCGTTTCTCATCCGCGGTGACGCCTGTAGTCTGCGACATCTCGCCCATATCGACAACCACTTCCGGATCTCGCGCCAGCAATTCCTCGAGTGTCACTTTCGAATACGGCGCAACCGTGTCGCCGAAGATGTTGGCGCCGCCGGCGATGCGCATCACTTCATCGAGATACGAGCCTTTGCCGGCGGCGACGAGTCCCTCCAGCCGCCCCGGCGTCCGGCCGACAATGAAGACGGCGCGGCGTCGCGGCAGGCGGGCCGTGCGCGCGCGAATCTCCTCGAGGGCTCGCCGGATCCGTGCGGTCAATTCGGCCGCCCGGCCGGGAACGCCCGTCGCGGCGCCGATGCGTTCGATCGAATCGTGAATGCCGGCGATGGTCCCGTCGTCAATCTGAAGGACGTTGAGCTTGAGCGCGGGCAGCCGCTCCGGCTGGCGAACGCCGCTGACTTCGGCGATCACTAGGTCCGGCCTAAGCGCCACGATCGCTTCCAGGCTCGGGTTCAGATAGTTTCCGATCTTCGGTTTTTTCGCCGCTTCCGGCGGGTAATGACAATACGTTGTGACGCCCACGACCCGATCGCCCAGCCCAAGCGCATAAAGCATCTCTGTGATGCTGGGCGAGGTCGATACGATGCGCTGCGGCCCGGCCGAGAAAGCCGCCGCCTGGAGCGCGAGCGCCGCCAGGATAAGGCTCACCATTCCACGCGTAAGCCCCCATGCACGTTCCGGCTCAGCGCCGGATAGCCCAGCACCTCCGAATACCGGCTGTTCAGCGCGTTCTCGATCCTCAGGAACGGAACGACGTTTTTCGTCATGCGGAAGGAACCCGCCGCGTACACGGTCTGGTAGCCGCGGTTCCGGTTGACGCCGAACACGTAATCGATATCCTGCCGCTCGCCCACAAACACCGCGCCCGTCTCGAACGCCCAGCGCCGCGGCGTCAGCGCTACCGAAACCGTGCCCGAATTGCCCGGCCGGCGCAGAAGCTCTTGCCCAACGCCGGTGAACAAATCGTCCGGCGCGTTCGAGCGGATGACGCGCGTCCACATCTTAGTGTAATTTCCTGCGAGCGCCAGGTAGGAGCGCGGCTTGGCCTCGGCCGAAAACTCCAGGCCGCGCGCGCGGCTCCGATCCACATTCTGCCAGGTGCCGGGCGCGGGGTAGGGCAGGGAAACGAACTCGATCAGGTTCTTAAAGGAATCGTCGAACACAGAAACCTCCGTGCGCAGCCGGCGCGAGAGCCATTCCTGCGCGAGGCCTGCTTCGTAGCTGGTGGTCTTTTCGGGCCGCAGCGCCGGGTTGCCGGCGTAATAGGGATTCCGCGCGAAGTTCTCGAGCAGGCTCGGATCGGTGATCCCCAGGCCGGCGCTGAACCGCAGGTAGGTTGAGGAAAGCGGCCCGTGCCCTCCCGTGAGCAGATAACTGGCCGCGCCCCGGGGCGTGAGCACCGTGCCAAACGCGCTGTTGTGCTCGAGGCGCATCCCGCCGGAGAGGAACAGCCGGTTTGCGATCGCCTCCTGCTCGTGGAGGAACACGCCGTGGTTGTCGCGGCTGACGCCGCTGCCGGTCACGTCTGCGTCCTGGCGCTCGTACTCATAGCCGAAGACCGTCGCGCCGCCGTGGTGCGTCAGCGTGCCCTGGTAATCGAAATCCTTGCGCGAGCTGAGGGTGAGCGACGGGGCGGACGGGAACAGGTACGCCGTGTCCGTGGCAAGCTGAAGGCCCGGTGGCGCAACCGTGGAAGGCGCGACCACACCCTCCAGATAAATCCGCGGCGGCGGCCCGGGAACGTCGCGCACGAGCGCGGCGATGTTGTAGGGCCCTTGGGGCGGCACTTGGCTATCGGCGTACACATCGTCCGAGCGGTGGTATCCAAACGAGATGCGCTGGACAAAGTTCCGGCCGCGCACGTCGTCCAGACGCACCGAGGCCAGCGAGTCGCGCGTGGATTCGTTCGCATCCAAATCGTAAATCCCGAAGCCAACCTCGTTCGGCACGCCGATCAGGGTATCGAACGTGCGAAAAATGCCGCGTAATTCGGTGGATGACGCCAGCCGCACGCCGAGGTTGACCGTCCCGCTGGTGTCGCGGAAGTAATCATTCGGGTATTCGCCTGCGGTGTGGAACTGATCGGCGCCGAGCGCGTAATCGAAGCGCCCTCCCCAGCCGCCCGCGAGATTGCCGGAATAGTGGTCTGTCTGGAAGCTGCCGCGGTCGTAGGAAACCGAGCCGTGCGGGACCGTGCTCTCAGGGTCGCCGCGCGCCGTGAAAAGCTGGATCACGCCGGAAGCGGCCTCCGCGCCGAACAGCGCGCTTTCGGGGCCGCGGACCACTTCGATCCGGTCGAGCGAATTCGACGCGACCCCGGCCAGGTTCAGTTCGCCGCCGGGGTCGTTCACCGGGACGCCGTCCACCAGCAGCAGCGTCGCGGTGCTCTGCCCGCCGCGGGTGAAGAGGCTCGTCACGCTGCCGGGCCGGCCGGACCGCACCACGTCGAGGCCGGGGATTTCGCGCAACAAGTCGGCAAGATCTGGCGATTGGCGAAGCTCCATCTCGCCAGCGGTAACGATGGTGGCCGCGACGCCGCTTTCTTCGGCATTCGTTTCCCGGCGCGTGGCCGAAACCACGATGCGCTCGCTGAGGCCGGCGACGGGCAGCTCGACGCGCGCCGGCGTCCCCGGGACGAGTTCCCTGGCTACGGTTTCAAATCCAGGCGCCGAAATCCGCGCGTCGCAGCGCGCAACCCCGGGCAGTTGAAACCGCCCGTCCGGGCTGGTGGTGGTGGATTTTCCCGCGCACTCGACCCGGGCGCCCGGAACGGGCCGGCCGGAAGGATCGACGACGACGCCATCGGCGCCGCACGCCATCCCGAGTGCGAAAACAAGAGAGTGAATGAGAAGAAGCGAACTGGCGTGTTGCATGAGACGTTCCCCCTCGGAACGATTGCTCATCGACGAGGAACCGGTCTCCTGACTCGCGACGCGGCTTTACCCGGATTGGGTGGCCCGGCCTTCCCGCCTTACGGCAGTGACCGGCGCAGCCAGCTACAGTCGCTCACAGTTGCGGGGCAGTGGCGGCTTTTTACCGCCTTCCCGTACATTCCTCGCGCGTGGTGAGGGTTGCCGCACTGGGCAACCACGAATGAATATAGCACGGATGGAACCGAGCCGCGACCGTAAGGGAGCGGTCTCGATCACGCCACCGCGGACACAGCAGTCTCGGCGGACCGGCGCGCCGCCATGGCGGTGACGCGGAGCACGTCGGCGGCATCGAAGGGTTTTAGAAGCAGGTCGTAACCGCCGCGATTCAGAACCTCGGCCCACAGGCGGCCGTCGGCGTGCCGCGACACCACGATCACCGGCTCGGAGCCGTGCATGTTTTCGATCTCCTCCAGGAGATCCTTCCAGCTCAGGCCGTCCGCGAACTCGCATTCCGTGATGACGATATCGATGCCGGTCTCGTGCAGCAGCCGCCAAGCTTGTTCGAGCGAGCGGGCGCCGCAGATCCGCCAACCGGCATCGCTCAAAATGCGTTGCAATTCGGCGTGGTCCTCTTCATGCGGACTCGCCACCAGAACCGTTGTGACGCTTTTCGTGTCCGGCATAGAGAAACGATAGCCGGCCGAGGTTACGGCGTGATGACGGCCGCGTGAATTGTCGTGGAAGCCCCCCCTGCGGACAAGGCAGGCATCGCCTCGGGCATACTTCTAGTCTCCTGAGTTAGAAGTTCATGGAGGAAGTTGCGGTTGTGGGGCGGGACCCCTGTCCCGCGGCCGACGCCCTCGTCGGCCCTGTTTGATGGGCTCAAATGAGTTTTGCGGAGAGCCGGGCCAGGGGTCCGGCGCGGACGAGGGCGTCCGCCCCACCAGGACTTATGTTGTGAATTTGCAACTCAGGACACTAGCGGAGGAGGGTCAAGACTTCCCCGCGTCCAGGAGGCTGCTGAAAAACTCGCTTCGCACCGGCCTTCAACTGCGAAGCAGGCAGGCTAGATGCCTGTACCACCACGACGGGTGGCAGCCTTACGCGGCACAGATCTTAACTCTGTGCGTGAGCTTTTCAGCACCCTGCTGGACGCGGGGTAACCCCTTCCGTAGATCCATGCGGTTCTTCAGTGGCCTGCCCCGGCGATCCGTTCCGGGCCGCCGTGGGACGGCACGGTGGCGTCCAGGGCAGGAGCACCGGTCTTTCCCGGCCGCCATCGGTTCATCGCATTCCTTGGCTGCGCGCACCGAAAACTTCAGCCAGTCTCTGCCGGCCATCCGCGCCGGCGAATCCGCTGTTAGGTGGCAACCGGTGGACCCTTGCGGGCGCCTGCATCGCCCACCGCGTCCATTCGCGCCACCGGTGGCCACCTGAGAGCGGAGGAAAAAAGAAGCCAACGGCCCCCCCAAAGCGGCTGCGAGAGTGACAGACCCTCTGCACCGGACCGCGGCCGTGACAAACCTCGTGCGCCAAATCGCGGACGTGAGCGCGCGGCTCACCGAGCAGTGCCCGAACCGCTGGAGCGTGTCACGTGAGGCGCTCATTTGCGGCCTCGCTTGGCCCGCCGCGCCTTCTTTGGGGCCAGCTCCTCGCACATCGGGCGCAGCGGGCATGGCAGGCACAGCTTCGTGGCATCTGCGCACGACTCCAATAGCTCGAGCGCTTTCGCTTGCGCCGATCTTTCGATCCGCCGCGACGGTCTGCCGTGGAGCCAGTTGGAAACGGCAGACCGGGTCACGCCCATTTCCTTGGCCAGCGCCTGCTGGCTTCCGCGAAAGCGCTGGAAGATTTCCCCTACCTGATCCCTGCTCAGCGTGATAGGCTGGATCAATGATGTTCACCGAAGTTCACGCGCCAGCACTTTGATTCGCGCCGTGCTGCATATGGTGATTTTATGGCGACCGTAGACAGGAGTCAATAGACAATTTCGTGTATAAACTGAGAATCGCTCCATCTTCAGGGTGTAACCATGACCAATGAGCGAAAAAGACAGCTTGGCGGCGCGGTTTTGAAGTTAAGAGAGGGCCTGCCCCAGTGCAGCCAGCCCAAAATGGCCGAGCAACTCGGCTATGACGACAAACAAACGATTTATCGCTATGAGAAATTTGGGCCGCCCGCGGAGGCTCTGCCCAGGCTTGCCGCACTCGCCCGCGTCGCGGGCGAGGAGGACTTGGCCAGGGAGTTCCTGGACGCCTTTCTGGATGAGTTCCCCGATCTTCGCGCTCTGGTACGTACCGATCCATACCCCGGTACGCATAGTACGGATGCGGAGGCCGAGGAAAAACACATTAGAAAGGCTGAAACGCTTGCGTTTTCTGGTATAAAAGAGGAACGGAGCCGCGAATTGCACGACTTGCTGGACCAGGTTCTCGCTTTCCACAAGGAAGCGGTCGTCGGGCCGCTTGAAGCCACTATGCGGTTAATTCTTGAACTCGCGGCGCCCAAGGAGAAATGCAATGAAGGAGATTCTTGAGGCCCTGAAGGCCTGCGATCCCCAAATGGATTACGCGAAAAAGGTGCGGCATAATCTCATCCAGTTTGTCGAGGCCTTAATCCAGCTCGAAGGCGACGAGAGCGCCGGCCGCGTTGAGGTCCAGAAGAAGGACCTCGAGGTCGAGGAGGATCTCGAGGACCTCTTTGGCGGAGAGCCTGCTCTGGTTGACGAGCATCTGCGGTATCTGACCGAGAACCCGTGGCGTCATATCCGGCATCTGATTGCCGACATGGGAGCGACGTTCCAGCGCCACGCCGAGGAAGTGGCGGGAGATTGGCGCGGCTTGTGGCCGCTCGCGAAATCCACCGCGCGCGGCTATGGCTCGCTCGCTGTAATTTGTTTGCTTGCGCCTTTCGGGACCAGGCTCGCTGACTTCAGGAGAAGGCGCTTGGTCGGCGTGCTGGCATTTGTCGAATCGGGTGTCGCATAGTGATCGTCCATTACACCGTACTCACGCTCTGGTTTCTGGCCATCGCCACGTTGCTGGTGTGCCTGGGCTCGCTCTTTTGGAAGCGGCTCGCCGGCGCCTATTTTTTGCTGACGGTCTGGCTCGCGTTCAGCGCTGCGGATAGCATCTGGGGGATGCACGTTTATTTTGCGCACGGCATGAAAGCGTATCTGGCCGCTTGGGCGGCATCCCAGGCGGCAACACTCGCTCTCGGCGCCGGGGTCGCTCTGGAGGCGTACATCCTTCAGGCGCGCCATTGCCGCCGCTTCCTATGGCCAGGAGCTTTGGTTGCAGCGGTTTTCGCGCTGACTTCGATTGCGGTGGTCGCAAGCACGGCCGGTTTCGTGAGCGAGGGAATCGCTGGCTGGTTCCCCATGCAGCTGTTGACGCGGCATTTCGATCTGGCTTGCCTCGTGTTTCTGCAATTCAGCGTTTGGTTCTTCCGGCTGTTTCGCGTTGAGATCCGGGAAAATGTCCGCTGGCACGTCAGGATTCTCTCCCTCATTTTCCTCTGCGATGCCGTGGGCGTGGCGATGTATACACTCCCGCAGACTCGTTGGAGCGGCGCCGTGGCCAACTTCGCAGTTCTCGGCGGGTCGATCGCCTGCTCGATCCTTTGGAGCGTCAAGCTCACGCGAAAAGGCGAGGTCTGGGTTCCGCAGCCGGAAAAGACGCCCGAAGAGATCGCCGCCATCGTCCGAAAGCACGAGCGCGCCAACCGGAGAATCCTCTTGGACGCCGAAGATTGGCAGGAGGCGCTTTTAGCGGCCCGGCGCCTCTCGCACTGATGTCATCGCGCTCAGGAGGAATCGCCGCCGGCGTCTCACCAACCGGGGCCGGGCGGCCTGCTGATGGCGACCGTGTGGCTCGAATGCTGCGCCTGGCGAAGGGCAGCGGGCGCGAAGGCCGCGGCGAGTGCCGTCAAAATAACCACGATTCGAAGTAGTTTCATTTTCTTATCTCCTTTGTCTGATGTCTGAATTTCCTTGTCTCAATCTGTCTCTCTCAGTTTCCTTGTCTCAATCCTTTTGTCTCGATCTCCGCGACCCGACGCGAGCCGCGTATCCCAGCCGCGACCGTCAGGGAGCGTTTCGCCCGCCGCCATCGTCCGAAAGCACGAACGCGCAAACAGGGATATCCTTTTTGCAAGCCGAGGACTGGCAGGAGGCGCTTTTAGCGGCCCGGCGCCTCTCGCACTGATTTCATCGCGCGGCCGGAAGGAATCGCCCCCGGCATCTCACACGCCGGGCCAGGGCGGCCTGCTGAAGGTGGTCGTGTGGCTCGAATGTTGGGTCTGGCGAAGGGCAGCGGGCGCGAAGGCCGCGGCGAGCGCAGTCAAAATAACCACGATTCGAAGTAGTTTCATTGTTTTCATCTCCTTGTGCAGGGGTTTTGTGGGGGGCCAGCATAAGCTCTAAGTGGATGACCCGCCGGTCACCAGGTGGCGTGAAGATGCCGGTTCCGATAGCTGTAACAATCGTGTTTACGGTAGACGCGGGCGCCATCGAAACCCTACTTTCCGGCTTAGGCTGAATCCCCAGCCTAATATATGGCAGGCGGTGCGTTGCACGGCCTTTTTTTTGATCTTTTTTTGCTGGTATAAGGTGTTCTGGTGGGGCGGACGCCCGCGTCCGCGCCGGCCCCCCAGGCCGGCTTCTGCTCCCGCTCCTTAGAGAATCCCGCAGCAGCCGGGACACTATTCCGGCGTGGTGCTTTACCGGCGCCGGCTTCCGCACGTCTCCGCCACGGAACAGCCGGTTTTTCTCACGTGGCGGCTCCACGGCAGTCTGCCCTCGCATCGAACGTTCCCAGGGGGTACGCTCCCCTCCGGGCAGGCCTTTGCCGCACTGGACCGTCTGCTGGATGAGGCCCGCATGGGCCCGTTCTACCTCCGCCAGCCAGCCCTTGCCGGCTTGGTCGTAGAAGCCATCTGCTACAACGCCCATACCCTCCGGCATTATGACTTGCACGCTTTCGTGGTCATGCCCAACCACGTTCATTTGCTGATGACTCCCGCCTTGGCCTTGCCCAAATTGACGAAGTCGTTAAAGGGCATTACGGCCAGACGGGCCAATGCAATTTTGGCACGAACCGGGAGGCCCTTTTGGCAGGAAGAGAGTTATGACCACGTAGTGCGCCATGAGCAGGAATTCGAGAAGATTCAAAGGTATATCGAGGAGAACCCAGTGCGGGCGGGATTGGTCAGGCACGCCCGCGAGTACCGTTGGTCGAGTGCCAATATCATGTGGGGCGGTCCCCCTGGACCGCGCCGGGTCCCCTGACCCGGCCAAAGCCGCCAACATCATGTGGGGCGACCGGGGGGTCGCCCGCGGACCTGGGGGTCCGCCCCACAATGGCTCGGCAACTGTAAGTACCAACTGCGCTCAGACCGGTTCAAATAGCGCGCACTTCGGGGATTCTCCCACTTCCATGCCGCGCCCGCGGCATCCAGGCATCGAAGGGCGCCGCGGCCCCGCACTGCAATATAATGAAAGAACCTGCCCCCGGAGAAACATCGATGCGATTTCTAGGAAAACTGTGGCAACAGAAACTCCTCTCGATCACGCTGCTGGTTTTCACGTTATCGATCGGGGTCCTCATCGGAACCTTGATCGACAACGCCGTGCGCGCGGAGAGGACACAGGCTGTGGCGCCCGATGCCGCCTCGCTCACGATTCCCAATCCCGTCCAGCTTTCTACCGCCTTCTCGCAACTAGCCAAGCAGCTCGAACCCGCGGTGGTGAACATCACCGCCACTTACGGGCCGCGGCCGCAGCAGGCCCGCAAGCGGCGGCAGCCGGCGCCGGACCAGGGAGACGAGGATGAGGGGCAGGGCGGCGCCGATCTCTTCCGGCGCTTTTTTGGGGAGGATCCTTTCAGCGGTGTTCCACAGATCCCGTTTCACCGGCAGGGCACCGGCTCCGGAATCGTCGTGGACCGGCACGGCTATATTCTTACGAACTTCCATGTCATTGAGGACGCCAGCCGCATTCAGGTGAAGTTCAACGGCGACCCGGCCGAGTACACGGCCAAGCTGATCGGCTCAGATCCGGAAACCGACGTGGCCGTTATCAAAGTGGAAAGCGGGAAGCCGCTGGCGCCGGCCAAGATCGGCAACTCGGACGGCGTGCAGGTAGGCGACTGGGCCGTTGCGATTGGCTCTCCGTTCGGGCTCGAGGCCACGGTGACCGCGGGCATCATCAGCGCCAAGGGCCGCGACATCGGCGGCGCCGAGCACCAACTCCAGAAATTCATCCAGACCGATGCGGCCATCAACCCGGGCAACAGCGGCGGGCCTCTGCTCGACCTCCAGGGCGAGGTGATCGGCATCAATACCGCCATCGCAACCGAAAGCGGGGGGTACCAGGGCATCGGGTTTGCGTTGCCGGTGAACCTGGCCGTCAGCGTTTACAACCAGATCATCAAGACGGGCCGCGTCTCGCGAGGCAGCCTGGGCGTCGGATTCTCGGCGGACCAGAAAGCGGAGACGCTGAAGGTTTACGGCGCCAGGCACGGTGTGTTTGTCACCAGCGTCGAGGCGGGCTCGCCGGCGGAGAAAGCCGGCATCAAGGTCGAGGACGTGATCGTCGCTTACAACGGCCAGCCGGTCAAAGACGGCGACGACCTGGTCAGCCGCGTTGCGGCGACGCCGGTGGGTTCCGAAGCCGGCGTGACCGTTCTTCGCAGCGGCAAGAAATTGGATTTCCGCGTGAAGATCGGCGAGCGAACCGAGGTCTGGGCGAAGGACCCGCGCTTCCAGCGCTTCCGCCGCGAGGAGTCTGGCCGGGGAGAGTCATCGGCGCAGGTGAAGCTGGGCCTCGACATCCAGAACCTGACCCAGGGCATGCGCCGGGCCATAGGCTTCGGCGGGAAGGGCGGCGTGCTGATCACGAACGTTATCGCCGGCTCATTCGCCGATGATGTCGGGTTGGAGCCGCAGGAAGTCATCACTTCAATCAACCGGCAAGACGTGAACTCGGTTGACGATGTCGAGCGCATCCAGGCCGGCCTTAAGCCCGGCGACCCGGTCGTCTTCCGCGTGGTGCGGCGGGGCAGGCAGGGTGGAGGGCCGGGTGAGTGGCAGGCGGAGTTTCTCTCCGGCACCCTGCCTGCGAATCCGTGATAGGATTGCCTTCGGCGCGCCTCGAAACCGGCGCGCATTCGCAGCACGTGGCCGAGGCGGCCAGGCCGCCTCTCCTGAGGGTCGCGGTTCGATGCGATGTAATGGATGGCACTGGACCGCGCGCCGCCAAGCGGCCGGGAAACACTTTTGCCGCGGCCTGTGGGAGGAAGAGTTGAGCTTGCGAAACGTCGCCGCGCTGGGAATCCTGCTGCTGCCGTTCAGTTTCGCCAGGCTCGCCGCCGCTGCGCAAGAACTCCCCAAACCCGCTGCCCGCAAGAGCGCCCCGGCATCAAAATCCAAGCCGGCGGCGAGCGCGTCAAGGCATTCCGCGCCGGGCGCGAAAGCGCGCAGCAACGCGGCTGCCAGCGGGCGCGCGGCCACGCGCGGCCACTCGTCCGGGAAAGGCCGCCGCCGGTACGCGAGAAGGCGCCAGAGCTGGCGCACGGGCCAGATGAAGCCCAGGCCCGAGCGGTACAAAGAGATCCAGCAGGCGCTGATCGATAAAGGGTATCTTCAGGCGCCGGCGACGGGGACCTGGGGTCCGGAATCAACCGATGCCCTCACGCGGTTCCAGCGCGATCAGAAGCTCGAGCCGAGCGGGAAACTGGATTCGCTTTCCCTCATTGCCTTGGGTCTGGGACCCAAGCGCGATCTCATCGGCTCGAATGCGGCAGCGGGCGGCTCCGTTTCCACCACTTCCAGCGAGACAGCGCCGCAATGACCGGCGGCGCCGAAGGTGCATGGCCCAAGCGCCGTCAGCCTGGTAACGGCCTGCCCGGCTTCACGCGCGTAAGCCTGCGCTCGAGCCGCGCCTGGCGATGCGCCAATTCTTCGGAGTCCGCCACCGCGCGGGCGGTGCGAATCGTCTCGAGCGCCATCGCGTAATTGCGCTGGCGGTGCTCCTGGTATTTCGCGAGCGCCTCGAGCGCGGCCACGCGATAGGGGTTGCGGCTTTGAGCGAGATCGGTCAGGATCGCCAGCGCCGCCGTCTCCCGCCCCAGCTTCTTCTCGATCGTCGCCGTATCCCAAAGCGTCCGGAAGAGCAGGCCGTCGGGCAGGCCCAGGTCCACCGCGCGGTGCAGGAGCTGGCAGGCCCGCTCGAGCTCATCCGATTTCAGGAACCAGCGCGCCAGGCCAACCAGGTCGGTCCCATGCACAACCCCCGCCGCATGCGGCTCGCGGAACGCGAACGGCACGATCGCGGTGAGGCACGCGGTCGTCAGGATGTCGATCGCGTTATGGTGGAATACCGGCGCCAGCCGGAACGCTTCCCCCGTTCGCAGATACTCGAAGTAGACGTATGGAATCATTTCTCCCGGCAGGTCGCCTTCGCGCTCCACGCCCAGCACTTGGTTTTCGAGATCGATGAGGCGGCAGCTTTCCAGGCGCAGCTTCCAGAGCCGCCGGGCGCCGTAGAGCAGGTCGAGGTGCGCGAGTGAATCGAACGGCGTGGGCGCCCGCGCCATGCGGTAGCGCGTTTCCAGCAGCGGCTGGTCGTAGGTCTTGCCGTTATAGGTGACCAGGATGTCGAATTGCGCCAGGTGCTGCGCGAGGCCCCATAACAGGCTCCGTTCCTCGCCGTAATCGCGCATAAAGAACTGGCGCACGCGGAAGCCCTCCGGCGAGACGCGCCCCACTCCGATCAAAAACGCGTACGTGCCCGAGCCGCCCGCCAGTCCCGTGGTTTCGGTGTCGAGAAACGCCCAACGGCTCACGGGCGCCGGCTTGATTTCATCGCCGGAGAGCGCGCCCAGCAGGTCTTCGGGCAGCTCGAGCAGGCTCGATATCTCCATGCTGCCGTGCCTGCGGTGGCGCTCATAGAGCCGCTCCGTCTCGAAGTGGCAGCCATGCGGCGTCTCGATGGCCTCGCCGCTCAGCCACTCCTCGACGAAGTAACGCGCCGGGCGGCTATCGGGTGCGGGCCGCGGCATAGGCGGGGGCAAAGGCGGCAGGGCCGCGTACTTGCGGTCGATGCGGGCGATCTTGCGGCGCAGTGAGGCGAGTTGTTCCTGAAGGCCGGCCACGATTTCGCTTTTTCTTTGCCCAGTGTACCCCCATCGGCCGCGCGCTGCAAGAGGTTGCTGAAAAACTCCCGCTTGCTGCGCCGGGCCGGCGGCCTCCTCCAGGCTCCAAGCGCCCAGGGCGTATGAGATTCCATTTGGCGGAAATCAAGACGTTTACAAGGCCCGCTGGGGCCACTCATCGGTCGCCTTATTCGTCTTTTCTTTGCCTAGAGTGCCCTGAGCCGTCTTAGGACTTCGAGCCACTCATCCCGCACTTTTCCATTGACCCCCACCTCGGGCAGGTGCATTCTGTAGCGATGGGAGTACTTCATCGGCGAAAAAGGGCCGAAATATTTATTTGTGTTGCATGGGGAGGAGGAGGAGAGAGATGGACAAGTCCAAACTATTGATGGTGCTTGGGCTGTGGATGGCTTTACCGTGGGCGCTGGTTGCCCAGGATGCGACCGGGCGCGTGGTCGGGACCGTTACGGACCCCTCTGGATCGGCTGTTCCCAACGCTAAGGTCACGGTGACGAACACCGCCACCCAGGTGACCCGCGTTACCACAACGGACCAGGATGGCGGCTACGAGGTTCTGCAAGCGCCTATTGGCCCCTACTCGGTGACGGTCGAAGCGGCGGGCTTCGCCACCGCTGTCACCGAACCCGAAGAACTGCGCATTAACCAATCGCTGCGCTTCGATGTCCGGATGCAACTCGGCAAAACCAGCCAGACGGTGAGGGTCGAAGCCACGGGTGTTGGCATCGAGACCGTGAACTCGAGCCTGGGCGGCTCGGTCACCAGCACCGAGATCGTCAACATGCCCTTAAACGGCCGCAATGCGATGAGCCTCATCGCCTTGCAGCCCGGCGCGACGCCCCAGCGATATGGCGACATCGGCACCCTCAACACACCTTTTAATCCCGCGACCGGTTACGCCGCATACAGCATCTCCGGAGGACGAGTTGATTCCATCACTTATCTGCTGGACGGTACTGTCAACAACAATCTCATAAATAATGGCTTGGTGTTGAATCCCAACCCGGATATGGTGGAAGAGTTCCGCGTCATTACGAGCAATGGCAACGCCGAATTCGGACGCAACGCGGGCGGCATCGTCAGCGCGGTGATCAAATCGGGCACGAACGCGATCCACGGCACCGCTTACGATTACTTGCGCAACGATGCGATGGACGCGAACCGGTTTTTCTTCAACGAGCAAGGGGAGCCCCGCCCGGTACTCAAGCGGAACCAGTTCGGTGGAACCATCAACGGCCCCATCGTAATTCCGCACGTGATCGACGGCCACGACAAACTTTTCTTTTCCTTTGGCTACCAGGGGCAGCGCCAGAGCGATATCCTGACCTCGCCGGCGGTGACTGTGTACACGCCCGCCGAGCTGAATGGCGATTTCTCAAAATCGAACGCCGGGGCGCCAGATCCGGGCGTGGTCAGCTTCCTTCAGCAGTACCCCTATTTTCAGCCTGACTCAGCCAAGGCAGCTCAGGGGATCATCGATCCGAGCAAGATCAACAGCGTCGCGCAGAACTATATCAAAGCAGGCCTGATTCCGAGCTCGCCTACGGGCGTAATTTTCCCCGAGGGCGCGGAGACTATAAACAACGACGAGGTGACCGGCAAGGTGGATCTGGACATTACCGATAACGACCGGCTGGCGGTGGTGCTCGGCGCCCACCGCGCACCCATGGTTGAGCCTTTCGACCGCACCGGCTACGCCAGTAATACACCGGGTTTGCCGTATTCGAGCAATGTCCACACCTACCTGGGCAACGTCACCTACACCAAGGTCTTCTCGCCCACGCTGCTTAACGAGCTTCGCTTCGGCGCGCAACGGGACAACGGGCTGCAAGGAGTGCCGCTGGGCAAGGAGCCCACGCCTGCCGAGCTGGGTATGGCCATCACGCCCGATCTTCCGACCGGCCCGCCGTTGCTGAGCTTTGGCAGCGGCTTGGCGGTCGGCGCGCCGATATCAGGCCCCACTGATCTGGTCAGCAATACTTACAACTTCAGCGATTCGCTGACCTGGATTCACAGCCGGCACACGATCAAAACCGGCGTCAACGTGACCGTTTTCCAGAACAACATGGTGTACGATTTCATTGGCAACGGTCTCTTCGATTTCTACGGGCCAGGCGGAATCGGTTCGGGCAATGATCTGGCTGACTTTTTGCTGGGAGTGCCGTATGACTTCGCGCAGTACCCCGATGCGCCGACGAACGTCCGAACGAAGGACCTCGCTCTCTTCGTTCAGGACGAGTGGCGTGTCAGCCCGCATTTCGTGCTGACGCTCGGGCTGCGCTATGAATACAGCGTGCCGAAGTATGACACTCAGGGCCGCACCTTCTCGCTCGCTTTGGGCCAACAATCCACCGTCTTCCCGAACGCCCCGGCGGGACTGCTGTTTCCCGGCGATGCAGGCGCGCCGCGGGGCACGAATTTTCCGGACGCCCACAACTTCGCTCCGCGCTTCGGTTTCGCCTGGAGCCCGGGCAGCAAGACCAGCATTCGCGGAGGGTTCGGGGTTTATTACGACATCCTGAAGGGGGAAGACAACCTCCAGTTCAACGGGCAGGCGCCGTTTTTCTCCTCCGTCTATTTCCCCTTCTCTCCTCTCAGTTCAAATCCCACTTCCGAGCCCGACCTGTTTACCAACCCATATGCCGCGGTTGGCAGAACCAATCCGTTCCCCTCGCAGCCGCCGACCAAGGACCTCGATTTCACGCCCTTTTTGCCGTTCGGGGGCAATGGCGTCTATTTCGTCGATCCCCACCTCCGGACCCCCTATGTCTATCAATACAACCTCACGGTGGAGCGTGAGCTTGCGCGCGACCTGATCATGCAGGTGGCTTATGTAGGGAACTCCTCGCACAAGCTGACGGGAATTGTGGATTCGAATCCGTTCATTCTGGGAACGCCGCAACGCTTGTTCAACGCCGGGGGAATCGAGAACTTCAGCTTTCTGGATACATTCACGAACGTAGGCACGGGCAACTACAATAGCTTGCAGGCCATGCTGGAAAAGCGAAGCGGCGAGATTAAGCACCTGGGCAGTGTGGACTTCAAGCTGAGTTACACTTACGGCCACGAGATCGACACGAGCGGAGGTTTCCGTGAGCGGAACATCGGCGAGGTGCCGGCCTATAACTGGGGCCAGTTCCGCGCTTCCGGCGACGAGGATATCCGGCACAACCTCGTCTTGAGCGGCGGATGGGAACTGCCGTTTGACCGCGCCTGGGCGAGCGGCCCCAAGCGATTGACCAAAGGCTGGAACCTTCTTCCGCTCTTGAGCTGGCGCACGGGGTTCCCGATGGATGTAACCGCGGATCTCCCGACAGCAACGGATGTAGCCGGCCCCTCGGGCGCCGGCGACGCAAGCATTGTGCGCGCGAACCTGGTGGGCTCGGGCGTGACAATCTACAATCCGCGCTCGTACCAAACCATCAACGGCAACCCCGGTAATTACTGGTTCAATCCGGCGAGCTTCACGACAAACGGCTTGCTCGAGGCGGACTCGGTTTATATCAATAATCCGTCGCTGCGAACCTATGGCACATTGGGACGCAACGCGTTTCGCGGGCCGGGGCAGGTGAACCTGGATCTCGCGCTCATGAAAGAGACGCCGCTCAAGGGCGAGCGGCTCAAATGCCAGTTCCGCGTCGAAGCGTTCAACGTCTTCAACCACGCGGAGTTCCAGAACCCGAGCCAAAACATCAACAGCTCGACCTTCGGGCAGGTCACGGATACCTACGATCCGCGCATCCTCCAGGTCGCTCTGCGGTTTGAGTTCTAAGCGCGGCTTGTCTTTCGTTACGCGGGCGGCCGGCACCGCGCGGGCCGCTTGCCTCTAGTGTGCTGTTTCCGAAGTCTCTTTACACCGCTCCTTCACAGTCGCGGCTCCGTTCCGAGCCGCGCGCGTCAGCAAGCGGTCAAGGCACTTCGGATACACGACACTAGCACACTGCCTCGCCGCTTCGAGCGCCGCAAGTTTGGTATAACGGTCACTCAAGCGGCGCAAGCCGTAGAAGCAGAATGGCGACAAGCATGGGATGCGCAAGCGGGAGCGGCGCCACGATCACGAAGGCCAGCCCTGGTCCCGGCAGTGCAAAGCCGGGCGTCGAACGGTATCGCTTCTACCAAGGCGTCATATTCCTCCTGGCGGTTTGTTATCTCGCTCAGATCTTCACGCCCCTGCGATTAAGCTACGACGCTGAGATCCTGCTATCGATGGCCGAATCCGCCGCCCAAGGCAGGGGCTTCCTCGATAATGGTCAACCGACGGTGCACCCACCCGGATATCCAGCTTTGCTGGCCGTCCTTCTTAAAGCGGGGATTGCCCATCCTTGGGTCATTGTGGGAGTGAATGGCATTCTCCTGTTTGTGGCCCTAGGTGCGGCTGCGCGCGTTTTGAGACTGAGGCTCCTCGATGACAGGCCGTCTGTCTTGAGTGTTTGCGTCTTATCTCTCCTCTCGTTTATCGTCATCAGACATTTCACGATGCCTGTGACCGAGATTACCTTCTTCGGCGTTGCGATGTGCTGCCTCGCCGCGATGGAGTATGCGTCAGCGTCGAGGTTCGGACGAGAGTTCCTCTGCTGGATGCTGGCAAGCTGGATACTGACGCTGGCATCGATCGCCGTGCGGCGGATTGGGGTTGCGCTGATTCCAGCTTTGGCCTGGACGATGATCTTTCACCCAGAGGCCAAGATGTTCCTGAAGTGCGCCTCCAATAGGCTGAAGGCCGGAGCCGCATTTTCCGTGGTTGCAGCTGGTATCGGGATTGCATGGACCGTAGCCAAAACATCGACTCTGCGAGAGTTCAGCAACCTCATTCGCGGCTACGGGATATTGGGGGCGGTTCTCCGAATCCTGGCGTTTCGCCTCAGGGAATTGGGAGAAATAGCGGTCAATGTGCCGTCGGGCACGCTGCCAGCGAGTGTGCGTGGCATTGTCCCTTTCTTGGGGATGTTGTTTCTTGCACTGATCTTTGCGGGTCTTTTCCTCAAGAGAAAGAATTTTGGGCCAACAGGAGCGTTCCTCTGTGGCTACATCGCGGTCCTCTCCTTGTGGGCCTGGCGCGCTCCCAGATTCTGGCTACCCGTCATTCCCCTTCTGATTGCGTACGCCAGGCTGGCAATCCAACGCATCCTCCCCCAGCGGCTGTCAGCGGCGGTGATCGCCCTCCACGGGATTATATTCGCGGTGCTGGGAGTGGCTGTGCTCGCGGCTGCCGTAAGGGTTAGTCTCACCGCGCCGAAATTCGCGGAGGCTTGCGCCGGGGAAGGGGACTTGCGCCCAACCTATTGTGCGGTGTTCCACTCCTGTACCGACCCGGGACCGATCAATCCCAGGGCTCTGCACCTGCTGCAAACATATAAGTGAGTGCAGCCAGGTCCATGAATACCCATCATTGATTTGATGCGATCAAGCTGGACACTTCTTCCCACTCGCGGAGCCGCGTTTCGAGTTCTTGACGCCGTTCCACGAGCAGCCCGTTTAGACGGATCGTTTCTTCCGCGCTCGTGAAATTTGCCAGGGCGGCTTCGTAGCCTGCGATCTCAGCCTCCAGGCGGACGATCTCCTCTTCGATCGATTCGCACTGCTCCTGGAGCTGCCGCAGCCGGATCGGATTGAGGCGCTTGCGCTTCGGTCCGGCATCGAGAGCCGCGGGCGTTGCATCGGGCGCTTCGGGCACGGTTGCCGCTGGCCGAGCCGCATCCTCTGGCGCCGCGATCGCCTGCTTGCGCCACAGGTAGTCCTCGTAATTGCCGGGGTACACGTTCACGCGATGACCGGCCACTTCAAACACTCGCGTCGCCAGCTTGTCGATGAAGTGCCGGTCGTGCGACACGAACACGACCGTCCCGGTATAGCCCTGCAGCGCTTCGAGCAGGACGTCCTTGGCGCGCAGGTCCAGGTGGTTGGTCGGTTCGTCGAGCAGCAGGAAGTTGGAGGGATTGAGCAGCAGCCGGGCCAGCGCAAAGCGATTGCGCTCGCCGCCCGAGAGTACCCCGACTTTCTTGAACACGTCGCTCTCGGAGAACAGGAAACATCCCAGCAGGTTGCGCAGCTCAACCAGCGGCGTGGATGGCGTGGCGCTTGAGAGTTCGTCGAGGAGCACCGCATCCGGGTCGAGTTCTTGGTACTGGTCCTGCGCGAAGTAATCGGCCTGGACGTTGTGGCCGAGCTTGAACGTGCCCGCCGATACCGGCTCGCTGCCCGCCAGGATCTTAATGAGCGTGGATTTGCCCGCGCCGTTCGCGCCGGCCAGCGCCACGCGGTCGCCGCGCTCGATGACAAAGTTCAAGTCCTCAAAGACCAGCAGGCCGCCGTAACTTTTCTTGACCTCTTTGAACTCGGCGACGATCCGCCCGCTGGCTTTCGGTTGCGGGAACGAGAAGTGGATGGCCTTCTCCCGGGGCGGGATCTCGATCCGCTCGATGCGTTCGAGCTCCTTGATCCGGCTCTGCACCTGCTTGGCCTTGGTGGCCTGGTAGCGAAAGCGGTTGATGAACGCTTCGAGCTGCCGGATGCGGTCCTGCTGGTTCTTGTAGGCTGCTTCCAGTTGCGCCCTCCGCTCGTCGCGCTGCTCGACATAGCGCTCATAATTGCCGCTGTAAAAATGAATGCGCCGGTTCCAGATTTCAGCGATCTTGCGCACCGTGATATCCAGGAAAAACCGGTCGTGAGACACCAGGACGAACGCGTGCGGGTAGGCTCCGAGGTACTGTTCGAGCCAGTTGCGCGCCTCCAGGTCGAGGTGGTTGGTCGGCTCATCGAGCAGCAGCAGGTTCGGCTTTTCGAGCAGCAGCTTCGCCAGCGCGATGCGCATCTGCCAGCCGCCGGAGAACTCGCCGGTGCGCCGCGTCCAGTCCTCCTTGCGAAAGCCGAGGCCGGAGAGGACCGTGCCGACCTGTGCCTCGATGGCGTAGCCGCCACGCGTGTGGAACTCGCTGTCGAGCTGTTGAAAACGGCCGGCGGCCTGGCGATACTCCGCGCCCGCCGGGTCGAGCTCGCCCATGCCGCGTGCGAGCGATTCCATCTCCTGCTCAATCGCGTGCAAATCCGAAAACACCGACAGGCATTCAGCGAGCACCGTGTGTCCAGAGAGGCTCAGCCCATCCTGGGGCAGGTAGCCGGTCCGGATTCCGCGCTGCGAGGCCACCGCGCCGGCGTCGGGCGTTTCCAGACCGGCGAGGATCCTGAGTATGGTTGTCTTACCGGCGCCGTTCGCGCCAACCAGGCCGATGCGGTCGTTCGGCGTGACCAGCCAATCGACACCTTCGAACAGGAGTTTCGGTCCGAAGCGCTTCGCTGCGCCGGAGAGTTGAATCATGGAATACGGCTACACAACGGGTCCGCAGAAGAAGTCAAACGATTTCGCGAGGTAATCCTTCAGCTCAGGGCGCTTGACGATGGCGTCGAGCATGCCATTCTTCAAGAGGAACTCGCTGCGCTGAAAGCCTTCGGGCAGCTTCTGGCGGATCGTTTGTTCGATGACGCGCGGGCCGGCGAAACCAATCAGCGCGCCAGGCTCGCCTACGTTCAGGTCCCCCAGCATCGCGAAACTGGCGGTGACGCCGCCTGTGGTGGGGTCCGTGAGCACGCTGATGAACGGCACGCCGGATTCGTCCAGATACATCAAGGCCGCCGAGATTTTCGCCATCTGCACCAGACTGATTGCACCTTCCTGCATGCGCGCGCCGCCCGAGGCGGAAACGATGATCAGCGGCATGTGCTGGGCGATCGACCGCTCGATGGCGCGCGTGATTTTTTCACCCACCACCGCGCCCATACTGCCGCCGATGAACTTCAGTTCCAACGCGCAGATGTTGACTGCGCGGCCGTTCAGCTTGCCGGAAGCCGAGATGACGGCATCCTTGAGGCCGAGCGACCGCTGCATGCCGCCGATGCGCTCGTAATACGGCTTCGAATCGACGAACTCGAGCGGATCGCTCGAGGCCAGCCCGCTGTCGTGAACCACACAATCGCCGTCGAACAACTGGCGCAGGCGCGTCGCGGCATTGACACGGAAATGGTAACCGCACTTGGGGCAGACGTGCAGGTTGTCTTCCAGCGCCTTCTTCCAGATAATCTGGCGGCAGCCCTCACACTTCAGCCAGAGGCCCTCGGTGCGCACCTTCCGCTCGCCTTCCCCCGGCTTCTCCCTTGCGGACTTCTGTCTGGTAAACCAGGGCATCAGTAATCAATTCCTCGCTGCGCCAAAACGCCCTGATGGAACGGGTGCTTGACCTCCTTGATCTCGCTGACCAAGTCGGCCGCTTCGATCAGCTTCGGATCGGCGTTCCGCCCGGTACAAATGACGTGCACCTGCTCAGGCCGGCGCGCCAGGCCGTCAGTCACGCGGCTGATCGGGAGCATCCCGTAATGGATCGCGTAGTTGATCTCATCGAGGATCACCAATCCGTACTGGCCGGAACTGATCGCTTCCACCGCCGTATTCCAAGCCTCCTCAACCATGCGGACATCTTCCGGGTCGGGCTTCCCGGCGCCGGCCTTGACGAACCCCCGGCCCATGGGCCGGATCTCGAAAGCCCCGCCCAGCATCCGCGAACTGTCCAACTCTCCATAGTGCCACGAGCCCTTGATGAATTGAATCATCAGGACTCGAAAGCCCTGGCCGACGGCGCGCAACGCTACACCCATGGCGGCGGACGTCTTGCCCTTGCCGTTGCCGGTAAAGACCATCAGTAGCCCGCGCTCGCCCGCCATCGATATACGGTAGCACAGGCGGCGCGCGCTACCGTGGATATGGGTGCCCCCGCAGCGCAGTGGCCGCGCGGTAGATCTGCTCGGCGAGCATCACGCGCGCGAGCTCGTGGGGGAGCGTCATCGGCGAAAGCGAGAGCAGTCTATCGGCGCGAGTCCTCCAGGCTTCCGGGAGCCCCTCGGCGCCGCCGATCACGAAGACCAGGTCGCGCGCCTCGGTCCCGGCCTTTCGGACCAGCTCGATAAACGCGGCGGAGTCTAGCGGGCGTCCCGTGGCGTCGAGCAGGATCTTTGAGGCGGCGGGGTGCCGGGCCCACGGGTCGAAGCGTTGCGGCTTGATCTCGCGCATTTCGCAGGCGAGGTAGCGAGCGGTCCGTTTGACGTACTCCTCGGCCATCGCGTTCGCGTGCGCGTCGCGCGCTTTTCCGATGAAGTAGAGGTAAATTCGCACTTGCTGTAACGCTACCCGCGAGGTTTATAGGGGCCGAGGAACTTCGGCCCATTGAAATGAACCATGTGTTCCGGCGTCTCGGCAATCCAGACTTCGGTCTCCCATGCGATATCGCTGGCGTACTTTCGAAAGGCCTTCAGATTGAGGAACGCGGTGACATAGACTCGGTCGGCCGGGCAATCTTTGAGCAGAGTTTCAATCTCGCGGTGGCGCTTGGGGGACACGGGGCCGTGGGAACGTCACAGCCTCGACGAGGAAGAGCCAGTTATGCTCGGGCCAGTAAAGGATAATGTCGGGCAGCTTGTCATGTTGCGTGATGGGGATATTTAACCTGGACAGCTCATGTGCATCGAGAACGACGTGTTTTGATGCAGTATCACCGACGTAAAGGACGTTCGCTCCAGGTGCGAAGCGCGGGCCGAATTGTTCCACGACGGCAACCTGAAGGTGGTTATGAGAGCCAGGTGAGAGGAAGATTGTGGAACCGTCCACCATCCTCAAGGAAATCTTCATATCCTCGCGACGGCGGAGATATGCCTCCTGCAGGGAGCCGAAGCGCTCAATGAAACTCGCAACAGCCTTGTCGAAGCTGGCCGTGCCATAGGCTTGAAGAACGGCGGCAGCCTCCTCGGTCAGGCGGTAGACCGTCTTCCCGCTGTTCGTCGGCCGCGTCGGGTCGTCAGGGTTTCGGTCGCTGATGCGGGCCTGCTCGAACTGGTGGAGAGTCTGCCGGCGGATGGTCTCGCGGCTGTTGGGTTTGTAGTCCTTGCGGTACCGATCCCGCATGAATGCCATGATGTCTACGGTCCGGAGCAGTGGACGTGTTGTTGCCGCCCATGGGGCCCGGGGGCCAAGGTTGGCCAGAGCCAAAAGCGTGAAGGCTGAGCGCTCGTTCTGCTGGGCTTTGGGCAGCCCAAGCGATTTGAGAATGTTGGCGGCTTCTTTTGTTTTGGGCACGAATTTAGATCTGACTAAAAAGCGTTCCTTTGAGCAAGTGGCTTGATGTCTCTCTATTGACGCCGAGTTCCCGAAGGACAATGAGCTCGATGGCATCGCTGTCGAGCGATGCAAGGTTCCGGACTTTGCGCCCGATCTCGGCCACCGCGGAAAGGTCGGGGAACTTCATACTGCGAATCTCGGTCGCATTGACCTGGGTGTTCCCGCTGATCGTTCGAAAATACCGATCAAGCAAGGAAGAGTTGAAGAGAGCGGCGAGGCCATAGACTTCATCGGCGGTCAGCCCTCGTTGGGCGTGATAGACGTAGTTGAGATGGTTCTCCAGCGCGACGAACGGCTGGGAAGTATCCGAGACCAGCAAGCAACTCGCGGTAAGCCTCCTGCGCTCCTCCTTCGCACTGAACCGCCGCAGCAAGAGGTAGTTCTGTGCCGGCAGGAGAAGCCGCCGGGAATTCGGGCAGACCTTGAAGCCAGTGGGATGCTTCTTGTGGATTACTGGCCATTCCGTCCGGAACGGCTTTACGTTGAACACAGAGAAAAGCGGGGCGGTGTCCTTGCCGTTGGGTTGCCGCAGAAGGAACTCAGTGGCGCGGAACATGACAACCGGACCCGTAGAAATACGCAACCCCAGCTCAGGGAAGCGGTGGGGCCACGACTCTACAATTTCGGCAATCGCTTGGTCTCCCACACTGGCCGGAATCCGTATGTTTGCATGGCCGCAACTGTCATCGATCACTGTGGAGGTGGGCAGGGTTGTAGACTTGGCGGAATGGAGACCAAGTCCGCAGCTGGTCGTGACAGTAACGCTGCTTGAAGACCTTCCGAGGCGGTGAGAAGCGGTGATAACACTTTCCTGCAGCACGTCACGAAAGGTTTCGGTGCGGGATTCGAACAGGTGAATGCGGTCAAGCGCCATCCTGTTGAAAAACCAGCGACGAAAGCCTCGGAAGTAGAGTCCGTTGCAGAAGCTGCGGGGAGTGATGGCAACCATCTCGCCGCCTGGCCGGAGCATTTGCGCTGCGGCGGCCAGGAAGAACGCGTAAATGTTCGGCTGCCCGTGGACCACATCCTGCATGACCCTGGCGTACGGGGACGCTTTGCTGACCTTGAAGTAAGGAGGATTCATTATGACCCCGTCGAAAAAATCTCTCCACTCCGGCGTATCAGTGAAGAGCGAGGGGGGGCCGAAGACCGTGGCAGCTGCGTCGAGGATAAAGTCCTTCGCGTGGATTTCGTAAGTCATAGAGTGACCGTGCTCGTTCAGCGTTGCGGCGCAACGGTTCATCGTCTTGCGTAGGAAGGGAAGCACTCGGGGATCGTTTTCGAAAAGATGAACTTGAAGATCCCGGCAGGAACGAAGATGCAAAAAACGGTCACAAACAGCTGCTGAAAGGGAACCTACACCGGCTCCAGGGTCAAGCAAACGAAATGTCGTCGGAGGTGCGGGGCATAACAGACCAGCCATAAAGCGGCAGACTTCGGGCGGCGTGAAAAACTGACCCTTTTTCTTGCAGTCACCGACCGAAGCGAGGCGTTCGTAGCTGGATTGGGAGTCGAGGGCATACGCCAGCAGGGGGCCGGTGTCGGTGAGGCTATCTGTGGCGCGGGCAGTCATTTGTCATTGGCCCGAGTCTACCATGTCAGGTGCATCAGAATACATTATTGCCGCGAATGGGTGAGGAGGTGCAAGCCACGAGCCCACAAGCCTACTGCAGTTGTCATCGAGGCGGTTGCTCCTCGCACAATCAGCCCTCGAGCGACTGCGGTCTTCCATCCTCTTGAGGCAGTGAAGTTTGGGGAAATGGGGAAACCGGAGGCGGGTACTGGCTCGATCCTCTCCTCATCGGAACCCCTGAGAAGTCGCGCACCAGAATACGGAATGAAGTTTCTCGCCCCACTCGCCGATAGACAGATGTGACGTCTGTGGGCGCGGGGGACATCACTTGCCGGGAGAAGGCGCTGCGCAGCCTGGACCGTCTGCCCCCCTTTTCTCCGATGCTCAACCGTTTGATGGCCAGCATGGCCAAGGAAAACGTGTCGTTTTCCGAGCTGGCGGACCTGATCGAAAAGGACACAGTGCTGGCCGGCAACGTGCTGCGGTTGGTCAATTCGGCGCTCTACGGTTTCCAGGGCACGGTCAGCTCGGCGCGGCACGCGGTCGCAATCCTGGGGCTCAACAAGCTGCGCAACGTGGGCTTGAGCCTGTCGATCGCGAGGATGTGGACGCACGTGCGGACGCCGTCCGGATGGTCCACCTCGCGATTTAGCCTGCATTCTGTCGCGACAGGTATTCTCGCGGACATGGTGGCACAGCAACTCAACGTGCCCTACCCGGAAGGCGCCTTTATCGCTGGCCTGCTGCACGACCTGGGCAAGCTGTTGATTGCGATCGCGCTGCCCACCGAGTACGGAGCTATCCGGGGGCTTGCGGAATCGGGCGCGCGCAGTTTCCTCGAATGCGAGACGGAAGTGATCGGTGTTACGCACGCCGATCTGTCCGGAATGGCGCTAGGCCGGTGGAACCTGCCCGCGCCCATCCAGCGAGCCGTGACGTTTCACCATGCGCCGGAGTTGGCCGCGCACGGACAGCTCCATCTTAGCCACGTGGTGCAGGCAGCCGACCAGCTTGCCAATGAGCTGGGGCACTCTACGGTCCCCATGCCCGTCCAGGTGCCGCTATCCGGGGAGATCCTCGAAGGCCTGGGAATCGGCGCCCGCGTTCCGGTGCTCCTCGAGCACTTCCAGAACGAATTCGGAGCTTTGCAGGAAATGTTTTAGAGGCCGGGGGTCGGGTCGCAGACCTTCCTGCACTAGCTGTGGCGCTCCGCACGCCGCCCCGTGCAGCCTGCTATACGACCTTTACCTCCTCGGCTTGTAGTCCCTTTGGACCCTTTTTGACTGAGAACTCAACCTCCGTGCCCTGATCTAGCGTGCGATAACCTGTTGCCTCGATCGCGGAGTAGTGAACGAACACATCCTCGCCGCTCTCTCTTTGAATGAAGCCGTAACCCTTGGCTGCGTTGAACCACTTCACAACACCTTTTTCCTTCATCCTCTAATCCTTGTTGATGCTATCTAAACTCACGCCGCCCCCGAAGTTACTTCACGGAACCATCTTGGCACTCGCGGACAACTGACCCGCGATGCCGCCGCGCAATTTGCCCGGGCAACGTGAGCGTCAAATGCACCTCAACTTATACCACACAGGCGGCGGCAAAGCGAAACATTTCAAGCCGTGCCGTCTTCGACCTGAACAAATTCAAAGCGCTGGAAGCCGGCTCTCATTCTCCTGGAATCGCCAGCAGGAACTCAACCCTGACAGGCCGGCCCTGCTGCATCGCCGGGCGGAACTCCCAGAGTTCGAGCACCGCCAGCACCGCCGCGCTCTCGTGCGGGTCATTCGCGCCGAGCACCTGCAGAGCCTGTAATGTCCCATCCGCGCTAATGATGCCATGCACCATCAGGTAAGTGCCAGCGCGCCAATGGACTTGCGGCCGCATAGTGACGCGCGGATAGGGCGCAACCAGAGGAGCGTCGCTTCCCAGCCGTACCACCGACTCGCTGACCTCGGCAGTCTGCGAATCTTCAGCGGGGATGCAGTATTGCACGATCCAGTCTTTGCGCGCGCCCACCTGCAAGTACGCCGAGTAAATCGGCCTTCCCGACAAGATGCCCGCGCTTTCCGGGAAGGCGTCCTGGCCGCCAGACTGGACGACGATATCGAAGACGCCAGTCGGCGGATGGACGATTCGGGTCCGAGCCGCTGCGGCGATGGCCGCCGAACGTATAGCCCCCAGCGGCGTGGCCGAAGAAGGCGCGCCCGCCGTTGTGCCAAGGGAGCTACCCGCTGACGAGGCCCCCCCCGACCCTCCCGATTCTCCTGCTCCTCCCGGTCCGCCTGATCCTCCACCTGATCTACCCGTGCCGCCCGGGCCAGTCCCCTCACCCAAACCATTCGTTCCAGTGCCGGCTCCGGCTCTGCCAGCTCCGCCACCGGCATCCGTGCCAGATGTGGAACCTTCCGCGGCGCCGCCTCCCGTGGGCCCAATTTGGTTCCCAGGCGGGATGGTCAGGAACTCGCGTAGCGGCATTGGGTTCGATGTAAGAGACAGAATGCTGGTCGGGTCACCCGGAATCGGATCCGACGAAACACCCGGATGCGGAACATCAGATTCTGAGGTCTGAATTGGCATGGCGCTCTGCGACTGCGCCGGTATTCTCAAAAGAGCTTGGGTCTGAGGGCTGCCACCGGGCGCTAGGACCGACTGCCCCGGGTTCGGCATCTCAAGAACGGGCGGCGCGTCGAGCCGCCGCGGCTGCGTGGGCGGGATGGCATGTCCGGGCATGACGAATGGCTTCGCGATCTGTTGGAGGGGACCGGGCAGGTTCCAGAAAAAGACTTCCGGCAGCCTCACGTCGCGTGGCGCCGGCAACTCCTCCGCGAATTGGGGCTGCAGGATGCTCTGCTGTACGTTCGCGCGGCGAGAGAGGGGCGGCAGCTCGAATCGGCGCTGCCGGTGGCCGGGACGCCGGCCCTGTCTGCCACCGGCCGGTTGCGCGCTAGGCGCCGCCTGACCCGGCGGGGCGCCAACCCGCTTACGCGCGGAGGCGGGCTTGTATGGCGGAATCAGCGAGCCGCTCGAAGCGATGTAAAGCTGCTCCGGTACGCGAAGGCGCACGGTTCCGAGTAACCGTTCGCGCCGCATTGACGAGCCCCGGTCAGATGCTTCCGGCACGTGGGCTACCCACATAGTGATCGGGGGGGCGAGGAAAAAGCCCAGCAGATGGACGACGAATGAAAGGCAAAAGCTCCGCCACCGGCTAGGAGCCTCGGGCGAGAGTCCGACAAAGTATACCCGCTCCGGCTTCGCCGGTAGCTGGGCTGGGCTGCTCAAAGAAAGCTGGAGGTAAGACCGCATAGGGCTCAGCCCTTCTCACGGCCAGGATAACAGGAGCGAGGTCCAAGCTTCTCAGGCAATCTCGGTGGATCCATGCCGGCTTTAATGGCGCCCTCGGCAGGACTCAATCGTCTAGGATCGGGGGCCCCAGAACGAAAGCTGGTCGGTAACCTTTTCGGCTGGCTTTTCCATGACCAGTGATCGCAGCCATTGCATTTGTGCGGGATGTTTCGCGCCTCCCATCATGATCTGATGCGGCGCCGGGCCCAGCGCCGGCGGCTCACTGCTCATGTTTTGCAGGTTCCTCAGCCCGTACAATGCTAGCTCGAAGCGATCTTTGACGCCGACCTTTTGGAACAATCGCGACAGGTAAACCTTCACCGTCCCTTCGGAAATCGAGAGCGTCGCCGCGATTTCCTTATTCTTCAGCCCCTGTGCGAGCAGGCTCACCAACTGGCTCTCCCGCTTAGTCAGCGCGACCATCTTCGCGGACAGGAAACTGGCAGTGAGCGCCTTGTCAAACCACAACTCGCCCTCGCAGACCTTACTCAGACACTTCACCAGCAACTCGGGCGTCAATGTCTTACGCAAGACGCCCCGGACGCCCAGTTCCATGGTCTGGTAGGCCAGCTCGGTGGAGATCGTTCGCACCCAAAGCACGATGCGGCAATTGGGCAAGTCCCGTTGCAACTGCGTGAGGATGCCGAACGTCACATCGGGCGTCAGGTCGATCAGCAGGACGTCGGGCTTCGAGGTTTGGACGGCCCCCGCAAGCTCCGCCGTATCTTGACACACGGAAACGCTCTCGAATCCGGCCACGGACGACAGAATCGAAACGAATCCCCTGGCGAGGACAGGCTCATCCGTGAATAAGAGAACTCGGGCCATATTCAGCTTTTCATCCAACGGCAGCTTCCGACCACGCCGCCTTATTCCCAAAAGTAAACAGCTGCGAGGGTAAAGGAGCCACCACCGCAGGAGTCAGATTAGCACGGATGCGCGGGTTTGAGGCTGGAAAGGTGTGGAGTTAGAGCACATTGCAGCGGTTTTGGTACTAGACCCAGGACTATACCACCAACTTCTAGATCTTCTAGTACTCGCGTTTGGGGGCGACCAGTACTCAAATGCGCTTTCGCCGATGCTCTCCGCTAAGTTGCTCTGATGCCTTGGTTAGTAAAGATAATTAACCTCCTCAGTCAACGTCGGCTTCCCCTTTGACCTCCGACCGACAACCTCAATTGTTTGAGCAACATTGATCTGAAGTGGCCGGTTAACCTCAGTCAACAAAACCATATCATCCATTGTGGGTCTTGATCGCCCAGGGAATCGGGTGTATCCCTATGAAGAGGCTAATGGATAGGCGCGCCGATCCTCGTGTGGACGTGAAGCTTCCGTGTCATGTTGTCTTCCCGAGGAGCAAGACGCGTTTGTTTGTTGGTGTGACCGAGAATATGAGCCGCAGCGGCATCTTGCTCGTGTGGAATACGGACCGGGTGGTCACAAGACTGCCCAAACCAGGCGACCTGCTGACGGTGGACATCGAGCTGCCTGCGAGCCACTCCTTCGGCCGGAGGTGCATGCATTGCCAGGCCGTGGTAGCGCGGGTTTCGACCGGGGAAGCTGGAGGACCGCGCGTGGCTGTTCAGGTCAACCAAATGCAGTTTCGGAGCCAGACGAACGCCAAGTTCGCTGCTGCTCAAGGACAGGATGAAATGAGCTGTTCGCTCATGTAGGGAGCCGGCATGTTGACCAATATCCAAACCTGCCGGGTCGCGCGACGGTCGAGCTTGAAAGCGGCTCCGCGCGGTTGCGTGCAGGATCGCGGCACTGATCGAGTGGCATGGTAAACGAGAAAAACCGTTTCGCGCTCCGGGTGCTACCGTCACTGACGGATGTCGCATTTATCTTGCCCATCCTGTTCCTGTTCCTCTGCCTGAACGGCGCCACGATGCTGCTCGGTGACGGCGACACAGGCTGGCACCTGCGCACGGGCGAATGGATCTGGCAGAACGGGCGCGTTCCGCATCACGACATTTTCTCGTTCACAAAACCCGGACAGCCCTGGTATGCCTGGGAGTGGTTATGGGACGTGATGTTCGCCTGGCTGCATCACCATGGCGGTTTGGCCGCCGTGGTGGTAGCAAGCATTGTCGTCATTGCGACCACATACGCGTTGCTGTACCGCCTGATTCGCCGGAAGTGCGGCAACGGGCTGCTCGCCATCGCCGTGCTATTGCCGGCGATGTGCGGCGCATCGATTCACTGGCTTGCGCGGCCGCATTTGTTCACGCTGTTGTTCGTCGTGATCTGGTATTCGGTGCTCGAGCGCGTGCATGACGGCAAAGTCCGGCTGCTCTGGCTGCTGCCGCCGATGATCGTGCTTTGGGCGAACCTGCATGGCGGCTTCCTGGCCGGCATCATACTCCTTTTGACGTACGCTGCCGGTGAGCTGATGACGTGGCTGGTGGATGCGGACGCCGAAGTAAGCCGGGCCGCGCTTCTGCGCGCGAAACCGTATTTGCTGTGTGCGGCTGCATGCGCTGGCGCAACGTTCATCAATCCGTACTTCTACCATCTGCACGTCCACATTTTCCGCTATCTGAGCGACCCGTTTCAGTACAAGCACATCGTGGAGTTCCTGTCGCTTAACTTTCAGGGACCCGCCGCGCCGTACTTTGAATTGATCCTTTTCGCCGGCGTGGTTGCGGCGGCCTGGAATATATACCGGCGGCGTTTTGTTTATTCAATCCTGCTGGTCGGCTGGGCCCACCTGGCGCTTTTCTCGGCGAGAAATATCCCCGTATACATGATCGTTGCCACCCCGGTGGTTGCCGGGATGCTCGCTGAGCTGCTTGCTGCGCTCGAAAGCGCGAAAGTGGCCGGATGGCTGCAGAGGGCCGCCCGCTCCTTCCGCAGTTTCGCGGCGGAGTTCGAGGCGTTGGACCGGATAGGGCGGGTTCCCGTGACCTCGGCCGCCGCAGCCGGGTTGCTCGTCCTGCTTTTTCATATCCCACTCCATGCGGCGAAATTCCGCGCCGAGTACGACCCTAAGACCTACCCCGCCAAAGCGATTGAAGTTTTGCGCGGCCCTGATTTTGCGCGCGGCATATTCACGAGCGACACCTGGGGCGGTTACCTGATCTACCGCCTCTACCCCCATACCCAAGTTTTTATCGACGGCAGAAGCGATTTTTACGGGGCCCAGTTTGACGAGCGGTATCTCGACGTGATGTACGGCAAATACGACTGGGAAAATATTCTCGAACAGTATGACGTTCCGTACCATCCTCCTGCCGGTGGGTGCCTCCCTGGCCAGCACTTTGAAGCAATCGAGGAACTGGCGAGCCGTTTACGATGACGGAGTTGCAATTGTGTTTCGGGCCACCGCTCCGCGCACCCAGGCGGCCCGGACCGGCCGGCCCGAGGTCTTGCAGATTCCCGCTGAGAATGTCAGCGGAATTTTACGTGGTCGTCAGATCACGAACCAAACTGAAAGTGATCCTCAGGATCACGAATCCTACGCGAGGAGATAAGACGATGAAACTTCTGAGAAACTTTATTCGCGACGAACAAGGCCAGGACATGGTGGAATACGTCCTGCTGCTGGCGTTCGTCGCCATGGCTGCCGCCGCGCTGTTCACGATGGCGGGCAGCCAGATAACCGCCATCTGGTCGAAAGCGAACTCCGAGTTGGTCGCTGCCAACACGGGTATATAGATGCTTGTGTGCGGGGCATGCCCGGGCATGCCCCGCTTCCTGGTTGGGTGGCGTGAGCTTGCGGTGGCCGGTTTGCAAAATCGGGGTGTGAAGGAGCAGGAATGACTAAGCGCATGATTCAGGTTTTTGTGTTTGCCCTTGTCGTCTCGGGCGGGATTGCCTTTGTGATCTATGGGTGGATTGCAAGGCTGGCGAATGCGGCCCCGAAGCCGCAGGCAACGATGCGAGTGCTGGTTGCGGCGCACAGCCTGCCAGTGGGCACGCTGATTCGCGACGTAGACCTTAAGCTGGCGAACTGGGCGCCGCCTGCCCCCCCCAACGCCGTGCTCAACAAGGAGGACCTGGTCGGCCGCGGTGTTGTAGCCACGATCTATGAGGGCGAGCCGATCTCCGAGAGCCGGCTGGCGCCCAAGGGTGCGGGCGGGGGTTTGGCGGCCACGATACCGCCGGGCATGCGTGCTTTTGCCATTCGCGTCAACGACATTAGCAGTGTCGCAGGTTTCGTCGTGCCTGGCATGCGCGTCGATATTCTCATTGCCGGTTCGCCCCCGGGTGCGCCCACCAACCTGGGCACGCTGTCGAAAACGCTCCTGCAAAACGTCGAGGTTCTCTCGGCCGGCCAGAACATTGAGAAAAACGCGGAAGGGAAGCCGATCTCGGTCGGCGTAGTCAACCTGCTGGTCACGCCTGAACAGGCAGAGATAATGAACTTGGCCACGGAGATGAGGATTCAGCTTGTCTTGCGGAACCCGCTTGATACGCAGGTTGCCAAGACTCCCGGGACCGCCGTGGCCAGCCTGTTTTCCGGCCAGCAATACAAGGGCCTTGAAGAGCACAGGCCGGTCGTGCGGGTTGTAAAACAAGCCGCGCCTCCCGTCGCGCAGCCGAAGCCGCCAGTGGTCGTCGAGGTCATCCAAGGCGGCACTAGAGCTCAAGCTACCTTTAGACCGGAGGGGAACCAATGAACCAGGTCAGACTGCGCAACAGCGTGTTGTTGGCATGCAGCGGAGTGTTGCTCTGCGCGAGCGCGCCGGTCTGGGGACAATCGCCGGGCGCCCTTGGCCGCAGCCAACAGGCCTCTGTGCCCGCAGCACGAGACTTGTTTGTCACGGTGGGCAAGTCGCTGGTGGTTGAGAGTCCGGTAAACATCCAGCGCATCTCGGTCGGCGACTCGACGAAGGCCGAAGCCTTAGCGGTGAGCCCGCGTGAATTGCTGATCAATGGAAAGGCGGCCGGTGAGACGAGCCTGGTTGTCTGGCAGCAAGGCGGTAACCGGATCGTGTTTGACCTGCGAGTGCAGCCGCCCGTCAATTTCAAGCTCGATGCCGTGCGCCAGGAGCTGCAAAAAGAGCTGCCAGGAGAAGACGTGAGCGTCGCTTTCTCGGAAGGCAGTGTGTACTTGCGCGGCACCGTCAAAGACATGGCCAGCGCGGACCGCGCCGTAGCCATCGCCGCCACCCTCGGAAAAGTAGTGAACCTGCTGCGCGTCAAGGTGCCTGCGGTGCAGGATCAGATTCTATTGAAAGTCAAGTTTGCGGAAATCGATCGAACGGTGGAGCAAGACCTCGGCGCCAATCTGTTCAGTCTCGGCGCGGGCCATACGCCCGGAACTGTCTCGACCGGACAGTTCCCCGCGCCCACGGTGCAGACCCAAGGCGGAGTCAACACGGCTACAATCACGGACTTTCTCAACATCTTTCTTTTCCGCCCGGATCTGAATCTTGGCGCGACCATCGAGGCATTAGCCAGCAGGGGCCTGACTCAGATACTAGCCGAGCCGAATATACTGGCGATCAACGGCAAAGAGGCCAGTTTCCTGGCCGGCGGCGAGATCCCCGTTCCGGTCGTGGAGAACGCTCTTGGCGGCGGCGCGGTGAGCGTTTTGTGGAAGGAATTTGGGGTCAAGCTCAGCTTCCTTCCGACCGTCACACCACGCAACACGATCCACTTGAAAGTTACTCCGGAGGTCAGCACGCTCGACAAAGCCGACGGGGTGAGCCTCTCCGGTTTCTCCATACCGGCGTTCTCTACGCGGAAGATGCAGACTGAAGTCGAGCTCGAAAATGGGCAGACATTCGGGATTGCCGGGCTCCTGGACAACCGGACCCAAGATACGTTGTCGAAGATACCTGGTATCGGCGACATTCCGATTTTGGGAAAACTGTTCCAGTCGCGCGCCCGGACTAAGAGCAATACGGAGCTGCTGGTGCTGGTAACGCCCGAGTTGGTGCGGCCCATTCCGGCCGGTCAGCCTACCCCGGGTTTGCAATACCCGATGCCTTTCCTGAACCAAGGGGCTGCGGCGCCACGCACGCCGGGTGTCGGCACAACCGGGCCAGTGCCGCTGACGTCGGCAGTGGAATCTGTGCCGTATGAGCAGCTTGTGCCGAAGCAGAGCCAGCAGCCGGCCGTGCCAGGAATCCAGTTGCTTACAGTTCCGATGGCTCCGCCCGCGCAGGTCTCGACGGACCAGGGTGTGTTACAAAACGCGCCTCAGCCGAACAAGTAAGAGTTGGGGGATGGAGTTGAATTCACAGGCGCCAGAAACGGGCAATTGAAGGATCAGTAAAGAGGTTCATGCAGCAACTGAAGATCGGGCTAGTCATCGCGAACCAGGAGCTTTGGGAGGAGGTGCAGGTCTGCCTGCGGAACCTCCCGGTGCGTGTGCTACTCGAACAGCCGTCGCTTGGAGATCCCGCAGCGTTTTCGAAGCAGTTGGAACAATTGCATCTTGATGCGCTGCTGCTTGATCTCACGCAAATCAAAGAGCCTTTTGAGCAGGTCGTGCGAACGATTAAGTCCGTTCCGGCCGCACCGATGATTATCGCCCTGAACGATACGGCGGCCCCGGAGACAATCCTCGGCGCGATCCGCGCCGGTGCAAACGAGTTTCTGTATCCGCCGCTCGGCGCCGGGTTGAGCAAAGCTCTGGAAAGGCTGATCGGCGAGCGTGCGAAGCAGAACGCCACCCGCCAGCGCGGGAAAACGCTTGCATTTTTTTCGGCCAAAGGCGGTTGCGGTGCAACCACGATCGCTTGCCATGTTGCCGTCGAGATGCAGCGCGCGACGGGGCAGGATATCCTGTTGGCGGACTTCGACATGGATAGCGGCATGGTCGGCTTCCTGATGAAGGCCAAGGCGCAGTATTCGATTCTCGACGCGGTGAGAAACGTCGATCGTCTCGACCTCAGCTATTGGAGAGCTCTGGTATCAAATGGCCAGGCGCATTTGGAGATGATTACAGCGCCGCCGACCGCTTCCAACCATGGCCCGTTGGAGCCGGAGCAGTTCCGCGACGTGTTGCGGTTTATGCGGACCAGCTACGACTGGGTCGTGGCCGACCTGGGGCGCAGTCTGAACGCCGTGTCGTTGAACCTGCTTGAAGAGATCGACGAGGCTTATCTGATTGCGACGCTGGACATGCCCGCGCTGCACCAGGCCAAACAGATCGTGCAGGTGCTCATGGATGCGGGTTACAGCCGCAACCGGCTGCGGCTGGTCCTGAACCGGATGCCGAGACGGCCGGACTTCGAGCCCGGCGAGGTGCAACGGGTGTTGGGCGTACCGATCTACGAGATGCTGCCCAACGACTACCCAGAGCTGTACGAGGCCTATGCACAAGGTAATTTGTTGCCTCCCGGCTCCGAACTCGGCAAGAGTCTTTCTGCGCTGGCCGTCAAGATCACCGGCGTGCAGCCAAAGGAGAAGAGCAAGTCCAGGACGAGTCTATCAATCTTTTGAGCCCCCCGATAGCCGATCGTGGGAGGTGCGATGTTCGCCGGCCTGTCTAGGGACGCCGGCCGGGTTCGGTTGAGGAGGATACATCCAAAGTGACAAGCAATGTTCCGGTGGGGATTCGTGGTGATGCTAGTTGGGTGGCGCGACTATTCACTGCGCAACCCCTGGCGCCGGAGTATCAGGAGCTGAAGTTTTCGCTCCACCGGAAACTGCTGGAGCGGATCAATCTTGAGGTGCTCTCATCGCTGGGCGGAGAGCGCGTCCGGACTGAGATCCGTGGCGCGGTCGCGAAGCTGGTCGAAGAGGAGACGACACCTCTCAGCCGCGTGGAAAAAGAGCGCGTCACGGAAGAGGTGCTTAATGAGGTGTTTGGGTTGGGACCGCTCGAGCCGTTGCTGCAGGATCCCACCATATCCGACATCCTGGTCACCACGCCGCGACTGGTCTACGTCGAGCGGAGCGGTAAACTCCACCGCACGCCAGTCGAATTCAAAGATAATCAGCACCTGCTGCGGATCATTGAGAAAATCGTATCGCGGGTGGGCCGCCGTGTCGACGAATCCTCGCCGATGGTGGATGCGCGGCTGCCCGACGGATCGCGTGTGAATGCGGTGATTCCGCCGGTCGCAGTCGATGGGCCCCTGCTGTCCATCCGTCGCTTCCGCCGCGATCCCATCCAGGCTGAAGAGCTCGTGCGCACCCTCACCCTGACCGAGGCCATGCTGCAAATCGCACAGGCCTGTGTGAAAGCGAGGCTGAACGTAATTATTTCGGGCGGCACCGGCGCGGGCAAGACTACATTGTTGAACGTGCTTTCGGGTTACATCCCCGAGGACGAGCGCATTGTCACGATCGAAGATGCGGCCGAATTGCAATTACGGCAAACGCACGTTGCGCGCATGGAGAGCCGGCCGCCGAATATTGAGGGGGAGGGCGCCATCAAGATCCGGAACCTGGTTGTGAACGCTCTGCGTATGCGGCCAGACCGGATTGTGGTCGGCGAGGTGCGCGCCGAGGAAGCTCTGGATATGCTCCAAGCGATGAACACCGGTCACGACGGCTCGCTCACCACGATTCACGCGAACAGCCCGCGCGATGCGATCGGCCGTCTGGAGGTCATGGTGGGCATGGCGAACGCCAATATGGGCATTCGCCCGATCCGGCAGCAGGTTTCTTCGGCGGTCGATCTGTTTGTCCATGTGGCACGGTTTAGTGATGGAAGCCGCCGGATCACGCACATGACCGAGTGCGTGGGCATGGAGGGCGACCAGGTCACCACGCAGGATATCTTCGTTTTCGAAAAATCCGGTGTGACCGAGGCTGGCAAAGTGAGCGGGCGCTTCCGGCCGACCGGTATCCGGCCGAAGTTTTACGATCGTTTGCGGGCGGCGGGTATTCATCTGCCGGCATCCGTGTTTCAGACGACTGTTGAGGTCAATTAGGCGATGATGCTGGCTTTCATTGTCATATTTCTGGCGATGTTCGCGCTCGTGCTGGCGCTGATCACGCTCGGGCTGAAATTCGTCGAGGACCTAAAGAAGAAGAAAGTCACCCAGATGTTGCAAAGCGCTGCGCGCGAGCAATTCAAGGTGGAGACCAAAGTTCTCGTCGAGCCCGAACAAGGCGCGGGTGTGGCCATCCTTAGATTTCTCAGCCGCTTTAATTTCGCCCGGACCATGGAGAAGCAGATCCAGCAGGCCGGTTTGACAATGAGCCTGAACACATTGCTGTTGCTGATGGTGGCCTTGATCATTCCGGGAGCGCTGATCGGCGCGCGGTTTAAACCATTGATGTTCACCGGAGTCAGCGCCGTCGTATGCGCCTGTGTATTCGGGCTGCTGCCGTACATCTACGTGCGGCATACCAGCGCCAAACGGCTGGCCGCGTTCGAACAGCAATTCCCGGAGGCGCTCGACTTCCTCTCGCGTGCGATGCGCGCCGGCCACGCGTTTTCGATGAGCCTGGAGATGCTCTCGGAGGAGTCGCCGCAACCGCTTGGCCAGGAGTTCCGGAAGGTTTTCAACGAGCATAATCTCGGACTGCCGATCGAGACCGCACTCCAAAATCTCACCGACCGCGTCCCGCTGATCGACGTTAGGTTTTTCGTTTCCGCAGTGCTGTTGCAGCGGGAGACGGGCGGCAATCTGAGTGAGATTCTGCTCAACCTTGCTTACGTCATCCGCGAACGGTTCAAGCTCAAGGGACAGGTGAGGGCGGCCAGCGCCCATGGCCGGCTGACCGGGACTATCCTGACGCTCATGCCGTTTGCGCTGATGCTCGGCCTCATGGCCGTCGCGCCCGCGTATTTGCAAAGCATGGTGGACGACCCCGATGGGAAGTACATCATTGCGATTGCACTGACGCTGATTGTGATTGGGCATTTCATCATCAGAAAGATCATCAAAATTAAGGTGTAATTCGATGGCGCTTAGTGTTGCGGCCGCGGTTTTTATGATGTTGCTGACGTTGATTTCAGCGTACGGCTACCGGCTTTATGTCAAGCCGGTGCGGTTCCAGGAGCGTCTGGGGAGCGCTGTGACGACGGTGATCGAGAGGATCGGCGAACCTGAGCAGCAGTGGGTCGTCCGCATCGTCCAGCAGGTCGGCGAAAGGGTGATGTCGTTTTCGCCGCAGGACGCCACGCTCAGCAGGCGGATGTTGATCGCCGCCGGGTTCCGGTCGGATGCGGCCTTGAAAGTGTACTACGGCACGAAGATTATTCTGACGGTATTGTTCCTCGCCCTCGCACTGATTTTTCGCGGGCACATCCAAAACCTGGTCGGCAGTTGGGTTGTTGTGTTGGCAGCCGGTTTCGCTGGATGGTTCGGTCCGCAGCTCTTTGTGGACAGGCTGGTCGGTCGGCGGCAAGAGAAGCTGCGCTTTGCGCTGCCGGACGCGCTGGACTTGATGGTCGTTTGTATGGAGGCCGGTTTAGCCCTTGACCAAGCCATTGCGAACGTAAGCCGCGAGCTGGCGACTACCCATAAGGAGATCAGCGAGGAACTGGGTCTGGTAACGCTCGAGATGCGCGCCGGGAAACGGCGGAATGAGTCGCTGAAGAACCTGGGTGAACGCACCGGAGAGCCGAACCTGAAAAAGTTGGTCGCTACGATGATCCAGTCGGACCGATTCGGCACCAGCATCGCCGAATCCTTGCGGACGCATTCGGACTATCTCCGGGTGCGCCGGCGGCAGGAAGCCGAGGAGCGCGCCGCCAAGGTGGGCGTGAAGCTCGTTTTCCCAATTTTCTTTTGCATTCTGCCATCCATGTTGGTGGTGGCGGCGGGCCCGGGCATCCTGGGTATAGTAAAGCACCTGTTCCCGGCGATGAACGGCTGAGGCTGCGAGATGGACCAATTCGTTTTAAAAAGGAGAATCGCGAAATGGACAACACGATCGTATCTGCAATCCTGTGGGTGGGTGCGTTTGGCGTGCTGATTCTGCTTATCATGCGCCGCCGTAAGCGCAAGATGCAGGGATAGGCGGCGAGAGCGGGGACCGGCTGGGGAAACGCTTCGGCGCTCCCGCAGGTGACCTCCGCCCGCTTCCCATGGAGTTGGCTGTTTCCAGCGAACTTGCCGGGATACTGAGCCTCGCAAAACTGCGATGGCGGCTGGGGTTACCAGGGAGGGACTTCCTGGACTGAAGCGACCGTCTATGCGTTGCTGGCCCAGCTGGCTGCGGGTTCCAAGGACCGTCACTTCGCCCGCGGCCTGGATTGGGTCGCCCACACGCAGCGAACCGATGGTGGGTGGGCGCCCCATCCCGCCGTGGACCAGAGCACGTGGGTAACTTTTCCCGCAGTCATCCTCCTGGCGGAGCAGCCGGGTACTGCCAATGTGCCAAAAGCTGTGCGGTGGATTCTCGCGCAATCCGGGCGCGAATCGGGTTATGCGCAACGGCTCCGCGAGTTCCTGATTCTCGGACGGCCGGAGTATGACAGGAGGTACAGCGGCTGGCCATGGTTTCCTGGCACCGCAGCGTGGGTAGCTCCCACCGCACTCGCGATTCTGGCGCTCGAAAAAGCAGGGGGGCTCAAACCAGCGGCAGCGATACGTGCACGTCTGGAGAGCGGCCGCTCGTTCCTGTTGTCTCGTATGTGCCAGGACGGTGGATGGAATCATGGTGCGACGCGAGCGCTCGGCTATGAGGCAAACTCATACGCCGAGACGACCGGGTTGGCGCTGCTAGCCTTACATGCCGTTTCGGCCGACAAGCTGCAAAGAAGCTTGAGTTGCGCCGAGCGCCATCTCAAGCAGTGCCGATCTGCCGAGGGATTGAGTTGGCTGAGGCTGGGCCTTCTTGTTCACGGCCGATCGGCCGAGGTCCCGGAGTTGCCAAGCGAAACCGTTCTTGAGCGGTCTCTTGGCATTCTGGCCGAAAGCGGCAGTGTGGGGGCGGAACGTTTTCCTCAGTTGAACGTATGCGGCGCCGGGATTTACTGATTGGCGCGGCGGGCTCGCTGGCTTTGACAGCTTGCTCGCGTCGCACCGCAAGCGTTTCGAAACCGCTGGTCTCGATCACGCGTGCGGCGGCATATACCCAAGACCTTTACGAGAAGGTCCGGCGGATACTAGCAGAGCACCGCCTCGAAGTCCGCGGAAAGCGGGTCGTCGTCAAGCCAAACCTCGTGGAATTCGATGCCGGCATTCCCATCAACACCCACCCCCTCTTCGTGGATGCAGTGCGCGACGCCGTGCTCTCGCTGGGAGCCAGCCAGGTGCAGATCGCCGAGGGGCCGGGACACCGCCGTAACACGGTCGAACTTGCCGAGGCCGCGGGCTATTTTGATATTGTGCCGCGATTCGAAGAGATCTTCACGGATTTGAACTTGGACGAGATCGCCAAGGTCCGGTTGGTCCATCCGCATTCCCGCCTGGACTCGCTGTATCTGCCGCAAACCGCGCTGGGAGCCGACCTGATCATCTCCGCTCCCAAGATGAAAACCCATCACTTGGTGGGGGCGACACTGGGAATGAAGAATCTGTTCGGGTTGGTGCCGGGAGGTGTCTACGGTTGGCCCAAGAACGTCCTGCACTGGGCTGGCATTCCCGCTTGTATTGTAGACCTGTATCACCTCTTCCCGAACGTGTTCACAATCGTGGACGGCATCACCGCAATGGAGGGCAACGGCCCCATTCAGGGCCGGGCGAAAGCCGCCGGTGTGATTGTCGCCGGATCCGACGCGGTTGCGGTCGATGCCACCTGCTGCCGGATTATGGGAATCGATCCGGCGTACATCAACTATCTCACGCTGGCCGAGACCTCGGGACAAACCGAGGAGACGCGGGTTCGACAGATCGGCGAATCGATTGCCGCCGTGAAGACCGTTTTCGACATGGCGCCAAACTTCTCCAGGCTTCGGGCCAAGCCGATATGATCGGGAGGAATACGCTCTTTTCATTTCTCAGCCGCTCCCGCGCCGGCGAGCGGCGGAGCGCAGTGAGTGCGGGCGGCAAACTGGCGGAAAGCGGCCTTGAAGTTCTGTGGGAGGCAGCCGCGGCAATCGCTATTGTGGCCCCGGTGTTCGTTGCGCTTCCCTTCTTGCGCCGTGTCATCGGGAGCACCCCGCAATTCGACTTTCTGCTCGCTAGCAGCTTCGTCGTTCACATGTGGACGCGGCCGCGCTGGGCCGAAGTCGCCGCGACGATCATCCTGGCCATTCTTATCCGCCAAGGCTGGGTGTCGCTGGTTGGCGGCTTCCAGCCGTATTTCGGGTCGAGCATCATTCACTGGGGTGGGTTCCTGGGGCTCGGGAGCATGCTGGTATCGGGTATACGCGCGATAACCGGCTCTCGAGCGGCGCGGAATACATTCGGGGCCGTCGCCATTTTTCCCTATCTGGCAGTCGTTCTCGCGTTCACATTTCCCTTCGGCGCGGCGCTGAATCCTAAGACGTTCGATATCTTTCTGTATGTTTTCGATGGCACGCTCGGATTCCAACCCTCCTTTCTTTTCGGAAACCTTCTCCTCATCCATCCCTTGGTATCCGGTGTCGGCTCGATACTTTACCAGGCTCTACCTGTCGAAATCGCCATTGCGTATGCATGGGTGCGTGCCAACCCTGGACGGTGCGCAGTTAACGTCTTGATATTGTTAATCACGGCTAGCGCCGCCGGTTTTCTGCTGTTCTGTCTTCTTCCGGCTTGCGGGCCGGGACACTTGCTCGCTGAGTCTTTCCCCGGCGCGCCGCCGCCGATATCGGCGTTCCCTCTAGAGATGGTGGCGGTCGCGAAGGCGCCACGTAACTGTTTGCCATCGCTCCATTTGGCGGGGGCGCTGCTGGTATGGTGGAACACGCGTAGTGCACGCCGCTGGGTTCGGGCCGCAGCGGGCGCTTATATTGCGTGTGTCGTCGCGACCACATTGGCGTTTGGTGAACATTACCTGATAGACCTCGTGGTTGCCGTTCCGTATTCACTCGCGATGCAGGCTGTTTGTACCACTACCGTGCCGTTCCGTTGTTCAGAACGGCGCAATGCCGCTATCGCGGGCGGCGTTATGACATTCGGTTGGATCGCAATACTGCGTTTTGGGTATCCGTGTATGCTTAGCGGCTCCGTTCGCTGCCTGGCTCGCTGTTCTGGCCACGGTCGGCGTTTCATGCCTGATTGAAAGCAGGCTGGCCGCGGCGGCTTTTGCGGCGCTTCCGGCGCTCCCACACGGCAAGAAGGAAGTGGCGCGGGCCAGCGCCCTTAGCTAAGCGGGGCCATCACGCGGGAAAGGATCAGGCACAAATTCCAGGCCACCAGCGCCGCGAACCAGTAGTTGATCCAACGAATTATCCGCGTGCGATGAATCCAGATGCACAAGGCGCCGAGTCCGACCGCGATCGACTTTGAAATCGCTACACCGAGCGTCGGATTGATCTGAGTGAGGTGCCGGACGAAGGGACTCAACTCCACAAGGCCGACCTTGAAGCCGACCAGCGTCGTCAGGAAGTCGAGGACCTGAAGATACAGGAAGAGCTCGAAGTAAATTCTCGCGTCTTGTTTGGGGCGCAAAAGCACGGCTCGCGCGGCATACTACAGCACGTGTCTCGCCAAACGAGAGCCAGTCTCATGAATCCCCGAAGCGGGCCGCAACCTCCGGAAAACAAGGTCCCGGGTCCCATGTCCCCCATTGAGGAGACCGGCTCTAGCCGAGCTTGGCCGAGCGGATCCCCAAGAACGCCAGACTACCCAACGCGATCACGGCCCCGTGTGGAAGCTTCAACGCCCGCGGACTGCCGATATCGAGCTCCTCGCTTCTGAGATGGGGCGGCCGCAAGTGAATCATTTCCCAGACGATGTAACCGAGATTCGAGAATGTCTTACGAACGCGGCTTTTTGCGAGTATCACGACCATGGCGAGCACTCCGCCCAGCAGACCTGAAAGGATGAAGATCACGACCCAGCTTCCCCATCCGACCAGAGCGCCAATGGCCGCCGCAAGCTTCACGTCGCCGGCCCCCATTCCTCTCAGCAGATACAGCGGCAAGTAGGTGGCGACAGCGATACCGAAGCCAAGCGCCGAGTCCTCCAGGCCCGCGACCCCATACAGAAACGTGTTGAGCGCAAAGCCCACCAGCAGCGCCGGCAATACCAGCCAGTTCGGAATGCGCCGCCAGCGGATATCATAGATGCCGGCCACCAGCACCAACGTGCCGAGCAGCAGTCGAACGACCACAGGCATTGGAGGAAGGTTGAACATATGTTCTGGTAAATGGCAAGTATACTATTGTGGGCGGCGGGTGACACGCCAAAATTCGGTATTGTTCGCTCCTGGCGGCAAAAAATTGGCGCTAGCCACCGATCTCGACCAGCTTGCTCCTGGCAGTTTGACCGGACCGCAGCCGGACGTGCGATTTCGGCACTCCAAACTTCCCGGCCAGACGCGCGATCAGCTCGTCGTTGGCCCGGCCTTCAACGGGTGGCGCCTTCAAGTAGGCCGTGAGGCTGCCGTCGGCCGCTGTTTCGATGCGCGGGTTCTTCGAGTTCGGCTTCACCCTGACCGAAATAACCATGCCGAGGCTCCGATAGACTATGATGCCACACCTGAACTGAACTGCCACGTTTGGGTTCAGAAATGCCTTGCGCCGCTTCAAAGAGCCCGGTTCGGCGGCAAGACCGTGCGGTCCGCGACAAGGGAACAAATGCCCTCGCCCGCTGCGCACCTGTCCACCGGCGCAGGTTGCGCTTTCTGCTAAACTGTAGGACCGGTTGATTTATGCCCATAAGCAAGGATCTGCTCGATATTCTCGTCTGCCCCCTCTGCAAGGCGCCGGTAGAGCTGAAACCGGACCAAAGCGGCTTGAAGTGCGTCCAGTGCAAGCGGGTCTATCCGATCCGGGACGACATTCCGGTGATGCTTGTCGACGAGGCAAAAATCGAGAACTAAGCCCGCCGGCATGGGAACGACACTAGACCAGCTTCCCAACGGCACACGCGTGGCGATCATTCGCCTGCGGTCGTTGGGAGACTGCGTTCTGATGACGCCAGCTCTGGATATTCTGAAGCGGAGCCGGCCTGATCTGAGACTTGCCGTGGTCGTCGAAGAAGCGTTCGTGCCTGTTTTCGATGGAAATCCAGACGTGGACGCGTTGCTCGCCCCCACCGGGCGCCACATTGCGAGTTGGAAGCCCAGGCTCTGTTTGAATCTCCACGGCGGTCCGCGGAGCGCGCTGCTCACGTTCCGTTCCGGAGCTCCGCTGCGCGCAGGATTCGGACACTACCGTTACGCATGGGTCTACAACGTGCGGATCCCGCCACCTCAGGCAATTCTGGGTGTCGCCAGGAAAGCCCACACCGCCGAACATCTTGCCTCGGCAATGTTTTATCTCGGCGCGCCCCGGGTCGAGGTGCCTCCTGCGAAGCTTTACGCGCCGCCGCGGCAAGCGATGCCGCCGTATGCGGTGATTCACCCGGTTGCCTCGGCGCAGGAAAAGACCTGGCCGGCAGAAGGTTTTCTCGAAGTCGCAACTGAGTTGAAAGATCACTGGGGGACCGAGCCCGTATTCATCGCCGGTCCCGGCGAGGATCTCAGCGCCTTTCGCGGCTTCCGCACGCTGGCAGGCGCGCCGCTCGGCGAAATCAAACGGCTCCTCAGTGGCGCGTTGTTCTTCCTGGGGAACGATTCCGGTCCGGCGCATGTAGCGGCGGCGCTCCAAGTGCCCTCAGCGGTGATTTTCAGCACTTCCGATCCCGAGCTATGGGGCCCGTGGAGGGCGCCGTCACAGATCCTGGTCGCGCATGGGCCGATTGGCAAGATCCGGCCTGCCGACGTGCTGGCCGCGCTGGAACGCTTGAGGGTTGCCGCATGAAAGAATTCTGGCGGTTGCTGCGCTTTGTTGGCCCGCACTGGCTCGTACTGTTGGTTGGGATGGTCCTGATGGCTGGAGCCGGGGCGGCGCATGGCATGGTGGCGCTGCTCATCCGTCCGGTTCTAAACCGGGTGCTGGACCCGGCCGCTGCGAATCTGCCCGTGGTTTTGCTTACGATTCCAAAGATCGGGAAGCAGATCTATTTGGAGCAAATCACGCCTCCAGGGGTCCACAACATCTTCACGATGGTTGCGTTTGCCATCCTGGCGACGTTCGTCACGAAGGGTCTCTGCGACTATGCCGGCAATTATCTGATCAACCATGTCGGGCTTTCTACGGTCACGGACTTACGGCAGCGCGTGTTCGACAAGGTGCTGCGGCAAGGCGAGCACTTCTTCGAGCTGCATTCCACGGGCCGGCTGATGTCGTCGATCATGAACGACATCGACAAGATCCAAACGGCCACGTCATACATGCTGGCCGATTCCCTCCGGCAGTCGTTCTCGGCGATGGCGCTATTGGCCGTTGTGGTTGCTATGGACTGGCGCCTGGCGATCATCAGCCTGACGCTGTTTCCGTTCGTGCTGTTTCCGACCGCGCGCATCGGCAAGCGCATCCGCCGCACGACGCGCCGCGCCCAGGACCACCAGGCGGAACTCAACCAGATCCTGCAAGAGAGTTTGAGCGGTCACCAGGTGGTAAAGGTGTTCGGGGCCGAGGCGTTCGAATCGCGCAGATTTTGGAACGCCGCGCGGCGGCTGAAATCTGCCAGTCTGCGCTACATTGCGCAGCAGGCGATCGCCTCGCCGCTGATCGAGTTTCTGGCCGCGGCGACCATCGTCGGCCTGCTGTGGTACGGCCGCAGCCAAATCAAGGCCGGAGTAATGGACAAGGGCCAGTTCATCACGTTCATCGCAGCTCTGTTGATGCTCTACGAGCCGGTGAAACGGCTGACGGGGATCCATAACATCTTCCAGCAGGCCTTGGGGGCATCCCAGAAGGTGTTCGAGTACCTGGCCAGGGAGGACGACATCCGGACGAAACCCGGTGCGCGGCGGCTCGAGAAATTCGAGAAATCGATTGCATTCGATGGCGTCGGCTTCCGGTATCCCGCCTCGCCCAACGGCTTCGTGCTGGATTCCATCGAGCTTGAGGTCAATGCCGGTGAGATCGTCGCTCTGGTCGGGCCGAGCGGCGCCGGGAAGACCACCCTGGTTAACCTGGTGGCGCGGCTGTACGATGTTTCGGGCGGCCGCGTGCTCATCGACGGCGCCGACGTGCGTGACCTCGATCTGGCGTCGGTGCGGGAAAAGATCGGCGTAGTGGCGCAGGACACGTTCCTGTTCAACGACACCGTCGCGAACAACATCCGCTACGGCCGGCCGGATGCCGGCCTCGATGCGGTGCGAGAGGCCGCGCGCAACGCACTGGCCGAGGAGTTCATCCTGGCCATGCCGAACGGTTACGATACGGTGATCGGCGAGCGCGGATTCAAGCTGAGTGGCGGGCAGCGGCAGCGGATCGCCATCGCGCGGGCGCTGCTGAAGAACGCGCCCATCCTGATCCTGGACGAAGCCACGTCGCATCTCGACACCGAATCGGAGCTGCTCGTGCAGCGCGCGCTCGGGAACCTGATGACCGGCCGCACGGTCATTGTCATCGCGCACCGGCTTTCTACCATCCGGCGCGCCGACAAGATCGTCGTGATCGACCAGGGACGCATCTGCGAGATCGGCACGCATGAAGAGCTGGTGAGCGGCGGTGGCGTCTACCAGCGGTTGCACAGCCTTCAATTCCTCGATGCCGGCGCGGCGGTGAACCCATGAGCGCCCGCAGCATGACCGGCTTTGCCCGCGTCCGGAAGACCATGGACGACCGCGAAGTGATCGCCAGCGTCAAGAGCGTCAATCATCGCGGGCTGGACGTGCACTTCCGCATGCCGCCGAGCTCGATACGTTCGAGAACGCGTTGCGCACCGCCGTCAAGCGGCACGTCCTGCGCGGCCACCTGCAGGTGCAGGTGCGGATCGACAGTGCGGCCTTGTCCGCGCCGGCCGGCGTCAACTCCGGCCTGCTCGACACGTACCTGACCGTGTTTCGCCGCATGTCGGCTATTCATGGTTTGCATGGTGAGCCCGACTTGAATGCGGCACTGTCGATTCCGGGGATGTTCCAGGAAACCGAAGAGACGCCCGACCCTGGGCTGGAAACCGTGCTGGTGGGCGTGCTGGAAGATGCGCTGGCCCAGCTCAACGAGTTTCGGGAGCGTGAAGGCGCCGAGATCGCCGCTGAGATGCGCGCCCGCGTGGCAACCGTGCTCCGCGGCGCAACCGAAATGGAGCAGATCCGGTTGCGGGCCGTGCCGCACTTCCAGGCGCGCCTGTCGGAGCGGGTGGGCGAGCTGCTGAAAGATGCCGTGCTCGACCCGCAGCGGCTGGCCCAGGAAATTGCGTACCTGGTTGAACGCTCCGACATCACCGAGGAGCTGACGCGCCTTAAGGTACACGCCGTCGAGCTCCACGACCTGCTCGACTCTGGCGGAGAGATCGGCAAGAAGATCGACTTCTTGCTTCAGGAAATGCACCGCGAGACGAACACGATCCTTTCGAAATCGACCGCGGTGGGCGAATCGGGCCTCGAGATCACGGATCTGGCGCTCATGATCAAATCGGAAATCGAGAAAATCCGCGAGCAGGGCTTGAATCTGGAATGAGCGGCACCGGCTGTTTGTTAACCATCGCGAAAGACAAAAGCCGGTGCAGAACGGCGCAACGGTTGGCTGGGGAGCCCGCTTTGGAATGAGCATCGTCTTCATTGTCTCGGCGCCTTCGGGCTCGGGAAAGTCCACCCTGTTGCGCCGGGTCCTCCAGCAGGATTTGAATCTTGTATTTTCAGTGTCTTATACCACCAGAGCGCGGCGCGGCCACGAGCAGCCGGACCAAGATTATCACTACATTTCCCGCGAGGAATTCGAGGCCCGGATGGCGCGGGGCGAGTTCCTGGAGCACGCCGAGGTGTTCGGTAACTACTACGGCACGCACCGCAGCGTCCTCGACCGGGCCTTAGCCGAAGGCAAAGATCTGCTGCTGGACATCGACGTGCAAGGTGCGGGACAATTGAGACGTAAGCTGCCTGATGCAAGTAGTATTTTTGTGCTTGCTCCCTCCCGCGCCGACTTGGAAAAGCGTCTGCGTGCGCGCTCGGAAGATTCTGAAGAGGTCATCGAGCGGCGCCTCGAGGGAGCGGCCGGCGAGATCCGAAATTACCGGGCGTACGATTACGTGCTGGTGAATAGGGATTTGGAACAATCCGTCGATACACTCGCTGCGATTTTCAAGGCTGAGCGTGTCCGCCGCACCAGGATGGAGGGCCAGATTGGCGCCATCCTGGCAACGTTCGAAAAGGACGGCCTGTAGCATGGAACCCGTGGCCGAGGGTCATGTCTGCGAGCCCGGAGCCACAAGCTGCGACCAATAGGATTCTGCATGTCTGACAAGATGCCTCGCAACAACCCAGGTGGCGCGATTCCGGACGATCCGGAACAGAGCGCCTATCGTTTCATCATCGTTGCCGCCAAGCGCGCCCGGCAGCTTCAAGCGGGAGCGCGCCCGTTTCTGCCCACCACTTCGAAGAAGCCGACCGTGACCGCGATGGAAGAAGTCCGCCGCGGGCTGGTGAAGTATGAAGACACGGTGGCAGCAGAGGCCGCCGCGCAATCGGCTCCCCTTGAGAGCATCTGAGGCGGTGCGCCATGAACGTCGTGCTCGGCGTCGGCGGGGGAATCGCGGCCTATAAGGCTGCGGAACTGGCTCGCGCGCTGACCGAGCGCGGCTTCGGCGTCCAGGTGGTGATGACCCGCGCAGCGCAGGAGTTCATCCGCCCGCTCACCTTCGCCGCGCTCACGGCACGCAAGGTCATCACGGATTTGTTCGCCACTCAAGCCGGCGAGGACACGCTGGCGAGCGCGATCGAGCACATCCGGGTGGCGCAGGAAAATGACGTGCTCGTCGTGGCGCCCGCTACGGCCGATCTGCTCGCGAAATTCGCCCACGGCCTCGCCGACGATTTTCTGAGCACTCTGTACCTGGCGTTCACCGGCCCGGTCGTGATCGCTCCGGCGATGAACACGAACATGTGGAACCACGCGGCCACCCGACGTAACCTCGAAACGCTGCGCGAGCGCGGGCACACGATCGTCGATCCCGAAGAAGGTTCCCTGGCCTGCGGGATGACCGGCCCCGGCAGGTTGGCGGATCCCGTGCGGATTGCGGAGACCGTCGTTTCGGTGCTGGGCGCCCGCCTGCGCGACCTGGAGGGGGAAACGGTTTTGATCACGGCGGGTCCGACCAGGGAGCCGCTCGATCCCGTGCGGTTCCTCTCAAATCGTTCCAGCGGCAAGATGGGCTACGCGCTCGCGGAAGCAGCCGCTGCGAGGGGCGCGCGCGTCATTCTGGTTTCGGGGCCGGTGGACCTGGCCGCGCCGCGCGACGTCGAAACCGTGCGCGTCGAAACGGCGGCTGAAATGCGGACGGCCGTGCTCTCGCGCCTGCCCGATGCGACGATCATTATCAAAGCGGCCGCGGTCGCGGACTATCAGGCGCCCAAACCCCCGGCGCACAAGATGAAGAAGACCGGCAGCCCGCTCACGCTCTCGCTCGAGCCCACGCCGGACATTCTCGCCGAAGTCGGCCGTCAGAAAGGCGGCCGGTTGCTGGTCGGCTTCGCCGCCGAGACGGACAACGTCCTCGAAGAGGCCCGCCGTAAGCTCGCGGCGAAGAACTGCGACATGGTGGTCGGGAACCGCGTGGGCCGCGAAGGCACGGGCTTCGGCTCCGACGAAAACGAGGTGGTCCTGGTCACCGGGAACAGTGAATCGGTGGAGTTGCCGCGCGCGCCGAAAAGGGAGCTGGCGGACCGGATCTTCGACCACCTTTTGAAGCTGCGCCCGGCGATGCGTGCTACGCGATGAATGCCGAGTTGCTGCGCCGCTACCTGGCTTATTACCAGGATCTGGGTATTCAAACGCTCTATCTGCGAGTTCCGGCCCACGCGTCCGCCCCAATGACGGCGGAAGAGCTGCTGTTTCCGGTCGTGGTTCCTCCCGGTGAAACGCTGGAAGAGATCCGTGCGGACCTCGGCGAGTGCAAACGCTGCCGTCTGCGCGAGGGCCGTAACAAGATTGTGTTCGGGATCGGTAACCCGCAGGCGAGACTGGTGTTTGTCGGCGAAGGGCCGGGCGCGGATGAAGACGCGCAGGGCATCCCGTTCGTGGGCCGCGCCGGACAGCTCCTCACACAGATGGTCGAGAATACGGCGCGCCGCGAGGGGATTCCGCTGGAGCGCAAGGACGTCTTATTGCCGGTGGCACGGGCGCTGGTGAACAATCCTTCTATCCTGCTGGCCGACGAGCCCACCGGCGCGCTCGACAGCGTCACCGGCAACGAAATCATGGGCCTGTTCGAGCGTTTGTACCATCAGGGAAATACCATCGTGGTGGTCACGCACGAAGCCGACATCGCCATGCGGGCGCACCGCGTGATCCACATTCGCGACGGCAAAGTGGAAAAAGACGAGCGAATCCGGTAGCGCGCTAGTGCGCGAGCGAACTCGTTGATCCGCGACCGGCCCCGGTTTTCTTCATTAGAAACATCAATGGGATCAAGGCCAGGAACGCGATCGCCAGCAGACGAAAATCTTCCAGGAACGCTAGCATCGAGGCCTGACGCTGCACCATGTCGTACACGAATTGCTGGGCCTGCTGGGCGGCGTGTGCCGCGTCGGCGCCTCTGGCCAGGAACATCTGCTTGGCGGCTTCCAGCGTAGATTGATAAGAAGCGTCGAGCGGCGACAGATGCTCGATCAGCCGTTGCTGATGGAATTGCTCGCGGCGCGCGATGAGCGTGGTCGAAAGCGCGATGCCGCAGCTGCCGCCGATGTTGCGCGCCAGATTGATCAGGCCCGTGGCGTAGCTGGTCTTCTCTTGGCGATGAAGTAGAACGCCATGGTGTTGATGGGCACGAACAGGAACGCCAGGCCCAGGCTCTGGACCATGCGCGCCATCACGGCGTGCTGAAATCGACATCCAGGTTGAACCTGCGACATCTGATACAGGCCAGAGCGAAGACGACCAGCAGGCCGAAGATGACCAGCCAGCGGGCCTGAATGCGCGACAGCAGCATGCCCACGATCGGCATCATCACCATGATCACCAGCCGCCGGGCGAAAGCACCAGGCCGCTTAGCGTGGCCGTGTAGCCCAGCAGCGTCTGCAGAAAGAGCGGCAGCAGCCCGGTGCTGCCGTAGAGCACGAAGCCCAGCATGAACATGATGACCGTGGAGATGGCGAAGTTGCGGTCCTTCAGCAGGTGCAGATCCACCACCGGGTCTTTCTGCCGCAGTTCCCAGAACACCACCGCCACCAGAGCGACGACGGCGATCGACAGCGGCGCGCGACGATCAAGTTGCGAGCCGAACCAGTCGTTGCGCTGGCCCTTGTCCAGCACGATTTGCAGGGCGCCCAGGCCGAGGGCGAGCAGGCCGAGGCCGATGTAATCGATCTGCGAAGCCCTCGCTCAGGCTTCTTGCGCACCAGGTACGGCGGATCGAAGATCAGCAGGCGAGGTCAGCAGCAGCGAACAGAATGCCCGACCGGGATGTTGATGAGGAAAATCCAGCGCCAGCTGTAGTTGTCCGTGATCCAGCCGCCCAGGTCGGCCCGATGATCGGCGCGAACACCACGCCCATGCCGTACATGGCCATGGCCATGCCCTGCTTCTCGCGCGGAAAGCGTCTCGCGCCAGGATCGCCTGCGAGATGGGCTGCAGCGCGCCGCCGCCCAGGCCCTGCAGCACGCGGAAAAGATCAGCCTGCTCAGGCTGGGCGCCAGGCCGCACAGCACCGAACTGAGCGTGAACAGCGCCACGCAGGTCATGTAGAAGCGCTTGCGGCCGAACAGCGATGGAGAACCAGCCGCTCAGCGGCAGCACGATGGCGTTGGCCACCAGGTACGAGGTCAGCACCCAGGTGGCTTCGTCCACGCGTCGCCGAAAGGCTGCCGGCGATGTGCGGCAGGGCCACGTTGGCGACGCTGGTGTCCAGCACCTCCATGAACGTCGCCAGCATCACCGTGCCGGCGATCACCCACGGATTGATGTCCGAGCGTTCGCGTGCTGTCGAGCGTCAAGACTTGCGATGGCATCGTTGTTCCAGGTCGGCTTATTTGGTGAAGATCGTCGCGTCGACGTTCATGCCCGGGCGCAGGATCTTGTTGCCGCCCGGCATCGGATCGAGCACGATCTTCACGGGGATGCGCTGCACCACTTTGACGTAATTGCCCGCTGGCGTTCTCCGGCGGCAGCAGGCTCATGCGCGTACCGGTGGCGCCGGCGATGGAATCCACGTGGCCGGAGAAGTTCTTGCCGCTCATGTCCACCTTCACTTCGGCCGTCTGGCCGGCATGCACATCGGCGAGCTGGGTCTCCTTGAAGTTGGCGGTGACCCAGACGTCTTGCAGCGGCACGAGGTAGAGGCCCTGGCCCGGCTGGATGATCTGGCCCACCTCGACGATCTTCCTGGTCACGACGCCGTCCATGGGCGCCGTGAGGTGGTGTAGCTCAAGTTCAGCTCGGCTGCTTCCAGGTTGGCGCGCGCTTGGGCGATGTCGGCTTGCAGCGGACGACTACGTCGGCCGTGCGGACATTCACTTGCTTGCTGGTTGGCACGGGCCTCCGCAACCGCTGCATGCGCCTGCTCGATGCGAGCTTGAGCGCTGAGCACAGGCTGCTTTTTTTGTCTCGGCGTCCTGCATGGCGGCCGTTAGCTTGTCCTTGGCGGCTTGCAATTCGCTTTCGGCCACGCGGGCGGCTGCGACGATAGGAATCGTATTGCATGCGCGAGATCTCGGTCTTTTCGACCAGCGGTTTCATGCGGCAGATCGGCCTGGGCGCGATCATAGTTGGCTTGCGCGGTGTTGACGTTGGCAGCGAGCCCAGGCGATATCGGCGGTCGAGGCGCGCTCGTAATCCAACTTAGTCTGTTCGATATTGCGCGTCGGCTCCGTTCAACTGGGCCTGCGGCGCCGGATGTCCCGCTGAGCGTGGTTTCGCGCGTGAGCGGCACGCCCACGTGTAGCGCCCTGGCCTGGCTCTCGGCGAACGCCAGCGCGGCGCGCGCCTGATCCACTTTAGCCTGATAATCGCGCGGATCGATACGCACCAGCACCTGCCCCTGCTTCACCTGCTGATTGTCGTTGACCAGCACCTCGGCGACGTTGCCGTAGATCTTCGCTGAAACGGGAACGATGTGCCCGTCTACCTGAGCGTCGTCGGTGGAAACGTGGCCCAACGAGCGCAGCCACATCACCGCGCCACCAGCGGCCAGAGCTAAGATAACGCCGAGGATCAGCAACCGGCGAGGCCACGGGCTGGGCTTTCTCCGCCGCGTCGATTCCGCGGTCAATCTTTCTCGGGAAGCAGTCTGAACTTCCGTATCCATCGGGCAATCTAACGTCTCCCGTTCTATTGTGCTTGCTTCTCATTTGGCATACAGAACTCTCCATCTGGCCGGTGGCATGCGCGAGGTCGGCGCGCGCCTGGTCGTAGCGGTACAAGGCCGCAATCTGGTTGTCGTTGGCGCGGGCCAGCTCGTCCTGCGCCGTAATCACTTCGATATTGTTGGCCACGCCGGCCTGAAAGCGGTCGCGCGCCTGCGTCACTTCTTCGTCCGCCAAATCCACGCCCAGATTGGCGACATCCACCTCGGTGCGCGCGGCTTCCAGTTGCGCGACGGCGGTTTTCACTTCGAGCGCGATCCGGTCCCGCAGGTCCGACTGCTGTTGCGCGAGCTTCTTCAGTTCGATGTCAGCCTCTGCGATCTGGCCTTTGATTCGGCCGCCGGTAAAAAGCGGAACCTGGAGATTCGCTTCGTAATCGTAGGTAGGAATCATGCTGGTGGGCGTCAGACCCTGCATCGCCCAGGAGCCGGTGAGGCTCACCTTCGGCAATCTTTGATCCCCCGCTTCCTGCTTCTGCAATGTGGCGGAACGCATCTGGGAGGCCAGGGCCTTCATCTCGGGACGCTCGGTGAAGGCCCGTTCCACGCTTTGATCGGCGCTAAATTCCTGCGTGCGGAAGAATTGTGTTCGTCGGCCAGCTCGACAGATTGATGTGGATCTAGACTCAAGAGCCGGGCCAGTCCATACAACGACGTCTTCAGCTCGGTATCGGAGTCTATCAGGCGCTGCCGTTCGTTCTGATATTGGACATTGGCGCGGAGCGTATCGATGCCGGTTCCCACGCCATTTCTCTGCATGTCGCTGGCTTGGTCAAACAGCGCCTTGGCGAGATCGACGCGCGACTGCGCCGCTTTCACGTCCGCGGCCGCGCGCAGACAACCGAGATATTGAGATACCACCAGTTGCACGTTTTGCTCGCGTACAGTCAGGTTTTGCGCTCGGGACTCGGTCACGTTTTCCTTAGATGCTTGCCAGCGCCGCCAAGCCGTCAAATCGAAGATCGGCGCCGATCCGGACGGTCCGGCTTGCGTCACCCAGAAGGGCCCGATGTGTTCCGGGGAAACCTGGAACGGCCGAGCCGAAGAGCGCCTGCAGGTTTGCGCGGCGCACGGCTTGCGATGCGTCCAGATTCACTTGTGGCAACAAGCCCGATCTGGCGACGTTTTGATTTTCCAAACTTTCGGCTATATTTAGATTCGCGATCTGCACCTGAGGATTCTGCTTTAAAGCCATTTCGACGGCATCGTGCAAAGTCAGCTTCAATGGTTCGGGGTCGGCCGCCTTGGCAACCCAGCCGGCTGCCAAGAGCAGCACTATGGATTGAATCAGAACGCCGCGCCAGGGACGCTGCCGCTTGCCGGTGATCTCACGTCACGATGGAACAGGTAAGGGGGCCGGCCGTCCGGAAGAATGCACCTTCGTGAAACAACTTCATAAGTACGCGCTTTCCTTCGTCGTCGATGAATAGTGTCCCTGTCAAGTCAACCACGCGCGCCTTGCGTTCCGAGGGACAGGCACTCCAGGCCTGCTCCAGCTCTTTAGCCCACGCCGCGACCAGCTTGCCTTCAACCTGGAACGTCACAGCCGCAGGGCTGTCGTGGGTGGTGATTTTCAGCATCGCCGAGCTCTCCGGTACGGTAAAGAGCAAGCGGCAGCCCGATATCTATCGCAATTGTTTCAAATAGTTGTGGGTGTTGCCGCCGAAACCGGGTGACGAAATATCGGCGCACGCCGAGCCCTCGGCAGGTCGGGAACATTTGCCAAAACACGGTGTCTACTTAGACGTGTTTGAACAATCGGTACTCACCAGCGAGAGAAGCCACCGGCCGCTGAGTTTCGTGGCCTCGATAAGTGCTGAGCTAATCATAGTAAGTGCCTTGATAATTATTCCACTCACTTACAACGAGCACCTACCGGATTTTCATTGGAAGAGTATCGGCGTGGGAAGGCCGCTGAAGCCAGTCCCGCCCAAGCCGGTTCCAGAGCATGTGCTGCGGCGTGCGTCGAACAGCGTGTTTAGTCCTCGCCTTTTTTGTCGACGCGCCCCTCCGGCGCACTCACGGCGCAACCGCTGAAATTCTCGCCCCGGAATCCTCGGATTCGCCTGGCCTGGACGTTAGCCCCTATGCGGCGGGCCCGGGACCGAGCTCGCTGATAGGCCTCTCCGCGCAAATCTCTCCCGTGGCGCCGCCACCTCCCATACACGAACCGCAGCCACGGGCGCAGCCTCAAGCGCCGATGCGCGTCAGCGCTGGTGTGCAAATGGCGAAGCTGGTAAGAAAAGTGATACCCGGATATCCGCCACTGGCCAAATCAGCCCGCGTTTCCGGCGTGGTCCATTTGATAGGCATCATTGCCCGCGATGGCACCATTCGGAATCTCCAGTTGGTCAGCGGCCATCCTCTGCTGGCACGGGCGGCGCTCGAAGCGGTCCAGCAGTGGGTTTATCAGCCGACTCTGCTCAACGGCGAGCCAGTGGAAGTGATTGCGCCCATCGATGTGTACTTCACGTTAGGTCAGTGAACAAGTGCTGCTTGCGCCGGTGCAGAATCCGGATGGCCAGATATAGCGCAACAAAAAGCAGCACGGCAAACAGCCCGAATTGCCAGGCGTGATGCTCCAGGTAAGGGATGGTATTTTTTCCAAGCCGCGTCCCGAGCCAGGCCAAAAAAAAATAGCGCGGAAGGCGCGCGATCAAAAGAACCATGGAAAAGCGAAATGGGCTCACGCCCAAGGCTCCCGCGGAAAGGACAAAAATTTTAAGAGGCAACGGCACGATTACGAGCCCGGGCACCAAGATCGTCAGCAGCCCGTACTCTAGGAACCAAGCGCGCAAACGCCGGCCGCGTGCGTGAAGGGTGTGGCGTTCGAGATAGGCCTCGCCACCTTTTCGCCCGATGTAGAAAAGCAGCAGATTTCCGGCGAACGATCCCGCTGTGGCCGTAGCCGCCGCAAAATAGCCCTGAGAAGGGTGCACGGCAGAGATCAGAACCACCATCGCGTCTACGCCTCCCGGTATCGGAAGACCTGCCGAATCGATGATGGAAGATACAACCACGCCGAGCGGTCCCCAAGCGGAGCAAGACTGCAACTAATTTAGACAGTGGCGCTCCGATTTCCTAGCAGCGCGAGCAACTGGCTTCATCGATCACCGGCACGCCCAGCTCGTTGGCCTTGTCGAGTTTCGAGCCGGGATCCCGCCGGCCACCACGTAATCGGTCTTCTTGCTCACCGACCCAGTGACCTTGCCGCCGGCGGCTTCGATTCGCGCCTTGGCTTCCTCGCGCGTCAGCTTCGGCAGCGTGCCGGTGAGGACGAATGTCAATCCGTCCAGCGCGCCGCCGTCTTCCGCTTCGATGGCGTGCGTGAAAGGTAAACCCCTCCTCGCGCAGCCGCTCCACCAGCTCGCGATTGCGCTCTTCCTGGAAGAACTGCCGGATGCTCTCGCGACACCTTCGGACCCACTTCCTCGGCCTGCTGCAGCTCTCCTCGTCGGCAGCGGCGATCTTGTCCAGGCTCGCCGAATGTCTCCGCCAGGAATCTGCGCCGTTCGTTCGCCGACGAACGGAATGCCCAGTCCGTTCAGAACGCGCGGCAGGGGTTGCTTCCGCGAAGCTTCGATGTTCGCGAGCAGTTTCTCGGCCGACTTCTTGCCCATGCGCTCCAGGTCCACCAGTTGTTCGACCTTCAGCTCGATAAATATCGGCCACGTTCTTCACCAGCCCTGGTCCACCAGTTGATCCACCAGCGCCTCGCCCATCCCGTCGATATCCATCACGCCGCGCGCGGCGAAGTGCAGGATCGATTCCTTCAGGCGCGGCCGGGCAATTCGTGTTGATGCAGCGGCTGGCGGCCTCGCCTTCCTCGCGCACGATCTCGCCGCCGCAAACCGGGCACTGCTTGCGGCATGCGGAACGGCCGGCGCTCATGCCCTTGCTGACGACGCGCACCACTTTCGGGATGACGTCGCCGGAGCGCTCGATCAGCACCGTGTCGCCGATCTCGACGCCCAGCCGCTCGATCTCGTCTTCGTTGTGGAGCGTTGCGCGCGAAACCGTCACGCCGCCGATGATTACCGGCTTCAGGATGCGCCACCGGCGTCAGCGCTCCGGTGCGGCCCACCTGCACCTCGATATTCTCGACCACGCGTCTCCTCCTGCCGCGCCGGGAACTTGAAAGCGATGGCCCAGCGCGGGGCTTTGGCGGTCCAGCCCAGCTGGCGCTGCTGCGCGACCGAATCTACTTTGGCCACGACGCCGTCGATCTCATAGGGAAGCGACTCGCGCCGTCTTCCCATTCGCGGCAGAACTCCACAAGCTCTTCCACGTCCGCGCACAGGCTTGCGGTTCGGATTCACCTTGAATCCCATGTTCCTGCAGCGCTTCGAGCGACTCCCATTGGCTCGCGGAATACGGGCTCGCCGCCGATGAACAGGAAATAGGCGAAGTAATCCAGCTGGCGCGAGGCGGTGATGGCCGGATCCAGCGCGCGCAACGAGCCGGCCGCGGCGTTGCGCGGATTGGCGAAACGCGGGAAGCCGCTGCTGCCTCGCCGCTCGGCGTTCAGCTTCTCGAAGGCCCGGCGGTTCATCACCACCTCGCCCCGGACTTCCAACGCCGGGAGTCTCGGACTTGCACCCGCAGCGGCATCGAGCGGATGGTGCGGGCGTTTTCGGTCACGTCTTCGCCCACCTGCCGTCGCCGCGCGTCATCGGCCTGCGCCAGACCGCCCTTGCGTAATGAACCGCCATGGACAGTCCGTCCAGCTTCAGCTCCGCGACATAGCGTAGGGCTCGCCCGCCCAGCAGCTCCCGCACCCGGCGGTCGAAGTCGCGCAGCTCGTCTTCGTTGAGCGCGTTGTCCAGGCTCAGCATGGGCGAGCTGTGCGCACCTTGACGAAGCCTTCGCGCGGCTTTGCCGCCGACGCGCTGGGTCGGCGAATCCGGCGTGATCAATTCCGGATGCTGCGTCCTCCAGCTCCTGCGAGCCGCCGCATCATCCGCGTCGTATTCGGCGTCGCTGATCTCGGGCTGGTCCAGCACGTAGTACAGGTGCTCGTGGTGGCGCAGCTTCTCCCGCAGTTCCTCGATTTCTTCGTGCTACAGTTCTTCTCGCACGGCCTTTACGGCCATGACTATAATTAAGGTACTATCGCGACCTACCGGCAGACCGTCCTGATCTATAATCCCTACGCTGGCGGAGCTCAGACGGCGAAGGCACGCGCTTTCGCCGATCCATCGAGCTTGCTGGATGCTCAACGGTATCACCGTGGATTCCATTGCCACCACCGGCCCGGGCCACGGCGGTGACATTGCCGCGCTGCGCGGTGGAGCGCGGCGCGGACCTGATCCTAGTGGCGGGTGGCGACGGCACCATCAATGAAGCCGTCAACGGCATGGCCGATCGGACGTTCCCTTGGGCATTTTGCCCGCGGGAACGGCCAACGTTCTCGGCAACGAACTGGGGATCGGACGGGACCATGGAGCGGGCCGCCGCCGTTCTTCCCGATGCGGTGACAGAGCGCGTCTCCCTGGGCCGATTTCGAGGATGACCGCCGCCGGGCGAAGCGACGATACTCAGCGCTTTTTCTTGCTGATGGCCGGGGCGGGTTTCGACGCCGACATCGTCTTCCATCTAAATCCGCGCATGAAGGAAGCGGTGGGGAAAGCGGCCTACTGGATCGGTGGATTCTCGAAAATTGGCCGCCGCATACCGGAGTTTACGGTGCAAGCCGACGGTCGGCAATATCGCGCTAGCTTCGCTCTGTTGAGTAGGGTTCGCAACTATGGCGGCGATTTCGAATTCGCGCCGACCATTTCGCTGCTCGATGACGAGTTCGAGATGGTGCTGTTTGAAGGCGAAAGCTCGCTCGGCTTCGTGAAATACTTGCTGGCGGTGGCGGTTCACCAGCTACGCGGCATGCCCGGGGTTACGATCTTGCGAACGCGCCACGCGTCCTTTCTCAGCCCCGGATTCCAATATCCATGTCCAGGTGGACGGCGAATACGCCGGTGTGACGCCCGCACAGGTGGAGATCGTCCCTAGCGCACTGACCCTGCTGGTGCCGCCGGTTTCCGCGCGCGCCGGCCAGCCAGCTCGCGCCGAAGATGCCGCCGCATGGACAACCTCACCCACTCGCTGACCGGCCTGATGTTGAGCCGCGCTGGCTTGAACCGCTTGTATCCGCGAGCGACGATGTTGCTGATCCTCTCGGCCAATGCGCCGGACATCGATATTGTCGCCATTGCGCGGGGCCGTTGTTCTATTTCGAGCAGCATCGCGGCTATTACGCATTCGATCGCGGCGTTGCCAGTCATGGCGCTGCTGTGTGTTCTGCTGGTCTGCGCGTTCAGTCGCAATCATGCGCGGATGGATGGTGGCTTGGGGACTCGCCATGATCGGAGTGGCGAGCCATCTGTTGCTGGATTGGACCAATACTTACGGCATTCGGTTGTTCCTCCCTTTTTCGGCTCGCATGGTTTCATCTGGACCTGAACAATCTTGGCGACCTTTGGATCTGGGCGGTGTTGTTGCTGGCTTGGGTGGGACCGTGGCTGGCGCGGCTGGTGAGTGCCGAGATTGGGGCTAAGCCGGCCGGATCGGGCGCGCTATGGCGATATTCGCTTTATCGTTTTTTCGTGGTTTACGATTTCGGTCGGTTGCTGTCGCATCAGCGGGCGATCGAAATTCTGAACTCGCGCATTTATCAAGGCGGTCCGCCTCTCCGCTCGGCGGCGTTTCCGGGTTCGTCCGCGAATCCGTTCGAATGGGAGGGCTGGATTGAGCGCCCCGACTTTGTGATGCGTTTCAATGAACGTGCGCCAGCAATTCGATCCGACGGCCGGCGTGATCATCTACAAGGCGAAGCCCGGCCCGGCGATCGAAGCCGCGCGCGAGGTACAACCGGTAGAGGCGTTCCTGAACTTCGCGCAGTATCCGTTATGGCAGGTACTACCGGTGCCGGAGCCGCAAGGAGCGCACCAAGTGGACGTGCGCGACTGGCGGTTTCCGTTCGCCGCGAGCGTGACCGAGGATTCACTCAACCGGGTGTTGTCGTCGTCATTCCACTACTGAAGTGATGCGATAGGCCCTGATTTCGAACCCTGCCATTCGCCGAAACGAAAACAAATCCCTGCTGGTAGCGTCTCAATAGCGGGGTACTCTCTATGGCTCGAGTTCCGGAAGTCGTAGTAATCACCGGCGCATCCGCCGGGGTGGGCCGCGCCACCGTTCAGAGATTTGCGCGCGAGAAGGCGCACGTGGGCTTGCTGGCTCGCGGAGAAGATGGCTTGGAGGCGGCGAAGCGTGAAGTGGAGGAGGCCGACGGTAGAGCACTGGCGTTACCCACCGACGTTGCGAAGGCCGACCAAGTGGAAGCCGCGGCCGCTGCCATCGAGCGGGAGTTTGGCCCGATCGACATTTGGATTAACGACGCGATGGTTACGGTGTTCTCTCCGTTCCTGGAAATCACGCCGGAGGAATTTCATCGCGCGACGGAGGTTACTTACCTCGGTTACGTGTATGGGACCATGTCAGCGCTCAAGCGGATGGTTCCACGAAATCGGGGGACGGTGGTCCAAGTGGGCTCCGCGTTAGCCTATCGCTCGATCCCGCTGCAGTCGGCCTATTGCGGAGCGAAAGCGGCCATTCGAGGCTTCACGGATTCGATCAGAACCGAGCTGCTGCACGCCAGAAGCGACGTGCGCTTGACCATGGTACATATGCCGGCGTTGAACACGCCACAGTTCGATTGGTGCATGAGCCGATTGCCAAGGCAGCCTCAACCGGTCCCGCCGATCTATCAGCCCGAGATCGCCGCGGACGCGATCTACTGGGCCGCGCATCACCGGCGGCGTGAAGTGTGGGTGGGAGAATCGACCGTTGCCGCGATAGCCGGCAACAAATTGGCGCCCGGACTTCTTGACCGCTATGGCGAAGACGGGCTTTCGGTCGCAGCAGACCGACCAGCCGGTTGCTCCCGGCAGGCCGAATAATTTATTCGAGCCTGTGAGCGGGGATCACGGCGCGCACGGGCGCTTCGATGCGCGAGCGCATGAGCATAGTCCTCAGCTCTGGGCGGATACGCATCGAAGCTGGATCGGTGTGGCCTTGGGCGCCGGCTTGGCATTGTCTGCTTTCGCGGCCATTCGCAAAACGTGAGGAGCCGGTCCGGAACATGGAGCAATTAATCCGGATCAGGCCGCGCCGGGGACAAAACTATATCAGCCAGAACCACTCGGTCTTGATCACCGGCGACGATGGTCAAATTCGAGAAGACCGCGAAGAGGGGCTGGTGGTTTATCAAACGCGGACCCTATCGCGCTATCGCTACTTCATCGATGGAAAACAGCCGCGGCCAGCCGCACTGTCGGCGGTTCAGGAAAACAGTTGGCTGGGGTATTACATCGCGCCAGCGCCGGGCGAATCGAGCGATACGCAACGCACCATCGAGCTGCGCGTATCGCGATTCATCGGCAATGGTCTGCATGAAGAACTCGATCTGACGAACTACACGCAGAAAACTGTGAAGCTGACGCTCGGGATCGAGGTAGAGGCCGATTTTGTCGATCAATCGGAGATGGGCAAAGGTAAAGATACCGCGCAGGGATCGATAACTCGGGCGTGGCAGCAGAAAGACGACCAGTGGGAATTATATTTTGATTTTCACGCGGAACATGCCTATGATCACCAGGGTGAGCGCGGCGTGGCTCGCGTGCATCGGTCCATAGCGCTTCAGGTAGAGCATTCCGACTCGCCGGCGTCCTATCAAGACAGCCGCATTTCGTTCCAGATCGAATTGAAGCCGCAGGCGGGCTGGCACGCGTGCTTGAATGCCATCCCTGGAGTTGAGGAGAGAATGCTGGGCCGGTCCATTGCTGCCATGGGTTCGTTGGCGGCTGCGGGGAACTCGATTACGAGCGGGGAGAAATTCCTGACCGAAGACGCAGCCCGTTTTCGTTCGATCGGTTCCGGCACTCTGGCAGCTTCCGTGATGCAGACCATCACTCGAGCAAGTCGTGATTTGGCGAGTCTGCCGTTGCATGACCGGACTACAGACGGCGGTTTGGTGCTGGCGGCTGGGCTTCCCAAATACGTGGCACTGTTCGGGCGCGACTGCCTGTCGGCATCCTGGCAAGCCTCGTTGCTGAGCACCGGGATGCTGCGCGGCGCGCTTCCGGTGCTGGCTTCGCTCCAGGGAACCGCAGACAATCCGTGGCGCGATGAACAGCCCGGCCGGATCATTCATCAAGCCTCCGACGAATTGCTGTCGGATTTGAACTACGATCCGTTCTCGCGCTATTACGGCACGCTCACCGCATCCTCGGTGTATCCGTTCGCGCTGGCCGCGCTGTGGCAATGGACTGGCGACACGGACCTGGTGCGCAAGTACTTGGACACGGCTCTCAAGGCCATCCGCTGGCGCGACACGCTGGGCGATCCGGACGGGGACGGATTCGGCGAATACCAGACGCGATCCACGGGAGGGCTGAAAAATCAGGGCTGGAAAGATTCCGGCGAAGCGATCGTGCACGCGGATGGGTCCCAAGTAGAAGTTCCTATCGCGCCATGCGAGGAGCAAGGCTTTCTGTACATCGCGAAAATTCGCATGGCGGAGATGCTGTGGTGGATCGGCGACAGGGATTTGGCCGAAGTTGTTTCATCAAGCCGGCGAGTTGAAGAAGAGGTTCAACGACGCGTTCTGGATGGAGAAGGAGGGCTTCTTCGCAATGGGTCTCGATGGTCAAAAGCGCCAGATCCGCTCCATCGCATCGAACGCGGGACATCTGCTCGAGACCGCGATCGTGGACGACTCGCTGGCGCGCCGCACGGCCGACCGGCTCATGGCGGACGATCTATTCAGCGGCTGGGGCGTTCGCACTCTTTCCAGCGAACATCCGGCGTACAATCCGTTCAGCTATCAGCGCGGCAGCGTTTGGCCAGTGGAACAAGGTTTATTCAGTATGGGAATGCTTCGCTTCGGCTTCCATCATTATGTGGAACGCCTGGCGCGGGCGCAATTCGAGCTGGCGTCGTTGCTGGAGGACCAGCGCCTTCCCGAACTAATCGCCGGCCAGCCGCGCGACGCATTACATCCTTTTCCAGCCATGTATCCCGACGCAAACTGGCCTCAAGCCTGGTCGGCCGCATCCGTCTTCTGTCACATTTACGGCTGCTCGGAATTTTTCCCTACGCACCGCTCAAGACTTTGATTGTGGATCCACACCTGCCTGAATGGCTGCCCGAGATCACGATAGAAAATGTTCATGTGGGTGCAGCGGTGGTGGCGATCCGGTTCTTCCGTAGCAATGACGGATCGAGCGATTATCGAGTTCTCGATCTAAAGGGTGACTTACACGTGATTCGTCAACCGAGCCCGTGGTCTTTGACGGCAACGTTCAGAGAACGATTTGTAGACGCGCTTACAAGTCTTACGCCGGGGCGGTAAGTACTTTCACCAGCTTTGGTCACGGTTAACACCAAGGACCTATGACGATATCCCGGCCCAAAACCGCGGACAAAAGAAGCCGCAATCGTTATGCTTGCGGACGCCGTCGAAGGCGCAACAAGGACTTTGCCGGAAGCGACACCATTAAAGATCGAAGCCGTCGTGCATAATATGGCGATGAAGCGTCTGCAGGACGGCCAGTTTGACGAGTGCGACCTGTCTTTGCGGGAGCTTAGTCAGATTGAGGCACGTATGTCAAAAACCCTCGCGGCCCACTACCACGGGCGAATCGCCTATCCCAAGCCGCCTGATATGCCGCCCGAACTGGACCAGTAAAGCGATATACCAACTATGCAAGGCGTAACTGTTCATATCACTCGCGATTTCAAAAACATCCCTTGCCCGCGTCGCAAGCTCATCAAACTTGTGCGCGTAATCTGTAAGCATTTCCGCCTGACAAAGGCAACCATCAGTATTGCCATCGTCGGCAATCGCCGTATGCGAAAACTTAACATTGAATTCCTTAACCATAAAAACTTCACCGATTGCCTGGCGTTCGATTTGTCGGAAAACAAAATCACCCTAAGATTGCTTGAGCTTGTGGTAAACGGCGAAAGGGCGAAAACGCAGGCCGTTAAACGAGGTCATTCTCCTCAGGCGGAGCTTGCCCTTTATATCACCCATGGCCTGCTGCACAATCTCGGTTTCGATGACCTGCAACCCAAAAAAGCGAAAATAATGCACAGAATCGAAGATGAAATTCTGCAGCAGCAGGGTTTCGGGCTGGTATATGATAAAAAACGAAAAATTGTTCCGAATAAACGGCGTCCAAAATGCTGACCAATGACCATGGCATCTGCATCCGGGCAGTTGACTACTCCGAAACATCGCAGGTGGTGACTTTCTTTGCCAGGCAAACGGGAAAAGTCCCCGTAATCGCCAAAGGCGCGAAAAGACAGAAATCATCTTTCGGAGGTCCCATCGAGATATTTTCTTATGGCGATATTGTCTTCTCTGATTCAGGCCGGGATAAGCTGGCTACCCTTGCTGAATTTGAGCCGCTTGCGGGCATGGTAAATTACCCAGTATTGTCGGCGGATATCTTTGCGCTGAACGCCTGTCTGTTTGCTGCCGAGCTTGTAAATGCCTTGG
>CAWIHA010000022.1:0-40612 GCA_963835855.1 Bryobacterales bacterium | reverse complement strand
CAGGAAATGAGCCCGGTGATGCCGCGGGCGGCGGAGCCGAAACATCGAATACCGTGTAACCGGCCGGAACGGCAATCGTACCTGCCTTCGCGGCCGGATCGATATTGAGCATCGCAGCAACCGTCACGCGCCGCGGCGGCAGGCACATCTTGTTGTTGCAAGTCTGAAACCGCGTCTGCGCCTCAAGCCGGGCCGGTCCGGAGGGTGCGTTCTTGGAGATGTGGAGATCGGGCAGGAAGACTGCCTGGTTCTCGTAGCTCGCGACGTTGAACCCGAAGTTCTCGTCGAAGGCGGTGTGCGGCTTGGGCTGGTAGATCTTGACCGACTCGACGAAGGGATGATCGGCGAGGCGGATCGAGGTGGGGATGATCGGTTTCGGCACGGAAAGCGCGTAGAGATGCCACCCCGGATCGATTTTGGCGGTGAGCCGCGCCAGCACCGTTCCACCGGGCGGAGCGGTGGCGGCGTCCAGCGTCCAGGCGACAGGATTCAACTTCTGCGCGCAGGCTAATGACACGGCTCCCGCCAATGCAAGGAGGACCACGATGGGGCCGCGCAGGCGCACTTCAGTTGGCAGAGACGGCGTCCTTGGAGGTGGAAGACCAACGCCGCAATTCGGTTTCAATACGTTGGTTGACCTTGGCCTCGGCGAATTCCTTGGCCACGCGAATCGCGTTCTTGATCGCGTTAGCGTTCGAGCGTCCATGGCAGATGATGCAAACGCCGCGGACCCCGAGCAGCGGCGCGCCGCCGTATTCCGAATAATCCACGCGCTTGCGGAAATCCGCGAACGCCGCGCGAGAGAGCACGTAGCCGATTTTGCGAGGGACGGTAGCCTCGAACGATTCCCGCAGCATCTGCTTGATTACTTCAATCAGCCCCTCGCTGACCTTCAGCGCCACGTTGCCGATGAACCCGTCGCAGATGATGACGTCGGCCTTCCCGGTATAAAGGTCGCCCCCTTCCACGTTGCCGATGAAATTGATGGGAAGCGATTTTAGCAGCGGGGTGGCGGTGCGCGTCAGATCGTTGCCCTTGTGCTCCTCTTCGCCGATCGAGAGCAGCCCAACCCGCGGGTCTTTGGTGCGCAGAATCAGCCGGGCATAAATCTCTCCCATGACGGCGAACTGCGCGAGCATCTGCGGCGTGCAGTCGACGTTCGCGCCGACATCCATCATCACCGCCGGCGTACCCTTCAGGGTCGGAAACGCCGATGCCAACGCTGGGCGGTGCACTCCCGGAATCATTCCTTGCACCATTTTCGCCGTGGCCATCGCGGCGCCGGTGTTGCCCGCAGAGACCAGACCTTGCGCAACGCCGTCGCGGACGAGGCGGGAAGCGACCCGGATGGAGCTGTCCCGCTTGTTCCGAACCGCCCAGGCGGCGCTGTCCTGCATCGTCACTTGCTCGGAAGCGTGGACGATCTGGATCGGCAAGCTGCCGGAGCCATTCTGCTGCGTCAACTCTCGCTTGAGCACATCCTCAGGGCCGACGAGGGTCACCTGAACCGGCAGATTCCTGACTGCCCTGAGCGTCCCCTCAACTTCGGTCTTGGGGGCGGTGTCCCCGCCCATTGCATCAACAGCGATGGTCACCATAGCGGCACGGCCGGCAGCTATTCTTCACCAACCTCGATCACCTCGCGGCCCTTGTATTGGCCGCAATGCGGACAGACCCGATGCGGCGGCTTAGGCTCGTGGCAATTGGGGCACTCGGACTGGCTTGGCGCACTCAGAGCGTCATGCGCGCGGCGCTTGCCCCGGCGCTGCGCGGAATGTCTTCGTTTCGGATTTGGCATGGCAACTCCCTTATTCTACTCGAACTTCGCAGCGCGCTTCGGGCAGTCCCGCCGCCGCTCGGCCGTATCTACAGATTCTTCAGATCCACCCAGCGGTCGTCGCGGGCGACTTCATGGCAGCCGCAATCGTCCATATTGCGGTTCTGCCCGCAGATTGGACAAATACCCTTACAGTCGCCGCGGCAGACGCGCTGCATCGGCAACAGCAGCAGAATCTGCTCGCGCAGCACGTCGCCGAGCTCGAGACCGCCGTCTTCGTAAAAGCCGACTTCTGCTTCTGCACCTTCAATTTGGACTTCTTCCCGAGCCGGGCTGCACGAAGCGGGCCGGTACAGGAGGTCGAAATCCGCATCGATCGGGAAACGGGCCGGCTCCAGGCAGCGATCACAGGCGTATTCCATTTCGGTTTTCAGGCGGCCACGGACCCGGATTTCCATCAGCGCTTCCACCAGCTCGGCGCTACCGGTGGATTCGAGCGGCGTGGCCTGGCAGAGCTGCTGATCTAAAAATTCGATCGCCCCCGGCGGGAACGTCTCGTTGAAACGCACCCCGCCCGCTTGCATTTGGTTTATGTCCAGAAACATACTACGCGCCCTATGTGCCGGATTCCAAAAGGCTGGAAGTTGTTATTATAGCAACCGCTGGCGCGCCAGGACCTTCGGCGGTGCGGTTCCGAAGCTGTCCCATAGAGCGCTGATAGCGGGGAACTCGCCGGTGGCGCTCGGGCACCGCAGTCTCCGTCTTTCCAAACCCCGCCCGCTATAATGGGTCTTTCCCCAAATGCAAGAACATAACGTCGATCTGAAGAAGACTATTAACCTGCCGCGCACGGACTTCCCGATGAAGGCGAACCTGCCACAGAATGAGCCGAAGCTGCTGGCGCGCTGGGATGAAACCGGGCTCTATCACCGCATCCGTGAGGCGCGGGCGGGCCGGCCGATGTTCGTTCTGCACGACGGGCCGCCCTACGCCAATAACCAGATCCATCCAGGCACGGCCTTCAATAAGATCCTGAAGGACTTCATGGTCAAGTCCAAGAGCATGGCCGGGTACGATGCGCCGTACGTGCCCGGCTGGGACTGCCATGGCCTGCCCATCGAGAACCGCGTGGATAGCGAGCTCGGCTCGCGTAAGGCGCACATGAGCGTTTCCGAGATCCGCGCGGAGTGCCGTAAGTACGCGATGAAATGGGTCGAGATCCAACGGCGCGATTTCCGCCGCCTTGGTGTGCTAGGGCGCTGGGAGGACCCCTACCTTACGATGAGCCCCGGCTACGAAGCCGCCATAGCGCGCGCCTTCGTCGAGTTCCTCGATCGCGGCTACGTCTACAAGGGGCTGAAGCCGGTGAACTGGTGCATTTACCACCGCACGGCGCTGGCCGAAGCCGAGGTCGAGTACGAGAACCACACCAGCCCCTCGATCTGGGTCCGGTTCCCGTTGGCGTCGGACGCCGCCGCAATCGACCCGGCGCTGGCTGGGCGGCGTGTGTATGCGCTCATTTGGACGACCACTCCCTGGACCATTCCCGCCAACATGGCGATCGCGTTTCACCCAAAGTTTGAGTACGCAGCCATCGAGGTGGATGGCGCCGTCTACCTGACCGCCTCCGATCTGTTTGAGACGACTGCCGCGAAATGTGGGTGGAAAAATGCGAGCGTGCTGGCGCGCATTCCTGGCATGCGCTTCGAAGGCGCCGTGTTCCGGCACCCGTTCATCGAGCGCGATTCGGCCGGCGTCCTGGCGGATTACGTCACGCTCGAGCAGGGCACCGGCCTGGTGCACACCGCGCCGGGGCACGGGCAGGACGACTATGTAACCGGCCAGAAATACGGCATCGCGACCTACTGCCCGGTTGACGCCACGGGCCGCTTCTTCCAGGCCGAGGGCGCTCGCGGCCGTTTGCCCGATGAGCTCATTTGCAAGACCGTGTGGGAGGCGAACCCGGTTGTTATCGGCCTGCTGCGTGAGCGGGATGCTCTCGTCGCAGAAGAGAAAGTAGAGCACTCCTATCCGCACTGCTGGCGCTGCCATAACGCCACGATCTTTCGCGCCACCGAGCAATGGTTCATCGGCATGGAGCGCAAGGAACTGCGCGCGCGCGCCCTCGAGGCGATCCATAACGTGCGCTGGATGCCGGCCTGGGGCGAGGAGCGCATCTCGAACATGATCGCGACCCGCCCGGACTGGTGCATCTCGCGCCAGCGCGTCTGGGGCGTGCCGATCCTCGTCTTTTATTGCGAGAAGTGCGGCGAGCCGATCACGGACCGCAAGGTGCTTGACCGCGTGGTCGAGCTGTTCGAGGAGCACACGGCCGATGTCTGGTACGACCGCACGGCCGCGGAGCTGATGGGCCCCAATGCGCGCTGCCCAAAATGCGGCGCCAGCGAGTTCCGCAAGGAAAACGACATCCTCGACGTTTGGTTCGACTCCGGATCGAGCCACCTGGCGGTGCTGACTCCGGCGAACAGCCTGCCGTGGCCGGCAGACCTCTACGTCGAAGGCGGCGATCAGTATCGCGGCTGGTTCCACAGCTCGCTGCTGGTCGGAGTGGGGCTGAAGGGCGCGGCGCCATACCGCCAATGCGCGACACACGGCTGGACAGTCGATGAGAAGGGGATCGCTCTCTCGAAATCGCTCGGCAACTTCGCCGAGCCGCAGCAGCTCATCAAGCAGTACGGCGCGGACGTGGTTCGGCTCTGGGTGGCGTCGGTCGAGTTTACCGATGATATCGTCATTTCAGAGGCCATTCTGAAGCAGCTTTCCGAGGCGTACCGCAAGTTGCGGAACACGTTCCGCTACGCGCTCGGCAATCTCTCGGATTTCGACCCGGCCAAGGACGCTGTGCCCCCCGCGGAGTTGCGCGAGATGGATCAGTGGATGCTGTTTCGCGCCGAACAGCTCGTGCGCGATTGCCGCCGCTGGTATGAGGAGTACGCCTTCCATCGCGTCTACCACGCCGCCTACGATTTCGCGACCACCGGCCTGAGCGCGGTCTATTTCGACGTGCTGAAGGACCGGCTCTACACGGCCGCGCCGCGCTCGCACGCACGCCGCAGCGCGCAGACCGCGATCTACCGGATCAACTACGCGCTCGTGCGCCTGCTCGCCCCGCTCCTGAGTTTCACCGCAGAAGAGGTCTGGCAGCATATGCGCTGCCCCGCCGGAGCTCCTGCCAGCGTTCACATGGCCCTGCTTCCTGATCCCGAGGAACTTACGGCTGGCCTAACGGAGCAGCACCGGAAACGCGCCGCCAACTGGGAGCGTCTCATGGAGGTAAGGGACAGCGTATTGAAGAGCTTGGAGACCGCGCGTCAGGAGAAGACCATCGGCGCGCCGCTCGAAGCGCGCGTCCGGCTCCGAGCTAACGGCAACCTTTACCCGCTCCTCGAAGAGTATTCGCGCGAATTGCCCGGATTGTTCATCGTTTCCCAAGTCGATCTCGAAAAGCAGGCTGGCGGCGAGCTGGCGGTCGAGATTGGCCGCGCTGGCGGAACTAAGTGCGAGCGCTGCTGGAAATACACGGCCGACGTGGGCTCGAACCCAGCCTGGCCGACCATCTGCACCGCCTGCGCCGAGGCGGTGGAGGAGATTGCAAAGAGTTAGAATGCCGCCCCGCGTGCTCGCTTTTGGCCTCGCCGCCTGCGTGTTTCTGTTGGATCGCGCGACTAAGCTCCTGATTCAAAGCCGCGTACCTCCATGGGAGACGCTGAGGGTGATTCCGGGTTTTTTCAATATCATTCATACGGAAAATCCCGGCGCTGCGTTCAGCCTGCTCTCGGGCGTGCACACGGAGTGGCGTGGAATGCTCCTGGTCGGGATTTCGAGCGTCGCTTTGGTTTTGATCGCCGCTTTGCTGTGGCGCCCGGGCGGGCGCATCGGCGACAGCTGGCTGCTGCGGTTGGGCTTGGCGCTGATCCTGGGCGGCGCGTTCGGCAATGTCTACGACCGCATTGCGCACGGCACGGTGACGGATTTTCTGGACCTGTACGTGAACGGATTCCATTGGCCCGCGTTCAACGTGGCCGATAGCACGATCACGGTTGGCGCGGCGCTGGTTCTGCTGGATCTGGCGCGGTCGCGCTGCGTCGTAAAGAAATCCGATGCTTCCTCAACTGTTTCGAATCGGTAGCTTCTTTCTGCCTACTTATGGATTGTTGGTGGCGCTCGCCTTATTGGCCGGGCTGTGGATGGTCTCGCGCCTGAGCCGGCGCGCTGGCTTTGACAGCAACGCGATGGTGAATCTCGGAATCTATCTTGCGATCGCAGGCGTGTTGGGCGCCAAGGTACTGATGATCGGGCTCGATTGGAAGTATTATGCCGGGCACCCGGGCGAGATCTTCTCCCTCGCCACGCTGCAAGCGGGCGGCATCTTTTACGGCGGCGTGCTGGCCGCACTCGCGGTCGCCTTCGTCTATATGCGCCGGAAGCGCCTGCCCGCGCTGGCCACGGCCGACGTTTTCGCGCCCGGCCTTGCGCTGGGACACGCCGTCGGCCGGCTGGGCTGCTTTGCGGCGGGTTGCTGCTGGGGCATCCCGGCCCGTGTGCCTTGGGCCGTCACATTCACCAATCCCGAATCAAACCGTCTCGTCGGCGTGCCTCTCGGCATTCCGCTGCATCCAACGCAGCTCTATGAGTCTGCGGCCGAGGCGATCATTTTCGCCGTCCTGTATTTCCGGTTTCTGCGGCCGCACCATCCGGGCGCAATCGTCGGCCTGTACCTCGTGCTGTACTCGATCGCGCGGTTCCTGGTGGAGTTCGTGCGGGCGCACGACGAAGCCAATCCGTACTATGGCCCGCTGGTTGCCGAGCAGTGGATCGCGCTGGCGCTGATGGCGCTAGGCGTCTGGCTTATCCTGCGCAGCCGCCAGCCGGCCACGGCACGGCAACCCATGGCGAAAGCGTAGCCTCCCTCGAGAAGTTACGGGCGGCGCTCGCAGGGCGCTTGTTATCCTGGGTCTTTGCCATGGCCAAAATCTTCCCATTCCGGCCGTATCGTTACACTGCGAAAGCAGGGCCGCTGGAGAACCTGCTCACCCAGCCTTACGATAAGATCACACCGGAGATGCGGAAGCGTTACCTCGCCCTGAGCCCGTATAATCTGGTCCGCATCATCCTGGGTGAGCGGTTTCCCACCGATTCGGCGGACGATAATGTGTACACCCGCGCCGCGCGCTACTGGAACGAATGGGTCGAAAAAGGCATCCTGGCGCGCGAGGCCGCGCCGGGAATCTACGCATACTTCCAGGAATTCTCAATGCCCGACACCGGCGAGAGGCTCGTGCGCAAGGGCTTCATTGCACTCGGCGCCGTAGAGGATTACGCGGAAGGCACGGTGCATCGTCACGAGCAGACGCTGAGCGAGCCGAAACAAGACCGGCTGGAATTGTTGCGGCGCACGCGCGCGCATTTCGGACAGATCTTCATGCTTTACCCAGACCCGCAGGGCGAAATCGACCGGCTGCTGAATGAGGCCGAGACCTCCGCAGGCCCGCCTCTCGCCGCCGTGCCGGATGAATACCGGGCCGTTCACCGCTTATGGAAGATCTCCGAACCGCGGCGCATCGAGCGCATCCGCGAACTCATGTTGGACAAGCGTCTCGTGATCGCCGATGGCCACCACCGTTACGAGACCGCGCTCGCATTCCGGAATGAGAATCCCAACCTCGAGGACGCGCGAAAAGTCATGATGACGTTTGTCAACATGCATTCGCCCGGTCTGAAGATCCTCGCCACACACCGCGTCGTTTTCGGTTTGCAGGAATTCGACGTCAAGCGCTTCCTAAATCACGCCAACGACTACTACGACATCAAGCCCCTCGGCTCGCTCGAAGATCTGAGGAAGGCCTGGGCTGAAATCCATCCCGATCTGGTGCGCATCGGCGTGGCCGCGCCGGGCGCGCTGTACCTGTTCGAAACGGCGCGGCGCGCGGGATTGCTCGACGTGCGGCTCCTGCACCAGGGCATACTTGAAGGCGTGCTCAGCCTCGGGGAGGCGGATATTCGCGAGCAGCGGCACTTGCGGTACGTGCGCGGCCTCGATGAGGCAGTGTCGCAGGTTGAGCGTGGCGCGGCGCAGGTTGCTTTCTTGCTCGAGCCGGCCTCAATTCAGGAGGTCGCTCGCATCGCGTTCGAGGGCGGCGTCATGCCGCAGAAGTCCACCGATTTCTATCCGAAGCTGCTTTCGGGGCTGATGGCCTACCGCGTGGAGCGCTGAGCGCGCGTAGCCGCTTTTTCGCGCGGCGGGATTTTAAGACCGCGGGAGACTGCGTCGCAGGGTCGTCATTTTCGCTTTTTATCGGCCCCAGTCCGCTTTGATCTTGCTGCGCCGTTTCGCGCTTTTCAAGCGGGTGACTGGCCACGGCGCAGCCTGAGAAAAGCAACGAGGCGGAGTCGCTGCGGCTCCGCCTCGTTCGTCCTAACCGCCCGAAGCGACGCACAACGGGCAACTGATGAAATACGCGGTAAACCCAGACAGCGACGCTCCCGCGTTGCCGCCTGTAATCGTCACCTTGTCGGAAACCCTCAATATGGCAGCCGGCGCGAAAGCGAGTTGGTCCGAGGTCTTGATGGTGCAGACTTCAGTGCACTTCTCGTAAACGCTGAGCATGTCCACCATGTTGCCTTCAATTGCGGTTTCGTCCACTTCCGCGCTGCCGATAATCCCCGAGATCTTCGCGGTGCCGAGCACGAGCTTCAACAGTCCGGACGCGGCAATCGGCGTCAGGGAGTTGAACGATACGGTGTAATCGATTGTCGAGGTTTGAATCTGTCCCGCCGCTGCTTGCCACGGCGCGGAGAAGGCGAGGCCAGGGTTGAACACCACAGGTACAGGAGTCACAAGAATCTCGTTAGGAGGGATGGTGTTCGCCGTCGAAACAGGGTAGCTGAAATTGGCGAACGTGACATTGCCAATCGAACAGCCACGGGCGCCCAGGGCGATGTAGCTCGCCAGAGTGCCTGGAACACAAGGCGTCGTGACAGACGCAATAAGCGGGAGCGAGAGCAGCAGCCCGACCGCTATGGCCAGCTTTATTTTCAAGATGGTCCCTTTCAATTGATTGAATTTAACCGGGAATGCCCGCTGATAGCCCGGTAGCAGCAGTATACTTTTCGATTGGCCACGTTGCAAGAGGAGTCATGTCTCCTAGAGAGGAGCCTGAAGGACGCGATACCGATTCAGGAGCCGCGCGCATTGCTTTCGAGGGCGGCGTCGCGCCGCAGAAACCTACCGATTTCTGCCCCAAGCTGCTTTCGGGGCTCACGACCTACCGCGTGGAGCGGTGAGGGCGCGGCGCTACAGTCAGTTTGCTCCGGTAACACGGGCAGTCGCGGCGAAAGCGGTCCACGTATGATCGCGGAAGAATGATCCGGCGCACATGAGACATCTTAAATAGCACATCGCCGTGAACGCGCCACTCTCGTTCCATGTAGTAGTTTTTGGGTGAGCGTTCCGGTTCCTTGGAGTTAAACGGCTTTACGAAAGCCAGAGTTGTCTGGTACAGCAGCTGCTGAAGATAAACAAACCGAGAAAGCAGGTTTTGCAGACTGGGGTCTTTGGATTTGAACATCATATCGCGGCTTTCTGTCGATATCGCCATGGCCTCACTGTGAATTCGATCCATCAGCTCCGCACGAGTTATGTTCTGCACTGTCTCGACAGGAAATACAAAAGGTCCCGGCAGCGAAGTGTTGTTTACCACGTAGAACACTGGGTTCGCGCCTTTATCCACAAGGAACTCCTTGAGGAAGGCAATTCCAAAGCGCTGATACTTGCTCATGTGGAGCCCCAAACACGGCAGAGGAATATCGCAGAAGCAGACAACCTTTCCCTCGATCGCAGTTTCGTCAGAGACCCTTTGGTTGCCAGTGATCGTCAATAAGGCTGCCGAATCGTCGGTCGTCCTCCCCGACGCGTCGCTCGCCCTCAGTCTTCCTGTGCGGAGAATCTCAAGCAACAGTTGATAGCGTTCGTCGTCGGCCCCACTTCGACGTCCCACGAAGTGCGTCAATTCGTCCGAGGTGTATCTGACATATTTCATTCTTCTGATTAGCTTAGCGCTATCAGCCCTATGCCCTCTTCACCCTTCCGCTGTGCTAGACTAACCCCTTTCAAAGGTCCGCAACCACATGTCCGTTCAGGTTCTTCTATACGGCAAGTTGTTGGGTATAGAGGAATTCCTTCTATCCGCCGATGCGGACGGCTCGGCCTCCTCCGCGGACCAGGCCAGCCTGCGCCTGCTCGGCCGCTCGCACTGGATCACGCTCCTGAGCGAAGTCCTGCCGCGCGCCTTGCTGGCGGAGTTCGGTCTTGCGCGGGTGCTGCTCGGCTCGAGCGGCGGCGGCCAATTCCTGCTCGTTCTACCCGGCGAAGCTAAGCCGCAGGCGGACGATTTTCTCGCGGCTGCGGACCGGCAAATAGTGCATATGAGTGGCGGGCGCCTGAAGCTGGTTTGGGCAACCACGGAGAACCTCGGGGATTGGAGCGTGGTCCGCAAGCGTCTCTTCGAGGCGTTGCAACGCAGGCTCGGCGCCGCCAGCGTCAGCCCGGAAATGTTCGCGCCTGTCGCAGAACCCGCGCCCCCCGAGCCCGAAGATTATTTCGAGGAGCTAGGCGCCAAGCTCTGGCAGTCCGAAACTGCGGGTTGGGACCCTGCATCGCCCGCCTGGATTGCGCTCGGCGCGGGCAAGCACACCTGGAGCCTGACGCCGAATCGCGGCGCCGACGACCTGCCGCTGGCCCGCCACGCCGCACCCAGCAACGACGGCGCCGAGCCCGCCGGTCTCGCCGTGCTGGCCGGGCGCGCCGAGGGCCGTAAAGCCTGGGGCGTGCTCCGTGGCGACGTGGACAGCTTCCGTATTCGCGTGCGCCGCGCGCAGACCATTGAAGAACACGTGCGCCTCTCGGTGCTCTATAAGCAGTTCTTCGCCGGCGAGCTCGAGGTGCTGTGCTCGCAGCCGGAGTTTTGGCGTCGCGTCAGCATCTTCTATTCTGGCGGCGATGACTTCGCCGTCTATGGCGCTTGGAACGCGCTCATCCCGCTCGCCCGCGAGATGCAGCGCCTCTTCCACCGCTTCACGGAAGAAAGCCTGAAGGAATTCCCCGGGCCGGAGGGCAAGACCATCTCGATGGCGGTGGCGCTGGCGCCGGAAATTGAGTCCTCGCTGGCGTGGGTGTTCGAGGAGGCGGGGCGCCGGCTCGAACTGGCCAAGGACGCCGACAAGGACTGCATCTCGGTGCTCGGCCGGGTGCTGGAGTGGCGGTATCTGGCCGACGCCGCCGAATTGAAGGACACGCTGGCGCGGATGGTCACGGAGCTTGGCTCCGCAACCCATTTTCTGTACGAGCTGACGACGTTCTACCGCAAGGGCGGACAGGTCTGGTCGCACGGCGCCGAGCAGCGGTTCGACCGCCCCTGGCGCTTCCAGCGGCGGCTCAACCGCGTGGTGGCCGGCGCGAAAGACCGCGAGATGCAGAAGCTGCGGCAACACCTCGCCAATGAGATGATGGGCAGAGGCGCCGCGCAGGTGAAGCTGCGGCCGGCGGGTTTAGTAGCGCTCGAATGGGCAAGATTACTGACTGAGGGCTAACACCATGGCGGAAGTTGAGCAGGAACCAAAGAAACGCGAGAGCAAGCCGCGGCGCGAAGGCCGGCCTCCGCGCGAGGGCGGTCCGCGGGAATCCGGAGGCAGAGAAGACCGCCGCGACGACCGGCGGCCGGACCGGGGCCGCCCATTTGAAGGCCCTCCGGAGATCGATCTCGATAAGCTGATCAGCGACCCACTGTACCTGGATAACCAGGCGCACGGCGTGGTCAGCCGTATGCGGGACATGGATTCGGGCACGAAAAGCCAATTGCGGCGCCTTTATAATGCAGTGCGCCGCGCCTGCCGCGCGCCCGAGAACGAGCGGCAGCAGCAGTTTGTGATGCTGCGCGCCCGGCTTGCCTACACCATCGCGCGGCACTCCTTGCGTAGCCTGGACACGCTCGAAAGGCTGCTGCTCCAGGTGACGCGCAAGAACGATCCGCGCGGCTATCAGCGGTTCAGAGATCTTTTCGAAGCGATTGTCGCCTATAACGAATAACGAGGAAGCATGAGCGCCCACACAGCGGATACCGAATTGAAATTGATTGGCAAGTTGATTTTGGAAGGCGAGCTTCACTGCGAGACCGGTCTGCATATTGGCGCGGGCAAGGGCTCTCTCGAGATTGGCGGCGCCGATAATCCCGTCATCAAGGACGCGTTTGGCCGGCCCTACGTGCCGGGCAGCTCGTTGCGCGGAAAGCTCCGCGCCTTGCTCGAGCAATCCTCCGGTCTGGCCGTGCCGGGCGAGCTTGTCTACATCTCGAAGCGCAGGGGCCAGGAGGTCCGCATCCACCAGAGCGACCGCCCGGACGACGAAATCTGCCTGTTGTTTGGCCGCAATCCGGGCCGCATGGACCGCGTTTCGGGCGAGCCACTCGAAACTTCGACCGCAAGCCCCGCGCGCCTGACGGTCTATGACGCGCCGCTCGATCCCGACAGCATCACGCCCCAGATGCGCGAGAACCTCGACGATGAGCTCACCGAAGTGAAGAGCGAGAACGCTATCGACCGCATTACTTCGCAGGCCAATCCCCGCACGCTCGAGCGCGTTCCGGCCGGCGCGCGGTTTCGCGTGCGCTTTGTCGTGGACGTGCTTTGCGAGGAGGACAAGAACCTGCTCGCGACGCTCCTCGAAGCGCTCAGGCTGCTCGAGGACGATACGCTAGGCGGCGGCGGCTCACGCGGCAGTGGACGCGTGCGGCTGGCGAACCTTCGGCTTGCCTGGCGCAATCGCGGGTTTTACTCCGGCGGCACGCTCGAACAGGAATTGCTGGCCGGAGCGGACCTCGCGGCGCTGCAATCCGCGGCCGCCGAGGACGGCTTTCGCGATAAGCTGGCCGGCTGATCGGCGCTGGCAGGAGACGACCCTGGAATGAACCCAGCCTTCGTGGTCCGCTTCCGGCCCGCCGGACCGTGGCGCATGGGCCCGGATTCGGGGGCGCGTAACCGCGTGGATCGCATCTACCACAGCGATTCGTTGTTCTCCGCGGTGACGCTCGCGATGGCGCGTCTTGGCCGGCTCGAGGAATGGCTCGCAGCCACGGCAACGAATCCGCTGGGCGCGGCCGTTCGGTTCAGCTCCTGCTTCCCTTATTTACAGGATGTGCGGTTCGTCGTTCCACCCAGAAACCTGTGGCCGCCGTCGCCCTCTGCGAGAGTGCGCTGGGAAAACGCGCAGTTCGTGCCGCTTTCAGTGGTAGGCGCGCTAGTGGCCGAGCAGCCGCTCAATGATGCGGCATGGTACGTCGATGGGCCGAGCGGGTGCCTGCTTCCGGACGATGCGTCCTTCCGTTCGGGCCCGTTCCGCAGCGCGCTACGCCCGCACGCGGCGGTGGACCGGCTCAACGCAGGCGCGGTCGCGGTGCACAGTACCGCTTGCCTCGAATACGCGGAAGGCGGCGGCCTTTGGGCGGTAGTGAGTTTTGCGGATGACGAAGCGAGCGCGGCGTGGGCCGCTCCGGTCGAAACCGCGTTTCGATTACTCGCGGATTCTGGGCTCGGCGGCCAGCGCTCGATCGGTTGGGGCCGCTCGGCGGAGCCCGAATTCCTGGCAGGTTCGCTGCCGGACATCATCCTCCCGGCGAACGGCCGGCCCGCGTCCGCCGAAACGGCGGAGGGTGCGCCGGACGCACCGCCGAAGCCAGCGCCCGAGACCGGATGGTGGCTGCTATCCCTTTTCAGCCCGGCCACCGGGGACGCGATCGACTGGCAGCGCGGCAGCCACGCCTTGACCATGCGCGGCGGACGCATCGAGAGCCCTCAGCGCTCGGGCGAGCCGAAGAAGCCGCTACGCATGGTGGAGGAAGGCTCAGTGCTGGTTTCCGCGGCGCCGCTTAAAGGAGTTGCACGCGATGTCGCTCCGGACGGCTTTCCACATCCCGTGTACCGCGCCGGTTTCCCGGTGGCGGTGCCCGTTCCGCTCCGGCCGCTAGGCGCCATATGACCAGCCGCACCTCGAGTCAAATGAGATACCGCTTGACCTGTCTCAGTCCCGTGCTGGTAGGCGATGGCCACAAGCTCTCTCCCATCGACTACATGGTCTGGAAAGATCAGGTGAACGTGCTCGACCAGCGCCGCATTTTTCGCCTGCTTGCAAAGGGGCCGCGTCTGGAAGGGTACCTCACGCAGTTGAAAAGGGCCGACAAGCTGGACTTCGCTTCCTGGGGCGGTTTCGCGCAGAACTTCGCAGACCGGCGGATTCCTTTCGAGCACCCCTCCGCGGCGGCGCACTGGGAACGGGCCAGAGGTGAGAGCTTGCACATCCCTGAGTTTCTTTCCGGTCTAAACGGACCGTACCTGCCGGGCAGCGCGATCAAGGGCGCGTTGCGAACGGGCATGCTGTTCGCGCGCTGGAGCGACGGCGCTCCGCCGCGGCTCGACAGCTTCGAAGCGGAGCGGCTGCCGCGGCATCCGGGTGAGGCCGCCGAGGAGCAGGCGCTCGGCGCACCGGCAAACAACTTCATGCGCGCGGTCAAAATCGGCGATTCCGATCCTGGGCCCGTCTCCCTAATGAAGCTGTACCTGCTGCGCGTCTCGACGTTGCAGGCTCGCGGTCCGGGTAAGTACGAGCTGGGGTGGAAGCAGGCGCCGCGCGGGACCGTCGCGGGAAACCGCCCGGATGATAGCGCGCCGCTGTTTGCCGAAATGGCCGCTCCTGGCGCCGTGTTCGAAGGCGCGTGGCGAGAGAACGCGTTCCTCCAGCAGCCAGAGATCATGCGGCTGCTGCGGTGGCGGGAACCCGTTAACTCGGCGCGGATTCTTTCGGCCGCGAACAAGTATGCCGGGCGCCTCATCGCGATTCAAAAGCAGTATGCGGCCACGGCCGGCCTCGCGGTGCTAGCCTCGGGCCTGGACCAGATTGAGGCGCGGCTCGTCGAGGCCGAGCGCAGCGGCAGCGCCTGCGTGCTCTCGCTCGGCTGGGGCAGCGGCCTGCTTGCAAAAACCGGCTGGCTCGAAACCGAAAACGAAGCCTACCGCCACGCGCTCGAGCAGGTGCCGCTTTACGCCAAAGTTCTGCAGCCCGGACTCCCGTTCCCGAAAACGCGCCGCATTGTTTTCCTCGGAAATCAGCCCGCGGCGTTGCCCGGCTGGGCATTGCTCGAGATCGTCTGAAAAGAGGGCGGCTTGGCGCCCCGCGCGAACGGGCAGGTTCCAAAACCGGGGTCTCCCGTTCCTTAAAGCGCAATTCAGTCGATTAAGCGGCGCCCCTGGTGTCCCAGCGCCAAATTTAGCTTCTTACGGAGCTGGGCCTCAGGCACATTGTGCGAGTCAGTCCTGGCCCGGAGAATATTACCGGCCCAGGTAAAATCGAATGGCGGCCACTCGTCTGAAGCCCGTTCGAACTCCCACTGCTTGGCGAAGGCATCGCGGTCCACAACTCCATCAATTTTGAAGGTAAAAAACATCATTCTTATACTCCACCGGAGTATAGTATCATTCGGCTACCCGTTAACAGAAATGTTTTGTTTCAAAAGCTCGATAGGCGAAGGAGCCCCCGCTTGGCCAACCGCAAAAGCTAAAAAGCCCATGCCTCCTCTACCGTCCCGCCTCGGTGAGGGTACGAATGGTCCCGTCTGGAACCAAGCATTGCTGCCGAGAACCTGCTTTTGCGCCAAACGGTCAGATGCCGCGCTTTACGATATAATCTCAGTTCAATGGCTCGAAAACATGAGGCCGTGCAACTCTTGCACAGGGGCAAGTCCCCAGCCAGGATCGCCGCCGAGATGGGCATCAGCGTGGAAAGCGTAAAGGGGTACCTCTTCAATCAAGTTGGCGAGGGCGCTATTACTCGATCCGAAATTCTCTTCACTATCCCTGGCGAGGTGAGACAGGCCGTCGAAGCAGTCGAAGGCGAGGTCCGAAGGATCTCTGGGGAACTCGGAGTCAGCCATAACACGGCGCTTTGTCGGTCGGCTATCAAGCAGCAGTTGTACCGCCAGTACCCGGCGGTGGACCGAGAGGAAGCGCTGCTCTATTGGGAATTGTGTAAGCCGAACGTATATCTCCGCGACATGTACTGGCTGATCTATGTGGTCGAGTCTTTTATGCACACGTACATAAAGGTAACGCTCAAGCGCGCCTATGGGGATAACTGGTGGCGCAAGGGAATTCCAGAGAACATACGAGCCGAGTGCGCCGCGGTACGCGAACGTGACCCTGAGCCTGCGGCAGAGCCCTACTGCTACACGACCCTCATACACATCAAGGAGATCTTCGAACGGCGTTGGGATCTCTTTTCCAAGACGCTCTCGGACGCCCCAGTTTCAGACCGCCGCCGGTTCCTATCGGAATTGACTCGCCTAAATCAGATACGCAATCGCGTAATGCACCCCGCCAAAGGTATCTTGCCGACAGAGGCTGATTTCCGATTCGTGCATGAGTTCATAATCTTCGTAGACTTCCACAACTGGTCCGAAGCTGCAGAAACGCTTGCGCTCATCGAGTAAATCGATCCGACCGCTGCTGAGCGCGCCGCTCAAAGCTGCATACGCATGCAGAGGGCGTCACTGCCGTTCTCATAGTAATGCGCGACCTGGAAATCCGTGCTTGCGGGCAAAGTGAAAGCGCAGGATGGCGATGCGCGTGTCACACACCAAACTCGGCCGAACCGCGCGCCTGGTTTCAAGTGGCGGCGGCCCGTTGCCGGGAGCGCGCCGCCACTCAAACCGCTGGGGGGTTACGACTTCACAACCCGAAGATTGTTCGTGACCGAGAAAACACCCGGAACAGTGTTCGCTCTCAGGCCGGCGATGCTCTTGTCGGTCTGATTGTCCACCACGCCTTCGAGTATTACATTGCCGTTCCGGACGATGATGCGGATCGAAGGCTGGGTCCCCATACCATACTTCTGAAGCGCAGGCTGGTGGTAGATGGCGCGCAGCTCCGCAAAGCGGATGTGGTCGTCGTACGGGGAAAGCGGCAACACTTCGATGCGATTGTCGACCGCTTGGACGCCTGGAATGGCGCTTACAACTCGCCCGGCATCATACTTGATATTCGGCCACCCCATTGGCCACGCAACTTCGCCCAACAGCACAACGCGCGCACCTTCGATCCGGAAGGTGATGTTGTCAAACACGTTGTAGTACGGCAGCATGAGCAGCGCGTGGCGCACCTGCTGCTCGAGTGTAGCAGGCTGCCTGTTGGTGGAAGCCTGAACCAGCAGCGGCAGAAACAACAAGGCTGCGATTAGGATCAACGAGGTTTTCGTTTTCATCTTTTTCGCCCCTCCTGATTCAGTAGACGGGCGGCGCACTGGGAGCGTTTCGGAGCTTACAAACCTTTACAGGACCGCGGTCCGGAGCACTTCAGCGCTGTTGCGCTGAAATGAGCGCAAAATCGGGAGGGGCAAACGAAAACTCTATCGCTTCCATCCGCCTCCCAAGTGAGAACGGCCGGCGGCGCCTTTTGCCCGCTCGCGCTTTGTTGCCTACCATAGAAAGGTGAGCCTCAGACACGTTTTCCGTTTCTTCATCGTGCTGGCCGTGGCAGCCGCTATCTCGGCTACTCCGAGCGCCTGCCAGCACATGCCCCCGCCACCCGAGCCTGCGGACAACCACCCGCCGGACATCCAGCTCCCCAGCGGGAAGTCGCAGCGCGAAGAGATCCTCAAAGCCGATCACGAAAAGTCTTTGCACGACGTGGCAGAGATTCTGAAGATCGCCGGGCAATTGCAGGCCGAGCTCGGAAAGAGCAACTACCAGGTGCTCTCCGTCTCGTCGCTGAAAGAGGCGAAGCAGATCGAGAAGCTCGCCAAGAACATCAGATCGCGGCTGCAGCGGTTCTAAGCAGCCTCGCAGATGGAGGATCCGTATGCGGCGCTTCATCGGGTTTTGCGCGGTGCTTGCTTCCGCATTATGTGCGGCGGTTGAGCAGCCCGCGCCGCTGCTGGTATTCCTTCCTGGCGGCTCGGGCGAGGGCCCTCCTAAGCCATCCGGCTGGGAAGTGGCGGTTGTGCGCGGTGCGGCGCCGAATGACAACGGGATGAGGGGAATCGAGGCCGCGATTGCCGAGGCGGCCAATCGTCACGCGATCGATCCGCTGCGCACCTACCTGGCCGGTGAGAACCAAGGCGCGGCAGCGGTGTTCTATGCGGTCTCGCGCCGGCCGGATCTGTGGGCCGCGGCGCTCGCGCTCGGAGGTAGTCCGCGACTTGCGATCGGCACCAACCGGCTGTTCGCGGCGAATACAGAGCTCATTCCGGTGCTATGGATTCGGGATCCGCAGGACAGGGACGCGGCGGATCTGGAGGCGAAATTGCGCTCGGCGGGATTCAACCTCGAGCCGCCCCCGGCGCCGGGAATCACCGAGGCCCAGGCGTTCGCATGGTTGGGCTCGCATAAGCGGGACGACTTCCCGCTGAAGGTGGATTGTGAGACCGGCAGCGTCGAATTCGGCCGGTGTTACTGGGCCGAGGTGACGAAGATCGACCCGGCGCTGCGGAACGATGTGCTGGCGGCGACGCGCGTTGCGCCGGGCTCGGGCGCGTTCCTCGGCCTTGGTGGTTTCGGCTACAAACTCGAAGAACCCGGCCCGGGCGTGCTCGTCGGCTTTCTGCCGCAAAGTTACAGCGGCCCTCTGAAACTCGGAGACCGGATTGTGAGTATTGGCGGGAAAGAGATCCGCGACGCGCGCGAGTATGTGGACTTGATGGCGCGGGCAAGCCAGGAGAAGCCCGCCGGAATCATCATCCAGCGTGGCAAGGAGCGGCTACGGATCGAGACCCGGATCATGCTGACGAAGCGGGAGGAGGTCGAGACAGCGCGCGTTCAGGCCGAGTTTCTTTCGGATACCCGCGAACTGCTGGTCGTCAGCCGCGGCGCGGCGGAGATCCGGCTCAACCTGCCCGCTTACTGGGTTCCCTGCCCCGTCAACTGGAATGGCAATGAGCTGGGCGCGGCCAATGCTCCGGGCTGCTGGCTGCTGGCCGACCGGCGCACCGCTGCGGCAATGCCGGTAGCTGGTTCACCGCGGCGGCGCCAAAGCGGCGTCGTCAACGAGGTATAGCTCCTCCCCGGGTGTGTATCTCCGTTCCAGCAACTCGGCCAGACGGCATTGAGAAATACCCGCTCCCTTCGCTATGTGCTCGGCGCGCCAGCTCAGCGGCTGTAGAATGCGCAGAATCCAGGGGTCTTCATGCACCAGCCGGTCGGCCTTGGCAACTGCCGTGATGAGTGCTTCGGGATTGCGGGCTATTCGCACCGCCGCGGCGTCGGCCTTCGCGTCGCGGTAGCTGATGAGGAACGCAAGCGCCACCACTTCAACCGGCAGGAGCAACATCCAAGCGACCGATTCTATCGGCGGGACGATCTTGCCAAGTGCCGCATTGAGAAGTTGGCATCCTAGCCCCGCAAAAATGATCTCATCGTGAGCCCGGTAACCGATCTGCCGGGCAAGGAGCGCGTCGATCTCACCGCGGTTCAAACGCTCAGTGAGCCGCCGCGTCAGCACCAGATCGATGCTAAACGGCGAGGAGCCGTACGAAGGGATCCAAGGATCGCCACGAAATAGGTAGACTCGCCCCAGCGTGACATGTGCTTTTCTCGCGAGTTCGGCTGCGCGGCCCGCCAGCGCGCCTCGAGAGATAGCCAACGCAGGCTGTTTGGGAGCCCAGCGCCGGGCAAGATAATCCGTTGCTGCCATCCCGGCCGTCAATGCGATGATGGCGATCACAATTGGAAGCTTCGCCTGGACCACCAGGATATTGGCCACCGGCGTGATAAAGACGATCAGCAAGATCCAGTCTTGCAACGCCGAAGCCGCCATCGGCCGCGCGCTTACATCCAAATCGCGGAGCCGCGCACCGATGTCCGCCGCAAGAGCCGCCACCACGACGCCGTAAAGGACGGCGACGCCAAACAGGGTGGAGCACATGACGGCCGAGACGTGCATCGCCTGATGAGTATATACAACTTACAAGCGGGATGGGTGAACTTATTGCTGTGTGCGGACTCGCCGGTGCATCCTTCTCTTCGTCGTGACCGCGCTCCGCTTCGAAGCAAACGTCTTCCCCAGTCAGCGCCAGCTTCTTCGGGAGCGGCTGGGCGCCATCGGCGGCAAGCGGGCCGTCCGGGCCGTAGAGCTTGCGATACATCCCGGCATTGCGCAATACCGAGAACACATAGCTTCGCGTCTCGCTGAACGGGATCGTCTCGACAAACTCGGCCGGCTCACGGTACTGGGCCCACGTGAGCCAGTTCTCAACACGTAACCCGCCCGCGTTATAGGAGGCGAGGGCCGTTTCCCACGTCGCCGAGTTCTGATCGTATATGCGCCGCAGGTAGGCGGCGCCGAGCCGCAGGTTGACGTCTGGCCGGAACAGGATACTGGGGCGGAAGCGGCGGCGACTGACCTTGAGCAGCACGCGGCCGGTCGAGGGCAGGATTTGCGTGAGCCCATAAGCCCGCGCCGCCGACACCGCATCGGGATCGAATTCCGATTCCTGCCGGACCAGGCCGGCAACGAGGAATGGATCGAGGCCGTTCTGCTTCGCATAACGCTCGATGGCGGCGCGGTAGGGCAGCGGGAACAGCAGCCGCCAGAAAGCCGGCGGAGCATTTTCGATCGGAATTGCAAGATAGCCGGGGACCAAGCTCTTAAGGAGCCGCATCGCGCGGGGCGGCGAATCATATTTGGCGATCCGCTGCGCCAGATGGACCCCGAGCACGTGCGGCTGGCCGTCCGTGAGCGCGCCATAGCGCAGCTCGCGCTCGGCAAGATCCTCCAGACCGGCCCTTTCGAGGAGGCTCGCGCGTTTAATCCGCGCCTGGGTCGCGGGAGCGGGCTCGAAATTCCCGGGGTAGCGCTGCACCGGCCAGACGCCATTCAGGAACGCCCTGGTGGCGGGTGATGACAGCGCGCGGAACAATGCCGGCTGCAACAGCCGCTGATCCACCAGGTCGGCGTAGTAGTGATTCGGAAAGCGCTCGACTGCCTCATTGTAGTAGGCCTTGGCGTCTTCGAACTGGTTCTTCGCCTCCGAAATCCGGCCGAGGAAATAGAGCGCCGCGCTCGAGTGCTCCGAGCCGGGGAATTTCACCAGGTGCTCACGCAAGAGATCGGGCGCATCCGGGCGGCGGTGGATGTACGCGTTCCAGGCAACCTTCCAGTGACAGTAGCCGGCCTGCGGCTCGGCAGGGAAGCCCTCGAAACACGCGCGGTACAGCGGTTCGTACGCATCCGAGCGGTTCTCGAGCACGTAGCGGTTACCCGCCGTGATGAGCGCCTTCAAGCGCCATGGCGACTCGTGATGGATCTCGGCGAGGCGATTGACGGCGTTCATCATCTCGTCCTCGCGTTCCATGCGGCGAGCCAGTTCGACCAGATAATAGAGGCGCTCGGCGTCCGCTTCGGGCGAGGCGACGGCGAGTGGCTTCAGGTAAGAGTACGCCGCAGCGTTCTCGTCCCGGAAGTAATCGACTTCGCCGAGTCTCACGCGCGCCAAGTCGCGGTCCGCGCCAGCGGTGTTGGTGATGATCCATTCATATTCGCCGCGGGCCCGGCGGTAGTCCCCCGCCGCCAGCCATTTCCCTGCTCGCTGGAACATCGCCTGGGGCATCGCCGGAGGATACGCGGTGCCAAGCGCCGATTTGAGATCGGCCAGCGCGGCGGCGGCCTGCTCGGCCTCGGGCGTGGCCGGGTTGTGGAAATAAATGCGCTGGTAATATACCGCCGCCGAAACTGAATCCGCCGCGGCCGCATAACTCGAGGCCAGCAGGAAGTCGCCAGCGGGTTGCGGCAACTGCGAATAATATTGCCGAAGCACGCGCACGGCGTCGGCGGGCGTGCCGCGTTCCTTGTAAGCCCGTCCGGCGGTCATCGCAGCGTCGGGGACGAGAGGCGAGACAGGCGCGGCGCTCCAAACCGGCTCGAGTTCCACGGCAGCGGCGGCAAAATTCTTCGCATCAAGTTCCGCCGCACCGATGTAGTAGGCGGCGTAGTCTCTCAGGCTGGGCAGGCGCGCGCCGGCTTCGCGTAAATGCCGGATGGCGTCCGCCGGCTGCTTCTGGGCTTGCTCGCCAATGCCGAGCACAAGCAGGGCGAGTGCGCCGTCTTGGTCCTTCGGATGCGCGCCGGCAAAGCGTTCTAGCGCGGCGTGGCGCGCGGGAGCCGGCGTGTCATGGTAAGCGCGGCTCAGCGACCCGAGCGTTTGAGCACCGGCGAAAACGGCAGTGAGGAGCAGTGCAACAACGCCGCAAGCAGGCCCGCTAAGCCATCGCGCCGGGATAATCTTCACCCAGTACGCTAACATCATCATTCGCCAGTGTCCGAACCAGCTCCCAGTGAAAATAGTCTGGCATGAAGGAGGAGGCGGAGAGAAACTCGCGGCGAAACGCGTCACGGCCGGAATCGATCGTCTGCTTCAGCTCAGCGTAGAGAGTCTTGTTCGCGCGCCCGGCGCGCACCGCCGGCGCGTGATCGAGACGCATCCCGGCGACGCGGACGCGCGCGAAGCGCTGCGCACGCAGGTGCAGCGCCTGCTCCTCACGGGAAAGCTCAGACCACTCCGGCGCCGGCGCCCCGGCCATGGGCATGGAGCTTCGAAACGTAGCGCCCGCAAGCGCCGCTACGGCTTCAAGGCCGTTTACATCGGACTCGTCTCCATCAGCATAGAGGACCGCGATGACGCGCTCGCGCGCCACGATCGGAATCAGCCAGCATCTGGCCCCGGGCGCAGGCTCGAACCACGTGGCCAGAGTCTCTGAGAATCTCGGCCACCGAGCGGAGTGCGGCCACCGTCTCGCGCGATGTCGCAGCGTTCGCAAATGCCGGCGCGCCGCTGAGCGGGACCTCGACAGCGCGCGGCGCATCATCGGCAAGGCCGCGCGCGCCCAGCCCACGGAGAAATGAGCCAGCAATCATAAATAGAGCGGCGCGGCTCGCAAACGGCACGGCCGCATCGAGCAGCGCTGCGGCCCATTCGTTCCGTGCCTCCGAGCGAGTCAGACGGCGTATCGCGCGGTTGAATTGCTCGCTGACCTCGCGCCGCGCACGGTCGAGCCCGGCCCGGAATTCTTCCTCCAGGCGCGTCGTCAGCTCGGAGACGCGTTCGGTTGCGGAAGGGGCGCGAAAAGTCTGCGTCGCGGAGGATGGCATGGTTCGGAAACCCTATTTTAGCGTATGCGCGCGCCGTGGCTTATTCCGACCTCTTGACCGCAACCAGGTCCAACTGGAACGGCGAGAGGGCGCCGCTCAGGCGCATAGGTTTCTGCCCGTCGGACAGCTCGAAATAGAGCCGGCCATCCGCTCCCGTTGCGCCCTGTCCCTCAAACGTGTCTTCGCCCACCCTGGCGCGAAGCTGCGAGAACTGGAAGTGCGGCAGCCCTTTCACAACCGTGAAAACGTAGCTGCCGGAGACGTTCTTGAACTCGGTGCCCGCGACCGGCGAAATCGAGCGGCCCTGGAACGAGCCTTCGAGGCGTAAGTTTCGGAGCAGGTCCGGACCGATGCCGGAAGTTTCGAGCAGCGTCTTGCCATCCCACTGCCCGCCCATCCAGTGCAGCGCGCGGAACTGTGCGTTCATGCCGTAAGCCGGAGCGGCGCGGCGCAGGTTGGCGGTGACGCGGCCCTGAAGAACGTCGCCGCCGAACCTGGCCGATATACCGTTGACATCGATGTTCTCCGCGTCCCAGCGGACACGCGCGCGTACACGTTCCAGGCGCACGCCGGCAAGCGTCAGCGAGCCGATGTCCAGCCTACCGTCGGCATGCCGGGATTCGAGCCAGTCTGGCACGCGAGCGCGGCCCAGGCGCAGCGCGCGGGCCAGGAAACTCTCATCGCGCCGCAGCGCGGGCATCAGCAAACGTTCGAGCTCGCCGGCATCGAGCGCGGCGACGCTTACGCGGAACTGGTGCGGCCGCGCCGCACCAGGCTTATAGCGGTACTCGCCTTGGATCTCGGCCGCGCCGAGCCCGGCCACGATGCGGTCCATCGCAACGGCTGCGCCACCAAGTACGACGCGCGCTGAAGCGACCTTGAGCGGATCGGCTATCCCCGCCAGGGTGACCTGCGCGCTGTGGACGGCGAGGCCCCCCGCCCAGGAGCCGGGCTCGCTGGCTTTCTTCGTGTACCGCAACTCGCCGCTCCAGGAGCCCTTCCGGAACTGTTCGAGGAAAGGAACGGAGGCGAATAGTGCGCCGGAGGACGCACCAGGCTCGACAATGCTCATTGCATCGGCCGAGATCCTGGCTTCGAGATCCTGCGTTCTCCAGGCGAAGCTGGCTTCAATGGTTGCCTGCTGTTTGCGGGCAGAGCGGAACACGGTGGGGGCGAGTGAAATGCGCTCGCCATCGACCAAGACTTCTGCGCGATCTAGCGTGACCGGCGGAGAATCGGGCATTTCGGCTCTTGCCGATTCGCAGGCCACTTTACCTTGGATGCCGCGCCCCGGCGAGTACCCGAGCACCCCAGAGATGTCCCCCGCGAGCACGAGCGCCGGCGGTACGCCCAGGCCCATGTGGCGCGCAAGCTCGGGGAACGGCGCCAGCGGCACATTCCGGAGCGTCGCAATCAAGGCCCAGCGCGGCCGCGTCAAGTAGCCGGAAGCCCGCAAACGAAACGAGACCGGCGGTGCGGCGGCGCCGCGTTGGGGCACGGTTTCAAGTTCCAGAGTTTGGGACACCAAGTCGAGCCGGCCGCGATAGTCCAGCCGCCAGACCTCCCCATACGGCGGCAGCATGTCCCAGCGGTGAATGTCGCCGACCCGCATCTCTCCGGCGACCTCCAAGTTCGAAACCGGCCCGGTGAGGCGCGCTCTCGAACCAATTTGGCCATGTACGCCGATGTCGTGGCCGTGCAGGAGCTGGATCAACTCGGCAAGCGAGCTCTTCTCGAGATCGAGGAACATCTCGATGCGGCCGCCGGTGCGCGGGTCAGGCCACCATCGGCCCCTCGCAGAGAACACGCCAAACCCATAGGCGGGCCGGTCGCTGCGGGCCGGCTGGCCTTCCAGACGCAGCCGCCATTCCCCGCTGGGCGACGAGGGCGGCAGCGCATCCAGCTCCGTCTCCATCAAGTAAAAAATCGATTTCGTATCGCCGAGCTTGAAATTGATGCGCCCGCCTCGCACTTGGATCTCGGGCAAGTGCGCCCCCGCGCGTGGCGCGGCGCCGGCCGTGCGCGTGAGCAGCGGCTCGAAGTTCCACCGGGCGCCCTCCGGCCGCACCAGGTTCACGCTCGGGTTCACCAGCCGCAGATTCGAGAACTCTAGCCGGCCTCTCCACAAGCTCCTGAAGCTGACGCGCGCATCGAGCCGCTCGACGTATGCGAATGGCTCTGCGCCGGCGGCTGTCTCGTCATGGATGATGACCTGATCGATGGAAAATCCGGGTCCGGTAAACAGGTTCAGGTGCACGCTGCCGTGCTCGATGCGGCGGCCGAGCGCCCGCTCGAGGCTTCGCGTGATGCGGTTGCCGAAACTGCCCACGCTGAGCCACGGCGCGATCAAACCCGCCGCCAGCACGGCGGCCGCGCCCAGGAATCCCAGCCGCCAGATGGCTTTCTTCCGCTGCTTCATGGCGCTTTGAAATCCTGAATCAGTCTATGGTACGCCTCCGGATCGTCGATGTCCCGGAGGATGCCGGGATCGCCCACGTCCAGGTAGCGCGTCACAGCAACGTGTGCGTGAGTGACATCGCGAGCTTGGGCGGACGGAGCGAGCGCCAAGAATTCCGGGATGAGCTCGCGGGCGCAACAGACTGGATGGCCATGGCGGCCCTGATACCGCGGGATGACCAAGAGGCATCCGGCCGAACGCGATTCAAAAGCACGGGCGATCCCGGCAAAGGTTTCGGGCGCAACCGCGGGATGATCCACCGGCGTAAACAAAACGCCGTTAGCATCCGCTGGAACGGCGCGCAATCCGCACTGAAGCGAGCTGAGCTGTCCCTCACCGGGCGCAGGATTCACAACGAAGGTGGCCTGGGGTGCGCGCGCGGCAGCGGCGCGAATCGCTTCTACCTCCTGCCCGACGACGACGATTACCGGCGAGCAATGTGGAGCCAATCGGCCGATCAAACGATCCAGGAAGGTCTCGCGGCCCACGCGCAGCAGTGCCTTCGGTGAGCCCATCCGGATCGAAGCGCCCGCGGCCAATATCAATCCCGCAAGCTTCACTTGAGAAGGGCCTTCAGGCGCTCGCCGCCGAAGACGGATTTCGAAAGCCCGCGCCAGCCGGAATCGGCATTGCGGCGGACGGCGATCATTTCGGCGGCCACGGAGACGGCGATTTCCTCCGGCGTCACGGCGCCAATCTCCAGCCCCATCGGCGCGTGGATGCGCTCGAAGGCGGCCCCCGGCAGACCTTCTTTTTCGAGCTCCTTGACCACGGAGCTGACTTTACGCTTGCTGCCGATCATCGCGATGTACCGCGCCGGAGTTGTTACGGCCCACCGGAGGATGCGCATGTCGTCGCGGTGCCCGCGCGTGACGATAATCAGGTAACTCGAGTCATTGATCGCGAGCTTGGGGAGAACCTCTTCGTATTCGCAGGCGAAGATCTCGCCGGCTTCCGGGAAGCGGTCGCGGTTTGCGAAGCTTTCCCTGTCGTCGACGATCACGGTGGCAAAACCAGCCAGGCTCGCAATCGCCGCCAGACTTTTCGAGATGTGGCCGGCGCCGAAGAGGAAAGCTCGGGGCTGAGGCACGATCGGCTCCACGTAAACGTCCAATTGGCCGCCGCAGATCAAGCCGTTGTCATAAGCGGCGTCCTGGTCAAGGTTGAAGGTGAGGTGCTTAGGCTCTTCACTCTCGATCACCCCCCGGGCTGCATTCCAGACTTCCGCCTCGACGCAGCCGCCGCCAATGGTACCGGCCATCGAGCCGTCTTCGCGGACCAGCAGCTTGGCCGTTTGATAACTGGGGATGGAACCGCGGACATCCACGATGGTCGCTAAAGCGCACTTTTGCCCCAGCCGGCGAAGCCGGACCAGTTCCTCGTAAACATCCATCCGGGACGAATTATAGCATCCGGGGCCATTGAGGCCGCGGCGGACAGCCGCCTGCCGGTGCGTCCCGTGCAACGCGGCATGCTGCCCAGGCTACAACTGCAATCGAAGTTTCCATCTCGTGACGAGGGCTGCCAGTGCCAGGACCAGGCTGGTAAATAGCAGCGATCTGATCACGCCAGACCAACCTTGGTCCCAATAAGCAGCAAGAGCCAGGAAACCGGGAATCGTGTAGAGAATATAGGGCAACAAATAAGTCAGCAACGTGTTGGAACCGGCAGGTTTGACGAACGCCGCCCATCGGGTTCGATTCTTGACGTCAGCCACCCAGTACAGGACCAGGAACATCAGAACGTTTGCCCCATTGCAATATAAGCACCAGGTCGGAGTGGCGCGGATCTTCGATATACCGAAGGGCGTGAGCGCCCAGCCGGCGGCAAAGAGAATGGCAGCGTAACCCAGCGCCCACAGGACTCTAGCTTTCAAAGTGCGGGCAATGGTCTGGTCCAAAAAGATCACGGATGTGATGAGCCCTGCCATAACGATTGAGGCATGAGCGCCGGTTTCGAATGGCCAAACATAATCCGGCAGCTTCCGGAGCCACGCGAGCCATTCCGTCCTGGAAAAAGCGTTCATCGCGTTTAGAGCGACCAGAGAAGCCGCCAAGATCCAAACGTTCTTCCTGAAAGGCAAATAGATAATGCACGTGGATAGGTACGCCCACCCGATCAAGCCAAGAATCTCCCAGTAGGAAAAATCCAGCCACGCAATCCCGCCCTGTCCGGTCTTTCTTCTGAAGATTACGAACACGCAAATCAGCAGGAGCAGACCGGCGCCTTTCAGAATTCGATACAGCGACTCATGCCCGCCTGAGGGCGGATAGACGTTCCAAAGCAGAATCACCCCCGTAAACGCCATCGCGCTCCAGAGCGTACCGCTGATCCCTGTGAGTTGAGGGTCTAGCAGGTGAAGATTAGCAAGCAAAAGGCCCAGCACCACCAGGCTCAGAGAACGCACAATTACGTGCCACCATAATCGGCCGGCTGAATCGCCTTTCGAAATCCGCCTGCTCACAGCCAAGGGGATGGACATTCCCACGATGAACAAGAACGCGGGAAAGACCATGTCCACATACGTCATGAGGTCGAGGTCGCGCGGGGCGTGATGGGTCCACCAAGGCAGCCCCTTAACCTCACTGACCTCGTTGACAAAGACCATGACGAGCATGGTCAGGCCCCTGAAGATGTCGATTGACGCCACCCGCGTGGCCTTGGCGGCGCTTAAAGGGACCTTCGCTACGGCGGTGCCGAGACCTGGCATTCTTATCCTTCGAGTCTAGAATTATCTCATAGAGTTCGCGCCACTGCCGAGTGGTGGCTGGAGCCTGCGTCCGCAACTGTCTTAGCCACGCTGCCCACATAGGTGGGGGGCATGTCTCAGCCCCCATCGTGGGGTCTACCTAAGGTATGGTACTAAAAAGCTCTCGGAATCTCGCCAAATCTGTGATATGATTCCACTTCCTAAGAGGACAAGGAGTGGTGTCTCGTCCGTAGGGAGTGGCACTAATATCCGCGACCCCGATGGAGCGGTGGCGGATTGAAACCGATGTATTCGGCTGGGAGATCGGGGAGGGTGGGAGTGTGTATTGTGGCCGTAGCCCCGCTGGTTCCGGGTCACCTACCCCGAGCTTCGGCAGTGTATTTGAGCGTCCAGGATTCCCTGGACCCGGTACTGGCATGGTGGCTTCGAGAGCGATGACCGGTTTGATGAGAACCGCGGGGATACGCTCGCTGGCCGTTCTGTTCTTGTGCGGCGTCGCGGCATCACAGACGCCGATGCCGCTCGAGCAAGTGACCGCGCGGCGCGGGCCCAATTACGTTCCGGCAAAAGAGGGCGAAACGGTCGCGGTCGAAGGCATAGTGTCGGCCGCCCCGGTGCAGTTCTTGATCTTCAGCCACCTGGCGATTCAGGATGATGCCGGCCACGGCTTGGTGCTCGAAGGAAGCCCCCAGCAGTTTGCCGGCTTTCAAGCCGGCGAACGCGTCATGGCGCAGGGCACAGTTTCCAGGCGCGCCGGGCTCCCCGTGCTTCTGCCCACGCGGATTAAAACCATCGTGCACGGGCCTGCCCCGGCGCCTCGGCGCCTTAGCCCCGCGGATCTGCAATCGTTCGAGCACCTCGGCGTGCTCGTAGTCACCGAGGGCCGGATCGCCGATAAGGGGGAGAACGCCGGCGGCGAGTACCTGCTGATCGGAGATCAGCAGCGGCCGCTCAAGGTCTTCCTGCCGCTGGTGCGGCCGCGCAGCGGGCGGGCGCGCCTGGCGCGGTTTGAAGTGGGCGACAAAGTCCGTGTGACCGGCATCGCCACGCAGTCCTTCCCATTCCCGCCCTATAACCGCGGCTTCGAGGTCCTGATTGCCGACGATGACGCGATTGTCACTCTGGCAAAGCGTTGGTTGATCTCGCCCGATCTGTTTGCCCTGTGCCTCTGCGCATTGGGTTTCGCACTAGGTTTCGCGTTGGTTGCGTGGTGGATGCGCGAGCGGCGCATGGCGGCGCAGCGCAATCTGGTGCGCACGTTCTACAGCCTGGGCGAGGAGATGACCAGCGTCGGCCCGCCCGCGGATATCGTCAAGCGGCTCAACACCGTTGTGCCCGCGGCACTGGGAATATCGGGCGTACACCTATACCTATACAACCGCGCTACAAGAGCGCTCGACCTCGTTGAGGACGGAACGGGGGCAACACCGTTCTCCCTGCCCGTGTATACGGAGGAGGGCTCGCTGCCGCTCGGCGCCGCAGCGTCCTTCCGCAACCAGGCCCTGCTGACCATCGCCGATACCTGGCGCAGCCCGTTCTTTCCTGACGGCCGGAGCGGCCGGCTGCCGCGGTCGGTGATGTTCGTCCCGATGTTTGCCGAAACGGAAGTGCCCGGCATCCTCGAGTTTTACGACGCCAAGCCGATGCATCGCTTCGGCGCGGACGAGAAGGTGCTCGCTCAGCACCTTGCGAACCAGATCGGGCTGGCGCTGCGGCTGCTGAACGAGAAGTCGATTCGCGAGCAGTTGTTCCGCAGTGAGAAGCTCGCCGCGGTCGGCCAGCTGATATCCGGGGTGGCCACCGAATTGAAAGGGCCGCTGGAGACGATCTCGGAACTTGCGGACGCGGCGGTAACGACCCCCGTAACGGCCTGGGAAGACCTGCGGGCGATCTCGGGCGAGGCAAAGAAGGCCTCCGACTTGGTCTCGCGGTTGGTCTCGTTCATGCAGCCCGAGCGCGTGGAGGCCAAGCGGATCGAGCTGAACTCGCTGCTGCGCAGCCTGATCGATTTCCGGCGGTCAGAGTGGGAGGCTCGCGGGTTTGAAGTTCGGGACATGCTCTGTCCGAACCCCGTGTACGTGCTCGGCTCGCAGGGACAGTTGGAGCGTGTGTTCCTCGACCTGCTGATCCAAGCTGAGCAGTCGCTGATCGAGGTGCCCGATAAGATGCTGACGATCGGAACCAGCGTGCTTGCGCGCCGCGTGCTGGTCGAGATCGGTTATACAGTCAACCCCCTCAAAGCGCCGTTGCCCGAGGTGAACGCGGAAGCGCTGATCGGCGTGCCTGGCGAGGGCCTCTCGCGCGGCATCGTCCGCAGCCACGGCGGAGAGATCAGGCTCGTGCGCTCGGCGAATGGCGAGTGCCGGCTGGAGGTCGAAATCCCGCTCGCGCCAGCCCGGCTGGCCGCCGAAGATGAATCGGGCGCACGGCTGTTCACGTGCCTGGTGGTTGAGCCGGATGCGAATAGCCGCGAAGAACTGGTCCGGTTGCTTACGAACCGCGGCTGCCGCGTCATCCCGGCGGCGGGAGCCGAAGAGGGCATGGAGCTGGTGCAACGGCTTCGTTTCGATGTGGTGTTCTGCTCGATCGGCCTGCCCGGCCTGAACTGGGTCGAGTTCTCCGAAGGCATCCGCTCGCAGATCGGCGCTTTCACACTGCTCACCGAGGCTTTCGATTTCGAGCTGTCGCGGGGCCTGCTGAGCGCCGAGACGTACGTACTGACGAAGCCGTTCTCCGACGCCGAGCTCGACCAGGTACTGACGGCGATCGAATCGCGCCTGGCGACGCCGGAAGGCGCGCGGCGTCTCCAGATCGTCCGGCCGGAGAAGCGCGCGATCAGCATCTAGCGCCACTTGCGTGATAACCGCTGCGCCTCCGGCCTAGAAGCGCCACGCCGCTGGTCAGGTAGCGGTCAGCACGTCGTTTCCGCAAGGGTTTAGCTTGCGCTCCCACCAGTTACAATGACAATAGTGGTGGAGTGTGGGAAAAGCCTTGCCCATAACACATAACACTATGAGAGTAATGGGCCCACTTTTGCTCGCGTTGCTGGTAGGCACGGGATCGCGTGCGGCGGACGTCTACAAGGGACCGCGCCCGCCCCAGCCTGACCTGCCCTACTTGATGCACGCGGACAACCTGATCCCCACCGAGGTCACGGAAGCGCACCAGCAGGAACGCAAGGGCGAGACCCTTTACATCGTCACCGGCGCGAACTCGCCGGCACGGACACCGCTAGCCGAACCGATCTTTCTGTTCCTGGCCGATAAGATCGCGCCGGAAGACCTGGAGCTCTACCGGTTCGAAGTGAAAGACGGCAACCGCCAGATTGCGATCTCAAAGAAGCACGGCCACCCGCTGCGGCTCATCGTCACGCCGCTCGGGGACAAGCTCTACCGCGTCGAAGTGAACGAGGGGCTCGGCTTGCCAAACGGGGAATACTCGCTAAGCCCGCAGGGTTCAAACCAGGCTTTCTGCTTCGAGGTCTATTGACGCAACGGCATGCGATGTGAAAGGCGTCCGGCGCGCTGTCTGCCCGAAGCGATGCGTGACCCTTTCCTCGAGCCATTGACGTGGCGCTCCTCAGCCGGAGACGGGTAGTGGCGTAAAAGTGTGGGTGCCATACGTTCAGGCGAATGGTGCAATCGACACCACGCTTTCAAGTTCCGCCTTACAAGTATTCTTTTTGCAATTCTGCTAGTGCCGCTTCAGCACTCTCGTAATTACCGGTCCAGTCGCTTTGAACGCCGCCTTTGATTCGGCTGATCTGCCATTTTGTGCGAATCGGCACTCCGAAATCCCTAATGTACGCCTCTTCGCGGTCTGGCAAGCCACGAACAAGATATCCGGTGATTTTACCGCCACGAAAACAGATGTCTTTTTGTAGTGTAAGAGTGTGTTTCGTCACGAGCCGATTATAGGCCGTTGGGGTTAGGAATGCCATGTCTAAATATCGGCATGAAAAACATTCGCTCAGCCTGCTCCATCCAAAGAAACGAAGTCAACCGTCAACGGCAAGTCGGCGCAGGATGCTGAAAAGCCAGGGTGGAACGGATGAATGGCTCTCAATATGGAGCTAGGGCACACACTCTTACGTCACTACCCGGAGACGCGGCCGCCACGCAAGTGGCTAGAATGTAAGTTGCTCACTCGGGTTTTCAGGGGCTTTCAGTACCGGGATTTCCGCCGGCTGTGGATCGGCGCGTGCACATCCAGCATCGGGACCTGGATGCAGAAGCTCGCGCAGGCCTGGGTAGTGCTCCAGATTTCGAATTCCGCCTTTCTGCTCGGGCTGGACGCATTCCTGGGCGAGCTGCCCATCGTCCTGTTTTCCCTGCTCGGCGGAGTGGCGGCGGATCGCAAGGACCGGCGCCATCTGCTGATGGTTTCCCAGATCGTCCAAATGACCTGCGCGTTCCTATTGGCGATTTTCATCGGCTTGCACGTGGTCCGGGTGTGGCACATTCTGTGCCTTTCGTTTGTCACCGGACTGGCGCAGGCGTTCGGCGGGCCGGCCTACCAGGCTCTGATTCCGAGTCTGGTGAGCATCGAGAATGTCTCGAACGCGATCGCGCTCAACTCCATCCAATTCAACGTGGCGCGCGTGGCCGGGCCGGTGCTGGGCGGCCTGGCGCTGACAAGGCTCGGCGCCGAATGGTGCTTCGCGCTGAACGGCGCCTCGTTTCTCGCCGTCATCATCTCGCTGATCTCGATCCATCTTCCGTTCACGCCCAGCCGGACAACCGACAGCGTGCTCACGAGCATCAAGCAAGGGCTGAAATTCGTCCGGAATCACCCGGCGATGCCTTCGCTGGCCAGCCTGGCATTCGCTATGACCATGCTCGGAGTGCCGCTGATTGTCTTCCTCCCCGTCTTCGCGCGGAATGTCTTCCATAGCGGCGCAAACACGTACATGCTTCTGCTTTCGGTCTATGGCGCCGGGTCGATCGCCGGCGCGCTCGCCGTTGCCTCGATCGGGCGCCTCTCGGGGAAGGGCCGGATCGCGCTCTCATTCCTGGTGGGCCTCGGCATCGCCATGGGAGCTTTTTCCAGCTCGAAATCGCTGGGGTTCAGTTGCCTGTTCCTGTTCCTGGCAGGCGCATCGCTGGTGGGCGTTCTTTCGCTCGTGAGCTCGCTCGTGCAGGAGATCAGCGCGGACGCGATGCGCGGGCGAGTAATGAGCGTCTACAATGTCGCGTTCCGCGGAGGCATGCCGATCGGCAGTCTGATCGTGGGAGCGCTCGTCCCCCGCTTTTCGGCTCCGGTGGTGTTGGCGGCGAATGGCGTCCTGCTGTTCCTGCTGGGTGTGTATTTTCTGACCGTGCAAAAGCAGGTGGCCGCACTTTAGAATGGCGTTGAGCTGATGAAACACTTTCGTTCCGGGCTGGTCAACATCGCGGCGGTGCTAGCGGCGATTTCGATCGTCAGCGCCGCCGATTTCAAGAACGCGCGCGACCGGCAGGACCGCGCCGCTCTCGAGAACGCCGCGCGCGAACTAGCGGAAGCTGCCGCCAGGCAGCCGCAAGACGCCCAGGCACAATACCGGCTGGCAGAGGCTGATTCTTACCTGGCCGAAGTTGCGCTCGAACTGCACGACAAGGATGGCGCCAAGACCGCCGCCGAAGCGGGCATTCATGCCGCGGAGCGCGCCGTGGCGCTCGAACCGCGCGTGGCGGAATATCACCGCATCCTCGGAACGTTGTGCGGCCAGGTCATCCCGGCACACGTTCTGCTCGCGTTGAAATACGGCCGGTGCGCCCGATCGTCCCTCGACCGCGCGATCGAACTCGACCCGAAATCCTCGAAGGCCTATCTCAGCCGGGGGGTGGGGAACTATTATCTGCCTTCCGCTTTCGGGGGCGGCGCCGAGCTGGCGATCCATGATTTCGAAAAGGCGATCGAACTCAACCCGAAGTCGGCCGAGGCCCATCTGTGGCTTGGGATCGCGCTGCGCAAGATGAATCGGAACGCCGAGGCCCGCAAGGAGATTGGAAAATCGCTGGAGCTGGATCCGAATCGAATCTGGGCCAAGCAGCAACTGGATAAGACACCCGCCCAGTGACCGCCCCGGCGCGGCGTTCCGCGGGGGAAACTACCGCGAAAGGTCGATGCCGAGCTTCTTCAACTCGTCAGCATAATAGCGGCGCAGCAGCAGGTCCCATTCCTCGCTGCCTTCCGCGACCTCGCGTTTCTGTGAGCGGATCTTCTCGCGGGCGAACCGGTCTACCTTTTCTTCGGCTTGCAGGAGCTCGGTCATCCCACGCACCACCTCGAGCCGCACCTCGTTGGGCGGCTTCTTGAGCCGCACCTGGCGGGCCTTGCGCAGGGCGGAGACGACCTTGTGCGAGATGTCGATCACCTTGTCGCGGGAGAGCTTCATGTTGTCGCCGGTATCCCGGCCCGCGGCGCGGATCACCTTGCGCTGAGAGATCAGCGTGTTCTTGATACGGCGAAACATCTCCTGGTAACTGACCCCCTCGCGCCGCATGTAATCGCTGTACTGGCTCAGAATCTCGCGCACCTCGTCGTTGAGGCGGTCTTCGACCTCGAGCTCCTGCGTGATGACGCTGGAAACGAGCTCGGAAACGGCCTGTGGCTCGACAGTTTCGAGCATCGACGAACTCAGCTTTTTCACTAGTTGGCGCGACAGATAGGCGATGAATTCCCTGGCCAGTAGCATTCCGCGGAACTGGAGCCGTTGAGACCCTAAGTCAGTGTACTACGTTGGGAATGCGGCATGTTGGAGAAGGAATCAATCGCCGCGATAGTTTTTCAGGAATTCCCGGTCTCTCGGCTTGCGGCCGCGGAAGCCCTCCAGGAAAACAGGCGCCAGCAGCGGTGTCTCCACCAAGCTACGAGCCATATCTCTTTACGACGTAATCTTCGAGGATGCCGATGAACTCGGCTACGATGCGGTCGCCCTTGAGCGTCGTCACCAGGCGGCCATCGACATAGACAGGGGCCTTCGGCTCCTCGAACGCTCCCGGCAGCGAGATACCAAGGTTGGCGTGCTTGGATTCGCCCGGGCCATTGACCACGCAGCCCATCACCGCCACTCGCAGCTCTTCGACTCCGGCGTGCTTCTGCTTCCAGACTGGCATCTGCTCGCGCAGATAGGCCTCGATCTGTTCGGCCATTTCCTGGAAGAAGGTGCTGGTGGTGCGCCCGCAGCCGGGGCAAGCCGTGACCTGCGGACTGAAGCTGCGAACTCCGAGCGCTTGCAGAACCTGCTGGCAGACGATAACCTCCACCGTGCGGTCGCCATTTGGCGCCGGTGTGAGCGAGGCACGGATGGTATCACCGATTCCCTCCTCCAGCAGGATTGAGAGCGCGGCCGTTGTGGCGACGATGCCCTTGGAGCCGAGCCCCGCTTCGGTCAGCCCGAGATGCAACGGATAATCGCAGCGCGCAGCGAGCGCCCGGTAGACCTTGACCAGGTCAGGGACGCCGCTCACCTTGGCGCTCAGGATGATGCGGTTGTGCGCGAGGCCGTAACGCTCGGCGGCCTCGGCGGATTCGAGCGCGCTTACCACCATGGCTTCGAGCATCACCGCGGGCGCGTCCTTCGGCTCGGCGAGCCGCGAGTTCTCATCCATCAGCCGCGTGAGCAACGCCTGGTCCAGCGAACCCCAGTTGACGCCGATCCGCACTGGCCGGCCGTATTCGATCGCCGCTTCGATCATCGTCCGGAAGTTATCGTCGTGTTTCTTCCCGATGTTCACGTTGCCGGGGTTGATGCGGTACTTGGCCAGCGTGCGGGCGCACCCGGGGTACTTCTTGAGCAGGATGTGACCGTTGTAATGGAAATCGCCGATGATCGGCACCTGGACGCCAGCGCGGTCCAGCGACTCAACAATCTGCGGCACGGCGCTGGCGGCGCCTTCATTATTGACGGTCACCCGCACGAGTTCGGAGCCGGCGCGCGCCAGGGCTATAATCTGGTCCACAGTAGCGGTGACATCGGCGGTGTCGGTGTTGGTCATTGATTGGACCACAATGGGGTGGTCTGAGCCGATTTTTACTCCCCCCACATCAACCGCCACCGCAGCGCGCCGCGGCTGAACGCTCATAAGCCTCCAGAATCTTGATTGTAACGAACGGAGCCGGCAGCAGGTGGAGAATTGGCTGAAGCAGTCGCGTCAGAGCTAGTGAACCTCGACCCACAAACGGAGGCTCGTGGCAAAGGCGGCCCGCTTGGTTTGCTCTACCGTGCCGTTCGAAGCCGAATTGCTATACTAACGTGCAGGAGCTTTATCCAGCGTGTCATTCGGGATCTTAGTGCGCCTATTTGCGCATCTTCAGTCGATGCCAGCTCTCGAAAGTGGGGAAGAGACGCTGGTGGGGGGCCAAGCCGTGCTCGAAGGCGTCATGATGCGCGCTCCACACAGCTATTGCGTGGCGGTGCGGAAGCCGGACGGCAAGATCGCTACCGAGGAAATGCCGCTGGCGAAGGTCTCGGAGAAGTACCCGGTTTTCCGGTACCCAGTATTGCGCGGATTGGGCACGCTGGGCCAGGCGATGGCGCTCGGAGTGAAAGCGTTGCGCTTTTCGGCGAACGCGGCGCTCACGGAAGAGACGAGCGCAAAAGCGGACCAGCGGGAGATTCCCTCCTGGCTTCTCGCGGTCAACATCGTGTTCTCGTTAGCGTTCTTCATTTTCTTGTACAAATTCGTTCCGCTGTATTTGGCGACCGCGCTCGGCAAATGGTCTCCCGTATTGCGGCACCGCATCCCGTTTAACCTAGTTGACGGGGCGATCCGAATCGCGATTTTCGTCGGTTTTCTATTCGTGATCTCCCGCTGGAAGGAAATGCACAGAGTCTTCGAGTACCACGGCGCCGAGCACCGGGTGGTGTTCAATTTCGAATCGGGAAAGCCGGTGACGGTAGAGGAAGCCCAGTCGTTCCCCACCTGGCATCCGCGTTGCGGCACCAGCTTTTTGATCGTGGTCATGCTGATCTCCATCGCCTTCTACTCCCTGCTGCCGTTCGACTCTTTCGCGCTCAAATTCCTGGGGCGCATTCTGTTATTGCCGCTGATCGCCGGAGTAAGTTATGAAGTGATCCGCCTTGCAGCGAAGCATCGTAACGGGCTATTGGCGGCGCTCACGGCTCCGGGCCTCTGGTTACAACGGATCACGACACAGCCACCCTCGGATGACCAGACGGCGGTGGCCATCCACGCGCTCGAGGGCGCGATGGCTCTCGAGAAGTCCCAGGGCGGCGAGCTGGTCATCGCTTAACGGCTCCGCGCATGGAATACCTTCACAAACTAGACGAGGCCGAGGCGCGCTATGAAGAGCTGACGCGCCAAATGGCTGACCCTTCGGCCATTGGCGACTCCGGACAATACCGCAAGATCGCCAAGGCGCGCCGCGAACTCGAAGGGATCGTAACCAAGTACCGGGAATGGAAGAAGGTGCGGCGCAACCTTGAGGAGGCGCGCGGCATGCTCACGGAACCCGATGAGGAGTTGCGCACGATGGCCCGCGACGAGGCCACGCGCCTGGAGTCCGAGCTCGCCCGCCTCGAAGAAGAGCTGAAGACGCTGATGCTGCCGAAGGACCCGAACGACGAAAGGAACGTCGTGCTCGAGATTCGGGCGGGCACGGGCGGCGACGAAGCCACGCTTTTCGCCGCAGAGATCTTTCGGATGTACACGCGCTATGCGGAGTCGCAGGGCTGGCGCGTGGAGCTTTCTTCCCTCAGCGAATCGAGCGCCGGAGGCATCAAAGAAGTCATCGCGCTGGTGAGCGGCGAAAAGGTGTACGGCAAATTGAAGTACGAAAGCGGCGTGCATCGCGTCCAGCGCGTTCCCGTCACCGAACAGCAAGGGCGCGTGCACACGTCCGCAGTGACGGTAGCGGTGCTGCCTGAAGCCAACGAGGTAGAGGTCGAAATCGACCCTAAGGACATCCGCATCGACACGTTTTGCTCGTCTGGCCCGGGCGGGCAATCGGTGAACACGACGTACTCGGCGGTCCGTATCACGCATTTGCCGACAGGCCTGATCGTTTCCTGCCAAGATGAGAAGTCCCAGATCAAGAACCGCTCGAAGGCCATGCGCGTGCTGCGCTCACGCCTCTATGAGCTCGAGTTGGAAAAGCAGCACGCGGAGATCGGGGCTGAGCGCCGCAGCATGGTCGGCAGCGGAGACCGCAGCGAAAAGATCCGAACCTACAACTTTCCGCAGAACCGCGTCACGGACCACCGCATCGGTTTCACGCTCCACCAGCTCGACACCATCATGGAGGGCCGCCTGGACCCCCTTATCGACGCGCTCACGACCTATTACCCGACCGCCGTTTAAGCAGCGCGCTAACTGAGGCGCTCCCGCCATGAACATTCGAACAGCACTTCAGCACGGCACGCAGCTATTTGAGAAGGCTCGAATCCCTGCGCCGCGACTGACCGCGGAAGTGTTGCTCGCCAGTGCGCTCAACCGCGAGCGCTCCTACCTCTACAGCCATCCGGAAGACCCGCTGCCCCGCCCCGCCGAGGACAACTACGCGCGCTCGCTTGATGAGCGGCTCGGAGGCAAGCCCACGCAGTACATTACCAGCCGCCAGGAATTTTACGGCCGCGAATTCCTCGTCACGCCGGACGTGTTTATTCCGCGGCCAGAGACCGAGCACGTAGTCGAGGCAGCGCTGAAGCGCGCACAGTGCGGCGCCGTTCTCCTCGACGTGGGTTGCGGATCGGGAGCGATCGCCGTCACCTTGAGCTTGGAGATGCCGGGAGCGCCGGCCGAGGTTTGGGCGACGGACAACTCGCGTGCCGCGCTGCGGGTTGCGGCGGAGAACGCGCGCAAGCTGGGCGCGCGCATCAGCCTGATCGCATGCGATCTGATTTCGGCGATCACCGCGCGCAGCATTGACGTGCTGGTCTCCAATCCGCCCTATGTTCCCATTGAGGAAGAGCCGGGCCTCCCGCGCGAGGTGCGCGAGCACGAGGGCTACTGGCCGGTGTTCAAGGGCGAGTCATTCGACATCTGGCAGGCTGACCGGGGCGTGTACTACGCCTGGGCCGACCCGGAGAAAATGGTAAAGCACCTGCATAAGAAGCGGGGAGACGAGCCGGCTAAGGAACTCGAAGTCGGTCTTCTTCGAGTTCACAGACTCGAATTGGTTCCGCAATCCCGACACCCTGCCGTGCCACTTTTGCCGCATCGCATTCCCGCGACGTGACTAAACCGCACAAAATATACCAGGACCTTATCATAGCGGCCTTGGTGCCGCCGAGGTGCTTCATCGCCAATCAGGCTCCGTTCCTGGTCTGGGTGGCCGTTTGCGACGAGCGAGATCAGGCGTTTCTCTTAGGCGTCTTGGCGTCCATTCCGCTTGACTGGTAACTGCGCGGTGTTTCGTAGAACTTCACCTCTCATTCAACGTTTTGAATCCCGTTCCCGTTCCCCGCCCAGAACACGAATCAACCCGCTCTGGCAACGGACGGTCGCGTTGGCCGGCCGCCTAGCCTGCCCCGACAAGCGGTTTGCCAAGTGGGCGAAGGCAGTGGGCGTGGAATACGACAAGTTGGAGAATGCCAATGATAAGGATGACATGATCGCTGAACTCGACGCCGTGGTCGCCCATCTGTACGGTCTGACCGAGCCGCAATTGACGCACATTTTCGAGACGTTCCACGAGGGCTGGGACTACCAACCACGTTTGACGGCCGTGTTAAAGCACTTTGCGGCATGGGCAGCCAAGGCGTAGGTACAAACCGATGAAACCACATTTGAGCAAGGCCGAAACGTGGCTACTGCGATACGCGGGGCTGCATCACGAAGCCGCGAAGTTTTGCGATGTGCTTCGCAGTTGGCCGCCACCGGAGGAATCGCAGCCTCGGGTCGCGGGTATGCCGAAGACCTTCGACGAAGCTTGGGTTTGCTTGAACAGCTTGGAGAGGTACCAGTTGATTGAGTTCTACCCACACGACAAGGGTGCAACCATTAGAAGACAACCGTGCCGGTCTTCAATACCTCTGGGAATTGGACCACCCGGACATCGTGGAGAAAATGCAAGATTGGGCGCGGTGTTCACCCTACGTGGCGGGACCCCTGATCGTTGCGGTTCTGGCGATTGGGGCCATATCGGGCATCGTCAGTCTGATCTGGAACATTTGGGTTCTCTTCGACCCGGCGGCTGTGCCGCCGTGCCGTCCCGCAGCGAAGGCGGCAGCTTTGATTTGGACTTGGTTCCGTACCTAATAGAAAGCCGGCGTCCTGATGAAACCCGAGTTTGTCGATAACCGGAACGGCAACACGCTGGCGGCGGTGCTGCGTGGGCACTTGGACTGGCTGGCCACGACCTACTGGCGGCCCATCGAACTCGCCATCGCCAGCGGCTACTTCAATCCCGAAGGATTCGGCTTGCTTGCCGACCGGCTCGAACGCTTACCCAAGGTGCGGCTCTTGCTGGGTGCAGCAACCGACCCCGCCACCCGCCCGGCCGTGCGGAAGATTGGCGAAAC
>CAWIHA010000021.1:0-149401 GCA_963835855.1 Bryobacterales bacterium | reverse complement strand
CTGATCGCCAGCAGCCCCCACGCCATCTGCCCGCCGACGATGCCTTTCGCGAGCTGCGCCATGAGCCCGGCCTGTGGCGCCGGCAACGCACGCCCGCCGATGCCGCCGGTGGCGAGATTGGCCTGGTGCAGCACGATGATCGGCCCCATCAGGAAGAAGGCGAGCAGAATGACGGCGACGATCTCGACGACCTCCATTTTCCAGGGCGTGCCGCCGAGCAGGTGGCCGGCCTTGAGGTCCTGGATGAGCGAGCCCGAAACACAGCAGGCGCAGCAGACCACGGCCGCCACGCCCAGAACCGCCGCGACGCCGGCCGCGCCTTTGACGCCGATTGCCAGCATGACCAGCGCGGCGATGACCAGCGCAGCCAGCGTGAGTCCCGAAACCGGCTGGTTCGAGCTACCCACGAGTCCCACCAGATAGCCGCCCACGGCCGAGAGCAGGAAGCCGGTCAAGGTCATTACCAGCGCCGCGGCAAGGGCGGCGCCGAGGCTGCGCGTGAAATAGAAATAGATCGCGACAATCGGCGCCAGCAGCGCCAGGACGCCGATGAGGATCCAGCGCGGCGGAATATCTTTTTCGGTGCGCTCGATAGGAGCGCCCTCGTGCGCCGCTTCGGCCGAGGCCGCGAAGGCGCCGCGCAGCGAGCGCCCGATCGAGCTGCGCATCGAGAACAGCGTATGGCAGGCGCCGACCAGCATCGTGCCAACGGCAATCGGCCGCACGATGTTGTACCACACGGTGAACGAGACCACGTCCCAAGGGGCGTTCGCGCCAGCGCCCAGCCGCCGCGGCAGATCCGGATCGAAAAAGAGTAGCAGAGGGATGAGCACCCACCATGCGATCACGCCGCCCGAAGCGTTGATGGCTGAGAGCCGCGGCCCGATGATGTAGCCAATTCCGGCGAGCGCCGGCGAGAGGCTGGGCGTGGTCCATGGAATGCCGCCCAGGTGCGTGACTTCGCCGATGGGCTTGTGATTGAAATCGAAGTGCCGGATCACCGAGCGCGGGAAGGCCAGGAAGCCCTCGCTGAACTCGCGGAAAATTTGGAGGCCGCGGTCGCTCTTGAGAATCTGCAGGACAGCGCCAAAGCCCATTGCGCCGAATAGATATCGCGGGGCGCCGGTGGCGCGATCGCCGGCCTTGACGATCTCAGCGCTCGCGACGCTCTCCGGCCACGGCAGGTCCGACTCGACGCACAGCGGCCGGCGCAGCAGAATGATAAAGAACACGCCGATGAGTCCGCCCGCGAGCAGGATGAACGCGGCCTGCCAATAGTGCGCACGCAGGTCCCCCCATAGCCGCGTCCCGCCCACATCGGCCAGCAGGAAGGCGGGGATGGTGAAGATCGCTCCGGCAACGAGGGCCTCGCCCACCGATGCGGCCGTGCGTGTAATGTTCTGCTCGAGCACGCCGCCGCGAAACTTCGGAATACGGAAGACCGCCAGCGCGATCACCGCGGCGGGAATCGTCGCCGCCACGGTCTGACCGGCCTTCATACCGAGATAGGCGTTCGCTGCGCCGAAGACAAAGGCGAGCAGCAATCCGAGGCCGACGGCCTTCACCGTCAGTTCGGCCTCGGGCTGCGGAACGGGAGCGGGCGTCTTCAGGCGGGAATCTCCGGCTGGACTTGTTTCACACAGGGTAGTCTACTGCACGCGTATGCGGCTGCGCTCGGTGGATACCAGTTCCTCGAAAATCGCAAGCACCTGCTTGCGATAGCGGTACACGCGCTCGGCAGATTCCCGGAAGGAGGGTTCGTACACGGGCGACCTCATCCACTTTTCGAGCAGGGGTTTGGGGATATCTATGTCGCGGCGAAGCAATTCCGGCGAGTGGCCCCGGAGGAAGAGACCGTAGAACATGGCCGCTTCCTTCTGCGGTGTCACGGGGTCGAAATGACTCCTGCCTGGCATACAACTCACGGCTCGTCCAGAGTATCGAACGAAATAGCAGTATAAACAGGGGCGGGCGCCTTAATCAACCCCCTGAAGACGCGGGTCCCGCCAAGGCAACACACCGCTTTGACCGTGAAAACAACCCGATAGGTTTGCGCTTTGGCGCGAGGACGATTTTGCCGTAAGGCCAAGCTGGCGGTGCGCCGAGCCGCTAGTCCACGATCACAGCAGGAAGCAGCGCCTGATAAGTGAGATTTGGGTCAAGATCACTCAAACCGAATCGATAAGCAACACGTGAGTTCTCATTGGATCTGGCTTGGTCCGCTGGTTCTGGGCGCCTCACTCGGCGCTCAAAATCATCTTTATTTGAAGACTCGGCCGCGCGGCGCCGAGACTCAAGGAGCACGGCAGGCAGAGTTCCCGAAGCGGCTCGCCATCAGCCGGACGCACATTCTCTTGGAGTTCCGCGAGCCCCCGCAACCGGACGTCATCCGCGAACTCGAACGCCGCGGCGTGACGGTGCTCGGGTTCGTGCCCCGATCCGGCCTGATGGTTTCGGCCGATGACAGCACGACGTTCGACGACCTTGGCGTGGTGAGCGCGGAATGGCTCCGCGGCGAGGACAAAATCAGTCCCGAGCTGAAGCGGCCCGCCTCCAAGAAACCTCCGGATTCCGTAGCCGCAAGCGGCAGCCCGCTGGCTGTCTTTGTTGTCGAGTTTCACCGCGATGTGGAGAAGCAGGAGGCCTATGCCTTGATCCGCGACCACCAGCTTGGAATCCGTGAGCACCCGGACCTGCTGCCCAATACGTTCCTGGTTGAAGGGTCGCTCGAACAGGTGACGCAACTGGCCGAGTGGGACGAAGTGGCCTACGTGTATCCGGCGTCGGAGGCATTAATCAACGGCGAGCGCGTGTATGCGTGCCCCGGTCCGCTGACGGCCTCCGGCCCGGTCGGGCAGTATGTGGACACGGTGGGAGGCGGTTGGGATGGGCCGGGGCTGGGAGCAGCGAATCTCGGTTACTACTTCGGCGCGCTGGCGGCGCAAATCCCGCGCGCGCAGGCGCAGTCGGAGATCCTGCGTGCGCTCGGTGAGTGGTCGAAGTACGTGCAGGTGAGTTTTTATCCGGCCGCCGGTCCGTATGCGCTCCGCACGTTATTCATCTTCTTTGCAAGCGGCGCGCATGGCGACGGCTACCCGTTCATTCCGGAAGGCAGTATGCTTGCGCATACGTTCTATCCGGCGCCGCCGAACCCTGAGTCGATCGCTGGCGACATGCACTTTAATGCGGATGAGAACTGGAGCGTCGGCTCCGGCATCGATCTGTTCAGCGTGGCGCTGCACGAGGCGGGGCACGCGCTAGGCCTGGGTCATTCCGACCAGCCCAGCGCTGTGATGTATCCGTATTACCAACGAGTCGCCGGGCTCAGCCCTCATGACATCGCGACGGTTCGGGAACTATACGTCTCGAGCGGCGCGGCGCAGGACATTAACGCACCGCAGGGCCCGCAACCGGCGCCAACCCCTGTGCCTCAAGCTACTCCCACACCGGCGCCGCAACCGGCTCCAACACCACTACCGCGAGCAACACCGACGCCGGTCCCGTCTGCTACGCCAACGCCGGCGCCCCGGCCCCGACCAACGCCAAGCCCCGCTCCGACTCCCCAGCCAGGGATTCCGTCTAGCCCCGGTGCGGCTGCGCCGGCGCTGCAAATCGTTTCGCCCGCGACGACGAACGTACTGACGTCCGCTACGACGATCCAAATGAGCGGGACGGCAAGCGGCAACGTGGTCAAGGTGACGTGGACTGACGCACTTGGCGATAGCGGCACGGCTCAGGGCACGGTGTCCTGGACCACGGGCCACATCCCGCTCTATGTGGGCTCGAACATGATTACGATCCGCGCATTCAATGCCGCAGGCAACGCCGGCTGGAGATCCGTGATGGTGACGCGGCGGTAAGGCGCTCCGGCTATCCAAGCAGCCTCTCGAAGCGCGAGCCTGGCACGACCATCATCTGCGAGCGCTCCGGTCCGGTTGAGATCGAACCTACTTCGACGCCCGTCCGTTCCTCGAGAAACTTCAGGTAATCCTTTGCGCGCGGGGGCAGGTCTTGATACCGCGTTAGGCCTGCAGTTGGAGCGCTCCAGCCCGGCAGCCTCTCGTAGATGGGTTCCACCGCCGCGATCGCTTGTGTGGTGGCAGGCATTTCGGACGCTTCCACGCCGCCGAGCCGGTAGCCCGTGCAGACCGGGATCTCCGTGAAGCTGTCCAGCACGTCGAGCTTGGTAATAATGAGGCTGTCGAAACCGTTGATCATCGCGGTGTAGCGCAGCAGCGGGACGTCGAACCAACCGCAGCGCCGCGGCCGGCCGGTAACGGCGCCGAACTCGCCGCCGATGGTCCGCAGCTGATCGCCCCTCGCGTCGCGCGCCTCGGTAGGAAACGGCCCGCCGCCGACGCGCGTGATGTACGCCTTGGAGACCCCGATCACGCCGGCGATCCGGGTCGGAGCGACACCTGTACCGGTGCACGCTCCACCCGCACCCGCACTCGATGAGGTGACGAACGGATACGTCCCGTGATCGACATCGAGCATCGTGCCCTGTGCGCCCTCAAACAGCACGCGCTTGCCGGCATCCATCGCCCGATTGAGCAGCAACGCGGTGTCGCAAACCATCGGCGCCAGGCGCGCGCCTAGGTTTAGGTACTGCTCCCGCGCCTGTGCCGCGTCGATGCGCTCACCCAGGTGAAACGCCGCGCGGATGATTTCTTTATCTTCAGCGAGGGCGTTGTAAAGGCCGCGGAAGCTCTGGGGATCCAGAAGGTCTGAGATGCGAATGCCGCGCCGGCCGGCCTTGTCCTCATAGCACGGGCCAATGCCGCGCGAAGTGGTTCCGATTGCGCGCCCGGGACGGGACTCGGAGAGCTTTTCCAGCATGCGGTGGAACGGCAGGATGACGTGCGCGCGGTTGCTGACGAACAGGCGCCCTTGCACCTGGACGCCCGCCGCCTCAAGGCTGTCGATTTCCTCGATCAGCGCCACCGGGTCGATCACCACGCCGTTGCCGATGACCGTCTGCGTGCGCTGGCGCAGGATGCCCGCCGGCACGAGCTTCAGGATGATCTTGCGATCGCCGATGCGCACCGTATGTCCGGCGTTGTGCCCGCCCTGATACCGGGTGACGATGTCGAACTTGTCGGAGAAAAGGTCGACAACCTTTCCTTTCCCTTCGTCACCCCACTGCGCACCAAGCACAATGATATTGTTCATGCTTTCGGACCGAGACCACTTAATTGTACCAGCCGGGCGGCATCAGTCATTTGGCGGCAACCCAAGCGCGCCGGGCCGCGCGCCGCCAGCCCACACCTATGCGGGGGTAGGTGCGGCGGGGTGGGAATTTGCCGCACGCTACCAGAGGGGGGTGAGTCTGGGAAACCCGGAGAGCCCTCCAGCCCCGCGGGATCATTTTGCCCTATTAGGATACCAACCAGTAAATATCTCATTGCCACGGCGCGCATTCTGGTGTAGACTCATCCGGTCGGATGTTGTCCCGGCTGTGTTTTGGGTGGTCTGAGTGTGCCAACCCCTCCCTTGTCAGGACATCCCATTTCTTCAGGAGATTCAATGAAAAAGCGTACACCCCTGCTCATTTTAGGTACCCTCGGAGCGCTGCTGCTCTTGTTGGCAGTTGCCTCCGCGCAGTCAGTCAATTGCTCGGGCGTGACGGCCTGGGCCGCCGGCGGCAATTACACCGCAGGCGAACTCGTCACGTATCAAGGCTCGGAATACAAATGCGTCATTGCAAACAATAACGCCGCGCCCAACTGGGACCCGATTGACTGGCCGGGTGGCTGGTCGCTAGTCGGCACCTGCACCACCGGCCCCACGCCGACGCCAACCGCGACCGCAACCGCCACCCGGACGGCAACGGCGACCGCGACGCGAACTGCAACCGCAACTGCAACGCGGACGGCGACCGCCACTGCGACGCGGACAGCGACCGCCACTGCGACAAGGACAGCAACCGCGACTGCGACGCGAACCGCAACCTCAACTGCGACGGCGACCCGGACAGCGACCGCAACCGCGACGCGGACTGCCACCGCCACGGCGACCGCAACTTCAACGGCCTCGGGTTGTTATCCCGCATGGAGTTCCACCACGGCTTACAACGGCGGCGCGACGGTCAGCTACAACGGCGTGAACTATACGGCCGCCTATTGGAGCCAAGGCTCGAACCCATCGACCAACAACGGGCCGGCTGGCAGCGGACAGCCGTGGATTTCGGACGGCGCTTGCGCAGTGACTCCCACGCCGACTGCGACCGCAACTCCGACGCGGACGGCGACCCCAACACCGAGCCCGACCCCGATTGGTCAGACTCCGACGCCGACGCCGCCGCCGGTCAGTAGCCACGTGAAGGCCGGTTACTATATCGAGTGGGGCGTCTATGGCCGCGCGTATTACCCCTCGGCCCTGCCGGGCAGCCTCACGCACGTCAATTACGCGTTCACGAACATCGACCCAACGAACCTCACCTGCCTGAACGGCGTCGTAAAGGCGACCTCTTCTAATCCTGAGGACCCGAATCAGGGTGATGGCGCCGGGGACGCTTACGCGGACTACGCCGACACCAACCTCGGGTCATCCGGGACGCTGTCTGGCGCTTTCTACCAGTTGAAGCAGTGGAAGGCGTCGCACCCAGGCGTCAAAGTGCTGATGTCGATCGGCGGCTGGACGTACTCGAAGTACTTCTCCGACGTAGCTGCCAGTGACGCCTCGCGGAAGAAGTTCGTTGCCTCCTGCATCGACATGTACCTCAACGGCAATCTCCCGGTCTACAGCGGCTACGGCGGCACGGGCAGCGCAGCCGGGATCTTCGATGGCTTCGACATCGACTGGGAGTGGCCGGGTGATGCCAATGGCCATCCGGGTAACCACTACAGCACGGCGGACAAGGCCAACTTGGTGGCGCTTCTCGCGGAGTTCCGCTCGGAGTTGAATGCGAAGGGCAGCGGGTACCTGCTGACGGCGTTCCTGCCGGCCGATCCCGTGAAGATCAGCGAGGGCTGGGATTTGACCCAGATCTTCAACTACCTGGATTTTGGCAACGTGCAGGGCTACGACTTCCACGGCGTCGGCAGCGACGATACGTGGGAACCGAACCAGACCGGCAACCAAGCGCAACTCTATGCTGTCTCCAGCGACCCCCACGGGACGGGTGATTTCAGCGATGATTCGGCCATCACGACCTACACCAGCCAGGGAGTGTCGCCATCGAAGATCACCATCGGCATTCCGTTCTATGGCCGGGGCTGGCAGGGTGTCGAAGTGGGCACCGTCGGCAATGGCGAGTGGGCCACAGTCGATGGGATTGGTGGCAAGCACGCGGCTTGCGGCCAATTCGGCTGTGACACTCTACTGTCTGGTACCTGGAGCACTTACCCGCCGTCGCCGCAGACGGGTCTGTTTGCGGGCGTTCCTGGTTGCACGATTTATCACGATACGGCAGCGGTGGCCGCATTCTGCTTCACGGGGGCCGGTGGCCAGTGGTGGACGTTCGACGATGCTTGGTCGGTCGGCCAGAAGATGACCTGGTTGAAGAGCAGGGGTCTGCTCGGGGTCATGATTTGGGAGATGTCCGGCGACAATGGCACTCTGATGAGTCCTATTGCCAGCGCCCTCCCATAGCGAGAAACAGCAAGTCCTGAGAGTAGTAAGGGTGGCCCCAGGGAAGAGAAGCTTTCCTGGGGCTGCCCAGCTTATTGGAAAAAATGACGTAGCGCGTAATGGAAGCGCAATGGGTAGAAGTTTCAAGCTGGTAGCCCGGACGATGGCTCATTTTGTCCGCTTGGCTAAAAGGGCGTTGTCCCTTGTTGAAGAAAACTTCAGATTGAGGAGATCTGCATGAAAAAAAGAACACCCCTGCTCGCACTTGGTATTTTCGGAGCACTACTCGTCCTGTTGGCAGTTGCCTCCGCGCAGTCAGTCAACTGCTCGGGCGTGACGGCCTGGGTCGCCGGCGGGAATTACACCGTAGGCGAACTCGTCACCTATCAAGGCTCGGAATACAAATGCCTTCAGGCAAACAATAACGCCGCGCCCAACTGGGACCCGATTGACTGGCCGGCAGGCTGGTCGCTAGTCGGCACCTGCACCAGCGGTCCCACGGCTACAGCGACGCGGACCGCAACCGGGACGGCAACGCGGACCGCAACCGGGACGGCAACGCGGACCGCAACCGGGACGGCAACGCGAACAGCTACCGGCACGGCAACGCGAACAGCTACCGCCACGGCAACGCGGACAGCGACCGCGACCCCGACTTCGACCGGCGGTTCCTGCTACCCGGCCTGGAGTTCCACCACGGCTTACAACGGTGGCGCGACGGTCAGTTACAACGGCGTGAACTATACGGCCGCCTATTGGAGCCAGGGTTCTGAACCGGACACCAATAACGGGCCTGCCGGCAGCGGCGAGCCATGGATTTCGGACGGAAGTTGCACTGGCGGTGGTGGAACACCGACGCCAACAGCTACCGCGACGCGGACCGCGACTGGCACTGCGACGCGGACGGCCACACAGACGGCGACGCCAACGCCGTGCCAGGTCAATTGCTCGGCTTCCGGGTTCATCTTCGCTCCTTACAAGGACGTGACGGTGGATGCGAACTGGAATACCGGTGCGCAGCAGACCACCATTACCGGATCCAGCGTGCCGGTCACCCAAGCCATGCCGAATAAAACGCTGATCTGGTCGTTTGCCACGGGCACCTGCGGATCGGAAACCTGGGCCGGCATCTCGCCTGCCCTGGAGGCCTCGAACGTTTCGCAGTTCACCAGTGCCGGCAAGGATTACATCATCAGCACGGGCGGCGCCGCAGGCTCGTTCGATTGTCCTGGCAGCCTGGGTAGTTTCATTAGCACCTACTACTCGTCCAACATGCTCGGCGTCGACTTCGATATCGAGACCGGCCAATCGCAAGGGGTCATTAACGATCTGGTCAACGCCGCCAAAGGAGCGGAATCGTCATATCCCAACCTGCGCTTCAGCTTCACCTTGGCCTCGTTTGGCAGCACCGCCGCGAATCCGATTTTGAACTCGACGGGCGTCGCGGTCGTGAACGCGATCAAGTCATCGGGACTGGGCGGCAACTATACGGTCAACCCGATGGCGTTCGACTTCGGCTCGCCTAATCCCACTTATTGCACTGTAGTGGGCGGCGTTTGCGAAATGGGGCAGTCCGCCATCGCAGCCATGGAGGCGGTCAACTCGCAGTTCGGCATTCCGTACGGCCACATCGAAGTCACTCTGGAAGTTCCCACCGACGACGGAGGCGCGGCGTTCACCATGGCCAACGTCACCACGGTGTGCAGTTGGATCAAATCCAACGGCGTAGCGGGCATCCGCTACTGGTCGCTCGACCGCGACACGGGCGCGACATACGCGAGCGCAATCAAGTCCGCTTGCGGCGCGAATTAACCAAATAAGCGCCAGCGGGGGATTCGTTCTTCCGCTGGCGCCATCAAGGTCCTTTTGGGGCGGGTGGCCAGTGGTGGACATTCGACGATACTTGGCCGGCTAGCTAGGAGATGACACCTGCGGCTGCCCAGCCCGTTTTGAAATAACGTAGGGCGTAATTGAAGCGCAATTGGTAGAAGTTTCAAGCTGGTAGCCCGGACGATGGCTCATTCTGTCCGCTTGGCTAAGAGGGGCGTTGTCCCTGGTTGAAGAAAGCCTCAGATTGAGGAGATCTGAATGAAGAAAAGAATACCCCTGCTCACACTTGGCATTTTCGGAGCGCTGCTCGCCCTGTTGGCAGTTGCCTCCGCGCAGTCAGTCAACTGCTCAGGCGTGACCGCTTGGGCCGCTGGCGGTAGCTACACGGTGGGTGAACTGGTCACCTACCAAGGCTCGGAATACAAATGTCTTCAGGCAAATAATAACGCCGCACCCAACTGGGACCCGATTGACTGGCCGGCGGGCTGGTCGTTGGTAGGCACATGCACCAGCGGCCCCACGCCAACGCCGACCGCGACAGCGACCCGAACGGCTACCGCAACCGCGACGCGGACTGCGACTGCAACACGAACCGCAACGGCGACTGCGACGCGAACCGCAACTGGAACGGCCACGCGAACAGCTACCGCAACCGCGACCCGGACCGCGACTGCAACGCGAACCGCGACCGCCACTGCAACGCGAACTGCAACGGCTACGGCGACCCGGACAGCCACCGCAACCGCAACGCGAACCGCAACCCCCACGATCACATCCACACCGCCTCCAGCCAATTGCAGCGCAGCACCCTGGAGCGCCACAACGGCCTATTCAGGTGGCCAGCTGGTCGCATACCAGGGCTTCATCTGGATGGCCGCATACTGGACGCAAAATAATGTTCCGGTGGCGGGCGGCCCGTGGAACATTGTCGGATACTGCGGAACGCCCCCTGGTGAGGCGTCCAGCCGCTTGTTTGCGCCCTACGTCGATGTGACCATGGGCTACAATCTGACCTCGAATGCCTCCGCCACGGGCGGCCACTACACGCTGGCCTTCGTTCAGGATGGCGGAGGTTGTAACGCGGAGTGGGCGGGCACGACTCCGCTGGCCAACCTGTACGTATCCGACATCGCTTCCCTGCGGGCGGCTGGCGGCGACGTGGTCGTCTCCTTCGGCGGCTCAGCCGGCACGGAACTGAGCTTCGTCCTGCGGCAGTGCCTCCGCGGTGCAGGCCCAGTACCAGAAGGTAGTCACGCAGTTCTCGCTGAAGCGCGTCGATTTCGACATCGAAGGCGGCGGGCTCTCCAGCTACGCATTGCGGGACTCGGCCGTGGCAGGCTTGCAGTCGGCGAATCCCGGCTTGCAGGTATCGTACACGCTGCCCGTGTTGAATAACGGATTGATGTCGAACGCTCTCGCTGTGGTCCAGGATGCCATCTCCAAGGGTGTGAACCTCAGCACCGTCAACATCATGGCGATGGACTTCGGCGGGTCGTACGACAACGGCGGCCAGATGGAAGTGGCCGCGCTCTACGGCGCGTGGTCAACGGCGGACCAACTCGAGAACGTATACTCGAACACGAACTACGCACAAATGGCCGCTAAGGTCGGCATCACGCCGATGATCGGACAGAACGACAACTCTAACGAAGTGTTCACTCTCGCGAATGCTTCCCAATTGGTGAGCGATGCGCACACTTACGGCTTCGGCTTCCTTTCGTTCTGGTCGGCGACGCGCGACTATCCTTGCCCCGGCGGGGCAACTGGGCCGCCGGCATCCGGCAGTTGCAGTGGCGTCTCTTCCAGCGCACAGCAATACAGCGGGATCTTCAAGGCGTTTTAGTTGAGTGATGTAACCTTTGCGGGAGGAGTCTTGAGTGGCTCCTCCCGCGCATACCTCGCTCCCGTTTCCCCCGCCTGAGCGTTACAGCCAGTCTCACAAATCTCCGAAGCGGGCGGCGACCTGCTGAAGACAGGGCGCCGGAGCAGGTCTCCACCGTTGATGATGCCGCCGTTTATGAGACCGGTTCCCGCAATCGTTATGCTACGCTGGCGATGATGGTGCTGAGTGAGGTATTTCTGTCGCTTGGCGAGGATGCATTTGCGCAGCTCGTTCGCCAGATCTCGATCGGGAAACTGAAGACGTACCAGCTTTACGAACCGCTCAAAACGCGCGCGCATCTGGCCAAGCTCAACACGGAGAGCTTGCGGAAGGCGGCGCCCCGGTTGTGGGCGCGGCTGGGCGAGCGCGACGAGGACTTTGCCAAGGATCTGGCACAGTCGGTGCTGATGTGCCACCTGGATCTGATCCAGGATGTGCTGAACTTCCTCGGCATTCCCAACCAGGACGGATTTTTCCAGAAGGACGTCGATGCCACGCCGTATCTCACCGAGGGCTGGCAGCAGCGCGTCTACGAGAGGTTTCGCAGCGTTTACCCCGAGCCGGTGCTGCGCCTTTACATCAATCACTTGGGTTGGGAACTCGCCAAAACGCCGGAAATGTTTGTGCCGGCAGCGCAATAAGACTACGAGGTGCTGACAAGCTCCCGCACAGACTCAAGGCTTGGGCTGGGGGAGGCTCGAAGCGGTTGATGTGGCACAGGCATCCGGGCTACGCTGCCACGCGAAGACGGCTCGAGAAGAGAGTTCTTCAGCACCCTGCTAGAATAAGGACTTTCCCACACGATGGCGGAATCTAGCGTATCGCTGCAATCTACCCTGAGCGAGATCGAGGCCCGTGCGCGTGCCCGAATTGAGGCGGCCGCCGACTTCGACCAGCTCGAAGCGGTGCGGGTCGAGGTGCTCGGCCGCAAGGGCGCGCTGGCACTGCTCGGCAAGCAGATGGGCACGCTGGCGCCCGATGAGCGCGCGCGTTTCGGCAAGCTGTGGAACGCGGCGAAAGAGACGATCGAGAGCGCGTACGAGAACAAGAAAGCTCAACTGGAACAGGCGGCGCTCGCAGTTCGCCTGGACTCGGAGTGGGTGGACCTGACGCTGCCCGCGCCGGGCCCGCGCCCCGGCAGCCTTCATCCCATCACGCAGGTCCAGATCGAGATCGAGGACCTGTTTGCATCGCTCGGTTTCGCGGTGCTGGGCGGGCCGGAGGTCGAGACAGAATATTATAATTTTGACGCGCTAAATATCCCGCCGGATCACCCGGCGCGCGACATGCAGGACACCTTCTGGCTCACCGATGGCAACCTGCTGCGCACGCACACGTCGCCCGTGCAGGTGCGTGGCATGGAACGGTTCGGGCCTCCTTTGCGGATGATTGCGCCCGGCCGCGTATTCCGTAACGAGGAAGTGGATGCCTCGCACGAGCATACGTTCCACCAGCTCGAAGGGATGATGATCGACCGCGAGGTCTCGGTGGCGCACCTGGTCTACTTCATGAAGACGATGCTAAGCCATATCTTCCGCCGCGAAGTGATGGTGCGGCTGCGGCCCGGCTATTTTCCGTTCGTCGAGCCCGGGTTCGAACTCGATATCCAGTGCCTGATCTGTGGCGGGCCGGGCTGCACGGTATGCAAGCAAGGCGGATGGGTTGAGTTCTTGGGGTGCGGTCTGGTGCACCCGAACGTGCTCCGCATGAGCGGCATCGATCCGGAGGAATGGAACGGATTTGCGTTCGGCCTGGGCCTGACGCGCTTGGCGATGATGCGGTACGGCATCGATGATATCCGGCTGCTCGAAAGCGGCGATTTGCGGTTCTTGAGGCAATTCTAGGCGCGGACTGCGCCAGCGTGCCGCCTCTGGCGGATAGGCGTAAGCACTGAAGACAGGAAACGGTCACGCATCGTTTCCTGGAGAGTATGCTCTTTTCCTACAACTGGCTTTCGGAACTGGTGGAGACGCTGGAGGTCTCTGCCGCCGACCTGGGCCGGCTCGTCACGATGAAGACGGCGGAGTGCGAGGGCATCGCCCAGGTGGGCGCGTACCTGGCTCACGTGTGCGCAGCGCGCGTGATTGCGGTCGAGCCGCTCGGCGGCGGCCGCAACGTCAAGGCTGTCGTCGAGGCCGGGCGGTACGGAACGAAAACAGTCGTGTGCGGCGCCCCGAATTGCCGCGCGGGCATGGTTTCGGCTTACGTGCCCGCGGGCACAATGCTCGGCGGGCGCGAGATCGAGACGGCCACCATCGATGGCGTCGAAAGCGAAGGCATGCTCGCAAGCGGCGCCGAGCTCGGCATCAACCGCGATGCCGCGGGCATCCTCGAACTGGTTGCCGAACCGGGCGCGCCGATCCCCGGCTGCGCGCCCGACAGCATTATCGAGATCGACAACAAGTCCATCACGCACCGCCCCGATCTGTGGGGGCATTACGGGCTTGCGCGCGAAGTGGCGGCGATCCTGCGGAAGCCGTTGCACGACCCCGTGCGGCCCGGCCTGATCCCGAAAGGCCCGGCGCCGGTGCGAATTGTGATCGAAGATTTCGCGTTGTGCCCGCGCTACAGCGCGCTGGTTTTCGAAAACGTCGCGGTTCGGCCCTCGCCGCTATGGCTCCAATACAGGCTCGAATCGATCGGGCTGAACCCGATCAACAACATTGTTGACGTGACGAACTTTGTCATGGCCGAGCTGGCTCAGCCCATGCACGCCTTCGATAGCGAGCTGCTCCACGGCGATACGATCTTCATTCGCCCGGCCAAGGATGGCACGCTCGTCGTGGCGTTGAACGAAGAGACGTACAGGCTCGATCGCACCAATCTGGTGATCGCGGACGCGCGCGGTCCGATCGCGCTGGCGGGCGTAATCGGCGGTCTCGACAGCGCCATCAACGAGCGCACCAAGCGCATCGTGCTCGAGAGCGCCTGCTTTTCGGCTTCCAGTATCCGCAAGACGTCGTCGAAGCTGAAGCTGCGCACCGACGCCTCGATGCGGTTCGAGAAGGCGCAGGATCCCGTAAACACGGTGCGCGGCCTGGCGCGCGCAGTTGAGCTATTGCGGGAGGTCTCGCCGGGCATCCGCTTGGCGGGCGGCCTTGCGGATCAGAAGAAGGGAATGCCCCCGCCGGCTCCGGTCTCGCTGCCGATGGAATGGCTGGCCATGAAGCTCGGCCGGCAAGTGGCGCCCGAAGCGGTGCGGGACCTCCTGGAGCGATTGGGGTTCGGTGTGACGGAAGCCGCGCCTGGGGTGGTATCGGTCACGGTCCCGAGCTGGCGCGCGACCAGAGACATCTCGATCAAGGAGGATCTGGTGGAAGAGATCGGGCGGATGATCGGCTACGATTCCATCACGCCGCAGGCGCCGGTGATGGCGGTGGCGCCGCCGCCGGAGGACGAGCAGCGCGCTTTCCATCGCAGCGTGCGACGGATGGTTGCAGCGCAGGGCTTCACCGAGGTCTCGAACTACTCCTTCATTGGCGAGGAGCAGGCGCGCGCGCTCGGCTTCGACCCCGAGGCGCACGTGCGAGTGGCAAACCCGATCGCCGCCGGCCAGAGCCTGATGCGCATGAGTCTCCTTCCCGGCATTTACAGGAACATCCTCGAGAACAGCAAACATTTCGAATCATTCCGTCTTTTCGAGATCGGCCGCGAGATCCGCAAGCAGCCCGCGGGTTTGCCGAACGAGGTTCCGCATTTGGCCGCGGCAATGTATAGCCGGGCGGGGGGAGAAGCGGGAAGCAGTCTCATACCCCCCCGAAGCGGGCTTGAAGTTGCTGAAAACAAGGCTGCGGATCACACTTTTATTTTTTATGAGACCGGCTCAAATCTCTTCGAGCTGAAGCGCCTGGCGGAGTGCGTGATGCCAGGCGCCGAAGTGCGGCCTGCGGCGCCGCGGCCGTTCGAGCACCCGGCGCGTGCCGCCGAGGTGCTGAGGCGTGCGCAGGTAGTCGGGCGGCTGTTTGAATTCCACCCTTCCTTAATGAGCGGCAGGGCCGCGGTGCTCGATATTGACCTCGAGCTCGTTGAGCACCTGCAGCCACGCGAGAAGCGCTACCGGCCCATCCGGCGGTACCCGGCGAGCCCGTTCGATCTTTCCGTCATTGTGCCGGCGCGCGAGCTGGCCGGCAACATCGAGAAGAAACTGGTGTCGTTTGCCGGCGATCTGGTGGAATCCATCGAGTTCCTGCGGCAGTTCTCGGGGCCGCCGATTCCGGAGGGCTACAAGAGCATCTCTTTCCGGCTGACCGCTGCCGCCGCCGACCACACGCTTTCGCAGGAGGAAGTGGGCGCAATCCGCTCGCGCGTCATCGATGGAATGCGTGGACTCGGTTACGAACTGCGTGTGTGAGCTAAAGTTACTCGGGTGGTATGCCTGAAGGGTTGGGGGTTGTCAGAGCGGACTTGCGTTTGTGGCAATAGCCACGGACGGTGCCGAGACTGGCATAGGTGATCCAGATCGCGAACCCTTCGGGCGCCGCTCGGAGCTTTTCGGAGCCGGGTGCAGCCTGCCAGGTCGCAAGCGCCAGCACAAAGCCCGGCAGAAGCGCTATTCCGAACGCTTTCCACCAAGGCTCGCCCCGCTTATACGCGCGCACGCCCAGACCGTGTGCGCAGAAGTAAGCGGCGATCACCTCGATCACGTGGAGGGCGTTAGTCCACATTCAGGCAATGATACACCCGAAGGCCTGCGGCCGGGAGGGGTGGCACCGCTGCTCGCCGCCCGCGGCTCGCGACAGGGCGCAAGGCCACACCCGGCGGGTGCAGGGCCGCTGCCCCCCGCACGTTTCGTCCGATTGCTGTAGCATCGTTGGAAGGAATGCCAGGCTCTCAAACCGCTCCCGAAGCAGCAGTCGTCGATCGGGAACAGCTCGCGCCTCTTTACAACGTGGTCCTGCTCGATGACGATTTGCACACCTACGACTACGTTGTCGAGATGCTGCAAAAGCTTTTTCTCTTTTCGGAGTCCGAGGCGTTCCAGCACGCGCTCGAAGTCGATACGGCGGGCCGCACCGTGGTAATCACGTGCGAGCTCTCGCAGGCGGAATTCGCGCGTGATCAAATCCGCGGCTACGGCCCGGATTGGCGGATGCCGGAGTCCAAGGGTTCGATGTCGGCGATCATCGAGCCTGCCGCCGGCGAATGACCCCTAGTGTCCTGAGTTAGAAATGCGTTCATAAAGTCGGCCAACCTTGCCGAGAATCAAATCCGCATCGGCTGTCCCTACCAACGGCTTGGGGTTGCGGTTGCGCCGGTCCAGGTAGTCGAGCATGGCTTTCCCTAGTGCCCGAACGGCGGTGTGACTGCCCCGGCGAACACAGCGCTCGATGACTTCGGCAAAGAGCCGCTCCAGCAGATTCAACCAGCTTGCGCTGGTCGGCGTGAAGTGAACGTGACAGCGCCGGCTGCAGTTCAGCCTGCGAACTGCAGTTGATCCAGGCCCGGGCCGCGCTTTGGCGCGGCAGCGCATTACATAGCCCCCGGCAGCGGCTCCCTAGGGCGAGCTTGCGGTCCAGCGTGGGCTTGCGCGACAAAACCGCAATGGCGTATCAGATGATTTGCCACCCACCCGGCCGTTCCGCATGACAGACAACGAGTGAATTGCCGTGCAACTCAAGGGATGGCGGTGCCCCGCGCCGTCTGATCCATTCGAGGATCGCGTCGATCCGAGAGTGTGAGTAATCACGATAAGCAAGAGTGAGATGGTAAGTTTGTGTCCGTTCGACCTCCGCAGCCGGCTTGCCGCTCTGGACGAGCTCATGGTGACATTGATCCACAAGCTGATCAAGCTCCGAGTTCTCCGCAACGTTGTACCAGATAGCTCCGTGCTCCCTGCAAGCTGTGGGGCCGGTGAGATGCAGTCGAATATCGACTTTGAGATTGCTGTACGCTCGGTGCAATTCAGCCGAAGGTGACCCGAGCCATCGGATGAGGGTGATATGTAAAGGAAGCTGAAGACTCGTGCCGCCGCCGAACTCTTGGATGATCTGATCACGGAGGTCGGCGGCATTCCTAGATGCTTGGTCGTCTCGCAGGAGCAGAATGAGCGAATAGTTAAGAAATGTCATCAGTCTCCCGATCGACGAAGTGTTCTACTGCCGGAGAGCTCAAATACGACATCGAACTCTGCATCTTCTGGCGGACCGTCACAGCGAGAAGGTCCCCATGAGCCTTATGTTTCGCGTACTCGCTCCAGAAAAGGTGGAAAGCAGCGGGGGCGTGTCGCGGCTGCTGTCGCCAGTGCGCAGGAACGCGGTCGATGGCCGTCTCCTTGACCAGCGCTGACACGAAATCCAGAAGCCGGGCAGATCGATCATCGTCCACCAAAAACTTAGCGAGCGATCTCGCGAGCGTCGGTCTCGAAGCTAAGGCATAACGTTGCACTTGGTAAATGAGCTGCTCCGGTGATCTTGTGGCTTCCAGAATGGGTGCAATCGCACGCCTCCAAAAAAGCGCGGCTGCATCCTCGAATGCGCCGATCGACTTGATTTCGCGGAACCCGAAGAGAAACTTGTGAGCATAGAAGCCCCCAGCAGCCAGGTTCTCCACGTCCTCAAGGAACACGTGATGAGGGACAAGGTAAGCATTCGCAGGCAGAGGGAGCGTGAATGAGCAAAGGCGTGGAGCCCCAGATAGGTCTGGGCTTACGAGAACCAGGTCTAGGTCGCGCCCGTGGTCATCAGACCATGCGGCTGAACCGTAGGTATAGGCCGCAGCATTTCTCAAATTGCAGCATTCAAACAGTCGCTCGACGATGGATAGCGCTGTCCCCTTAGTGGGCATTGCTAAGCTTCTTGAGAAGCTGGAGCGTGCCCAGCCAGTAGGAAAAGGAAACGATACTCGCGAGCAGACTCAGGAGTGTGACCCATAATCCAACAGATAGCCGGCCCAGCTCTGAGATGAGGTCGGGGACGGTCACTGTGCTTGGGCTCCAGAGGTGCACCCTCCGCAGGGCTTTGCCAACGGCCTCATGAACGAGTTTCAGTCTTTGGTAAACATCGTCCGCGTAGGTTGGATTTTCAGCATCGGCGCGAGGCGTGCCCTTGAGGAAGTTGATGTCCTCTGGGGAGACTCGACGGAGCTGTGAGGACTTCTTGAAATATTCCTCCCACAGGAGATCTGCGGTTCCTCCCGATCCGGGGAGAAAGGCAATAGGCTTTCCGGATTGCTCGCAAACCATCGCTAGCCTAAGGAGGCCGAGCTCGCCGCCTACTCCGACGACCAGATCGACGTTGTTTAATATCTCGCGATAGAAATCAACGCGATATGACGTCGACAGTTGGTGGATAAGGTGAGGAATCTTAACTTCGAAATCAGATTCGACGCCCGGTTCGCGAAAGACAACAAGGCGATTCCGGTCGGCTTCGAGCTCGCGGCTCACCTCCGCCTCATGCAGGCAAGTCGAAACGATCTCGTCGATTGGCATGATACCACTCTGCATGCGCCGGCAGGCACGAATAGCGAAGCCGTCGCCGCGTTTTGCGATCACGCGAATGAGACTCTTAACGTTGGTCGCGATACGCGAAGAAGCTGCGGTGGGCAGGCTCCCCACGAGAATTATTTTCACAGGTCACCTCTGATGCACGCGCTTTCCCGTAAGTATAACGCATCTCCCAAAAACTGAGGCGCTGCCGCGCGTTCGAGAATTACCGCTTTCGAAGTCGCCCCGCTAACAACAATCATGACCAGATTCCAAACCGTCATCAAACACTTTCGGTTCTGATTCTCTATACGCCGCGATTGAGATGCAGGACTCCGCGCCGGTGCTGGCGGATTCGATACGGGCACGCATCCAGAGCGGGCAGAGCATCCACGCTGAAGACGCGGCTGTGAGGCGTCCCAAGACCTTAACAAATCCGGGGTAGTATGCTTTGGTGGGCCGATTTTATCCTCTTCAGGATCTTCTCGCCGCCCGGACGGAATGGAAGCGCGCCGGGAAGACCGTCGTCTTCACTAATGGCTGTTACGATCTGCTCCACCCCAGGCACGTCCGGCTCCTCGAAGCCGCCAGATCGCTCGGCGACATCCTGATTCTGGCCCTCAATACGGATGCGAGCGTCAGACGGCTGAAGGGACCCGGCCGGCCGTTGATCCCGGAAAGCGAGCGTGCCGCACTGGCCGCCGCGCTCGAGGCTGTAGATGCGGTTACGCTCTTCGATGAGGACACGCCCCGTGAGCTAATCGCCGTTGTCTTACCCGATATACTGGTGAAGGGAGCGGATTGGGCCCATTGGATTGCCGGGCGTGAGGAAGTGGAACGAGCGGGCGGGAAGGTGCTGGCGCTTCCGCTGGAGCCGGGCTATTCTACTGCGGGAATCGCAGAAGAGATCCTCTCCAGAAAGCCCTAGACATAACCTTGCCGAGTAGTTTCCCCTGTGCCGGCGGCGCCAATTCCTTCCTACTATCGGTCGGCTACGCATGGGACACGGTCCCGGCGACGTGCTGAGCTATGTGCCTGCTATGTGCCGTGCGATACTCGTAAGTCGATGCGCACCCGCCGCTGGGTTCTGCTGCTCTGGCTGTGTTTCATTCTGCGCGGCGCTTTCTACGCGTCCTCACTGCCATTGTGGGAAGGCTTCGATGAGTATTCGCACTACGCGCGAATCGAATACCTGGCAATCCAAGGGCATGAACCGTCCCGCGACACGCCGGTCCCCGGGGACGTGGCGAATTCACTGGCGCACCTGCCCGCTCACGACGTCGGACTCTCGATTGACGAATACTGGAAGCGGCCGGAGGCGGAACGCGCGGCCGGCATCCCGATACCGAAAGCCTCCATCTACGAAGCCCAGCAGCCGCCCGTCTTCTATTGGCTTTTTGCGGCACTCTACCGCCTCACCGGCGCCTTATCGCTGGCCGGGCGCGTGGTGTTCCTCCGGCTTGTGTGCGTCTTGTTGGCATCGACTGCGATCCCGCTGGGATTTCTGATAGCCTGGCGCGTATTCGGCAACCCGGTGTTGGCGATGAGCGCGGCCGCGCTGATTGTCTTGCTGCCTCTGCCAGCCTACACCGGGACGCACGTTTCCAACGAGGCATTGGCCATCGCACTGGGCTCGGCAGTGGTCTGGCTGACCCTTCGCCGCGCCGCCATCGCACTGGCGTTGACACTCGGCATCGCCCTGTTGACCAAAGCCTATTTCCTGGCCTTCCTGCCCCCGATTGCGCTGCTCTTACTCTCGCCGGCAAGGAAAAAAGCGGCGGTCGCGCTGCTCGGAGCCCTGGCGATCTCCGCCTGGTGGTACGGGCATACTTGGGTTATCACCGGGTCGCTCACCGGCCACAATATTCTGATGCAACCCAGCATCGGCAAGATTGTCCAGGCAGTTCCCCACTTCCCGCTGATAAGATCGGTCGACTTTGGCTGGACCACCTTCATCTGGATCGGGAACTGGAGCTTCCTCGAAGTCCGCAGTTGGATGTATCGCGGGATGGCCCTGCTCTCCATTCTTCCGATGTGTGGGGTGGGCTATTTGCTATGGAAGAGGCGGGCGGATATCGCAATACTCACCGCTTTCCTGGGCTGCTTCGCCCTCGCGACCGTCTACCTGGGCCTCGCTTGCTTTGCTGCGGGCTCCAGTGCTGGAGCCTCTGGCTGGTATGCCTGTTGCCTGACTGTCGCCTATGCGGTGCTGGTCATTGCCGGTCTGCGCGCCGTCCTGCCGCGGCGGTTGAAACCGGCCGGCGCACCGGTGCTGGCCATTCTCTTCGCCGCGATCGATTTGTTTGGAACGCACTTCTATTCGTTGCCATACTACAGCGGCCTGATCGGGCACACCGCGCGCGGAGGTTTGCCGGCATGCCACATGGCCCAGTTCGCGAACGGCGGATTCGGTACCATGTTCCACCGCCTGACGCTCGACAAGCCGGCGTGGTTGAGCGTCCCCGTGTTGCTCCTGCTATGGGCCCTGTTCCTGATCGCGACCATCGTATCGATCACGGCTTCGGTCTATCTCGCCGCCGCCGAGAACGGCAATAATGATGTTTGCACGCCCATCGGCGACGAAACGGGGCGGGTGGCTCGGTCTTGACTGTCCAGTTACATGTTGGATACTACACTAACGATCCATCGCCGCAGGCGCAAGCTGCGCGACTAGCGCCGTGATTCACCCTATTATCCAAGACCTGCTATTGGAGCTGGGGCGCCACTCCGCGTTCCAGGAGCTCGTATCCGCCCTCAGCTCCGAGGGCCCCCCACCCGAGCTCGCGCTCTCAGGGCTCACGACAACAGCCAAAGCTCTGTACGCCGTTTTGCTGTGGCAGGTATCCGGGCGGCCGCTGCTCGTTGTCGTCGACGGGAACAAGCAGGCCGAGACGCTCACGGAATCCGTCAAAACCTTCTTTGGCCTGCTGGTGGCCGGCCGTGGGAACCCGCAGCCGCAACTCTTGCCTGCCCTGGACGTGCTGCCGGCGCAGCGCCTGTCGCCGCACGCTGAAATCAGCGAACAGCGCGCGATCGCGCTCTGGCGGCTCGCGACGGAGCGCGTGCCGATCACGGTGGCGCCGGTTGGCGCCGTCCTGCTTCGGACCGAACCCGCTGACTTCTACCGCCAGTTGGCGCTGACCCTCCGGGCAGGGGACGAGATTGCGCTCCAGGACTTGGCGGCGCATCTCGGAAGCATCGGTTACGAGAGCCGCGAGCCGGTGGAAATGGTCGGTGAATTTTCGGTGCGCGGCGGAATCGTGGATGTGTTTTCACCGGAAGCGGGCGAGCCGGTTCGCCTCGAGTTCTACGGCGACCAGATCGAATCGATCCGCCGGTTCGACGTGGAATCGCAACGCTCGATTTTGAAGGTCGGAGAATGCACGCTGCTGCCGTTGCTGGAGCACCCGAAATCACGCGCGCTGTTCGCTGGGATTTCGGAACAGGCCGCCGAGGGCAGCGTGCCGTACACGGGTGAACCGTTCCCAGGATGGGAGCTGGCGGTGCCGCTCGTTCGGCCGCGCACGGGCTCCGTCTTCGCGCTCCTGGAAAGGCCAGTCGTGCTATGGGATGAGCCGGAGCAGCTCCGCGGCGCAGCGGAACGCCTCTGGAAGCGCCTCGACGACCCCGAGCGGCCTGCGCTCTGCCCATCGGAACGTATCTTCTTTCACTGGGACGAGATCAGGGCCGAAGCGTCCGCCGCGCCCCAGGTGGCGGTGCGCGAACTGGGCATTCACACCGGCGCTCCCGGCGCTGACAGCAGCTCGCGTGGCGAGCTGCACATCGGCACGCGCCCGACCATGGGCTTTCAGGGCAATATGCAAGTGGCGGTGGCCGAAGCACGCACGCTGGTCGAAAGCGGAGGGCGCGTGGTGTGCTTTGGGGCCTCCAATGGCGAGCTTGAACGGCTGGCGGATGTATTCCAGGAGTACTCAGTTCCGTTCCAGCTCGGATTGGAGTCCTCGGATGCCACGCCGTCGTATCTCGCCGAGCGGGCGTACCTGGCGGGCTCGCTCGCCAGCATCTATCTCGTAAAGGGGTTGATCCGGCGCGGTGTCGTCTTCCCGGATGCGCGCCTGGCGATCTTCGGCTCCGAGGACCTCTTCGGTGCCTCCGAGTGGGCGCTCGAACGCGCTCCGGCGAAAACCAGCTTGGCGGCGTTTGCGGCTGACCTGGCGGATTTGAAACCTGGCGACTACGTCGTCCACAGCGAACATGGAATCGGCCGTTTCCTCGGTCTTCGCGAGATCGCGCAGGGCGAGCAATCCGGCGATTACATGCTCGTGGAGTACTCCGGCGAGGCGCGCCTCTACGTGCCGCTGGCGCGTATGGACTTGATCCAGAAGTACCGCGGCGCGGGCGAGCACGTTCCGGCGCTCGACCGGCTAGGCGGCGTCACCTGGGCGCGAACCAAGACGCGCGTTAAGGCGAAGATGCGCGACATGGCCGGCGAGCTGCTCAAGCTCTATGCCGAACGCAAGCTGGCTGAAGGCTTCGCCTTCTCCGCGGACGGCAATTGGCAGCGGGAGTTCGAGGACTCCTTCGAGTTCGTCGAGACCAGTGACCAGCTCGCTTCCATCGGCGAGATCAAGCGCGACATGGAGAATCCGCAGCCCATGGACCGGCTGTTGTGCGGTGACGTCGGCTTTGGCAAGACCGAGGTGGCCATGCGCGCTGCATTCAAGGCCTTGGGCGATGGCAAGCAGGTCGCCCTGCTCGCGCCCACCACGGTCCTCTGCTTCCAGCACTACGAGACTTTCAAACATCGCTTCGCGGCTTTTCCCGTGCGCGTCGAGATGCTCAGCCGCTTCCGCACGAAGAAGGAGATCGAGACCGTGCTGGCAGATCTGGCCGATGGCAAGGTTGACATCGTGATCGGCACGCACCGGCTGCTTTCGAAAAACGTTGAGTTCCGCGACCTCGGCCTGCTGATCGTGGATGAGGAACAGCGGTTCGGCGTGCGGCACAAAGAGCGGATCAAGCACCTGAAAAAAAACGTGGACGTGCTCACGATGACGGCGACGCCGATCCCTCGGACGCTGCACATGTCGCTGCTAGGCTTGCGCGACCTTTCCGTCATCGAGACGCCGCCGAAAGACCGCCTCGCCATTCAGACCGTCGTCGCGCATTTCCAGCCGGACATTCTCAAGGCGGCTATCGAACAGGAGCTGGGCCGGGGCGGCCAGGTCTACTACGTTCACAACCGCGTGGATTCCATCTGGGCGCGCGCGGCAATGATCCGGGAGCTGGTGCCGCCGGCAAGGATCGCGGTCGGCCATGGGCAGATGAGCGAGGCGGAGCTGGAAAAAGTGATGCTCGGGTTCATGCGGCACCACTACGACGTGCTCGTCTCGACGACGATCGTAGAGAACGGTCTCGATATCCCGCTCGCGAATACGATCGTCGTCGAAAATGCGGAGCGCCACGGACTCGCCGAGATGTACCAGTTGCGCGGCAGGGTCGGCCGCTCGAACCGGCGCGCTTACGCCTACCTGCTCGTCCCGCCGGATACCGAGCTCAGCGAGACGGCGCGGAAGCGCCTGGCCGCGCTCAAGGAGTTCAGCGACCTCGGCGCGGGCTTTAAGATCGCGGCGCTCGACCTGGAGTTGCGCGGCGCCGGCAACCTGCTTGGCGGCGAGCAGCACGGCCACATCAACTCCGTCGGATTCGACATGTACGTGCGGATGCTCGAGGAGACCGTGCGCGAGATGAAGGGCGAGGAAGCGCCGCTCGAGGTCCACACCAACATCAACCTCGCCCTCGATCTGCGCATCCCCGCCGAATACATCAGCGACGAGCACCAGCGGCTCCGCGCCTATAAGCGGATTGCGGAAGCGGCCTCGCGCGAGCAGGCGGAAAAGATCCTCACCGAGCTGGCCGATCGCTACGGCCCGCCGCCCGTAGCCGTGTCCTACCTGCTCGATTACTCGGTGCTCAAGAGCCTGGCCGAGCGGCTGGGCATCGAGCACATCGACCGCCGCCAGGGTGTCTTGAACATCAAGTTCCACGGCGAATCGCGAGTGGCCCCGGCCCGGCTCATGGAGCTGGTGCGCGCCACGCACGGCGCGCAGTTCACTCCGGCTGGAGTTCTGCGCCTGCCGCTGGATGGCGCGGCCAGCGCCGCCGGCATCCTGGAATCCCTGCGCCAGCGCCTGGCCGGGCTGGAGAGGTAAGGGCGCTCCGTCGCGCTACAATGTCTCGATAGGAGATTATGCTGAAGAAGTCTAGAGTGCCATTGTGTCTTCTGTGCGTTGCCGGCGCAGCATTCGCCTCCGACGTCAAGGTTGTCGAGCAGATCGTTGTCAAGGTCCGCAACGAAATCATCACGTTGGGCGACCTCGAGCGCTCCCGCAAACAGGCCGAGGCGGAGCTCAAAGCCCAGCACCTAGCGCCAGCCCGCATGCAGGAGGCGATCGAGCAAATGCAGCGCGATCTGCTGCGCGACCGCATCGACCAGCTCCTTCTCGTAGAGAAAGCCAAGGAGCTGAACATCAACGTTGACCAGGACCTCAGCAAGTACCTCGCCGAGATCCAAGTGCGGAGCAAGATCGTCGACCCCGACAAGTTCCACGAGTACGTCCGCGAGCAGGCTGGCATGTCTTTTGAGGACTTCAAGCAGCAGGCCAAGGACGGCATGCTGACACGGGAGGTGGTGCGGCGCGAAGTGGGTTCAAAGATCGTAATCCCGCGGGCCGATCTCGAGAAGTATTACAACGAGCACAAGGATGAGTTCGTGCGGCAGGAACAAGTGGGGCTGCAGGAGATCTTCCTCTCTACCGAGGGAAAAGATGAGAAGACGGTCGCGGCCCTGGAAAAGAAGGCCAAGGATCTGGTGGCGCGCGCGCGCAAAGGCGAGAACTTCGGAAACCTGGCGCGCGACAACTCGAACGCCGAAACCGCGGCAAACTCTGGCGAGTTGCCGCCCTTCAAGCGCGGGGATCTTCGCAAGGAGATCGAGGACATCGTCTTCAAGCAGACGAACGGCTATGTGACCGACCCGATCCGCCAGCCGAACGGCTTCGAGATTCTGAAGATCGAGGCGCATTACCAGCAGGGTTTGCAGCCATTCGAAGCGGTCGAAAACGAGGTCATGGAGAAGCTGTACACGCCGCGGATGCAGCCTGCCTTGCGCGCGTACCTCACGAAGCTCCGCCAGGAGGCGTTCCTGCAAGTCCGGGCCGGCTACGTTGATTCGGGCGCGGCGCCGGGCAAGGATACGTCCTGGCGCGACCCGGCCAAGCTGGCGGCGCAGACGGTGACCAAGGAAGAAGTGGCCGCGCGGCCGCACCGCCGACGGCTGCTGTGGGTGATCCCGCTCCCCGGCACTAAGACCGCGCCCGCGTCCAAGGGAGCCTAGCCCGGGCGCATGAAATCTCCCTTCATCAGCGAGCTCGAAACCAACAAGATCTCAACGGGCACGTTTTTGGTCCAGGCGAAGGAGATCCGCCAGAAAAAGACCGGCGAGCCATATCTCTCGCTGCTGCTGGCTGACCGCACCGGCGAACTCGACGCCAAGATGTGGGACAACGTCGCCGAGGTGATGGATACCTTCGAGCGCGACGATTTCGTCAAGGTCAAGGGCTTGTTGCAGGTTTACAACAACCGCCTGCAATTCACCGTTCACAAGCTGCGCCGCGCCGAAGAGAGCGAGGTTGATCTCGCCGATTTCTTTCCCGCTTCCAAGCGCGATCCCGAGGAAATGGCGGCCGAGCTGCGGCAGATGGTCCGCTCGATGCAGAATCCGCACCTGCGCGCGTTGCTCGAGTTGTTCGTCGCCGACGACGAGATCATGCGGCGATATAAGAAGGCACCCGCGGCCAAGTACATGCACCACGCATATCTGGGCGGCCTGATCGAGCACGTGCTTTCGCTGTGCCAGTTATGCCGGCTCGCCGCTGCGCACTACCAGGACGTCGCTGTCGATCTGATGCTCGCCGGCGCGGTGCTGCACGATGTCGGCAAGATTTACGAGCTCAGCTACGATCGCGGCTTCGGATATACGAGCGACGGCCAGTTGCTTGGGCACATCGTGATCGGCTTGCGGTTGATTGACGAAAAGCTGAGCTGCCTGCCGGATTTTCCGCCCCGCCTGCGGACGCTTCTCGAGCATCTGGTGGTGAGCCATCACGGGGAGCTTGAGTTCGGCTCGCCGAAAGTGCCCCTGTTCCGTGAGGCACTGCTGCTGCATTATCTGGATGACCTCGACGCCAAGATGGATTGCATGCGCTCTCTTGTCGAGCAGGACCGCCATCTCGAAGGCCACTGGACCGCTTACAACAACCAGCTAGCGCGCGTGGTTCTGAAAAAGATGAAGTACCTCGCAGACGGCGGGGGTGAGCTCGCCGAAGCGCCGGCCGGGAACACGGGGCCTGCGGAGGATGCGCCCGCGGCTCCGGATTCCGCCATCGCGCAGCCGCGGCCCGCCCCGCCAGCGAAGAGCGCGCCCGGCGCGACCGCTTTTGGGGAGAAACTCGGCCAGGCGTTGAAGGGGATGCGCGAAGAGTCCTAAATGCAAGCGCCGCGGATTTCACACGGCGCCGGCTCGCGGCTCGTGAGAGCGTTCGCCTTGTTCGAATGAGCAGCTTGAGGAGAGCCTCCCGCTTTACTTCCGCGCAGGTTTGGGAAGTGCGGCCGCTGCGGCGCCGCGTTGGCCGAGAGGAACGAACTCGCGCCGCGGGCTGCCGAGATAGATCTGCCGCGGCCGCGCGATTTTCTGCGCTGGATCTTCGAGCATCTCCTGCCATTGCGCCAGCCAGCCGGCCGTGCGCGGAATCGCGAACAGTACGGTGAACATCTCCGGGCTGAAGCCGAGCGCCTGGTAAATGATGCCGGAATAGAAATCCACGTTCGGATACAGTTTCCGCTTGATGAAGTATTCATCCTCAAGCGCAATCCTCTCTAGCTCGATGGCGATATCGAGCTTCGCATTGCGGCCGGTCACCTCGAACACTTCGCCGGCGATCTGCCGGATGACCCGCGCGCGTGGGTCGTAGTTCTTGTACACGCGGTGGCCGAAGCCCATCAGCTTGCACTCGCCGGCTTTCACCTTCTGGATGTATGCCGGGATCTTGTCCTTCGAGCCGATCTCATCGAGCATTTTGAGGACTTCTTCATTCGCGCCGCCATGCAGCGGTCCTGAAAGCGCCGCCGCTGCGCCCGCGGTGGTGACGTATGGATCGGCAAACGAGCTGCCAATACTGCGCATGGCGTTGGCCGAGCAGTTCTGCTCATGATCGGCGTGCAGAATAAAGAGCACCTCGAGCGCCCGCGCCAGCACCGGGTTCGACTTGAACTTCAGCTCAGTCTTCTTCCAGAGCATGTTCATGAAGTTCTCGGTGTAGCTGAGATCATTGTCCGGGTAAATATAGGGCAGGCCCAGGCTGTGGCGGTAAGCGTAGGCGGCGATCGTGGGCATTTTGCCGATCAGCCTATAGACCTGCAGCTCGCGCACCTTGGGGTCGTGGATGTGTCGCGCCTCCGGATAGAAGGTCGATAGCGCCGCGAGCGTGCTCACCAGCATTCCCATCGGGTGCGCGTCGTAATGGAACCCCTCCATGAGTTTCTTCGTGTTCTCATGCAGCATCGTGTGGTGCGTGATCTGGTGGGTCCACTCCTTGAGCTGGGCCTCATCCGGCAACTCGCCTCGCAAGATGAGATAGGCGACTTCGAGGAAGGTGCAGCGCTCGGCCAACTGCTCGATCGGGTAGCCGCGATAGAGCAGGATGCCCTTATCCCCATCGATGAACGTGACGCGGCTTTCGCAACTAGCCGTGTTCGTAAAAGCCGGATCATACGACATGAGACCGAAATCGTCAGCCCCGGCCTTGATCTGGCGGAGGTCCATGGCATGGATTGCCCCGTTCTTGATGGCGATGGTGTAGGACTGCGAGGTTCGATTGTCGGTGACAGTAAGGGTATTCTCCGGCATAGCCGCTCCTTTGGCTCTATGACGTTCACTAAGGTAAACGCCAACTTGGGGCATTATATGCCGCTCGTCTTCAAAGCACAAGCGACCTTATGACTCCTTAACAGCCCTTGCGCAGAACGTCGCGCGGACAAGGGTTCGCTCACCACTCGATCCCGCGTTTCCGCAGCTCTTCTTCCAGTTGGCTGGCCGAGCGAAACTCGACGGCGTCCATGCCTACTTGGCGCGCGCCTTCGGCGTACCGTGGGATGTCGTCCGTGTAGAAAATCTCCTGGGGCAAACACCCGGCTCGCCGCGCCGCTTCCTGATAGATGCGGGGGTCGGGCTTGAGCGCACCTACCTCGTAAGACAGCACGAAGTCTTCGAACTGCCGCAGCAGGGGGTACTTCTCCCGGATGATCGCGAAGTGGATGGCGTTCGTGTTCGAGAGCAGCAGGAGGCGGTAGCGCCGCCGCAGGCCCTCGAGCAGGCTTTCGGGAATCAGCGGGTCGGGAAGAAAGATGCTACTCCAAAGCTCGCAAAAGCGTGTGTAATCAACATCCAGCTCCAGCAGCGCCGAGAGCTCGCTCACGAATGGTTCGGGCGCGACTTCGCCGCTCTCGAAGCGCCGCACCAAGTCGGTGGTCGCGATGCGCTTCGGGATCTCCTCCGCGGAATATCGGCAATACGGGCTCAGTGCGGCATAGCCGCGTTCGAGCTCGAACGGCACGATCACTTTGCCGAGATCGAAGATGACTGCCTTAATCACTACCCGATGGTTTCAGTCTACGTGCCGCGACCTCTTCGGCGGTGACGGGAGAGTCCGGTTCGGCCGTGCCGCGCGACGAGAGGCCGTAACGGGACCGCGAGTCAACCAGCTTTTGCACTTCCTGACGCGACAGAGCCAGGCCGCCCCCGAGCAACTCGGCGACGAGCGTAATCCGCGCGAAATGCTCGACGGTCTCCATCCGATAGTACGCTTTGTAGAGATCCGCGGCGTAGCAAACGGCGCCGTGATTGCGCATCAGTATCGCATCGTATTTCGGGATCAGCGGAAGCATCGGCTCGGTGAGCGCGGGAGTGCCTGGCAGGCCGTAGTCGGCCAGCGGCACGTATCCGAGACCGATGATGACTTCGGGCAGCAAGGCGAGGTTCAGCGACCGTCCCGCCACGGCGTATCCCGTTGCGACCGGCGGATGCGCGTGGACCACGGCCCGCACGTCCGGCCGCAACCCATAGATCGTGGTATGCAGAAGGATCTCCGACGTGCACTCTCGCGATCCGGCGATCTTGTTCCCCTGCATATCGCAGATGATCAAATCGTCCGGCTGCATCATACCCTTGGAAATGCAGGTGGGCGTACAGAGGATGCGATCCCCGTCCAGGCGAATGCTGATGTTGCCGTCGTTGGCGGCCACCCATTCCTTCTGCCAAATGAGCCGGCCGATCTCGACGATCTGGCTGCGACACTCCCGCTCACTAAGGGCCATCGGATAGAGAAATTGTACCAGTTGAGACCCGAACACCGCTTGGTGGCGGAATGTCGTGCGGAAATTCGGGATGCGTCCGCCTGTACAATGAAATTACCGATGGAAACTCGCCGCATGTGCCCGAACTGCCGGGCGTTCATCAAGAAGAGCGATCGCGTGTGCCCGTATTGCGACGGCCCGGTGGGCCCGCGCGCGATCGATCGGCGCGACCCCGGCGCGATCCTGGGCGGATTCATCCCCCACGCGCACTTCACGACGACGATGATCCTGCTCATCAACTTCGGCCTGTTCGCGGCGACCGTTCTTTACAGCATGCGCGCTGGGAACGGCGAGGCCTTTTGGGGCATCGACGGCCGCACCCTGTTCGATTTCGGAGGCAAACTGCGGGAGGCGGTTGAGCAGGGTCAATGGTGGCGGCTGGTGACGGCGGGATTCTTGCACGGCGGCATCCTGCACCTGCTGATGAATTCGTGGGTGCTGTTCGATCTGGGCGCGCAGGTGGAGGAGATCTACGGCGCAGCCCGGCTGATCGTTTTCTACTTTCTGGCGACTGTCTGCGGGTTCCTCGCCAGCACGTGGTGGAGCCCCATGCTTTCGGTGGGGGCCTCCGCCGGATTGCTCGGACTGATCGGCGCGATGATCGCGCTCGGAATGCGGCATCGTACACCTGCGGGTGCGGCGATCCGCGGTCTCTACGTCCGCTGGGCAGTTTACGGCCTCCTGCTGGGGTTGCTGCCGGGTCTGCACATCGACAACGCGGCGCACCTGGGCGGCCTGGCGGCGGGCTTCGCCTGTGCATACTTGGCTGACACGCCAAAGCTCGTGGATACCTGGGGCGAGCGCTTCTGGCGCGCTGCATCCTACGTGTGCATCGCCCTCACCGCGATCTCTTTCCTGAAAATGTACCTGTGGCTTTCGCACAACGCGGGGTGACCACTCAGCCGGAGACTCTAAGGGGCGGCAGGCGTAAGGAGCCCCGCAAATGCCAGTGAGGCGCCGGCAGGCCGGCGCACAGTGCTGACCTGCTTCCTACCCAAACACAATCTGCGCGATCACCAGGCTCGGCAGGGCCTGGTTCCAGCTCTCGGGAATGTTGTCGAATGGCAGGCGGAAGCTCTTGGTCTCGCCGGGCTTGAGGCCGCCCATGCGCGCGCTGACGATCGGAAGGCGCTCGCGCAGAACCATCAGGCCGTACGGATCGTAGAACACGCAGTTGATCTCGACGAGCTTCAGAGTCTTGTCGCCGGTGTTGGCGATCTTGCCGGTGATCTCGACCAGCACCTGCTTGGCGAAGCTCTCCTTCGCGTTCATCTGAACGTCGCTGAGCTTGAGATAGCCGTTGTGCACGTACGCCCGGGCTTCGGGCGTCAGAACCGGTGGTGTGTGAGGCTGCGACGACCAGCGGGAATACAGGACCAGAGCGATGACGACGCCGGCCACGGCGAGTGCCAGCGCAATGAAGAGGGCTACGGGCGCGTCGCCGCGACGCCCATGATTGGCAGAAAGCATTCTCACAGGATTCTACCGTGTTTGCCAGGTCCGAGTACGGCGGACCCCCAGGCCGCCCTCCGCGCTCGGCGTGCACAGGGTGTCCGCCGTGCGAGCGCTTAGCGCCAGTACAACATCAAGTACACCACCACGCCCGTTACGCTCACGTAGAGCCAGATCGGCAGTGTCCAACGCGCGATCGCGCGATGCTTGCCGAAACGTCCGCCCAGACCGCGCCAGAGCGTCACGACGGCGAGCGGAGGCACCGCGGCCGCGAGCAGCGTGTGTGTCGCGAGGATCGAGAGGTATACGGCTCGGATGGCGCCCGCTCTTTGAAAATGCACCGCCCCGACCCGCACATGGTAGACAAGATACCCCGCCAGAAACAGACTCGATACGATGAAGGCCGAGAGCATCACTCGCTTGTGCTTCTGCTTTCGGCCCCGGCGGATCAGCGCAAAGCCCCAAACCAGCAGTACCGCCGCGATGGCGTTCAGAGTAGCGTTGATCGCCGGCAGGTCGCGGACACCGATCAAGACTTTGCCTTCGCGAGACGCCGGATGTCGGAAATGAGCGGCTGCAATCCGCCATCCTCATCCGTGCTGTAGTAGCCGCGGATGCGCCCGCGCTGATCGACGAGCACAAAGCGAGTCGAGTGGGTGAGCGTTCCATCCACGCTGCCGAGCTTGAACGTATCGAGATCCAAGCGGTGCAGGATCGGCTGTGGGCCGGTGAGGAAGGTCCAGCGGCCGGGCTCGGCGCGGAACCGGTGCGCGTAATCGGCGAGCACGGGCGGCGTATCGTGCTCCGGATCGACGGTAAAGGAAACGAACCGCGCCTCGGGCACGTCGCGGACCTGATCCGCCACCCAGTGCATCTGCGATGTCATCCGGGGGCAGGGGCCCATGCAGGTGGTGAAAAAGAAATCGGCCACCCAGATTTTGCCCTCGAGCGCGTGGCTATCGAACTCGCGGCCGGTCTCGGCGGTCAGCGCGAAATAGGGCACCTGGCCATAGACAGGCAGCGGCTTGGTGCGCGAACAGCCCATCAGCATGGGCAGCGCCAAGCCCAGACACACGAATGCGGGCCGCGCCAGTCGAACCCGCGCGCACCTCATACGAAACTCCGCGTGCTCTTGCGCGTCGCAAGAGCGGTCGAGGCGACGAAAAGCAGTACGGCAAAGCAGGCCGTGACGATCAAGCTGGTAAAGAGCTCGGGCGTGCCCGCGGCCGAGTGCGCCTCGAGCGGTCGGCGCAGCGCGGCCACCATATACGTCGCCGGATTCAGCCGCATTATCCATTGCACCCAGCCGTGAGCCTTCGCCATCGGGAACAGGGAGCCGGAGACCAGCCACAGCGGGACTAGCACGAGGTTCATGATGGCGTGGAAGCCCTGGGTCGAATCCATCTGCCAGGCGATGAGGAAGCCAAGCACGGTGAAAGCGAACGAAATCAGGAACACGACCCCGGCGGCTTCGGCCACGCCGCCGGCGCCCGGCGCGTAGCCGGTCATTGGCAGAAAGCACAGGAAGAGCAGGCCCTGAATCCATGCCAGCGTTGAGGAGCCGAGGATCTTGCCCAGCACCATCGCGCTGCGCGGCGCGGGCGATACCAGCATCGAAAGCAGGAACCCCTCGCGCCGGTCCTCGATGATCGACATGGTCGAGAAGACGGCCGAAAACATCACCGTGAGCACCAGCGCGCCGGGAAAGAAGAATCCAAGGTTCCCGAAGCCGGAGCCGATGAGCACCCAGAACAGCACGGGCGAGCCGACATACCCCAGCACGCGCGCCTTCTCACGCCAGAATCGAATCACATCGCGGCGCCATAGCGTCGCTACCGGCAGCCAGAAGTTAGTCGCCAATGTAAACTCCCGTTTCATCCAGGAACACGTCCTCGAGCGTGGGCTTGTGCAGCGACACCGAGCGAATCGCGCCGGGGAACGCCTCGACTACCTGCGTGATAAACCGGTGGCCGTTGCCGATCTCGACGCGCAGCGAGCCATCCACCGTGCTCGCCTCGACGCCCAGCCGCGCCTCGAGCTGCTTTTGGATCTGAGCGGGCTCGGCGACTTCGAGCACCACCACGTCTCCGCCGATGCGGGACTTGAGTTGTGCCGGCGTGCCCTCGGCGACCAGTTTGCCTTCGTGGAGCAGCATGAGCCGGTCGCAGCGGTCCGCCTCGTCCAGGATATGAGTGGTCAGCAGCACCGTGATGCCCTGTTCGCCGCGAAGCTCCTCGATATAGCGCCAAAGCTCGCGACGCGCGGCCGGGTCGAGGCCGGTCGAGGGCTCATCCATCAGCAGGACGGAAGGCGCGTGCAACAAGCCCTTCGCGATCTCGACGCGGCGGCGCAAACCGCCCGAGAGAGTTTCGATGAGGTCTTTCCGCCGATCGAGCAGGCCGAGACGGGTCATCATCCGCTCGGAGCGCTCCGTGAGCGCCGTGCCCCAAAGACCGTACAGGTGGCCCTGGCTGCGCAGGTTCTCCTCCACCGTGAGCTTCTTATCGAGGCTTTGCGACTGGAAGACGACGCCGATGCGCCGGCGCACTTCGGCCGCCTGCCGGCTGGTATCGAAGCCGGCGACGCGCGCCGTACCCCCGGCCGGGGCGAGCATCGTCGCTAGGATCTTGAACAGCGTCGATTTACCGCCGCCATTCGGCCCGAGCACGCCGAAGATTTCCCGCTCTTGGACGCTGAAAGTCACGTGCGAGAGCGCCGTGCGGGAACCGTACCTATAGACGAGGTTTTCTGCGGAAACGATCACAGCCGGGGCCTATCTAACAACATCAGACCATAGAGCAGAGGCAAATACATCACGGAGGCGAGCAGGACCTTGCGGGCGCGCAAAGCGGTGCGCTCCAATGCGACTCGCAGCCCGCTGTAGAGGAACATCAGCCCGAGCGCCAGCGCGCCAAACAGGTAAAACCTTCCGGACATCCCCAGATAAGCCGGCGCGAGGCTCGCGGGGATCAGCAGCAGCGAGCACAGCACGATCTGGCGCGCGGTCGCCTTGCCATCCGGTTCGATGACGGGCAGCATCACAATGCCGGCGCGGCCGTAATCTTCGCGATACATCCAGGCGATGGAGAGGAAGTGCGGGAACTGCCAGAAGAACAGGATCGCGAACAGCACCCAGGCCTGCGCGGTCAGCGCGCCGGCGGCAGCCGCGTAACCGATCAGCGGCGGCATCGCGCCCGGGAACGCGCCAATGGTGGTGGCGTGCGGCGTGCGCTGCTTGAGCGGCGTGTAGAGGAACAGATAGCTCAGGAGCGTAGCCAGTCCCCACCAGGCGGCTGCTGCGTTCACGCTGCGGAGCAGGTCGAGGAATCCCAGCACCGATAGTGCGATGCCGAACACCAGCGCGTTGCCCGGCGCGATTCGGCCGGAGGGAATCGGGCGCATCCGTGTGCGCCGCATTTTCGCGTCCGCTTCGCGCTCGTACCATTCATTCAACGTGGCCGTTCCGGAAGCCATCAGCCCGGTGCCCAGCAGCGCATGGAAGAGCGCGTGCCAGTGCCATCCCCCTCCCCGAAGACCGAAGAAGTACCCGACCCCCGTGCTCATCAGGATGAGCCAGGTGATGCTCGGCTTGGTCAGCTCGATGTAATCTCTCATGGAGTCGCGGCTGCGCCGTGGCGCCTCACTGGGCCACCGCGCAGCTTGCGGATGTAGCGGACGGACGTTCCCGTCAAGAATGCTCTATTCTTATGATGCGGCGGGGGCAGGCTACGATTCAACGTGTCCGCCGCCGGAAACGCCGGGGAAAGAGTCGTGCGCTACCGTTCATAGAAAAGCCAGAGTAGCGTGGGGCGGCATCCTCTCCACGCGGCGACAGTAGTAAGCTTTAAAGACAAATGGATACAAAACCGCTGGTCGCCGTAGTGATGGGCAGCAAGTCGGACTGGGAAACGATGCAGCATACCGGCGAGCTGCTCACCCGCTTCGAAGTGCCGCACGAAATCCGTGTTCTCTCGGCTCATCGCACGCCGCACGAAACCGCTGAATACGCGGCCGAGGCTGCCGAGCGCGGCATCGAAATCGTCATCGCTGCGGCGGGCGGCGCAGCGCACCTGGCGGGCGCGATCGCCGCGCACACCTTGCTGCCGGTGCTCGGCGTTCCAATAGAGAGCCCATCGCTGAAGGGCATCGACTCGCTGCTCTCCACCGTGCAAATGCCGGGCGGGATTCCGGTCGGAACACTAGGCATCGGCAAGGCGGGCGCGACGAATGCGGCGCTGCTGGCGGTTGCGATCCTGGCCACGCACCGGCCGGAGCTCGCCGGCAAGTTGCGCGCATTTCGCGAGGAGCAATCACGCAAGGTTCTCGAGCAGAAACTGCCCTAACCCGCATTTGGGATAAGTGCCGGCTGGTTTTAGCGATAATGAAACTCTGTGAAGCAGGCCCGGCAAGGCGGGCAATCTGCTACCGCAACGGATTTGATGAAGATCTGCTACCTGGACGCATTTTCGGGCATCAGCGGCGACATGCTCGTCGGGGCGCTGGTGGATGCCGGCGCGGAGAGCGGAGCCCTATGCGGCGCACTGGAGGCGCTGGGCACCGGGGCGAGCTACCGGTTCGAGAAGACCCTACGGTGCGGCATCAGCGCCATCAAGTTCGATGTCAGCGGCGGCGATGATCGCACGCACCGGAATCTGGCGCAGATCGTCGCCATGATCGAGTCGGCCGCGCTGCCGGGCCGCGTAAAACAGAATGCGGCCGCCGTGTTCCGGCGGCTGGGCGAGGTCGAGGCGCGCATTCATCAATTGCCGATTGAGCGGGTGCGCTTCCACGAGGCCGGCGCCGTCGATTCGATCAGCGACATTGTCGGCGCCTGCGCCGCGTTCGAGTTGCTCGGGGTGGAAGAGATTCATTGCTCGGCGCTGAACCTCGGCAGCGGCACGGTCAAGACCGGACATGGCGTTCTGCCCGTGCCCGCGCCGGCGACAGCGGCGCTCGTCGAAGACAAGCCGGTATACGCACGCGGGCCCGAGGCTGAGCTCACCACACCCACGGGCGCTGCGATCGCGACGACACTGGCCGCGCGCTTCGGGCCGCTCGCTCCGATGCGGATCGAGGCAATCGGCTATGGCGCGGGCAGCCACGATTTTCCGGGGCAGGCAAACGTGCTCCGCGTGATGATCGGCGAAGCTATCGGAGCGGCCGAGGCGGCCACGGTATCGGTGATCGAAGCGAATATCGACGACTCAAGCCCGGAAGTGCTCGGTTTTGCCATGGAGCGCCTGCTCGAAGCCGGCGCGCTTGACGTGTCGCTGGCTCCTCTGCTGATGAAAAAGAACCGCCCGGGCACCCTCGTCCGCGTGATCGCGCGGACCCAGGACCAGGAGCGGCTCGCACAACTGTTGTTCGCCGAGACTTCGACGCTGGGCCTCCGTATCTACGCGACCGAGCGCCGCGTGCAGGCGCGCCGGACGATCGAGGTCGAAACGCCGCACGGCCAGGTTCGGATGAAAGTGTCCGAGGAAGGAAGTTACGCGCCGGAATTCGAGGACTGCCGGAAGCTCGCGCTTGCGACCGGCGTGCCGCTGAAAGACATCATCGCAGCGGCCAATCACGCGTACCTAAGCAGACAACGATGAAGTACTATTTGACTACTCCGATTTACTACGTCAACGCACCGCCGCACATCGGCCACGCCTATACCACCATTGCCGCCGACCTCATCCGCCGCTTCAAGGGCATGCAGGGTTACCGCGCCGTGCTGACCACCGGTTCCGATGAGCACGGCCAGAACGTCGAGCGCGCCGCCGTGAAAGTGGGCAAGTCGCCACTGGCCTATGCGGACACGATCGCAGCGGAATTCGTGAAGCAGTGGGAGCTGCTCGGACTCAAGATCGATCACTTCCAGCGCACCTCGGATACGAAGCATCATAAGACGGTGCAGCGGCTGTTCGAGCGCTGCCGCCAGAACGGTTACGTTTACAAGGGTTCGTATACGGGCCAGTATTGCTTCTTCGATAACCTTTACGTGAACGAAGCCAAGCCGGACGCCCCCTGCCCGGACTGCGGCCGGTCCACTGAGACCGTCACCGAAGAAAATTTCTTCTTCAAGCTCTCGGCGTTTCAGGACCGCTTGCTCGAGCTCTACGAGCGCGAGCCGAAATTCATCCAGCCGGAGACGCGGCGGAATGAAGTGCTTTCCTTTGTTAGAGAAGGCCTGAGCGACCTCTCGATTACGCGCACGAACATTACGTGGGGCATCCCCGTGCTGGGCGAATCGCCGCACGTCTTCTACGTCTGGTTTGACGCTCTCGCCGCCTATGTCAGCGCCGTAGAAGGCGAGGAGTTCGAAGGCGAGACGATGTGGCCCGCGGACTTGCACCTGATTGGCAAGGAGATCGTGCGCTTCCACGCGATTTACTGGCCCGCGTTCTTGATGGCCGCCGGCTTGCCGTTGCCTAAGCGCATCTTCGCACACGGCTGGCTGCTCTTCGAGCAGGATAAGATGAGTAAGTCGCGCGGCAATATCGTGCGCCCGGAGCCGATCCGCCGCGTGATGGGCGCCGATGGACTGCGTTACTTCCTGTTGCGCGAGATCGTGTTCGGCCAGGATGGCAGCTTCAGTTACGACGCCCTGGTAAACCGTTACAACTCCGATCTTGCGAACGGGCTCGGCAACCTCGCCAGCCGCACGCTGACGATGATTCACCAGTACTTGGGCGGTGTTGTGCCGGCGCCGGCGGCCGAAGGTGCCATCCCGCAGTTGGCCCGCGAGAGCATTGATTCGGTGGTGAACGCGTTCGAGGAGTTCGAGTTCTCGAAGGGGCTGGAGGCGCTTTGGTCGCTGCTTTCCGCGACCGATAAGCTCATCGTCGAGCAGGCGCCCTGGGCGTTGGTGAAGAAAAGAAATGACGAAGCGCGCGCGCGGCTCGAAGCGACGCTTTATACCGCGGCCGAGGTACTGCGCATCGCGACCGTGCTGCTTGCGCCGGTACTACCCGAATCGGCCGCGCAGATCTGGCGGCAGCTCGGCATGCTAGAACCCCTCGAATCCGTCAGAATCAGCCAGCTCGCCTGGGGCCAGTTGCAGGCCGGGCAGAAGATCAGCGAGGTCTCGGGCGTGTTCCCGCGGATCGACACCGCGAAGGCCATCCCTCAAATGCGCGCGCTCGAGGAGCAGGAAGCAGCGCGGCAGGCCGCGCTGGTCGGCAAGGCGCCGGAGCCCGCGCCAGAAGCTCCGCAGACCGCGCTCATCTCGATCGACGATTTTGCGAAGGTGGAGATGCGGGTTGGACAGATACTCGCGGCCGAGCCGGTGAAGGGCACTCATAAGCTGCTCAAACTCACTGTGGACCTGGCCGAGCCGCAGCCGCGCACGATCGTCGCCGGCATCGCCGAGGCGTATAAGCCCGAGCAGCTCATCGGGCGCAAGGTGGTGATTGTGGCAAACCTCGAGCCGCGAAAACTGCGCGGCATTGAGTCGAACGGCATGATCGTGGCAGCTTCAATCGAGGACGGCAAGCCCGTGATCGCCGGCTTCCTCGAAGATGTGCCGGTAGGCGCGCGCCTAAAATAATGCCGGGCGCCTGAACGCATGCTCATCGACTCGCACTGCCACCTCGACGACGCGCAATTCGACCCGGACCGCGAGGCGGTTATCAAGCGCGCTCTCGAGGCCGGCGTCGAATTGATGCTCGCAATCGGCGCTGGGAGCGGCCCGCCCGATCTCGAGGCCGCAATCCGTCTTGCCGAAGCGCACCCGCGGATTTACGCAACCGTGGGCGTACATCCGCACGATGCCGCGAAAGCCCGCGATGAGAGTTTCGCGCGGTTCGAGGAGCTGCTGTCGCATCCGAAGGTGGTCGCGGCCGGCGAAATCGGGCTCGACTACCACTACGATTTTTCGCCGCGCGAGGTGCAGCGCGAGGTCTTCGCCCGCCAGATGCGGATCGCCCGCGAGGCGGCGAAGCCGATCGTCATTCACACGCGCGAGGCCTGGGAGGACACGCTGGCGCTGATCGCGCGCGAGTGGGACCCGGCCGTGGGCGGCATCATGCACTGCTTTTCCAGAGGACCTCGGGAAGCCGAGCGAGTGATCGAGATGGGGTTTTACATCAGTTTCTCCGGGATTGTCACGTTTCCGAAAGCGCTGCAAGCACAGGAGGCAGCGCGATCGGCGCCACGCGATCGCCTGCTGGTCGAAACCGATGCGCCTTATCTCGCGCCCGTTCCGAGGCGCGGCAAGCGGAACGAGCCCGCGTTTGTCGCCGAGACCGCACGCAAGTTGGCCGATTTGCGCGGCGAGCCGTTCGAGCGACTGGCGGCTGCAACAACCGAAAACTTTCTGCGGCTCGCTCGATTGCCACACCCGAAGCGCAACGGTTAGACTGAGAGGAACCAATGGAATTCAGCAAAGCTGGGGTGTCGCCTGCTCGGGAGATTATGGATCTCGTGCAGGCGGACCTTCTCCGCGTCGAAGAGGAGATCAGCGTCGAGTGGGTGGCGCCGGTTGAGGCCATCACCACAATCGGCAAGTATCTGCAGGCGAGCGGCGGGAAGCGCCTTCGCCCGGTGCTGGTGCTGCTTGCCTCGAAGTTGGTAGGCGACGGAGGAGAGAGCGCCATCCGGCTTGGCGCCGTGGTCGAGATGATCCACACCGCCACGCTGGTGCACGACGACGTGATCGATGGCGCTCAGACCCGCCGCGGCCGGTCTTCGACCAACATCAAGTGGGGCAATCACGTTTCGGTGCTCGCGGGCGACTGGCTCTACATGCAGGCGTTCCAGATCGCCGTGCGCGAGCGCAATTTTCATATCCTCGACCTGCTGATCGGCGTCACACAGACCATGGTCGAAGGCGAACTGCTGCAACTCGAGCGCATCGGCTCCATCAGCGTCTCCGAAGCCGAATACATGGACCTCGTCGATCGTAAGACCGCGGGCCTGTTTTCGACTTGCGCACGGCTGGGCGCAACGATCGCGGGCACCGATTCCCATACCGAGGAGAAGCTCGGCGAGTACGCGTGGAACGTCGGCATGGCATTTCAGCTCGTCGATGACGTGCTGGACCTCACCGCGAGCGAGACCGTCCTCGGCAAGCCGGTCGGCAACGATCTTTGGGAAGGCAAGGTGACGCTGCCGCTCATCTATGCGCTCCAGCAGGCGAATGCCGAAGAGCGGCGGCTGGTCGAGACGGTGCTGGAAGACCAGAACTACGGCCGCGCGTCCTTCGGGGCTATTCTGGATCTGATCGAGCGGCGCGGCGGCTTCGAGCGCGTTCGCCAGCGCGCACACGAATTCACCGAGAAGGCGCGCAGGCTGATTTGCGAGTTTCCCGAATCCCCTTACCAGCGGGCGCTCTACACGATCACCGATCTGGTGACCGAGCGCGACTATTAAATCGGGCGCGTCATCAAGCGCCCCTGGAGAGGCGGCCCTAACGGCCCGCGCCCGCGGCAGCCGCTGAAGCGTGCGGCGCAATGATCTCGGTCAGAAGATCCGGCTTCGTCGAGTCGCGCTCCAGATGGGGATATCGCTCGCCTCCGTGGTAATTGAGGCGGTAAGTGCTGTAATAACCCTCGTTGCTGACAAGTAACTCGAGCGGCTCGGAAGTCTTCTTGCCCGCCCGCAAGGCCTCGCGCATCACGTCTGACGACCACTTAAGCCCATTGACAGCGCTGACTTTCATTCCCGGCTCGATACCGGCCAGATCCGCAGCCATGCCCGGAATCGATTCCGATACCTCGCCATCACGAGTCAGGCGTAGTCCGATCGAGTACCCGAAGTCCAGCACCTTGTCGTTATCCTCCGGTTCGACCAGGAACTCGTTCGGCGTTTCGGTGTAAACGATACGCCAGCCGCTGTTTTCTATGCCGCCGAGCGGCGCGCGCGGCCCGGTGCGGTTGAGGCGGCTGGTGAAGAACGACCGCCAGTCGTACGGGGCGACGTCGTTGAGCGCGGCCACTACATCGTCGAAAGTGTAGGGCTTCAAAGCGGGCGGTCCGCCCGGCGGTCCATAGAATGCCCGGCAGAAGTCGTCGAGCGAACGGCGCCCCTGCGTTTGGCGGCGAATCACCGTGTCCGTTTCAAGCCAGATCAGCACCCCCTCGCCGTAGAAATCGACGCCGCGCCGGCGAGCGTACCACGTCCGCGGCGCGCCATAGAGTATCTGCGCAGCCACGGCGGTGTCCTCGAGCGGCCTCCAGTTCCGCCCTGGTACGTAGTCGAGAGAGGCGCCCATGTTCGAGAGGTCCTCGCGGAACTGCTCTGGTGTCCACAGGCCGCTGCGAGTGGTGAGCACGTCGCCAAGATAGCTTGTGAGCCCTTCATAAACCCACAGCAGATCGCCCTTCATCGGCGTTTCGAAATCGGGCGTTGCCAAACCGGCGGGCCGGCGGTATTTCCCGTTCCAGGAATGCACGAATTCATGCGGCAGCAGGCCGGCGGCGTGCAGGCGGAGCCCGGAATCGAGCAGCGTCCGCTCCTCGACGCGGTCATCGCTCGATTCATGGTGTTCGAGCCCGAAGTGCGTGACGTGATCGCTGAGTGTCAACAGGAAATGGTAATCGCGGTAGTGGCGCGCGCCGAAAAGCGTCCCGGTTTCGGCCACCAGCCGCTTGTATTCGCCGATCATGGGCGGCGGCATTTCGAGCGCAGCGGCGCTATCGGAGGCCATATCGATTTCATGGGAGGGCGTCTCGCCCGGCGTAAGCGGCAGCACGCGGTAATACACGCCCGCGAGCACCGGGGAATCCACAAGCATGCTCAGTGCGGCCGGCGCGAACTCGATCGTGCCGCCGGATTCCCGCGCGACCGGCAGAGCCGTGCCGTACTTCCAACCGTGCGGAAGGCGCAGGCTCGCCTGGTAGGTCAGATCTCGGATATTGTACCCGCTGGGGTAAAGCAGCACCTGGTTCCAATTGACCACGGCGAGTTTATCGGTTGCCGAGCTGCCAGCCGAGAATCCCTCAGCGGCGGCCGGAGACAGGAAATCGAGTGAGACTTCGACGGCGCCGGCGCCGGGCGGCACCTCGCAATGAAACGCGAACATGTCTACGTCATCGCGCCGCCATGCGATCCGTTGATCGTTCGCGAAGAACTCGAGGGCAGTAAGGTTAACGATCGGCCCTGTGGGCCCATGCTCGCCAGGTATCCACTTTGGGTAGAGGAGCGTGAGCGGGCCTGGCTTAGCTGAAATGGTCAGGCGCGAATGAAAGATCTTGTGTGGAGCATCGGTCGCGTCAACGGCGAGCTGGATCGGTGGCGCCGGAGCCTGTGCTTGAAGGATGAGTGCTGCGAATAGTGCCGGAACCAGAACACTGAGCGGATGGCGGTGCATGCATCTATATTCGCATCACCGCCAGTTTGCGAGTGCGGCGTACGCAACGGCCTCTCCACGGCCGCCACCCTAGCACCACCTTGGGCAGGTGGCATGCTTCTGAATCTGTACCCCGGGGAAGAAAAATTGATATTAAGTCTTGTTTATGTTGAATGTTCTTAGAAGCCTTTGTAAGTCGGCCTCACCGGAGAAGTTTTCCCTGTTGACATGAGCCCAGTTCAGGCTTAACATTTGTTTCTCAGTCGGCACACAGAACTGACACCACGGGCTGGTGTACAAGAGGTCTGCAGGATGACCTTCCAGATCGGGGAAAAGGTAATTTACCCCAACCAGGGGATCGGCGTCGTCGAGAACATCAGTAGCCGTTCCTTTGGCGCCCACCTCGAGAGGTTTTACCTTTTGCGGTTGATGTACAGCAGCATGACGGTGATGATCCCTTTCTCGCACGTCCAGGATATCGGACTCCGAAAAATCACTCGCAATGGCGAACTCGCGCGGGTGCTGAGCTTTCTCGCGGGCGGCACTTGCCGGTGCAGCCACGACTGGAAAAACCGTTTCAAAGAAAACTCGGAGAAGATGCGCGTGGGCACCTTGCTCGAAATCGCCGAGGTCTTGAAGGGCCTGTTGCTGCTGCAGCGGGAGAAGCTGCTTTCGTTCCGCGAAAAGAGGATGCTCGACCGCGCGCGCCACATGCTGTTGTCGGAGCTCTCAATCTCGAGAGGGCTGCGGGAAGCTGAGGCCGTCGAATTAGTCGAAAGGGCGCTGGCTAAAGCAGGTTTGAGCCTGCCGCCCGCCCGCTAGCTGAGCGTCTGCGCTGCGGCGAGGCGTGTCATCGCCCAAGCGCGTGGCGACCCAGGCGTGCACATATTCGTGCGGCGTTGTGAGCATCCAGAAAAGCGATACATTAAAGACTGCGGATTCGAGGTTCATTTTGAGCGGAGGAGGATCACGCCCCAAAGTGTGAGCAAGACAACGGCGGTCAGCGCTGCGACAAGCGCCATCGATTCATTGTAGTCGAGCGATCCGGTGTGCGGTTGCGGCGCGGCGCTGCCAGGGGGTTGTTGGCCCGCTCCGGGCAGGCCTGCAATGGGCTGCGGAGTAAGTATTTGCAGGAAACAGCGACCAGGTAAGAGTACCAGGACTACTTTCCTTAATCCGAGCATGCTCAGGTCGCCAAAAAGCTGATGTAATTATCTGAAAATGAGGGAGCACAAAGATCACCCCCAGGCAGAAACCCGTTGTGCTGAATAAGCTACAGCCGAAGCTTGTGCACGGCCAACGGTACTAGAACGTTGGTCCCTGAAGAGCGGAACGGAGTTAGTCAAGAGTGCGGAAATGGCCTGCGGGCGGAACGTGTCAGCGGCCTTAAAATGATTGATTATGCTGGTCAAAACGGGCCTGACCTCAATATAATTGAGCGGAAGGGAATGGGTGGATGCCCTGTTTTTACTGCGGCAAGCGCGTTTCACTAGTCCGGCAGCTCAGCGACGCCGACTTCTGTTCCGACGATCATCGGAAGCGGTATCGTGAACTGACTCGCCTTGGACTGAACCGCTTGACTGGAGGGCAGGAGCCAGATGCCGCCGCGCCCGCACACAAAACTAAGTCGGCTGCGGCGGCCGTGCAAGAGGCCGAAGTCGTCAGCCCGCTGCCAGCCGATGGCGGACGGTACGAGCCGGTCCGGGGGGCCAAGACCGAAACGGAATTCCCTTCCGAACCGGCTACCGCGGGACCCGATGGGGGCAGCAGCGAACTAGTCACGAAAGCGCCTCCATCCGGGGAGTGGTTGGCTCCGTTCGTGCAGGCTGCCCACCCGCGCCCCGAGCCGGGCCGCGTCGCCCTCATCCGCCCTGTTCTTAAGCTCAAGGAATTCGGCGCACCCGCTCCGGTGCGCGGTCGAACTCCACTCGATCTCCCTGCTACCGCGCCGGGAGGCTCCGGGCTGGCGCTCGGCGCAGTCACCTGTTATGGCTCGCGCGCCGCGGCCGTGCCGTACCCTACTGAATTCCTGCGGTTTGACCGGAGAATCGAGCGAGGGAAGACCGCTCGTTATCGAGCGGAGGTCTTACCGGAGGCTGGGTTCGCCGCTGCTCCTGCGCTTACACCTGCTGGTGATCGAAGCCGTCTCGTCGCGACCGCTGAGTTTGGGCCGCAGACCCTCACCGTTCCGCGCTTCACGGTGGATGGCGCTGCCCGTTCGCTTTCCGTACCGGGGTTCACGCCAGTCGTGCATGCGATATCACACAGTTGGAAGGCCACCAGACGGGAAACTAGGCCCGAGCCATTCACCGGCTCGATCCTCTTGCGAGATGTCGCGTTCGGGCCGATTGCGGGTCGGCTTGCACTTGCAGCTTGTGGCGGGTACTTGGTCCCGATGCCAGCGGTCCGGAATCTTCCCTCGCGCATTTGGACCAGCGGGGCAATGGCCTTCACACGGCCGGCGCTATTATCGATTCCGGTCCTGGAGCAAACCGCCGCCACCGCACAGATCGAGCTGGCCTCGTACGCATCGATCGACCTGCCGGCGCTGGTCAGGGGTGCGCAGGCAACCGCAATCCCTGTGCAGCGGATGACCATCGCACGTTCGTGGGCGATTGCCATTGCGGAACCCGCCGGGCCGGTCATTAGGGGTGCAGTGAACGTGGCGGCATATTTCGCTGCCGAGCTGCCCGCCCCCGTCCAGCCGCCCGCAGCACACCCGAGGGCTGGCTCGGGCGCAACTTTCGACGTTCAGATGCTGTTGCCCAGTGCAGAGGCAAGGTACAGGGGGCTGTACGCGCCCGAGTCGTCGTTCTTTAAGTTGGCTCCGAAAACCGCTACAGGCGGAACCAGGACCGAGCCCGCCGTCCTGCCGGCTCCTCTTGGCGCAGGCCGGTTCCAATCGCCGTCGCTCAGTAAGACTTTCGTGCCGGAGGCTCGCTTCGAACGCATAGGTGGACTCCTGGTGCTCGGTCCGAACTCCCCGGCGGGAGCGCGCTCGACGGTCCTGGCCGTTCCCGTCGTGCCTGGCCTCCCCGATGCGCGCGGATGGCAGGCGTTTGTTGCCGCGAGTCCTAGTGCCCGCCCAGGCCCCGCGGTCCGGCGCCCGGAGGAGCTCGGTGCCGCCAGTCTCGCTCCGCCTTACGCGGTTCCGGCGCTAAGGAACGTTGCGCTTGGCCCTCCGGCCCGTTCGGAAGCAGAGTTTCCGGCTGCCGCTCCCGGTTTGCCTGCGGTTGCGGACCTCTCTTTGAGGCGGCGGCTGGAAGAGGTTCCGCCAGCGGCGTTGCGGCCGCCAATTCGGTTCGGCGCGAAGCCGGTGGTGCGCCAGGAGGTATTGCCGGCGCCGGAGCGTCCCCTGCACAGGCCGCCTTTTTCGTGCGGAGTGGTCGTCCCCTGGCGGCTATCGCGGCCTGAGTTTCAGCCAGGCGCCACAGCACGAGCATTGGAAGTGTCCTTCCTGCTCAACAAGCGCGTGGAAACGGCGCCTGTGCGCCTGACGAGCAAAGTGGCGAAGGTTGAGACACATGTGCCTCCCGCAGCGCAGCGCGGGTTGGGCAGCACCGGTCTTCTGCCCGGCCTCGGAGCGCCCGAGGCGCGCAAGGCCCCGGCGCGGCGGCTCCCGGGCATGAGCCAGGAGTTCCCGCTTCGCTCGCCTCTTGAGCCGCGAACCGAGCCGCGGTCAGCCGCTCTATTGCTGGGTTCCGCGCCACCAACCGTACTCGCCGCGCCGCCGCAGGCAGGCCGCCGGCAAGTTCAGCCTCCGGCCCTGGTGATGCCGCCGCCGCGCGAACCACTCGTCCGGTCCGGTCCGGGCAACCGCCCGGTCAGGCTGATGGCGGCCGAGCCGCTGCTGGGCCGTCCGCGTCTTCTGGAGAAGAGATTCGCCGGCTGCCACATGGAATGGGAGCGGCTCGGGCAGGAGTGCGGCGTCACACGGTTTGAGCGCATCGAATCCCGTATCGGCTGCATGACCTGGCCGACCGCCGCAAGCAGCCAGTTTCAGACCGCACCAAAGCCAGCCTCGAAGGCATTGGCCAACATGCAGGCGGCGCTGCCGCTTCCGTGTGCATTCCCGTGCCCGAATGCGACTGAGCCGCAATCGGCGGGCTTGGTCTGCCGCCTGGATCCGGCCTCGCTCCGGAAGCTTAGCGCACCGGGCTTCCGCGAAGACCGGAAAACCGCTGCAAAGGCCGTCCGGCTGGCTCCCGCCATGCGGGCGGCATATCGGCCCAGCCGGGTCCCGAATTTCGTATTCTCGCCCCAGAGGGCCACCATGGGGCGCGGTGCATTCTCCTACGTCGAAGTCGAGGATGTCGACGACGGGCGCACCCTCAAGGCATCCGTGGGTCACGACACCTTCGAGGAACAGCCGGTGCTCCCCCCGACGGCGCTGGCGACAAGGCCCAAAGGGGACTTCGACTGGCCGTGGCCGATGCCCGCTTCCGTGGCGCCAGTCCGGGGCGCGCTACGGCCGAAGCCAGGCTTCAAGGGGATTCCGATCAGCGCGAAGACGCAAATGCCAGCGCCGCCGGAGTTGATCGCGCACCACTTCGAGCCGATCGCCGATGTCCCGTCGCAGCCAGCGGAAATTCTGCGCGGCATCTGGAAAGGCGCATCAGGCATTTTCAGAGGAGTGATGCTCACCATCCCGTGCTTTATTCTTTTCTCAGCTTTGCTCTGGGGCATGGCGGGGGATTCGATCCGTGGGAAGGCGGCGGACCGGGCAGTAGCGCACGACGGCATGCCCTACCGGATTGAGTTCAACGTAGCGCGCAATGGTTTTAGCACGTTGGTGAATGCACAGAGAGTCGATTTTTGGAGTGACGGTCGCCTGAAGGCTGGCGGCGTCGGATTTTTCAGCGATTCGAACGACGAGAGGGCGTACCTTGGTTGGATAAAGGTGTCCTATGATGACTCCGGGGTAAGCTCGGCGCGTCAATCGCCCCAGAAGGATGAACGAGCACGCGCCTTGGCGGCGCTAAAAATGGTCAGAAAACGAGGTTGGAAAAGATGAACCCACGAAAACCAATGGCCGTTGGGGGCGAGACCCTCCGGCCGGTAGAATTTAGTCCACGGACAGAGGGTCCCAAGGCTTCCCGCTTCATGGCCAGGGCTGTCTCATTGCACCTGGACGGCAAGCCGGAAGAGGCGTTGCGCGAGTTGCAGCGAGCCATCGCCAAGAACGAGAAAACGGCGGAGGTTTATTCCGCCATGGGCCATATTCAGTTCGAACTGGGGCAGTTCGAGGGCGGAGCGAACAGCTACCGCGAGCTGCTGCAGATCGAGCCGGAACACCACACCGGTTGGTTCAACCTGGCGGTGTGCCTGGAGCGGACCGGGCGCTGGCAGGAAGCGTCTGAGAAGTTTCAGAAGGCATTCCAGGTGGACTCGTCGCGGATCGATGCGCAACTGGGCCTGGGTATCTGCCTGCTCCACTTGAATCAGGCCAAGCAGGCGCTGAGCGCGTTTGAACTCTGCCTCGAGCGCGAGGCGGAGAACGAGACGGCGCTGTTTGGTAAGGCCGTCGCCCTGCAACTGGAAGCGCACTTCAATGAGGCGGCCGAACTGTACCGCCGCGTGCTAAAGCGCAATCCGAAATCCGAGGAGTCGTTGGCGAACCTGATCGCCATCGGCATGGCGAAGAAGGATTACGAGATGGTGCGCGAATGCTCCGAGCATCTGCTCCAAATCCAGCCCCAATCCACCGCCGCGCTCGAGGGTCTGGCGGCATGGGCGTCCGCGAGCGGCGATTTCGAGATGGCGGCGAAATTCTGCACGCTGCTGGTCGATGCGGTCCCCAATCATTTTGAGGGCTGGTTCAACCTGGGGTTGGCGCATCAGAAGGCCGGCCGCGCGCAGCAGGCCGCCGATGCCTACCAGATGGCGATCAAGGTGCGTCCGCAGGCGGCGCAAGCATTCACCAATCTAGGCATCGTGCGCCAGGAGCTCGGAGCGCTAAAGGATGCGCGTGAGGCATATCAACAGGCCGTGCGGTTGGACCCGAACGCTTCCGCGGCGCTGTGGAATCTCGCCCTGGTGTTCGAACAAGCAGGCGAGCAGGAGGAGGCCGAAAAGACTTATAGCAAGGTGCTCGAGAAGGACCCCGAGAACAACGAGGCGCGATTCCGGCTTGGCTATGTGCGTTTGCAGCGCGGCGATTACCGCGGTAGCGCCGAGGCATTCGAATCCTGCTTGAAGAAACGCAAGGATTGGGCGGAGGCGCAGATGAATCTCGCGCTGGCCTATTGGAAGACCGGCGACCGCGACCTCGCACAACTGGTTTACGAGCAGGCGCTGAACGCCGATCCGAAATCGCTCGATGCGCTGCGCGGTCTGGCGGCGCTTGCCTTGGAGCGCGGCGAGCTCGACCAGGCGCTCGAATATCACGGGCGTTTGGTGGACCTCGGCGAACGCGCTCCGGAGCTGCTTTACAATACCGGTCTGTTGCTGCAGAAGGCGGGCCAGCCCGACGAAGCCGCGCGGCTGTACCGTGAAGCGCTGTCGGAGAGCCCGGATTTCGCCGAGGCGTTGCTGAACCTGGGTCACGTGATGAAAGCGTTGGGCCAGGAAGAGGATGCTCGCGCTTGCTGGAGCAAGGCTCTCGAGGCAAAGCCCGAGCTGGCGCAAGGCTACTTCGAGCCGGCAAAGGCCTAATCTATTCTTTGGGCGGGCCCTATCGGCGAGCCGCTCCCCTCGGGCGGCTCGCCACTGTGCTTTTTCCCTTTGTCTGGTGGTCCAGTGCCTCGGTGTGTTCGGAGGCAGGGGGCGAACCCGCGCCCGTGATCCGCGCGGAGCTGGTCAGCGCGACGTGACGCTAATCGCGCCGGGTGAGGCACACCACGCTCCTATAACAATGTGTGGCAAGCCTCTGTAAGGGTTTGGGCACGCCCGAGCCGATTTCTCTCACCTTCCCAGGGAGCGCCCTGCGACGCCGCGTGCGACTCAGTTGAGTCTTGCTACCGAGCCACGACCGTAAAGGGAGCGTTGTCTGACGCCGCTCTCGTGTGCGCTCTCGCAAGGATGCGGCTATGTTATTCTGGCGAGTGGCGCTATCGTCTAACGGTTAGGACGGAGCCCTCTCAAGGCTCAAATACGGGTTCGATTCCCGTTAGCGCTACGATGTTTTCATAGACTTGCGGGCGTTCTGCTCACACTTGCTCACACATTTTTAGAGCGAGAGATCGATGGCTGCGGACAGCGATGACATCTATCGAGCCTTGGAGGAGGCGTTCGTTCCAGCGGACGACGCCTTTTGGGAGGATCCATCGGTCGTCATGGGCTCCGAGCCCGAGAAAACGCGGAAGCTCTTCGATCACCTCAAGCGCAGCAGCCGAAACTGGGAGCGTTCCGGGCCGTGCATGTACCGGGGATGTTCCGAAGCTTCGATCCGCCGGTCGCACTCGATCCACCGGGCGGGCTCGATCGAGCGAATAGCGGAGGCTCAGCACGTTCTCACTCCCCGCCTGGACAATCACGGCCAGATGAAAATGGAGCGCATCGGTGTGAACTTGGCGTCCACCTTCCCCGGCTTCTGTGAAGAGCACGAACAGCTCTTTTCAGAGTTCGAGGTTGCGGGCGAGATGTCGGCGTCGCGGCATGTCGCTCTGCAAGCCTTCCGCACTGTGTGCAGGGAGATCGCGCGAAAGCGCCAGGGGCTGGCAGAGCTTGAGCGGCTTCTTCAGGACTACCGCAAAGCCCGCGACGACTATTACGCGGCCGCAATTCTAAAGGCAATTCCCGGAGCCCAACTCGAGAAGTCGACGGTGAAGGGCGACGCGATGGAGAAACGCCTCACTTCGACGATCAAAGGCGGCAAAGCCGATCTTGCCGAGCTCGAAGGGGAACTGTATGACGAGCTGTTCGCATTCATCAGCGGTAGATCCTCGGATGAACCATCGCTGCAGGCTCTCTCCCTGCCATTCGAAGTGCCCGTCTCCTGTTCAGGCTTCGGCGTCCTGACGTACGAATATTACGGAACGAGGTCTCGGGCGCTGTGCCCGCTCGGTATTCTCCCGCAGACAGGTTCGACCGTGGCGTTTATCGGTGCCGCACGAAAGCATTCGAAGGTTGTCGAGAAATATCTCGCCGACATGACGAGGGGCTTCGGCGCTCTGAACGCGATGGAGTCGTGGCTCACCAACGGATCTGATCACTGGTTCATTCGCCCATCGGCGTGGGATGAGGTATCGCCGACGCGGCAGGCGAAGGTGCTCGACCTCCTGCTGCGCGAGGAAGACAACATCGCAACCTTCCTCGATTTTTCTCTCCTAGACGGCGTGCGCAAGAGCCTGATCGCGTACATCCGAGATCATCTATCAGAGGCCGATGATAGAGATGCGGCCCTTCAGGCGGTCGAGGCAGAAGAAGCCAAGCTGAAACCGTAGACCTGCTATGCGGTCTTCCGGCTACGAGCGGCCTTCGTCGGCTTCGCGGGCCGGCCTTCTTGCTGGAATTTCTCCCATGCTGCCGCCGCGAGGTCGTCGCGGCCGGGCAGCGCGTGAGCATAGACCGTCGCCGTGACGTGCGGGTTGACGTGTCCGAGGCGCTTGCTGACGTTGGTCAACGGAACGCCGTTCGCCAGCAGATGCGATCCGTGGGTGTGGCGCAGTGAGTGGAGACTGGCGCCCTTCGGAAGCTTGAGGCGCCGGAAGAGTGCAGACACAGCGGCAGAAACCGAATCCGGCTTCAGCGGCGTGCCGTCAGGATTCGCGAAGATCAGATCGAGGTCGGACCGGTAGTCAGGGCCGAACTGCTGGCGAAACTCGTCCTGGCGCTCCCGATGCACGGCGAGGGCAGCCTGAGCTGACAATGGCAGGCTTATCCGTCGCGGATTCTCTGTTTTTGTTCCCTTGAATTGCAGGACCTCCGTCTGTGTCAGTTATCGCGAGATCGCCACCCGGCCGTCCTGAAGATCCGACCAGCGAAGCGCCAGTAACTCGCCACGGCGGGCGCCCGTCGCCGCCGACACTTCCAAGAAGGCGCCGAGGCACCAGGGGCCGCTCGCGGATTGGATCAGGAGATCCTGCTGAGCCGACGTGAGGGCGACACCCTGCCCTCGCACCCGCTACCACGCAAGCCGGAGCATCGGGCAGGCTCATGCCACGAGGAAAAGCTGACCGTTTCACCGCGGCCGCTGACGGGCGGTGGACTCTCCCCGCGTTCGGCGGCCAGCCGGGCCATTGGCTCGTTCGCCGTGTCGAGCTATTTCCGGAGGAGCCGGCTGTGTACGAAGTCTTTGCCAAAGGTACCGCAGGAAGGGTTGCAAAACAGATCAAGTAAATCGCCGGGACGTTGGCCGGAAGAACTCGCGCTCTACTGTTGCAAGCACAACCGGGGGCAGGTGCCAAAGCTGGTTAGCGGAATGCCGGAGAGCCGCATCTGTGTTCGGTCATGGCGATTTGGTGGTACTTCGCCGCCGCGACTCCAGAAATCGGCTCAGCTGAACGGGGATCAGTCCCGCAGCCAGCAATGCGGCCAGCGACAGCGCGCGTGCCCAGGAGTATCGGTTGCGCACGATCGTCCGGCGCATCACTTCCAACCGTTTTCTGAAACCGAGGGGTCTGGTCCTGCTCCAGACGCGGTAGTTGCAATGGCTCCGGGCGTAGATGCTCTGCTTCCGGTACCAGTCCGAAACGCGGTCGATTTCGAGATGGCGGATTTGGGCCTTTCCCACAAATCGCACGGCTTCCAGGCCGTAGGTATCGAAGACCTTGCTGATGAAGACCGAATCGGCTCCCCGTGCGATCTGCATGAACGGACCGCATCGCCAGAAGACCTCGCGACGCACGGCCATATTGCCGGTGTACGCATAATAGAGGCTTCTATTACGCTGCGTGCAGACGTACTCCGTTTTTTGCGCCTCGTAATCGGCAATTGTCCCGACAAGAAACGACTCTCGGGCGTAGCGGCTGTTTCCCAGCACCGCAGCCGTGGCCGGCACGGCTAGAGCGGAGCCTATCTCCTCGAGCCACGTGGGGCTCACTACGCAGTCGGAGTCCGTGAAAGCAAGAATCTCGCCTTTCGATTGGCGCACCCCGCGGTTCCGTGCGGCATAGGAACTCTGGATCTCTTCCTCAAGCACAATCAGATCGGGAAAACTCCGGGCGATTTCGACCGACCGGTCTCGCGAGTTATTGTCGATCAGAATCACTTCATACGTCTCTCTCAAGGTCTGCGCGAACAAAGCTTCGAGGCACCGCCGCAGATAACGCTCGCTGTCAAGGCATGGAACGATGACGGAAAAGATCATGGTGGTCGGAGGCGGCCTCCCCCATTAGTGGCGTAGTGCAGCCAATGGTTTGGTGGACCTGGTGAGATTCGAACTCACGACCTCTTCCATGCCATGGACGGGTATGGAATCAGCGTGCAGATACTCAGTTGATTTTGGGCGGGTTACCGCGCGGCCCGATTCCACGGTTTGCGGGAATTCTGCGGGATCGGGCGGCTTCTGACCCGTTCTGCGGGAATTGTGCGGGAGGAAAACCCACGGCTCGACGGGGTTGACTCACCTCCCGCCGCGATCCCGAGACACTCCCAGCGTATACTGGTATCGATGACGGTCAACCTCACACCCCATGGGCAGGAGTTGCTCCAAGCAGCGCTCGCTCGCGGTGTGGGCCGTTCGCCTGAGGAAGTCATCGAGCGCGCTCTGGAGGCCGCCACCAGCTCTGCGACCGCCCTTTCCGAAGAAGAGCGGGAGCGGAGGCGCCAGGCTGTCGCCGGCATGCTCGGCGTTTCGGGAAGAGTACCATCTCACCCTCGGCCCTGGGGAGCGCATCCAGGACCTCATCCACGAGGGCCACAAATATTGACCGGCCCGTTCGTTCTTGACGCTTCAATGACCCTGAGTTGGGCCTTTGAAGGCGAGTCCACACCATTCACCGTGGCTGTTCTCAAGTCTCTGGAAACGGTTCACGCCGTCGTGCCCGCGCTGTGGTCGTTCGAGGCCGCCAACGTCCTGCGCACCGCAGAGCGCCGCGGCCGGATGGACGCTGCGGCGCAGACCGCATTTCTGGAGCGGCTGCGGCTCCTGCCAATCGCGATAGAGCACCGTCCCGCCACCTGGCTCGCTCAGCAAATCCTGCCGCTGGCGCGGACCCACAAGCTCAGCGCCTACGATGCAGCCTATCTGGAACTGGCAATCCGCGAGGCACTGCCGCTCGCCACGCTTGACGATGACCTCCGGCAAGCCGCCTGTGCCGCCGGCGTAACGCTGGTCGACGCGGCCTGAGCGCTGAGTTCGTCGCTACCGCGCCCGGAAACTCGCTACCAACGTTGAGCACGCGAGCGCACTGTCACACACTTTCGTGGTAGGCGCATCAACCCGCGGGGTGCTTGGTTGCGCGCCGAGGTTGCCGACTGGCCCATGGACGTGCAGGCGGGCGTCCGCGGCGTGGGAAAGCCTTCGCATAGGCGGGTGCCAGCTCTAGCGCTTCGCGGGTGCGCGCTGCATAGCCCTCAGGGATCTCTCCGATGGCCCAACACTGAGCCAGCATGTCCGGCAGCCGCGTGAACCGAGATACGGGTTCCGGGTTGCGACGAAACGGTCTCCAAGGCGGAGGCGGCCGGGTGTATGATGGGTGCCTCCCAGGAATCCGAGCACTTGCAGCGGCGATGCAGAGCCGGGGCGGTGCTTGCGTGAGGCGAGAGGGCAATGAACTGGCGAGGCTTGCTTACGCTTGTCCGGGCGGCGGGCACCCCGGAGGGATGCAGGGAATCTACTCGTCTCTCGTATGATCAGCACTTGCGAAGGGCACTGAAGGGCCGAGGCCCAAAAGACGAGCCACCGCACCGCGTGGCGCTTTACGGCGCGCTAGCAAGCTGGTACAAGGTGCGCCGCCTACCCGTTCGGGAGGTCCTGCTTTGGGGTGAATTGGCGCCCTTCCTCTTGCTCGCCGAGGCGGAGGCGCGGGAGGCCCTGGTTGAATACACCGTCTATTTGGAAGATCGTGAGGGTTGGTGGGGAAACTCCGGTAAGGCGAGGGTGAGTTGGCTCAGTGATTTGATGAATCGCGCACTGCGAACGGCAGCACCCGGCGAGGAATCGCCAATTTCATTGGCTTTCGTCGGCTTCACGAACCAGGCAGCCTGGTGCGATCTTCTTGCCCAAGATGTCAAGGAGAGATTGGAAGTAGGAGCGCAGATGCTGGGCCAGGCTTCTGTCTGAAGAGCAAAGCCCGCAAGATGTATTTGCTTCTCATCCCGCTTGGAAGAACTTGCCGGCGAATTTGTTAGAAGCGCTGGCGGGCAGATTTGACTCAGCTAACGGCGCCACGGAGTTCGCCGATCTCTGTGAGTGCAACGGCTTTCCGAACGAGGCGCTCTATCGTATCGCACAATCGGCTGGCGACAGTCCGAACTTCGCACTCGGCCTCATCGCCTCCGCGCTGACGGTTCATGCTGGCGCTCTGATGAAGAAGCGGGAAGGCGTCGAGGCTAGGCATCTGCTTGAGGCAGCGATTCGACTGCAACCGAGGCACCCGTTCGCTTGGGCGAAGCTAGCCATCGTGGCATATGACATGGAGGATCAGAAGACCGCGGAGTACTGGGCGGACAAGTTCTTGTCCTTCGAACCCGACATGGAAAGCGAGGACTATTGGGAGAGTGGGCTGCGCGCCACCATGACAGACCCTGCTGGCAGGAAGGAAGCGGGCCGGGCACTCGGGGAGGACGTGGAAGGGGACTGGGAGCGGACAGTCACCGCCATGCGTGAGATAAGGGCGAGAACCGCGAGGAGTGACGCGGACACGCACCAGCCTGGCGAGGATCCCATGGAAAGGCACCGAGCCAGGGGCCAAGCTCTCGGCGTAGCGGGCTTGTACGTCGTGTACGGCGTGTTCATCGGAGCGCTTGTTTTGAATGGAGTGGTCGCGCGCTCGTGTTTCGTGCATGGCCGCATCGTCCTGGGGTTATGGTCGATCGCGGCCATTATCGTCCTGCCCAAAGCTGCTCTCGGCTTGCTACTACTCGTGGGCAAGGATTCGCTGATGTGGCTGTCCTTGTCAAAAGTCGTGTACAAGGCGTTTCCGCGCACTGTCCATCGTTACGGACGGCAGCGGGCTTCATTGGGAATTCGAGGATTCGGGGATCCCTTGACAGTCGCGTATTCCCGTGAACTCTGTTGGGCGATTGTTGGCCTTCTGCCAGCGGCTTTGTGGTTTTTCGGGAGATAGCCCGGAGGGCTTGTTCAACGCGGGTATCTTCTAACTGGCCTGCTGGAAGGTGAAGGCGACCGAGAAGTGAGAGAGGTCGCGATGCGAGACACCTGCAGCGACATCCCGGACGGAACCGTCTATTTCGACACGTCGTCATGGAACGCGCTCGCAAAGCGTCCCGACCGAGGGGTACTCATCAATCTCATTCGATCTGGAAACAGGCCCGTGCTGGCCAGCGTCGTTTCGCTTGCCGAAGTGCTGCGCACTCCAGACCCGGACCACAAGCGGTTGATCTGTTCGACGATGAGGGCGCTTCACGGCGGCGGTCCGCTCTTGGAGCGCCCGCTTGATATCGCGCGCGCAGCTGCCGAAGCCTTCCTCAAAGGACACGAGGATTTCCCGTTACCAGTGACTGGCCCGGGGAATTACCTCCACGCCTGCATGTTGGACCCAGATCAGGAGCCCTCAAGCGAGATCGCTGCATGGCTGGGCAACATGAATCACAACGTGGAGGAATTCATAAACGCGAACAGGCCTCCCGAACGTGAGCGGGATACCGTATGCCTCTCACTCGAGGTCTTGGAAGGTGAGGACTTCCTCAATGTTCTGTGTCGGCTTCCGCCCACTCGGGACCTCGGGATCTCAGTTCCACAGATGCGAGATCTGTGCAAGGGGAGCGACGTTTGGAGAGCGTTGGGAGCCACTATCGAGTACATAATACAACTGGCAACATCCCATTCGCCAAAAAACTGGAAGCAGGGGAAACACAGGCGAAAACGCCCAGACGGCTCCGATCTTTGGCAAGCCGTATACCTCGGAGTGGCGGAGGTTTTCGTGACGGATGATGCCGGAATGCTCCGCGCCACCTCTGAAATCGATCGCATCCTGCGTTATCCGAGGTGCGTTGTTCACTCAGACGACTTCCTAAACGGCATCCTACAGAAGCATACAAACGGCATCGCGGCAGGGGCCACGCCCCACCAATCGATCTGTCCTGTCTGTGGATCTGCGGTGCCGACTCGCGCGGGAAGGCATGCGATGGACGGCCACCGAGCTGATTTCCTGTAAGATGAATTTCATGTGGCTGTCTCGATTCGAGGCGCGCCGAAATTCAACCCGGAGAACGCCGAGGGCAAAAGGTGGGAGCGACCCCCGGAGCGCCGAAGGCAGCGGAGTGGCGTTCTGGGCGGCTGAGGCCGCCCAGAACCGGGGTCGCTCCCACCTTTTGCCCGTCCCCGTGGACGACCCCAGTTCGTGTTGTGATCCCTGGAGTTTCACGTGCTTGAATCTGATCCCGCCGTAACCCGGACCGTAACAGGCCCCGTAACACCTCAGACGACGCGGCGTTACGCGGCTTTCCCGCGCAAGTCTCGTCTTGTCTCGCTTTTGGCCCCCTTGCGTTTTCCGGCGCGGCGCGCGGAAACCCTCGCGGGAAAGGAGACGGAAAACCGAATGCAGCCGACGTTTCCGCCCGCGAGTTGATCGCTGTATCCGCGACACCAACCCGGACTATGAACCGGACTTTCACCCGGACTATGCGATGCACGTGATGAGTCCGCTTTGCGGAGCCGAGAACCACAGTGGACGCCGCGCCGTCCGACGCGGCTGAGAGAGGCGACTCTCAGCGGTTCTCTCTCCTCTGCCTGTGGTCCCCTGCCTTTGGCTGACAGATTTCCGCTCGCTGTTTCCTCATACCTTATAGGGGCCGCGCGTGCTATGCTCGCAACCGAGTCAACCTTCGTCGAGCCATCCACAGGAGAACGAATGGCAAGGCGAGAGCATCAGTTGCCGAACGTGCTTCGGCAGAATGGAGCGCGGCCCTACTACTACATCCGCTACAGGGTTCGCGTTCTGAACCAGAGAACCAAACGGTTCGAGCGAAAGGAGAAATGGCACACCCTCGGGTACTGCGACGAAATCACCAAGCGCGAAGCGGAACGCGTTCGCGATCGCGTAATCGCCGGCGTGAACGATCAGGTGTTCACGCTCAAGGACCAGATCCTGTTCGGTGATTTCGTGAAGATCTACGAGGACAGACATCTGCCCGCGCTGGCGCTGGGGCCGCGCGGGAAGTACCGGTCGTTGCTCAAGAATCACATCCTCCCCGCATTCGAGTCGTTGTCGCTGTGCGACATCGGCGCCGAATTGGTGCAAGCGTTTTTGAACTCGAAGAACGAGCAAGGGCTGTCGTGGTGGACCCGGAACGACCTGAAAGGGATCGTCTCCGGCGTTTTCACCAAGGCGTCCGATTGGGGGTACTGGAGCGGCCGGAATCCGGTCCTGCGAACCACGCTAGGTCCGAGGCGCACAGCCCGAAAGAAGTACGGGCTGACCGACGATCAGATCGTCGCGCTCATCAACGAGCTGCCCGGCATCCTGCAGCTCATGGTCGCCACAGCGGTCTCAACCGGCATGCGAGTGTCGGAACTGTGCGGCCTGAAATGGGGCAGCGTGGATGTGGATCGCGGCCTGGTCTGGGTGCAGGAGACGTATTTCCGAGGCGAAATCGGAGAGACGAAGACGGAAGAATCGCACCGGGCGCTCGCGCTCGGCAGGCTGACGCCGGCTTTCGAGCGGCTGCGGCCGGCAGACGCGAAGCCGGACGACTACGTGTTCCAGCAATACGGCGAGCCGATGGATGATCGCGACATCCTGCGGCGCTACATCCGGCCCGCGGCTGAGCGGCTCGGGCTCTACTTTCCCGATTTCGGTTGGCGCACCTTCCGCCGCTTGAACATCACAGCGATCCAGGACGGCCCGGACGCTGTGAACGTGTTCGAGGCAATGCGCCAGGCCGGTCACACGAAGCCGGAAACGACAATGAAGTACACGCTGCTGCGGTCCGAGCAGCGGCGCAAAGCAATCCTGGGACTACAGGAGCGTTGGCTGCCCCCAAATTGTGCGGGAATTCTGCGGGAATGCGGGAATGCCAGAACTGCGTAAACGATTGATGGGTTTGGTGGACCTGGTGAGATTCGAACTCACGACCTCTTCCATGCCATGGAAGCGCGCTCCCAACTGCGCCACAGGCCCAGTTTTCGACTCCTCAATATAGCATAGGCGGTCCGAGTGTATCCTGATGGAATATGGACCGCGAACAGGCCTGGCAGATCCTGTGCGAATTCACGCAATCCGATAACCTCCGCAAGCACGCACTCGCGGTGGAGGCGTGCTTGGCCGCGTATGCGCGGAAGCTCGGCGAGGATGAAACCAAGTGGCGAATCGCCGCTCTGCTGCACGACTTCGATTGGGAGATTCACCCGCAGCTTCCCGACCACCCGGCCAAAGGCGAGCCGATTCTGGCCGAGCGCGGTGTGAGCGACGAGATCCGCCGCGCCGTGCTCTCGCATGCGGCGGAGTACACTGGCGTGGCGCGCGTGTCCCCGCTCGAGAAAACGCTTTTCGCCTGTGACGAGCTGGCGGGCTTCATCACCGCAGTCGCGCTTGTCAAGCCGCATCGCAGCCTGGATGAGGTCGACGCAAAATCCGTACGAAAAAAGATGAAGGACAAAGCGTTCGCACGCTCCGTCAACCGGGAAGACATCGTCGCGGGCGCGTGTGAGCTCGGCATCGATCTGGACGAGCATATCGCATTCTGCGTCCGCGCGATGCAGGCGTGCGCCGCCGCGCTGGGTCTTCAGGGCGCCGGAGGACGCTAGCGCGGCGCCGAATCCGCGCCCCATTTCAATAACGTGCTACAAGGCCGCGTCAGCGGATCGCCATAGTGATTCGGGCTGATGCGAAGTGCGTAGCCGACGCGGCCGGTCTGCTGCGGCACAATGTCTTTCTCAAAGATGACCACCTGCCCGCGTTGCTCGATGGCCGGCAGCAGCATGACCTCGCTATCTTCCAATTGTCCGCTAGCCCCAATCCGGCCTACCACGACCTCCACACGGACGTCCTCCGGCTTGAGCCCCGCCAGGTTGACCGCGGCACGCACCGGGACCGGCCGGCCGCTCAGAATCGGGCCGTTCGGCGGCGCCCCCAGATCCACGAACTGTACCTGGCCCCATGCTTCCCGGACCTCGGCGTTCCAGCACGATTGCCGCCGAGCCTTTTCGAAATTGTTCGACTGGAAGTCCAGGTAGGCGCAGTGCGCCGGCTGATAGAGTTGGGACATGTACTCGTCCACCGTGCGCTGACAGTTGAACTGGGGGCTCAAGCACACGATCGAGCGCTTCACCCGTTTCATCCACTCGCGCGGCACGCCCTGGTCGCGCTCGTAGTAGGCGGGCACCAGCTCGTTTTCAAGCAGCGAGTAAATGGCGGTCGCATGCGCTTCATCGTGGTCCTCGGAATATGCAATACGGTCCCCGACCGCCCAGCCGCCGCTCCATTCGTACGCCTCGTCAAACCACCCGTCCAGCACGCTCAAATTGAGGACGCCGTTGATACCGGCCTTCATTCCGCTTGTCCCGCAGGCTTCTTCGCCGCGGCGCGGCGTATTCAGCCAGATATCGACGCCCTGGACCAGCTCGCGCGCCACGTGCATCTCATAGTCCTCGACAAAAACCAGCCGCTTGGAAATTTCGGGGTCGCGTGAAAGCTGGACGATTTGGCGGATGAGTTCCTTGCCCGGATGATCTTTCGGGTGCGCCTTGCCGGCTATGACAATCTGTACCGGCTTCTCGGGATTCGACAGAATGCGTTTGAGCCGGTTGACATCGCGGAACAGCAGCGTGGCCCGCTTGTAAGTCGCGAACCGGCGCGCGAAGCCGAGCGTGAACGCGTCCGGATCGAGCACCTCGGAGGCCCGCCGCAGTTCGGACAAGGAGGCCTTGCGATTCCTGGCGGAGTTGCATTGCCGCTCCCGCACGAAGGCGAGCAGGCGGCGCTTGCGGCGCCGGTGCGCTTCCCATAGCTCCTGGTCGGGGATGTCCTGCACCTGCTCCCAGGTCTTCGAGTCCGTCAAGCGCTCGCGCCAGTCCGGCTGCAGGTATTGGTCGTAGAGGGTCGCCAAGTCGTTGCTTAGCCAGCTCAGCAAATGCACGCCATTGGTGATCGAGGTGATCGGGATCTCCCACACCGGCAACTGCGGCCAGAGGTCCTGCCACATTTCCTGCGAGACTTGCCGGTGCAGGCGGCTCACGGCGTTACGAAAGCTGGCGGTCTTGATGGCCAGGATGGCCATCGAGAACCGCTCGTGGGGGTCGTCGGGGTTCCGCCGCCCCAGGCCCATCAACTGCTGGAAATCGATGCCTAACTCCCGGCAGTATTCCTGGAAGTACTCCCACATCAGCCCGGAATCGAAGATGTCGATGCCGGCCGGGACCGAAGTGTGCATCGTAAAGACGTTGTTCTGGCGCGAGGCTTCGAGCGCTTCGTCAAAGCTCAGTCCGTGCTCTTTCACCAGCAAGCGCATGCGCTCCAGCGCCAGGAACGCCGAATGGCCCTCGTTCATGTGGTAAACCGTCGGCTCCAGGCCAAGCGCTTTGAGTGCGCGCAGCCCGCCGATGCCAAGGACGATCTCCTGGCGGATGCGTACGTGGTTGTCGCCGCCATAGAGCGCGTCTGTGTTGCTGCGGTGCTCGGGGCGGTCATTTTCCGGAATGTTCGTGTCCAGCAGGTACAGCTTCACGCGCCCGACATCCATTACCCACACCTTGATCCAGACCGGCCCGGCCGGCAAGGTCACCTGGATTTTCATGTCGGCGCCGCTTGGGTCGCGCACCGGCGTGACCGGAAGGGTATAGAAGTCGTTCAGCGGATACCGCTCTTGCTGCCAGCCATCCGGGTTCAGATACTGCTGCACGTAACCGGTTTGGTAAAGCAATCCAACCCCGGCCACTGGAATATCCGAATCGCTGGCGGCTTTCAGGAAGTCGCCTGAGAGCACGCCAAGGCCGCCGGAATACATAGGCATGCAGTCGAGGATGCCATACTCCATCGAGAAGTACGCGATCAGCTCCTTCTGGCTGGCCGCCTCGCCGCGGTGCATGTAAGCGTCAAATCGCTCACACGCACGCCTGTACAGGGCGAGATAACGCGGATCGGCGGCGAGTTTATCGAGCGTGGCCTGGGGAACCCGGCCCAGCATCGATACCGGATTGTAACCACAGGCAGCCCAGAGATTGGGATCCATGCGCCGGAACAGGTTACGAATCGTGGGTTCCCAGCTCCAAAAGACGTTATAAGCGAGCTGTGACATCCGGGCGAAGGCCTGGGGCAAAGCCGGACGGACCAGGAATTGCCTAAGTGGTTGAATCTGAAATGGCATGAGCTGTGCGGTCAACTACAAGATACCAGAGATCTGGGGATATTGGCGCTTCATTCGGGACACGACAGATCTGGCGCCCCTGGGCAGGCGTCACCGGGCTTTGGGCTTGCGATAGAATGAACGTTTTGCGGCGTGCGGTCTCGCGGAATCGGTCTCACGAAGCAGCCTGACGCGCATCCCGCGCTTTGTTCTGAGCAGTTTCGGCCCGTTTCCAGGATTCATGAAGCCGGCTCAGCTCAGTTGGTCCCAAACTTGCATACTTCGCTTTTAGGAGAACCTGTTTCATGGCGTACGTCATCACTGATACCTGCACCAAAGACGAACTCTGCATCGAGGCCTGCCCTGTCGATTGCATTCATCCCAAGAAGGGCGAGCCCAAGTTCGATGAGGTCAAGCATCTGACAATCGATCCCGAGGGCTGCATCGATTGTGGCGCCTGTGTGCCGGTCTGCCCGACAAACTCGATCTACGTGCTGGACGAGCTGCCAGCCGGCTTCGAGCATTTCGCCGCCGATAACGCCGCGTACTTCGGCAAATAGGTGGGTTGCAAATCGCAGATTGTGGGCGGTGCGCCGTCTTCGAGAGGCGCCACCGCCAATCACGATCCACGCCTTAGGTCCTGCGATCTCTTTCTCTCCCCGGCGTTACCATAAAAGCAGAAGCATCGGATGTCCCACCTGGCCCAGATTCTCGCTGAAAACACCCGCGAGGGCGCTCTCTGGGAACCTCTGGACGAGCGCCGCATCCGCTGTTTCGCCTGCGGGCATTGCTGCCCGATCTTCGAAGGCCAGGCAGGCGTTTGCAAAGTCCGGTTCAACTCAGGTGGGAAGCTCTATGTCCCCTGGGGCTACGTCGCTGGCGTGCAAGCGGACCCGATCGAGAAGAAACCGTTCTTCCACGTCCGCCCCGGCGCGCTGGCTTTCAGCTTCGGGATGCTGGGGTGCGACCTGCACTGCTCCTATTGCCAGAACTGGGTGACGTTGCAGGCGCTGCGCGACCCCGTCGCGGTGTCCCCGCTCAGGCGCACCACGCCGGAAGCACTTATCGGAAGCGCGGTCGAGCTCGGCGCCCAGGTCGTCGTCAGCACGTACAATGAGCCGTTGATCACCGCCGAATGGTCGGTCGAGGTTTTCAAGCAGGCCCGCGCTGCCGGCCTGCTCACCGGTTTTGTGTCGAACGGCAATGCGACCCCGCAAGTGCTCGAGTATCTGCGCCCCTGGGTGGACCTTTATAAAGTCGATCTGAAAAGCTTTGACGACCGCCACTACCGCCAGTTGGGCGGCCGCCTGGAGCCGGTCCTCGACAGCCTGCGCCGCATTCACGCCATGGGGTTCTGGCTCGAGGTCGTAACGCTGGTGATTCCCGGCTTCAACGACTCGGACACCGAGTTGCGCGCCATCGCTGAGTTCCTTGCCGGCATCTCCAGGGACATTCCTTGGCACGTCACCGCGTTCCACAAGGACTACAACATGACCGGCCCGCCCAACACCGCTCCCGAAGATCTGCTCCGCGCGGCTGAAATCGGGCGGCGCGCCGGGCTCGATTACGTCTACGCGGGGAACCTTCCCGGCGCAGTCGGCGGGCTCGAGGATACGGTGTGCGCAGGCTGCGGCGAGCGCTTGGTCCGCCGCCGCGGGTATCGGATCCTCGATTACCGCATCACGGCCGAAAGGCGCTGCCCATCGTGCTCCCGGGCGGTGCCGGGCCGCTGGGCTTCCCTCAACTGAAGCCGCCGGCGCGAAATCCTGTTAACCGCCCCTGCTGCCGCCGCGTCTTCCATAAAGATAAATCGCGATTTTTACTTGCCCCCCAGAGGTTTTCGGTAGAAACTTGAATTTCAGGGAGGGTTCACATTGAGCGTTAAGGTCTCGGAGAGCGTGGCGTTGCGCGAGCCGGCGGAGCGCTGGACTACGGCGGATGCCAGCGAGCTGTACGATGTCGCCAGTTGGGGCAAGGGCTATTTTTCGGTAGGCTCGAACGGGCACCTTTGGATTCATCCTTCCAAGGATTCGGCGCGCGCGATTGATCTCAAAGAGCTCGTCGATACGCTTGTACTGCGTGGCATCTCACTGCCCATCCTGATCCGATTCGCCGAGATCCTGCGGCACCGTTTGAGCGAGATCCATGCGGCGTTCCAGGCTGCCATCGCTGAGCACGGTTATCGCGGCGGATACTCCTGCGTTTACCCGATCAAGGTCAATCAGCAGCGGCAGGTGGTCGAAGAGGTCTTCAAGTTCGGCCGGCCATACAAGTTCGGTCTCGAAGCCGGCTCGAAGCCCGAGCTGCTGGCGGTGCTGGCCGTCGCCGATAATGACACACCCATCATCTGCAACGGCTTCAAGGACGACGAGTACATCGAGATGGTGATGCTGGCCACCAAGATTGGCCGGCAGATCACCACCGTGGTCGAGAAATATACTGAGCTCGACTTGGTCACTTCGCACGCCCAGCGCATCGGCGTCCGTCCCCGGATCGGGTTGCGCCTCAAGCTCGCCAGCCGCGGCTCGGGCCGCTGGAGGTCTTCAGGCGGGTACCGCTCGAAGTTCGGCCTTACGGTCAGCGAAGCCGTGCGGGCGCTCGACCAGCTCAAGGCGCTTGGCATGGCAGATTGCCTGGAGCTGCTCCACTTCCACTTAGGCAGCCAGATCACCAACATCCGCCACATCAAGGCCGCGGTGATCGAAGGCGTGCGGATCTATGCCGAGCTGGCGCGCGCCGGCTCCGGCCTCAAGTATCTGGACGTGGGTGGCGGCCTCGGCATCGATTACGATGGCTCGCAGACCGATTTCGAGTCCAGCGTCAATTACACGCTGCAAGAGTACGCCAACGACGTGGTCTACCACGTGCAGAACGCCTGCGACGAGGCTGGCGTGCCGCACCCGACCATCATTTCCGAGAGCGGCCGCGCGGCGGTCGCCTACCACAGCATGCTCGTATTCAATGTGCTGGGCGTGAGCGGCTTCGGCGAGCAGGAGCCGCCGCCGGAGGTCCCGCCCGAAGCCGAGCAACCCCTCATCGATCTCCAGGAGACACATCGCTCGCTGAGCGCCAAAAACTTGCTCGAGGCTTTCCACGACGCGCAACAGGCGCTCGACCAAGCGCTGAACCTGTTCAGCCTCGGCTACCTGCCGCTCGATCAGCGCGCGCTGGCCGAGAACCTTTACTGGGCCCTGTGCCGAAAAATCCAGCGGCTCGCCGCCGGCCTCGAGTACTTCCCCGAGGAGTTTGAGGGCCTCGATGCGATGCTCTCAGATACGTACTTCTGCAACTTCTCGATCTTCCAAAGCATGCCCGATAGCTGGGCCATCAAGCAGTTGTTCCCGATCATGCCGATCCACCGGCTGGAGGAGCGCCCCACCCGCAACGCCGTCCTGGGCGATATCTCTTGCGATTCCGACGGCAAGATCGACCAATTCATCGATCGCCGCGACGTAAAGCGTACGCTGCCGCTGCACTCCTTTAACGGACAGGAATATTACTTGGGCGCGTTCCTCATCGGCGCTTACCAGGAAATCCTCGGCGACCTCCACAACCTGCTCGGCGACACCAATGCGGTCCACGTGAGCCTGAACGACAACGGCGAGATCGTTCTCGACAACGTCATCAAGGGCGACACCGTGCGCGAGGTGCTCGATTACGTGGAGTTCAAGGCCGACAGCCTGCTATCGCACTTCCGCCAGGACGTAGAGTCTGCGCTGCGCGAGGGCAAGATCGGTTACGAGGAGTCAGGCCGCCTGCTGCGCTTCTACGAAGAGGGCCTGCACGGCTATACCTACTTGGAAGACGGGCACGAGCGGTAGGGGCTTCGTCAATCTAGCGCTCAGTTCCAAGCCGCGAGCGTCAGCGAGCGGTCTCACCAGTTCGGAGCCGCGACCGTGAGGGAGCGGTCTCAAGAGAATTCGGAGACCTGGCTCTAATCGGGTCCCTTGGCGCTTCCAGCGGTCAGAACCGCGTTCAGTTCCTCGGCCAGCCGGGTTGCCGTGAATGGCTTTTGCAGGTAGCCGGAAACGCCTTTGTCGGCGAACGTCTTCATAACCTCCGATCCGCTGTAGCCGCTCATGACAATCACCCTGAGGTCCGCGTTCCGGCTCTTCAGCACATCGATCACCTCGTCGCCGCCCATCACGGGCATCTTGAGATCCAGCAGAACGGCGCCGATGTCCCCGGCGTTTTCCTCGAAAATCCGAAGCGCCTCCCGGCCGTCGCCCGCAACCAGCACCCTATATCCGCACCGCTCGAGCGCCTCCCGGACTAGGTAGCGGATCCCGGCCTCATCGTCGACTACAAGAACGGTTGCAGTGCCGCGCATTTCCAGTTGCGGCCCTTGCCGCTGCCAGGCGGCCGGAGGCGCCCCGGCGGGGAGAAACACCCGAAATGTGGCGCCCTTCCCCGGCGCAGTATCGAGCTGAATCGCACCGCGGTGCGCTTGAACGATACCCGCCACCGCCGCCAGTCCCAAGCCGCGGCCCATGAACTTCGTCGTGAAGAACGGATCGAAGATTTTTCCGCGGATCTCGCTATCCATCCCGCAGCCGGTGTCCGCAACCTCAAGGCGGACATAGTTCCCCGGCGCCAGCAAGCGGCCAGTGACCTCGTCGGCGATGTGATCGGCTTGGGAAACCTCCTGGGTCCCGGTGGTAATCGTCACTGTTCCAATTTGATCCGCTCCGATCGCCTCCGCGCCGTTGATGACCAGGTTCATCACAATCTGCTGCAGCTGGCCACGATCCGCCTCGACTCCGGGCAGGTCCGGCTTCAGCGCCAGCTTGAGGTTCATTTTCTTCGGGATAGACGCACACAGCAGCTGCGCGATGTCGCGGACAACACGGGAGAAATTCACGTTCTCAACTACGATGCGGCCTTTGCCTGCGTAGGCCAGCAACTGCCGCGTGAGATCGGCCGCCTTTTCCGCCGCCAGGATCACCGCGTCGAGCTTGTCCAAGCTTTCCTCAAGCACTTCCTCCCGCAGCATGCTCGCATTGCCCATGATGCTGGTGAGCAGGTTGTTGAAGTCGTGCGCGACGCCGGCCGCCAGCAGCCCAACGCTCTCCATCTTCTGCGCCAGGCGCAGTTGCTCTTCGGCACGCGCCCGGCCAACCGCGTACCGGATGGCCCGCGCGATCTGCTGGCCGTCGGCTTGGCCCTTCACCAGATAGTCCTGCACGCCTTCGCGGACTGCGGCGAGGCCAACGCTTTCGTCGTTAACGCCGGTCAACACCACGATGGGCAAGCCGCGCGCCGCCTTCTGCGCGCGCCGGAAGGTTTCCGGCCCGGAACTGTCCGGTAAGGATAGGTCCAGCAGCAGCACATCGAAGGCTTCCTCCCGCAGCCGCGCGAGGGCGTCGCCAAGGCGCTCCACCCAGGTGAACTGAAAACGGCCCGCGCCAGCTTGTTGCAGGGTCTGTTGCAGCACGTCGGCGTCGGACGGGCTGTCTTCGACCAGCAGGATGTTGATCGCGGTGTTCAACGGCTTGCTCACTTGCCCGGAGGCAGCTTGACGACGGTAAGCCAGAAACCTTCGACGGCTTTGACGACCTCCAGAAACTGCTCGAAACCAACGGGCTTGGTGACGTAGCAACTGGCCTGGAGGGCATAGACTTGGAGCACGTCCCGTTCCGCCTGCGAGCTGGTCAGCACCACCACGGGAATGGTTCTGAGCTTCTCATCCGCCTTAATTTCCGCCAGCACTTCCCGGCCGTCCTTGCGCGGCAGATTCAGATCCAGCAGGATCAGATCGGGCCGGGGCGCCTGGGCGTAATCGCCCTCATGGCGCAGGAACTCCATCGCTTGCACGCCGTCTTCGACGACGCTGAGGCGATTGCACACTTTCGCAGCGGCCAGCGCCGCCACGGTCAGGTCGGTATCGCTGGGGCTGTCTTCCACCAGCAGGATTTCAATGGGACGGCCGAGATAGGGGTTCACAATTTTTGGATTCTCCATGCAGGTCCTCACTTGGAATGGTGAAGTAAAAAGTCGATCCCTGGCCGGCTTCGGACTCGACCCAGATCGTGCCGCCGTGGCGCTCGACAATCTTCTTGCAGATGGCCAAGCCGATGCCGGTGCCGGGATACTGTTTGCGGGTATGCAGCCGCTGAAAAATCAGGAAAATGCGCTCGAAGTATTGCGGCTCGATGCCGATGCCGTTATCGCGCACCGCCAGGACCCATTGGCCCGGCTGCTGCCGGGCGCCGATGTAGATTTCCGGGGCCCGCTTACCGCGGAACTTGAGGGCATTGCCGATCAGGTTCTGGAAGAGCTGGGCCATGTGGCCGGCATCCACGCGGAGGGTCGGCAGCGGATCGCAGGTAATCTTGGCGCCGGTTTCCTTTACGCTCGCGCGCAGGCCATCCAGCGCCTGGTCGACGGCGGTGTTGAGGTCGGCCGCTTGAAAGGCTTGGCTCCGGGTCCCCACACGCGAGAGAGTCAGCAGGTCGGTGATGAGCGTATGCATGCGCGCGGCGCCCTGAGAGGCGCCTGCGATGTGGTGCCGGCCGTTGTCGTCGAGCTTGCTTCCAAACTGCTGTTCGAGCAGGCCGAGGTAGCCGGTCACAGCCCGCAGCGGCTCTTGCAAATCGTGCGAGGCCACATAAGCGAATTGCTCCAGTTCCTGGTTCGAACGGGCCAGTTCCGTAGTCATACGCCGTAAGTGGATATTTGCCGCTTCGAGCTCGCCCGTGCGCTGCCGGACGAGCTCTTCCAAGTGGTCGCGGTACCGGGCCAGTTCGGCTTCGGCGCGCTTCCGCTCGGTCACGTCGCGGGCGACCGCGAACACGCCCTGCACCTGCCCGGCTTCGTCGCGGTAGACGGTCGCGTTATAGAGCACGTCGGTGGTGCTGCCGGAAACGTGGCGGATGGTCAGCGGGTAGTCGCGGACCATGCCCTCTGAGAGGACCTTGTGGTAGCCTTCTTCCGCTTTCTGTGGTTCGGTGAAGTAGCCGGAGAAATTGGTTCCAATCAGCCGCTCGCGTTCGACCCCGGTGACCAGTTCGGTCGCTTCGTTCACGTCCGTCACCTTACCGTCGGGGCTGATGGTGACCAGCGGGTCCAGGCTGGCCTCGATCAGGCTGCGCGCGTAGAGCGAGGCGACGCGCAGCTTTTCCTCCATCCGCTTCCGCTCGGTCACGTCGCGGGCGGCGGCGAACACGCCCTGGACCCGTCCGGCTTCGTCGCGATAGACGGTCGCGTGGTAGAGCACGTCGGTGGTGCTGCCGGAAATGTGGCGGATCGTCAGCGGGTAGTCGCGGACCATGCCCTCGGAGAGGACCTTGTGATAGCCTTCTTCCGCTTTCTGTGGTTCGGTGAAGTAGCCGGAGAAATTGGTCCCAATCAGCCGCCCACGCTGGACGCCCGTGACGAGTTCCGTCGCCTTGTTAACGTCGGTGATCTTGCCCTCGGGACTAATCGTCACCAGCGGGTCCAGGCTGGCTTCGATGAGGCTTCGAGCGTAAAGCGAGGTGACGCGCAGTTGCTCCTCCATGCGCTTGTGCTCCATCACATCCCTCGCTGCCGCGAATACGCCCTGGACCCGCCCGGCTTCGTCGCGATAGACGGTTGCATTGTAGTGCACGTCTGTGGTGCTGCCGGAGATGTGGCGAATTGTCAAAGGATAATGCTGGACCTGCCCCTCCGAGAGGACCTTGTGGTAGCCTTCCTCCGCTTTCTGCGGTTCGGTGAAGTAGCCGGAAAAATTGGTCCCAATCAAACGCTCACGCTGGACGCCCGTGACGAGTTCCGTCGCCTTGTTGACGTCGGTGATCTTGCCCTCGGGGCTAATCGTCACCAGCGGGTCCAGGCTGGCTTCGATGAGGCTTCGAGCGTAAAGGGAAGCCGCGTGCACCTTCGCCGCCAGATCAAGCTGCCTTTGGCGGTCCAACACGGCTCGATTGGCTCGACGGAGTTTGTCAACCAGAATGCTGGCCGCTGTGCCCACCACTGCGAACAACCCCAACGCCGCAAGCTCCGAGGTGTCGTGCAAGGCAAGAGAGAACCGGGGCTCCATGAAGAAGAAATCGATAGCCAGGATAGAGAGACCGGTGGCTGCAACTCCTGCAAGAAAGCCGCCGTAAAGCGCAGCCCCCAAGACTGACAGAACAAACACCAGGAGTGGCCCTTGGCTCTGGAGGAGGGGATCGAGCGCGGTCCGGATGAGAACTGCGGCGCCCACCGTCAAAACGGCCGCCAGGTATTCTCTGACACCCGGGCGGGCAAGACCGGGATCGAGTGGGTGCAAACCCCCGCGCCAACCTTCAGGAGAGCGTTCCGTGGCCGGCATCGGGCATCCCTCCTTCTGAATCACCGTCCCTCAAGCCGGGCGGAGCCTGACCTGGATTAGGAGTATAACAGATCACTTCAGCACAAAAAGAATCCGCGCCGGGGACACCCGCCCGTACGGAGCATCGGAGCGCCGGGGACAAGAGTCTCAAGCGCCGGGGGCAGACTTCAAAATCGCTCCACTACGCACCTTTCGCGTTTCGGCGGCGGGTTTCGTGTTAACTTGAGAATCGGAAATGCGGGCAACCACTTTGGCGTGCAGCGCATCCGATAAGGGTAGGAAAAAGGGATTGAGACGAACCGCGTTACCGATTTTATTGGCCCTCGTTTTCAGCGGGGGCAATGCCGCTCGCGGGGAAGCTGCGCTTTTTCTGGAGGAGCCGTTCGGCGTGTTTGGGCACATGAATCCGACCGGCCACGCCGTAGTCTATCTTTCGCGCGTTTGCGCGGCATCGCCGGTGCTGCTCCGGCGCTGCGAACCTGGCGAATCCGGCGTTGTGATCGGCAGGTACCACCGCGTGGGCGGCTACGATTGGATTGCCATTCCCTTGATTCCCTACTTGTACGCCGTTGAGCGGCCGGATGAAGTACCCGCCAGGGCGGATGCGGCGCTAGTGGGTGCGCTGCGCGATAGCTACCGCCGCCGGCATCTCACCGCGGTCGTGCCCGAAGCCGCGGACGGGAAAGCGCTCCCCGGCGACTGGACTCCATTGATCGGTGCCGCGTATGACCGGAAGATTTACAGCCTCGAGATTCAAACCACTCCCGAGCAGGACGACCGGCTCATCGAGGCGCTCAATTCCAAGCCCAACAAGTCCCGCTTCAACCTCTTATTTCATAACTGTGCGGATTTCTCTAGAAGCATTATCAACTTTTATTATCCTCACGCATCGCACCGCAGCCTTTTTTCGGACGCGGGCATTACTACTCCCAAACAAATAGCCGAGTCGCTGGTAAATTACTCCAGGCGCCACCCGAATCTCGGTTTGTCGATTTTCGCCATCGCCCAGGTGCCTGGAACTCTGCCACGCAGCAAGCCGAATCGCGGCGTGCTCGAGTCGTTTCTGATGTCGAAAAAGTACGTCCTGCCAGTGGTGATCCTGCACCCGCTGATTACCGGCGGCATGGCCGTGGCTTACCTGGGCGCGGCGCGGCACGATCCCTGCCGCGGCTTCCTCCGCAAGGTGGATTGCGAGTCTCGCCCTGCGGCCATCCTGACGGATCTGCGATACAGCCGCGCGGGTTAAGCCTCTCGGCGCTAAAAACGTCACGCGCTTTTAAGGCTTCCGTGTATGCCACCAGCTAGAAGCGCAGGCGAGCCACGGGCGCAAGGGAGGGGGCGAACCAAGATGTCCGGAGCGGAGACTTTTCGGCCCCTACCTCACCAATCTTTGTAACGTCAGAAACGTCACGCGCTTCTGGGCCTCGGTGCGCGCCATCGGCGAGTAGTAATACCAGAAGGCCGCCTTCACCTGCGATTCGACGCCTTCGGGCACCGGAAACGTGAACGCCTCGGTGCGCTTCTCGTCCGGGGCCAGGCGCGTATCGGAGAGCACCTTAGCGGACTTCACCCAGGCGGCGTGCTCGCGGTCGATCTCTTTGCCCTGGGCGTCGGCGACCACGCGGCGGTAGATGCGCTCGCCCCGGTAGTGCTGGCCGTTGTAAGCATCCGCGGTCACATCCAGGATGATCTGGCGCAGCGCCGAGCCGGTGGGTGCCGAATGCCCGGCGCCGCGGTTAGTCACCTCCACGCTGACGCGCAGTTGGCCGCCCTCATGGGATACCGCCAGCTTCGCGCCGATCGCCTTGTTCAGCTGGTCGATCGAGTGGCCGCCGGGCATCAGGTGGAGATTGATTTCGGCTTCCTTCGTGCGCCGGACCCGCGGGTCCACCACGGCGCCCGCCACCTGGTACATGTGGCAGGACTGGCAGTCCTGCCCTTCCCTGGCGGCGCGGCTGTTCTTCCACTCCGTATAGGTCGCCAGCACCGGGAAGCCTGCGGCGGTCTTGTACTCATGGCAGGAAACGCACGCGAGCGCGGAGGTGAATACCGCCGAATACGCCGTGCCGTGGACGTTCGAATCCACGTCCTTGAGCGGTCCGCGCTTCGTCAGCGTGAATTCGACCTTGGCCCGCGGGTTCAGGCCCGCCAGCGACACGTTCTGAATCGAATGGCAGTAATCGCAGGTAACGCCCTCCCAGCTTACTTTGCGGTCGAGGGCCAGGTCGCCGATGCGCACGGCCACCGGCGCGTGGCAACTCAGGCAGACCTTGCGGATGCCACCGCCGAAATCCTGCACGGCCAGATCGAGCGAGTCTTGAAACAGCCGGTCTTCCATCGCGCGCGCGTGCACGGAGGCTTTCCAGGCGTCGTGAATGGCGGCGTGGCAGCGGCCGCAGATCTCGGCGCTGGCCGGCGTCACCATCGCGGCGCGGCCCGCGCCAGCGAGTCCCAGAACGAGCAAGAACAGCATCCACATACTTTACCTCTTGATGCCGGCGGCGGCCGGCCCCGCGCGCTCGACTGCACGAAGCGCCAGCCGTAGCCCGGCCATCGTGATCAAGATTGCGACGAGTGCGATCGCGAGTCCCACCCGGCGGTTGTTGCGTTCCTGAAGAGCGTCCTCGCCGGCGCGGTGCGTCCCGGCCGCGACCGCAAGACCCGCTTGGACGGGCTTCGCTACCGCGGCCACGTTGAATGCATGCACGGCGACGCGCGCCTTCACCAGATCCTCCTGCGCTTCCCGTTGGCGGAGCAGGGCTTCGGAAACTTCCATGCCGGAACGTGCGGCGCGCCGCAGGATCGCATCGGAGTTCTTCAGGGCGCCGTCCAAGCCGGTGATGAGACCTGCCATTTGGATCGCGGCTTTTCCGCCGGCTGAATCGGCGTCGTGGCACTGCGTGCAGACTGCGTTCGGCCCGGCCAGCATGGCCGGGGAAGGCATCGCAATATTGTGGTTGCCGTGGCAGACCACGCACCCACCCTCGCCCATGGCCGCGAAGACGGGCTGGTGGGGGCTGTGGTTGTAAAGGTCTTCCATCAGCGCGTGGCAGGTGCCGCACACCTCGGCGACGGAGCTTACCTGCGGGGGCGTCGCGCCGTGGTTGCCGTGGCAAGATGCGCAGGTTGGAGCCGCCAGATCGCCCCGCTTCGAGAGAGCGTCCCAGTGCACGCTCTTGAGGTAGTCCTCGTACTGGTTCGTCGGGATCTTGTACTTGGCCATATGCGCTGCGCTGGCGTGGCAGCGCGCGCAGGTTTCGGGCTGCCGCAGCGGGTACACGGGCGAGAGTGGGTCCTTGACTTCGCGGATGTCGTGGACGCCGTGGCAATCGACGCAATTGGCCGCCGCATCATCGCCCGCAGCCATGCGCTTCCCGTGCACGCTGGTCTCATAGAGAACGTATTGATCGACGCGCTGCTGCGGCCGGAACCTGTGGATCAGGTTGGCGTCACTGTGGCAGCGCGCGCAAAGCTTTGGAACAGCCGTGCGGGCGGGCTTGCCGAGGAAGCCGTGCGCCCGGCTCATCGCGGTCTCCGGGTCGCCGGCGGTGCGGTCGCCGCCATGGCAGTCGGCGCAACTGAAGCCGTGCATGGCATGTACGTCCTTGGCAAACGCGGCGACCGGCGCCTGGAGACGGCCTTCCAACACGGAGTGGCAATCCACGCAGGAATCTTTCGGCGGGGCAGCGGCGAGCGGCGCCGCCAGCGCGAGCACCACCAGAGCGAGGCGCAACCGCGTCATCTGAGGTACCCCAGTAGCGAGAACGTGATGAGGTATGCCAGCAGCGCGACTCCCGCGCCGGTCACCAGACGTGTGCGCTCGGCGCCTTCGCGGTTCGTTGCCCAGAACGGAAGCATAATCCACCACACCGCCAGCAGCGCGAAGCCGATCAGCCCCAGCAGCTCGCCTTCCATAAACCAGACGTGGCTGGGGATGAGCTTGAGCGTGTAGAACGGCGCAAGGAAATACCACTCCGGCCGGATGCCGGCGGGCGCGGAGGCGAACGGGTCGGCCTTCTCGCCGAGTTCCCAGGGGAACAGCGCGGCCAGCGCCCCGAGCACGCCCAGCGCCGCGTACCATGCCATCAGCTCGCGCAGGAAGAAGTTCGGGAAGAACTGCATCTGCGGCACGCTCCCGCCCGAGGCCCTGAATTTCTTCTCCAGCCACGGCGGCGAGCTCATGCCGTGCTTCTGGACCAAGCCGAGATGGATCAAAAGCAGAAGCGTCATGAGGCCGGGCAGCACGGCGACATGGAAGCCGAAAAAGCGCGTGAGCGTAGCGCCGCCGACGTCGTCGCCGCCGCGCAGGTACCGCGCCAGCGCCGAGCCGATGACGGGCACGCTGGCCGCCATATCGGTCCCCACCTTCGTGGCGAAGTAGGAAATCGTGTTCCACGGCAGCAGGTAGCCGCTGAAGCCGAAGCCGAGCGCCAGGCCGAGCAGTGCGATGCCGCTGAGCCAGGTGACCTCACGCGGGCGGCGGTAGCCGCGCAGAAACACGACGCTGAACATGTGCACGAAGGCGGTGAAGATCATCAGGTTGGCCGACCAGCTATGGATCGACCGCACCAGCCAGCCGAACTGGACGCGCGTCATGATGAACTGCACGCTCTCGTAAGCTTCCGTCGCCGTCGGCCGGTAATACAGCAGGAGCAGAATGCCGGTCAGAACCTGGATGACGAACAGGAACAGCGTGATGCCGCCGAAGTAATACCACACGGTGCCGGAATGCACGGGCACGGTCTTGTGGGCCACAAACTCGCGAATCGAGCTCAAGCCGAGGCGTTCCTCCAGCCAAGCCAGCACCCGCTTCTTGGTTTCAGTTGTGAGCACGGCCCCTCCCTGAGAAATGGTTGAAAAACCACGGTGCAGACGGAGGGTCTGTGCCGCCAAGGTCCCAAGCTCGGGACGTGGCACAAACATTCAGCCTGTGCGGTAGAGCAAAGAAGTTTCGAAAAAAGTTCTTCAACAAGCTCCTAGGCGCGGCGCGAGATGATTACTTCATCGCCGCGGACGTGCGTCACATACTCCTCGAGGGCCTTTGGCGGCGGCCCGGATATCACCGCGCCATTTAGGTCGTAGAGCCCGTTATGGCACGCGCACCAGATCTGGCGGCGCTGCTCCTGGTATTGAACGGTGCAGTTCAGGTGCGTGCACACGGCTGAGAAGGCGCGCCACTCGGTCTCATCGATGCGGATCAGCAGCACTGGCCGGCTGCCGAACTTGACGATCTTGCCGCTGTTCGGCTTCAGATCCTGCACCTTCCCGCCCGAAACCTCATTGACCGAGGCCTCCGGCACGGCCGGAGGGTTCATGAACTGAAACACCGGATACAGGAAGGAGGCCAGGGAAGCGGTAAAGCCGCCGCCCAAAAGCCAGCGAATCACGCTACGCCGATCCTCTAGCATAAAGGCCCGTTCACGTTATGCTAATGCTGCGGTTTTATACTGTCAAGGACAAACAAGTTAACGGAGTTCCAGATTTCAATGTGCTATTTGCCCCACGCTGAACAATTCGCAACACTCCTCTGCTGCACTCGGGTGACCCAGGCGCGGCCAGCAAGCCGCAAACCGCAGAATCCGGCAACAACCAGCTTAATTTTTCAATATACGCCCTTTGCCTTGTGTTCGTAAGCGATTGTGGTTATGATCGCAGAGTTGGTATTGCATATCGCAATCACGACGCAAAACTCGGAAATCTCCGCGTGGATAGTTGCAACAGGCCATCTCCATACAAATAGGCATGTTGCACGAAGCACAACGGACCATCGCTGGCACGGGCTTCGAAGTGCACTTACGGTGTTGCGGGTATGGAGGTGTTAAAATGGTAGCTCTGCTGGTTCTGGCAACTTTCGTTGCGTTCATTATGGTCGATGTCCTGCTGCATCGCGAGAGGTACAAGTTCCGGGTGGCGAAGCCCGAAGCTGCTCAAAAGGCGACGAGTTCCGTTCCAATCGTCGCCGGTGTCGCGCTTCCGGAAGCGCTGGCCTATCATCCCGGGCATACCTGGGCTCTGGATGCAGGCAACGGCCGGGTGCGGATCGGTTTGGATGAGTTCGCAGCCAGCCTTCTCGGGCGGATTCAACGGGTTGACGTGCCCCAGCGCGGCCGCTGGTTCCGCCAGGGCGAGAAGGGTTGGACGGTGGTCACCGAGCACGGGGAAGCCACCATGCTGGCCCCGGCCGAAGGTGAAATCGTCGCAATTAACGATAAGGCGCTCGCGACACCTGAAGTCATCTCCAAGGACCCCTATGGGGCTGGCTGGCTTCTTGATATCTTTTCGCCGGACACCCAGGTCAGCTTCCGCAATCTGTTGAACGGATCGCTGGCCCGCCGGTGGATGGAGGACTCGATTCTTGAGTTGCGTCAGGCGCTCTCGCCGATGGCGGCAGTGACCGCCCTCGATGGCGGGCTCATAGCGCCGCAAGTGGGCACTGAATTGCCAGATGAAATCTGGCGCGAGGCGACCAAGCGATTTTTCCGTTCCTAGAGAAATAAGCCGGGGGTCATTTTTCATGCGCGCTCTATTGTTCGATGCAACCATCTGCATTGGCTGCGGCTCCTGCATGGCCGCGTGCCGCGAGAAGAATGCGCTGCCTGAAACTGACGCTCCGGACCTCACCGACAAGCAGTTCACCGTGATCAAGAAAACGGCCGGCAAGGAGGGCGAGATCAACTACCGCCGGCTGTGCATGCACTGCCTGGACCCGACCTGCGCGTCGGTATGCCCGGTCGGAGCGCTGCGCAAGACCGCGGCCGGACCGGTGATTTACAACCCCGAGATCTGCCTCGGCTGCCGCTACTGCGTTCAGGCCTGCCCCTTCGGCGTGCCGCGCTACGAATGGTCTTCGCTCACACCGCGCGTGCGCAAGTGCAACTTCTGCGCCGACCGGCTCGCCAGCGGCAGGCAGAACGCATGCGCCGAGGCCTGCCCGACCGGCGCCACCATCGCCGGCGAACGCGATCAACTGTTGCGGGAGGCGCGTTCCCGCCTGGCGGCCGAGCCCAACCGATACGTTCACAAAATCTACGGGGAACACGACGCGGGCGGCACCTCCGTCATCATGCTTTCCCCGGTTCCCTTCTCCCAAATGGGCCTGCCAGACAATCTGCCGTCCGAGCCTCTGCCGGTCTTGACCTTCCGGGTCTTGTCGAAAATCCCACCTTTAGTCGGCACGGGCGGTTTCCTGCTCGCAGGCCTGTGGTGGCTGACGAACCGGAAGGCGGAAGTGGCCAGAGCCGAAGGCCGGAGCGGCACGGGCTGCGCGGCCAGCGCCTGCGGCGGCAAGCGGGGCGTTGCAGACCAGGAAACGGCCAAGCGCGATCTCCCCCAGAGGCGAGAGCGGAAATGAAACGGATTCGCCCGGCCTTCTGGCGTGCCGTTGCGCTGGCAATCCTCGCCGCGGGCGCCTACGCAACCTGGATTCGCTTCACGCAGGGACTGGGGAGCGCGACCCATCTGTCGGATCGTTCTCCCTGGGGCTTGTGGATTGGCTTCGACATCCTGTGCGGCGTGGGATTGGCCGCGGGCGGCTTCGCCATCACAACCGCCGTCTATATTCTGCACCTGGAGCGGCTGCGCCCCATCGTGCGGCCCACTGTGCTGACGGCATTCCTCGGTTACGTGCTGGTGGTCTGTGCGCTGATGTTCGATCTGGGCAGGCCCTGGAACATCTGGCGCGCAATCGTCTTTTGGAACCCCCATTCGGTGATGTTCGAGGTAGCCTGGTGCGTGATGCTATACACGACGGTTTTGGCGCTCGAGTTCTCTCCCGTGCTGTTCGAGAGACTCGAATGGCACGGAGCCGTCAAGGCCGTCAAGGGAATCGTGGTTCCGCTGGTGGGTCTCGGCTTCCTTCTTTCTACCCTCCACCAGTCTTCGCTCGGCAGCCTCTATCTGATCCTGCCGACGAAGCTCGATCCGCTCTGGTACTCGCCTCTCCTGCCGGTCCTGTTCTGGCTCTCGGCAATCGGGGCGGGATTGGCGATGGTGATTTTCGAAAGCGGCATGAGCGCGCGCGCGTTCGGCCGGGCGCTCGAGTTCGATCTGCTCCAGGGCGTTTCCAAAGTAATGGCGGTGTTCCTCGGGATCTTCCTGCTGGTGCGCTTCACGGATCTGGCCTGGCGAGGCTCGCTCGGAGCAGCGTTCCGGTTCCCGGGTCCGGGCAGTTACGAAACCGGGATGTTCTGGCTCGAAATTGCGTTGCTGGCGCTGCCTGTGTTGCTGGTTGCCGCGCCCAGGGTCAGAAGCAATCCGCAGGCGCTGTTTGCCTCGTCCGTAATGGTGGTGGGTGGATTTTTAGTCAACCGCCTGAACGTATCGACGACGGCCCTAGAGGCTACTTCGGGGGCGCGATACTTCCCCTCATGGTCGGAAATCGCGGTGACGATGAGCGTGGTGGTCGTGGGATTGATTGCCTTCCGTTTCGCCGTCTTATACCTGCCGATCTTCCACGAACAGCCGGCCGAGGTGGTGGTCACGGAGGAGCCGCGGCAAAACGCGGAATATGCGCAGTCTTAGCGCGAAGCTGATCGCGGGTCTGCTGGCGAGCCTGGCCGGAGCGCTGTTCTGGCTCGGTTGGGCCAATCTACGTGTGCTTCGCGAGAACCTGGAAACCACTGCGCTGCTGGCCGAGCAACGGATGACCGGCGTAATTTTCCAATCCACCCGGAACAGCATGCTGCGGAACGACCGCGAGCGATTGTTTGAGACCATCCAATCCATCGCCGATCAGCCGGGCGTGCGCAAGATTCGCATCTTCGCGAAAACCGGCGCCATCCAGGTATCGACGGCGCCCAGTGAAGTCGGCACCATGGTGGATAAGCGCGCCGAGGCCTGCTACGCCTGCCATTCGTCTTCAAAGCCGCTCGAGAAACCGCGCACCAAGGACACTTTTAGGATCTACCGCATCGGCAACGAGCGCGTGATGGGTTTGATCCGCCCCATCGAGAACGAGCCCGCTTGCTCGAACGCCGCCTGCCACGCGCACCCGGCCTCGATGCGCATTCTCGGCGTGCTCGACGTGGTGCTCTCGCTCCAATCCGTGGACCAGGCGCTGGCAACGCACGAGCGCCGGATGTGGGCACAAGTCATTTTTTCGGCGGCACTGATGATGGCGATCACCGGCCTGCTGGTGTGGCTCCTGCTCAGCCGGCCTATCCGGCGTCTCACCGCCGGCGTGAAGGTCCTCGCCTCCCGCCAGCTCAGCTATCGCTTCCGCTTCAAACGGCGCGATGAGATCGGCGCGCTCGCGGCGGCTTTCGACGATATGGCGGAAGAGCTGGAAGGAGCGAACCGGACGCTCGAAGAACGGATCCGGCGCAAGACCAAAGAACTCGAGGCGGCGCAGGAAAAGTTGATCCACTCGGTGAAACTGGCGTCCCTAGGGGAGCTCGCGGCCGCGGTGGCTCACGAGATCAATAACCCGCTCGCGGGCGTCTTCACCTACGCTAAACTGCTCGAGAAAAAGCTGGCGCCTCGAAAGCCGGCGCTGGACTGGATCCAGACCATCCAGCGCGAGAGCAAACGCTGTGGCGAGATCGTGAACAACCTGCTGGTGTTTGCGCGCAAGCACCACACCGAAATAGCGATCGCGGAGGTGAAGACCATCGTCGAGCGGACGCTCGCAGTCGTGCAGCACATGCTACAGATGCATGGAATCGCACTCGAGTGCGAGATCGCCGACTTGCCGCCCATTTACTGCGATGCCTCGCAGATCCAACAGGTCTTGACGGCCATCATTATGAACGCCGTGGACGCGATGGCGGGCGCCGGCCCGAGGGGCGGCAATCTGCGCGTACGCGCGGCGCTGGCAGGCGGCGACCGCGTCGATATCGCAATCTCGAACGACGGCCCGCCCATTCCTAATGAAGTGCTGCCGCACATCTTCGAACCGTTTTTCAGCACCAAGCAAGCCGCTTCGGGCGTCGGCCTGGGCCTGGCGGTAGCATACGGAATTGTCAAGCGGCACGGCGGAGAAATTCAAGTCGAGACCGGCGTGGAGACGGCGTTTCACGTAATTTTGCCCGTGGGCGAGGTTTCCGCCGAGCCACAGCAAACGGAGACAACGGATGCCGGAAGAGAAATTATCCATTCTAATCGTCGATGACGAGCAAGTGGTCAGGGACTCGCTCGTCCATTGGTTCACCGAGGAAGGCTACGAAGTGGAGCCGGCCGACAGCGCCACGACGGCGCTGTCGAAGCTCGCCGGCGGCGGGTGCGATCTGGTCATCGCCGATATCCGCATGCCGGGCATGGACGGCATGGAGTTGCTCGAGAAGATCCGGGCCGAGCAGCTCGACACGGTTGTGATCGTAATGACCGGCTACGCCTCGGTCGAGACCGCGGTGCGCGCGCTCAAGCACGGCGCCTTCGACTACATCACCAAACCGTTCGACCCGGACGACCTCTCGGTGGTGGTTCGCAACGCGCTCGAGCAGCACCGGCTGAAGCGCGAGAACCGCATGCTGCGGCAGCAGCTCTCGGAGAACCACACGCTCAATGAGCTGATCGGGCAAAGCGAAACGATGCGGAGGGTGCGCGAGCAGATCGAGACCGTCGCCGGCGTCGATTCCACCGTTCTGATTGAGGGCGAAAGCGGGACCGGCAAGGAGCTGGTCGCGCGCGCCATTCACCGGCTGAGCCCGCGGCGGTACAACCCCATGGTGGTCGTCCACTGCGGCGCGCTCACCGAGACGCTGATCGAAAGCGAGCTGTTCGGCCACGAAAAGGGCGCCTTCACGGGTGCGCAGTACCGGAAAAAAGGGAAGTTCGAAGCGGCGATGGGTGGGACCATATTCCTCGACGAGATCGCCGACATCAGCCTGAAGACCCAGACCGACCTGTTGCGAGTGCTCCAGGAGCGCGAGATCGTGCGAGTGGGCGGCACACAGTCGATTCACGTGGACTTCCGGGTCATCGCCGCGACCAATCACGCACTGGCCGACCTGGTCAAAGAGGGGCGTTTCCGTTCCGATCTCTACTACCGCTTGAACGTGTTCACCATCCATCTGCCCCCGCTACGCGACCGGCACGGCGACATTCCCCTGTTAGCCACCAGCTTCCTCAGCAAGTACACCACGCAAATGAACCGGCATTTCACCGGCTTCGACCGCTCGGCGCTCGACCTACTTATCTCCTATCACTGGCCGGGGAACGTGCGGGAGCTGGAGAACGTGATCGAGCGGGCGGTGGTGGTGGGACACGAGCCACTGGTCAGAGTACACGATCTCGCGATCAGCCGCCCCGCCGAAGGCGTCGAGGATCTCTCGATCGAAGCACTCGAGCGGCGGCACATCGTCCGCGTGCTGGAGGATTTCGCATGGAACCAGACGCAGGCCGCCAAGGCGCTCGGCATCGACCGGGTGACACTGTATCACAAAATCCGCCGCTACAGCTTGAAACCGGCGGCGAAAGAGACGCGGGCGTAAGACCGCGCCGGGCGGAGGTTCGTAGGAGAGCGGCACGCCAGTGATTCTAGTGCCCATTGGGAATTTTCCGGAGGATTTGCTCGATCGATTGTCGCGGCGCACTCGCATTCCGCTCGCCTCCGGACGGCTTGACCCCGCAGCAGCCTGGAACAGCGCGCGCGGGCAGTACGATTCCACTCAGTTGCTGGCCGGGCTCAAAGCCGGGTATCACGAAGCGGTTATCGGCGCAGCGGCTTGCGACCTCTTCATCCCGGTTCTCACGTTTGTGTTTGGCGAGGCTGAGATGAACGGCCGCGCCGCCATCTTTTCCATCCACCGCCTGCGCGAGGAGTTTTACGGTCTGCCGCCGAATCCCGGTTTGCTCGAAGACCGCGCGGTGCGCGAGCTATGGCACGAGGCCGGCCATCTGCGCGGCCTGGCGCACTGCCCGGATTGGTCCTGCGTCATGAGCCCGTCGCACTCCATCGAGCGCGTGGATGCCAAGGGCGACCGCTACTGTTCCGAGTGCCTCGGGCGAATGCAGTTGTCGGCGGCGCATTGAGAGCCGGCGGCCTGGGTGATTTGCCGCTGTGAGGCAGCGTATGCTGTAGATGTTGAATCCGGCGCGAGGCCAACAGGGGGAGATAAAACTCCATTGAAATCAACAGCGGCGTGGTTCCCACAGCCCCCACCACCCACCACCTGCAATCCGCAGCCCGTTGGCCCCCCAATTGCCTTTTGCCAAGCCAGGCAGGACCGCTCATGAGGAACTTTGACGCGGCGCCGTTTCTGGTGATCTGGGAAGTGACACGGGCCTGCGATTTGGCCTGCGTTCATTGCCGCGCCTCGGCCGACCCGCTCCGCCATCCGCTCGAGCTGACCACGGAAGAGGGCTTCCACCTGCTTGAAACCGTTCGCGAGTTTGGCGACCCCATCATGATCTTCACCGGCGGCGATCCTCTGAAGCGCCCCGACCTGTTCCAATTACTCGACAAGAGCGTGCAACTCGGGCTGCGCACGACAGTATCGCCCAGCCCGACACCGCTGCTCACCCCCGAGGCGATCGCCGGTTTCAAGCGAACCGGCGTCGCCCGGATCTCCGTCAGCGTCGATGGGTGGGACGCGGCCTCACACGACGATTTCCGGCAAGTGCAGGGCTCATTCGACCGCGCCATGCTGGCGCTCGAGGAGGCGCAGAGGATCGGCCTCTCCACGCAGATCAACACCACCGTGAGCCGGCACAACTACCGGCACCTCACCGGGATCATGGACATCGTGGACCGCGTCGGGGCCGAAATGTGGGACGTCTTCTTCCTGGTGCCGACCGGCCGCGGCGCTTCGCAGGCTGAGTTGAACGCCGCGGAGTTCGAAGAGGTGTTCGCGCTGATGTACGAGCGCTCGAAACGCGCGCCGTACGTGATCAAAACGACCGAGGCCATGCATTACCGCCGCTACCTGGCCGAGCGGCGCAAGGCCGAGGGCCGAAGCAACGCCAGCGGCTATGGCACCGGCCATCCCGGCGGCACAAAAGCTCACCCTGGCGCGGCCTCGCTGAACAAGATGGCCGGCATCAACAGCGGGCGCGGGTTTGTGTTCATCTCCCGGACCGGCGAGATTTATCCCAGCGGTTTCCTGCCGCTTTCTTCCGGCAACGTGCGGCGCCACTCGCTCGTGGACGTCTACCGCAACGGCGCGCTGTTCCAGGTCCTCCGCGACAGTTCGTGCCTGAAGGGCAAGTGCGGGCTGTGCCAATACCGGAACTTGTGCGGAGGCTCGCGCTCGCGCGCTTACGCGCTCACCGGCGACTACCTGGCCGAGGAGCCGCGCTGCACGCACCAGCCGCAAGGCGCGGAAGCAGCGCTGTAACACGCAAGCTACGCGCCGTGGCCGGTGCGGAGCCGCCATCAACGAGCTACGGGCCGTCAATTCCTGCCTTTGGAATTGGCTGTCTGCCCCCGCTTGGCCTCGCGAGACTGCAACCGGGTTCTACGCAGGCCCGCTACTTCGCGGGCTGAATGCTTTCCACCGCGATCGTGTTCGTTTTCGAATCGAGCATGCCGGTAACCTTCACTTTCCCGGCGGCGTACTTCTCTGGAATCTTCTGGTCGCTGAGGGTATAAACGTCACTGCCGGCGAGCAACGCGTACTTGGCTCCAGCCTTGACGCACTCGCGCACGCACTTCGAGTCCGGTGTGATGCCCATCATCTTATGATTGGCGCCGCACATCGTATCGGTGATGACGCCGGTAAAGGTTTGCTTCTGACCAGCGGCGCCCAGCAACATGGCCGCGCCGAATAGCAAAGCTGCAATCTTACTCATCTGCCCTCCTTGAAATTCCATCTCCATATCTCATAGATGGCCGGGTAAACCACCAGCTCCAGAATGAAAGACGTAAAGATGCCGCCGATCATCGGTGCGGCGATGCGCCTCATCACATCCGCGCCGGCCCCCGCGGACCACATGATCGGGACCAATCCCATGAACATTACCGCCACGGTCATGAACTTCGGGCGGATTCGCTTCACCGCGCCGTGCAGAATCGCATCTTGGAGATCTCTCAGGTTGCGAAGCCGTCCTTCCGCTCTAGCCTTCTCGTAGGCCAGATCCAGGTACAGCAGCATGAAGACCCCAGTCTCCGCGTCCACGCCGAGCAGCGCGATCAACCCCACCCAGACCCCTATGCTCATGTTGTAGCCGAGCAGATACAGCAGCCAGATCGCTCCGACGGCTGAAAACGGGACCGCTAAGACGATGATTATGGTCTTAGTAAGCGACTTAGTGTTGAAGTACAGCAGCATCAAAATGAGAAACAGCGTCATCGGGAGAACTAACTTGAGCCGTTCTCTTACACGCTGCATGGCTTCATACTGCCCACTCCAAATGAGGCTGTATCCCGGCGGCAATTTGACCTGTTCACGAACCATCCGTTTGGCGGCCGCGACATAGCTTCCGATGTCGCGACCGGCTACGTCGACGTAAACATAGCCGTTCAGCATGCCGTTCTCGTCCCGGAGCATGGCCGGGCCGCTCGCGATCTTGATGCCGGCGAGCTGCGAAATGGGCACCTGGGTCTTGCCGTCCATCGCCGTTACCAGCACGCGTTGGAGCATGCCCAAGCCGCTCCGGTAGTCGCGCAAATACCGGACGTTCACCGGGTAGCGCTCCCGGCCCTCCACGGTGGTCGTGACGTTCTCGCCGCCGATCGCATTCATCACCGCCATCTGCGCCTCATCCATACTGATGCCGTAGCGCGCCAGTTCGTCGCGCTTCCAATCCACATCGAGGAAGTATCCGCCGCTAGTTCGCTCGGCGAACACGCTGCGGGTGCCCTCGACTTTTGGCAGGATGGCTTCGATTTGCGTTCCGATTTCTTCAATCTTTTCGATGTCGGCGCCGTAGATCTTGATCCCTACCGGCGTCCGGATTCCAGTTGTCAGCATGTCAACGCGCGCTTTGATCGGCATCGTCCAGGCATTCGAGACGCCTGGAATACGCAACGCGCCGTTCAGTTGCCCGGTGAGCTGTTCGGTTGTGATGTGGTCTGGCGTGAATCGCCGGAAGATTTTCTTGGCCCACTCCGGCGCCCACGATGAATACCAGGTGTCCACTTTCGGCCACTCCTGTTGGGGTTTCAAAACGATGACCGTTTCCATCATCGAGAAGGGAGCGGGATCGGTGGAGGTATCGGCGCGGCCCGCCTTTCCGAGCACGGTCTCGACTTCGGGAAATTGCCTGATGATGCGGTCTTGAACCTCGAGGAGCTGTTGCGCTTCGGTGACTGAAATGCCCGGCAGCGTGCTCGGCATGTACAGCAGCGAGCCTTCATCGAGCGGCGGCATGAACTCCGAACCGAGCCGCTGATAGATCGGGATCGTCATCACTACCACCGCCACCGCGCCCGCCAGCACCAGCCATTTCCAGCGCAGCGCCCATGCGCACACCGGTTCGTAGAGCCTGATCAAAATTCTGCTGATGGGGTGGCTCTCTTCCGGGTGGATCTTGCCTACGAGCACCGCATTGGCCGTCCGCGCCAGCCATCGGGGACGGAACTCGAAGTCCTTCATGTGCGTGAACAGCAGCCGCATGGCCGGGTCCAGCGTGATGGCGAGGACAGCGGCAATGATCATCGAGAAGTTCTTGGTGTAGGCGAGCGGCTTGAAGAGGCGCCCCTCCTGCGCTTCGAGCGTGAGCACAGGCAGGAACGAGACGGCGATCACGAGCAGCGCAAAAAAGCTCGGCCCGCCGACTTCCTTCACCGCGTTGATGACCACGCGGTGATAGTCCTCCTTGCGGCCCGTTCGCTCCCATTCTTCGAGCTTCTTGTGCGTCTGCTCGACGACTACGATGGCCGCATCCACCATGGCGCCCACCGCGATGGCGATCCCGCCGAGCGACATGATATTCGAAGTGAGGCCCATCGCCTTCATCGGGATGAATGCAATGATGACGGCCACCGGAATGGTGATGATCGGAATGATGGCGCTTGGAATGTGCCAGAGAAAGATCAGGATCACGATGGCGACGATCGTCAGCTCCTCGAGCAGGGTGTGTTTCAGATTCTCGATCGATCTCAGGATCAAGTCCGAGCGGTCATATGCGGTTACAATTTTCACGCCCGGCGGCAGGCCGGGTTCGATGTCTTTGAGCTTCTGCTTGACCCGTTGGATCACGTTGAGCGCGTTCTCGCCCTGGCGCATCACGACGATGCCGGCCACCGTGTCGCCTTCGCCGTTCCAGTCGGCAAGGCCGCGGCGAATGTCCGGCCCAAGCACGACCTCGCCGATATCACGCACGCGCACAGGCACGCCGTTGGGGCTGCTCGTGAGCGCGATATCGCCGATGTCCCCGGTGGATTTTGCATAGCCCCGGCCCCGGACCATGTATTCCGCCCCGGTGAATTCCACCAGCCGCCCGCCCACGTCGTTGTTGCCAGCGCGCACAGCATCAACCACCTTGTTAATGGGAATGTTGTAAGCCTGCAATTTATTCGGATCGACGTTCACCTGGTACTGCCGCACAAATCCGCCCAGCGGCGCGACCTCAGCGACGCCGGGAACCGATTTCAGGTAATAACGCAGGTACCAGTCCTGAAACGAGCGCAGCTCGGCCAGATCGTGCCGGCCCGTGGTATCTACCACTACGTACTGGAAGACCCATCCGAGGCCCGTGGCGTCGGGCCCCAGCTCGGTCTGTACGTCCTTGGGCAGTTTCGGCAGCACGCTCGAGAGGTACTCCAAGGTCCGCGAGCGGGCCCAGTAAATGTCGGTGCCCTCTTCGAAGATGATGTAGACGTAAGAGAATCCGAAATCCGAGAAACCACGAACGTCTTTTACCTTGAGCGCTCCCAGCATGGCGGTGACGATGGGATAAGTAACTTGGTCTTCGACGATATCCGGGCTGCGGTCCCACTTGGAATAAACGATCACCTGCGTGTCGCTCAAATCCGGAATCGCGTCCAGCGGCACGTTTTTCATCGACCAGATGCCGCCCATCACGGCCGCGGCAACCAGGATGAAGACGACGAATTTGTTGTGCGCGGAGAACTCGATGATGCGATTAATCATGTTTCGGCTCCGGTTTGGGCATCGGCATCCCCGGCATGTCCGGCACGCTTGGCATGCTTTTTTCCCCGGGCTGCCCGCTCTGACCCGCCGGCGTTTTCATGGGCTCGTTCGTCATTCCGGGCATGCCTGTCATACCGGCCGCGGCCGCTTTCAATTGGCTTTCCGAATCGATCAGGAAGTTACCCGAGGTGACGACGCGCTCCCCGGCTACGAGTCCTTTGAGGATCTCGATGCGATCTCCGATCCGTTCCCCAGTCGCGACTTCGCGCGGCTCGAAGTAGCCATCGCCGCGATCGACGAAAACGGTTTTCTTCAGGCCAGAGTCGAGCACGGCTTCGGCGGGTACGGTCAGCCGCCGTGGCTGAACGGCAATCAGTTCGACATCGACGAACATGTCCGGCTTAAGCGCCAGGCGGGGGTTGGCGAGCTCGAGCCGCACTGGGATGGTCCGCGTGGCCGCATCCACCTCTGGCTGGATGTAGCTGACGCGCGCCGCATACGTTTTTCCGCCCGAGTAGGGCAGCGAGACTCGGGCTTGCTCACCCACATGCACGAGCGGCGCTTCGTATTCGAATACGCTCGCCATCACCCATACGCGGCTCAGATCGGCAACGGAGTAAAGCTCCGTATCAGGCGCGATTTTTTGGTTCGGAAACGCGTTGCGCGTGACGACATAACCGGAGACCGGCGAGTAGACGGTGACGTTGGTGACCGGCTTCGCGGTCCGTTCGAGCTCGCGGATCTGCGCCTCGCTCAATTCCCAAAGTTCCAGCCGTTTCCGCGCCGCTTCGACCAGCCCTTCGTTATCGGCCGCGGCGCCCGCCATCGTGCTGTGTTTCATGACGTCCCTGGCTTTCAGCGCCAGTAGAAACTCCTGCTGCGACGCCAGTAAGTCCGGGCTGTAAATGGTGAGCAGCGGCTGGCCTTTCTCGATGAGGTCGCCAGTGAAGTCCACGTACACCTTTTCGATCCAGCCCTCCGTCCGCGAATGAACATGGCTGACGCGCGTTTCATCCATTGCGACCTTGCCTTCCGCATGGATGGTTTGCACGCCCGTCGTGTACTCTGCTTGCCCATAGCGCACGCCGATGAGTTGCTGCCTTTCAGGGGTGATTTGGACAGTGCCGGGCGGCTGCGCGGGGCGGACCGCCTCATCGGCGTACACCGGCTCAAGCTTCATGCCATCTGGCGCCAAGCCTGGCTTATCTGACCTATGAGCCGGATTCATCGGATCGACGTAATACAGGGTGCGGCGGCTGGGCTTCCCGGGCGCGGAGGCAGTTGCGCTCTTCGCGTACCAGCGGCCGTATCCATAGCCCGCAACAAATGTCGCCGCGGCCAGGAGCACTGCAAGAAACAATCGAGATCTCTTCATAAGAACCTCTCAGGGCTGCGCCGTCACGTCGACGCCCGTCATCTCTTCGAGCCTCGCCACCGCAAGAAAATAATTTAACATCTCCTCGTGGTAATTCAACTCATAGTCCAGCATGGTCGTAAAGTTCGTGAGGACCGACAGTAAGTCCACCGCTCCAGTCTCATAAGATGCTAGGGATGATTGAAGCGCCAGACTGCTTTGCGGAATGACGGTGTTCGAGTACAGATTCATGAGCCGGTAAGAAGTATCAGCCGCCAGATACTCGTCTTTGACGCGAAAGCTAAGCATCTGGTTCGCCGCCTCATAATCGTGGCGCGCTTCGCTTAAGTTCGCCGTTCGCTCGGTAACCTCCGCGCGCTGTCTGCGGAAGCGGACCGGTAGCTTGAGATCCACTCGAGCCGTGTACATCGGCGGCATCGATCCCATGTAGAAGTAGCCGCCGGAAACCGTGTAGTCTGGGTAATAGTCTTTGTGCGCGAGGTTAACCGCCAGCTCAGCCCGCTCGACGAGCTTCTCTTCGCGCTTGAGCGTGGGCGCACCCTCGCGAATCTGGGCCATCAACCGGTCAAGCGGCGCCGCGAGCGGCTGCGGCGAAATTTCTTCGGGCCGCCCCAGCGGCGTGTCTGGTGCTCGGTTGAGCAGGCTGTTGATCTCGGCTTCACGGCTGCGCCGCTCCTGATCGAGGCGCTCGATGCGCGTATCCAAGATCGAAAGCTGAGTCTCGGCCTTGAAAACGTCCTGCTGGGCGGCTTTCCCGACGCTGTATCGCGCTTGGCTGATTTCGAGGAATTTGTGCAACAGGTCGCGGTCGCGCCTTAGGATATCCGCCATCGTGTAGGCGTGGTACAGCCGGTAATACGCCTGCTTGAGACGCGAGATGACGCTCAAGCGGACCATTGCGAATTGCTGAAAGCCGGCATCGGCCTCGCGCGAGGCGATGCCGCCGCGCAACTTTCGCTTGCCCGGAAATGGAAATTCCTGCGAGACCATGAAGCCGGCGTTCGCCACCTCGGACGTACCGATGCCGGCGAACGGCCTCGGGTTTCCGACGCTATTGTAACTGAGTGAAAGCACCGGCTCCGGCAGACTGCTTTCCTGCGCCGGACGCTGCCGCGCCGCCTCGTACCGCTTCTGCGCCGCGAGTATCTCGGGGTTAGTCCTTAGCGCTTCGGAAACGAGATCTTCCAGCCGCAACGCCGGCTGTTGTGCGGCTGCAAACGGTCCAAACAGTAGCACCAACATAACTAATTGCTTCGACATATCTTCCTTTCCACAAATCACAGCCCGCTCCATCGCGGCCGAGGCCCGGTTTAATGACCGTTACTACGGCCGCATCCGCACGCTCGCGGTTCGGTGGGGCGAGGCCACATAGTTACGGGGCACAGAACCGCAACCTCATGGCGCGGAGATGAAACAAGCGGAGCACTCCGCTAGAGACAGTGAAAGGAGAGATCAGACCAGAAGGGTGGAGTTCAGCAGATACAGATCGGGCGGTGCATGCAGCAAGTGGGCATCGTACGTCAACTGCGCAACGCTCCTCCCAAGCGCCTGCATATCCTGAGCGATGACAGTAGAAAGCAGTGGAGCGATCAACCGCGCCGCGCTGAGAGACGCATGGGGCAAAACCCGCGGCACAAGAGCCTGAACGGGGCAGCGCTTCCCGGCGGGCGCCTGACGCGACGGCATGTCGCAGCGCCCCTTATGCGAATGCAGGCAACAACCGTGCCCCGAGGCCTGCGCCGGTGTGGCCGAGGAGCACTGGACACACTGACCGCCGAGCATCGTTCCCAGCACCAGGACCGCCAGACACAGGCTGTGGATCTTACGGAGCATCTATTGGAATCATAGCACGGGTCGATGGATTTAGGGAACGGGTTGTGGCCAGTGGGCAGCGATCGTGGAACGCAGGTAGAACAGCACGGCGGTATCGCCGCCGCCGGCGAACGCTGCCACCGGCGGTCCGCGAGCCGCCACCCACAATCAGCTTTTCTTCTTTGCCCTGCGCGGCGACGGCTTCCATGGCGGCCCTCACCTTCTCCGGATCGCCGAGATAGTAACTGCTTCAGCGGCCGCAGGCCGTCGTCCAGCTCGTAGACCAGCGGCATGCCGGTCGGAATGTTCAGTCCGACAATCTCCTCGTCCGGAGACATTGTCGAGATATTTCACCAGCGCGCGCAAGCTGTTGCCGTGCGCGGCGATGATGACGCGCTTGCCGGACTCGGATCGGCCGGCGCGATCGTATCGTGCCAGTAGGGCAGGAACCGCGCGACGGTGTCTTTCAGGCATTCCGTCAGCGGCAGCTCCGCTTGGCTCAAGCCCTTGTAGCGGGGATCGTGGCCGGGTAGCGCGGATCGTTCTTCTCCAGCGCCGGCGGCGGGACGTCGTAGCTCCGCCGCCAGATCTTCACCTGCTCCTCGCCGAACTTCGCGGCCGTTTCCGACTTGTTCAGGCCCTGCAGCGCGCCGTAGTGCCGCTCGTTCAGCCGCCAGGACGGGGACCGGAATCCACATCAGGTCCATTTCGTCCAGGACGATCCAGAGCGTGCGGATCGCGCGCTTCAGCACCGAGGTGTAGGCGAGATCGAAAACATAGCCCTTCGTTTTTCAGAACGCGGCCGCCCTCTTGCGCCTCCTGGATGCCCTTCTCAGACAAATCCACGTCCGTCCAGCCCGTAAAACGGTTCTCTTTGTTCCACGTCGCTCTCGCCGTGGCGCAGCAATACGACTTTGTGCATTTCTCTTCTCCCGGATTGTCCGATCGCGAAGTTACGCGCCCTGCCGGAACGCCTTGCGCCCGGCGAACTTCGCCGCCGCGCCGAGTTCCTCTTCGATGCGCAGCAACTGGTTGTATTTCGCGATCCGGTCGGTGCGGCTGGCCGAGCCGGTCTTGATCTGCCCGGCGTTGGTGGCCACCACCAGGTCCGCGATGAAGGTGTCCTCGGTCTCGCCGGAGCGGTGGGAAACCACCGCCGTGTAGCCGGCCTGCGTGCCATCTCGCATGGCGTCCAGGGTCTCGGTCAGTGTGCCGATCTGGTTCAGCTTGATGAGAATCGAATTGGCGACGCCTTCCTCGATGCCGCGCGCGAGACGCGACGTGTTCGTGACGAAGATATCGTCGCCGACAAGCTGGATCTTCTTGCCGAGCGTTTCGGTCATCAGCTTCCAGCCCTCCCAATCGTCCTCAGCCATGCCGTCCTCGATCGGAGATGATCGGATATTGGCGCACCCAGTTCGGCCCAGAACTCGACCATCTGCTCGGGCGTGCTGCTCGCTCTTGTCGGACTTCTTGAAAACGTACTTGCCCTTTTGCGCGTCGTAGAATTCGCTCGCGGCCGGGTCGAGCGCAGATGCCGATCTCCTCGCCGGGCTTGTAGCCAGCCTTGGTGATCGCCTCGAGGATCACCTCGAGCGCCTCTTCGTTCGATTTCAGGTTCGGCGCGAATCCGCCCTCGTCGCCGACGGCGGTCGAGTAGCCGCGCTTCTTCAGCACGCCCTTGAGCGTGTGGAACACTTCGGCGCCCATGCGCAGAGCCTCGGAAAATCTTGCCGCGCCATAAGGGGCGATCATGAATTCCTGCAGGTCCACCGAGTTGTCGGCGTGCGCGCCGCCATTGAGAATGTTCATCATGGGAACCGGCAGCACGGTGGCGCCGACGCCGCCGAGATAGCGATACAGCGGCATCTTTTGGCGACTTCGCCGCCGCGCGCGCCGTCGCCATCGAGACCGCCAGAATCGCGTTCGCGCCAAGCCGGCCCTTGTTCGGCGTGCCGTCGAGATCGATCATGTTCTGGTCGATTTCGGCCTGCCGGAGCGCCTCCATGCCGCTGCAGCGCCGTGGCGATCTCGTCGTTGATGTTCTGACCGCCTTCAGGGTTCCTTGCCGAGGTAGCGTGTCTTGTCGCCGTCGCGCAGCTCGACCGCTTCGTGCTCGCCGGTCGAGGCGCCGGAAGGCACCGCCGCGCGGCCCATGCTCCCGTCGGCCAGCCACACGTCGGCTTCGACCGTCGGATTGCCTCGCGAGTCCAGGATTTCTCTTCCGAATGCTCTTAGGATTTCCGTCATCATGGATACTTGCTCTCCTTGGGAATAAGTACAGCGATACTTTTGAATTGTCGCAAGAAACGGGGCCTCGCCACCACTCCGGCTGCGGTCTAGCGCACCTGAATTCAGCCGCCCAGGCGTTTAGCCCGCCTTGACGGCGTAAGGTTCCTGCCGGGTGTAAATCGATTCCTGGTCAGTGATGACCACGATGCCGGACTCCGTGATGGTGTAGCCTTTGGCGCGGTCTTCCTCGATATCGTAACCGATCACGCTCGATTCGGGGATCTTGACGTCGGCGCCCACGATGGCCCGGCGGATGCGGCTGTAGCGGCCGACCTCGGCGTTGTGCATCAGGATGGAGACTCTCGACTTCGCAATAGCTGTTGATGCGAACGCCCGGCGACAGTATGCTGCGCACTACGCGTCCTCCGGAAACAATGCAGCCGCCGGAGACGATGGAATCGATGGCGACGCCCATGCGCCGGCCCTCCTGCGCGAAGACGAACTTCGCGGGCGGCTGCTGGAGCATGTGCGTGCGAATCGGCCAGCGCTTGTCGTAGAGGTTGAACTCGGGCACCACCGCAACCAGGTCCATGTTCGCTTCGTAGTAGGCTTCGAGCGTGCCGACGTCACGCCAGTATTTCACACTCTTGTCGTTGAGATCGCTGAAGTCGTAAGCGAACACGTGTGGCTTGCCGATCCACTTGGGGATGACATCGCGCCCGAAATCGTGGCTTGAAGCCGCGTCGTTGGCGTCCTCCATCAAGACGCGCAACAGCACGTCCGCATTGAACAGGTAGACTCCCATCGAGGCGCTCACCATCGCCGGATTGAAGACCGAGCGCGCGGGGTGGCCGTGTTGCGGCTTCTCCTCGAACCCAATGATGCGCTGGCTTGCATCGATTTCCACCACGCCGAAGCGGCCGGCTTCCTCAGGACTGACCTGGATCGTCGCGAGGGTGATGTCCGCCTGCTGCTGCCGGTGCAAGGCGATCATCTCGTGGTAGTTCATCTTGTAGATGTGGTCCGCCGAGAGCACCAGCACGTGCTCCGGATTTTCCGCGGTGATGCTTTGGATATTTTGGAACACGGCGTCCGCCGTGCCCAGATACCAGTCCTCGTGAATTCGCTTCATCGGCGGAATCACTTCGATGTATTCGCCCAGCTCCGGTGACAGGATGGTCCAGCCATCGCGCACGTGCCGGGAAAGCTCCAGCGCCTTGTATTGCGTCAGCACGATGATGCGCCGCACATCGGAGTTGATGCAGTTCGACAGCGAAAAATCGATGATCCGGTAGATGCCCCCGAAAGGGACCGCCGGCTTGGCGGTGTTTTGGGTTAAGGGGAACAGCCGTTCTCCGGCGCCGCCCGCCATCAGGATAGCCAATACATTTTCCATTTAGATCCAGGCGCCTTCTATCCGTGTTATAACAGAACGGAAATTTCTCTGCATTTCTTTAGTGCGGATTGCAGAAATGCGGAGATTGCGATCCGGGGAGGGTGAAAGATGCGCGCCCGCCAGGAGCCCGGAACCGGCCCTGCATGCGAGCTGCGAGCCAGGGTATGATGAAACGTACCCTGCCTCGGCCGGGCTTGGGTGCGTTTCTCCAAAGCGTGAGGAGGTGAACGGAATCTGGCTGAAGTCACGATCCAGGATGGCGAGACGGTAGAGAGTGCGTTGCGCCGCTTCAAGCGGAAGGTTCAGCAAGAAGACATCATCAAGGAGATCAAGCGCCACTCCTACTACCTAAAGCCTGGCGAGAAGAAGCGCGCCAAGCAGGCGCTTGCCCGCAAGCGTAACCGCAAGAAGCAAGCCAAAAGTTTCGAGTAGCCTTCGAGCATCGGGGGCAATCCAAGGACTCCGCCGTGAGGCGGCGTGCGTTGTCCCCGATGCTGCTGCGCGTCGATCTGGCTGCCCCACCCGCCGTAGCTTTTCCGGCCCGCAGCCGTGGCCTGGGAACAAATCGGCCCTCCGCTCCGCCTGGCGCTTACAATTGGCTGTGGGAGGACGCTGGCGATGATCTCTGGCGCACGCCGCGTAGTATGCCCTGAGTCCCTGGACACGGCTGAATCCGAAGTGGCGGAAGCGAACCTCCGCGACCTCGTCCGCATCAATTCCTGCTTGGGTGGTTATCGCGTTCTGCGCAGCGTTCTCCGCCCGCTCGTCGGGGCGGCAGAGGCGTTTTCCGTCCTCGACGTGGGCGCCGCGTCGGGCGACACGAGCATTGCAATTCGCCGCGCATACCCAGCAAGCACCGTGGTCTCCCTCGATCGGCGCGCACTCCACCTGCGGCGTGCGCTTCCGCCCCGTGTTGCCGCCGATGCCCTCCAGCTCCCCTTCCGGGAGCGCAGCTTCGATTTCGTCACATGCTCATTGTTTCTGCACCACTTCGACGACGCCAGCGTCGTACACTTGATTGCGTCGCTCCGCCGCATTGCCCGCCGTGCGCTCATCGCGATCGACCTGGAGCGCCATCCGCTTGCTTACTACTTTCTCCCGGCGACGCGTTGGTTGTTCGGATGGCATCCGATGACCGTGCAGGATGGCCGCATCTCCGTGGGCGCTAGCTTCCGCGCCCAGGAACTACTCGAGCTGGCGCGCGCCGCGGGTGCTCCCGAAGCGGTCGTGAGAAGGCATCGGCCCTGGTGCCGCCTGTCGTTGGTCAGCCCCGCGTAAACCACAATGCCCGCGTCGCGCCGAGGCCGCCTTTGGTATATTCGGTCAGGATGAGGGACCCGAGCAGACTGAAGATACTGTTCATCGTGCTCGTCATTGCCGCGGCTTCCTATTCCTATACGCCGCTGCGGCTAACGGTCCTCGTGCTGGCCGGGCGCGGACACGGATGCAACGTGATCCAGGCCATCCGGAGCCCCGGCAACCTGCAACGGCAGCTTGACCTGAAGGAAAGCATTCTGAGCAGCAGCCGCTTGCTCAAGGCCGACCCCGCGGGTTATTCCCTGTGGCACACGCCGCAAGGGCGCTTCTGGGTGCCCCAGGGCAGCGATTCCGTTCTCGCGTCCCTTCTGGCCGAAGAGGAGCGCAAGGTCTATGGCACGGGCGAGCGTGCGGTGAAGGACGGCGATATCGTGCTCGATTGCGGCGCCAATGTGGGCGTCTACACACGCGAGGCGCTGGTGGAGGGTGCGCGGCTGGTCGTGGCGATCGAGCCCGCGCCAGAGAATCTCGAATGCCTACGCCGGAATCTCGCGGATGAGGTCCGCCGTGGGCGCGTGCTGATCTACCCAAAGGGCGTTTGGGACAAGGACGCTCTGCTCACGCTGAACATGGACGCCAGCAACTGGTCGGCGGGCAGCGTGGTCATTCGCCCGCCCAAGGCGCACCCAGGCCCCCCAGTGCCACTCACAACGATTGACAAGCTGGTCTGGGAGCTGAGGCTGGAACGCGTCGATTTCATCAAGCTTGATATCGAGGGTGCCGAGGAGCGCGCACTGGCGGGCGCGCAGCACACGCTGCGGACGTTTCACCCGCGCCTTGCCGTTGCCGCTTACCACCGGCGTTACGATCCCGAACAGCTACCAGAAGCCATTCGCGGCGCCTGGCCCGGCTACCGCGTAGAATGCGGACCGTGTGCCGACGTGCAAACATTCGTTCGCCCCGATATGCTTTACTTCCGGTAAAGAAAATGATGCCGATTCGTATTCTCGGCGCCGGGCCTGCCGGCTCGGCTGCGACGATCTCGGCCATCACGCATGGCCGGTCGGCGGTCCTTACCGAGGAGGCGCGCTTTCCGCGCCATAAGGTGTGCGGCGAGTTCCTCTCGCCTCAAGCCGCGCCCATCCTCGACGAGCTGGGTGTCTGGGACCAAATCGAGCGCGCCGCGCCGGCGCGGATCGAGCGAATCGCGTTGCATTTCGGACCCCGGACGAAAACGTCACGGCTCCCCGAGGCCGCATACGGCTTCAGCCGGTACGCACTGGACCGGCTGCTGTTCGAAAGAGCCCTGGCTTTGGGCGCTACTTTCCGAAGCGGCCGTGCCAGCCCCAGCGCCGCCGGCATCGTTGCGTGCGGCCGAAGAGAGGTCGCGCCGCGCGGAGGCCGGCTCTTCGGGTTTAAGTCGCACTTCCGCGGACCGGCGAACGACGCCGTCGAGCTCTTCTTCTTCGGTGGTGGTTACGTCGGCGTCAATCCCGTCGAGGGTGATCTCACCAATGTGTGCGGTCTGATCTCCGAGCGCACTCTGCAGGCCCATGACTTCAACATGGACGCTGTGGTCGCCGCCTCTGAGCCGCTCGCCGAGCGCGTCCGGCCTCTCGCGCGCACAATGGATTGGTTGGCGACCGGGCCGGTCGTTTTCAGGCGCCACTTCAAAGGCATCGTCCCTAGCGGTCCTTACCTGGCCGGAGATGCGCTTGGGTTCGTCGATCCGTTTACCGGCTCCGGAATCCTGAGCGCGCTCATCACCGGGCGTCTGGCGGGGGCTGCCGCCGCGCGCCACGCGCCCGTTCGCGACTACCTGCGCCAGTGCGCCCGCGCGCTCGAGCGGCCATACGCTATGGCAGAAATCTTCCGTGCAGCGATCGGGAAGGGCTGGGCCGAATATCTGGCGTTTCTCGTTCCCGGCGCTTGGCTCTACCGGCTGACGCGCCCGCGGGTGCCGCGCTGGTTCTAGCCGCCCGTGGCAGAAGTGCGCCGGGCCTGGCCGCCGCCCAACTTCGACCGCTTTCTGCCGCGCTACAAGACGCCGGTCTGATGGTGGACGGCCACGTTTCCCAACCCAAAATCCGCGCGAGTGCGCAACATCGAACCCAAGGTGGCAAGGAGCGGCAACAAGGTCACGGACGTCAAACGGCAGATTCGGTGGATGAACTGCAAGCCTCATCCTCCCAGAAACATCGGGGGGCCGAGAGGCGCTGCCAGCCCAATCACAATCCCAGTCTACTTCGCCATCACCGGAATGGTGGTGAACGCGTTCGCGTTCGAGGGGGGGAAGCGCAGGCCGAGCACGCTGATCTGGCCGCCGGCGGGCGTCTCGAACTCGATCGTGCCGCGCTTGCCCGCCGTGACCGGGAATCCAGTCGTGGCATCCGTTAACACGAAGGACTTGTGGCCTTCGGCTGCCAGCGCAATCGACCCGGTCCCGATCTCCGTGCCGGTGTCGTCGCGAATGACGACCGGAACGTTCCCCGCCTGCGAGGCCACGTTGGCAATGGCCACGCCAGTCACTATGCCGCCGGTGTTGTCGAAAGCGAGCATGAAAGAGGCGGGATTACGCGTCTCCAAAGGCACCACCGCCTCCTGTCCGGTATCAGTGGCCTTGAAAACCGCGAAGCCGCTGACAGCGCCATCAGTGGTCAGTTGCGCCGAGCCCACCTGGGCGACCGGGCCGGTGCTTTCGATGATAAGCATGGCGCCGGCGGCGAGGGTGCGGTCGAGCGTCGAGGCCGTGGTCGGGCTGCCAGACTGCGGGAAGCTCAGCGGCAGCGACAGCGGACTGCCGTTGTCGCCGAAGAAGTGCAGATGCGCATTCGCCGAAGCCGTGCCGGTATTCACCAGCGTGATCGTCGTCTTCCAACTGCCGGCGGAGGCCAAGTGCGCCATCGTGCCGCCGCTGGAGGTGACGTTGGCCAGCACCGGAACGCTCGTGAACGCGTTCACACTGGATGGGGGGAAGCGCAGGCCGAGCACGCTGATCTGGCCGCCGGCCGGCGTGTTAAACTCGACCGTGCCGCGCTTGCCCGCCGTGACCGGGAATCCCTTCGTGGCATCCGTTAACACGAAGGACGTGTGGCCTTCGGCTGCCAGCGGGATCGACCCGGTTCCGATCTGGGCGCCGGTGTCGTCGCGAATGACGACCGGAACGTTCCCCGCCGCCGAGGCCACGTTGGCAATGGCCACGCCAGTCACTATGCCGCCCGTGTTATCGAACGCGAGAATGTAGGAACTGGCGTTGCCCGTTTCGAGCGGCGCCACGGCCTCCTGTCCGGTATCAGTGGCCTTGAAAACCGCAAAGCCGCTGACGGCGCCGTTGGTGAGCAACTGCGCCGAGCCGACCTGGTCGACCGGCCCGGTCGTATCGAGAAGCAGCATGGCGTTGGCATGGAATGTGCCGCCGAAGACCGTGCTGTCGAAAGTCGTCCCGAGAATGGTGCCCAGCGCGGGCTGCTGCGGGAAGGCAAACGGCAGCAGGAGCGGGCTGCCAGCGGGATCGCTGAAGAAGTTCAAACGCGCCTCGGCCGCCGCCTCGCCGGCGTTGATGAGCGTGATCAAGGTATCCCAGCTCCCGGCTGAGGCAATCTGCGCCATCGAACCGGCGAGGCTGAGACCCGAGGAAACACCCTCCTGGTAGACCGTGAACGTCTGCCCGTTGATGGTAATCGTGCCCGAGCGCGCCGCGCCGGTGTTGGCTGCCAGCGTAAAATTCACAGTGCCGCTGCCGGTGCCCGTTGCGCCGCTTGTGATGGTGATCCAACTGCCGCTCGTCGTGGCGGTCCAACTGCCGGCGCCGGTTTCGGTCACATTCACGGTGCCGCCGCCGCCGGATGGCGCGAAGAACTCGCCGTTGGCGTTCAGCGCCACTTGCGCACTCTGGGCCTCGAGGGCGGCAATCCCAATTACAAGGTTGTAAATGTCGATCGATCCGAGACCAGTCGCTTGGTCGTAACCCGAACCGGCGCTATAGCCCAGGTATCCGCTGGAACAGTCCGGCGTTCCGACCTCGCACGGCACGATGTTTGAGCCTGCCGTTATGTCGTGAAAAGCCCCTGGCGCCGTCGGAGCGAGCGCATAAAGCGCCGGATTGATATTGCCCTGCCTGCTTTGCGTTTTCTGGTTGATCAGAGCCACTATACCGGCGAAGGCCTGAGCGGCGGCGGAAGTGCCGCCAACAACATCCAAATAAGTCTGGGTATCCCGGAAACCATTCGTACACGCTTCAAGCCCCTCGTAGTCGGGCGATGAACAGATCAGGAAAGGGTCGTTGTCCGCCGACGAGCTGAGAGCGATGTCCGGAACGTCGCGGGCGCCATCGGCCGGCACGCCCGGCCCCGCTTGCCAGGAGGGCTTGGCAAATAGTTCGCTTGCGCCGCCGCCGCTGGCAGACAGCGATCCATCGATAGCGGTGTCGTTCCAGGTAATCTCCGGAATGTAGGAAAGCGCGGAGCCCCCCCTGCTGTTGTTGCTCGAACTCCAGTACGTCCCGCCGTCTTCGTTGAACTCGGTGCCCCCGGCGCAGGTAACGTAAGGGCTGCTACAGGGAAAGTCGACTGCCAGACCGTCCGACGCCGGAATAGGAGCTACCCCGCTCGCATTTAACGGGTCACAATCCGCCGCCCCCTGATCGCCCGATGCAGCCACGACCGTGATTCCCTGCGCATTGGCTTGTTGAAAAACTGGATTCAGGTTGCCTGCCGACCCATCACTTTCGGCATCGGCCTCGCACTCGCCGTAAGAAATTCCGAGGACCGGAGCCAAATTCTGGTCGATGGCGTACGGTGCGGACGTACCTAGAGCGTCCAGCGAATTCACGAAGACGATCGTCGCGCCTCTGGCAACCGCGCCCGCCCACTCGATATCCAGGTCAGCCTCCTCCAGGTCGCCGCAACTGGGAACGTCGTTGAGGTTGGGGTCGCAGGGAATGCCGCCGGGATCGAGTCCAGTCAGAACGATTTGTGGATCCTTGGTGGGAAGGCCCGAGGCGGCCTGAAACGCTTCGATGTCGGAGACCTGTATGTCGGTTTGCCCCGCAATCGCGATTTTCTGGCCAGTGCCGTCGATGCCGGCATTATAGAGCGGCTGAACGTGGTAGATAATCGCAAAATCGTCCGGGGCGAGGAAGGTGTACCCGGTAATACTCGAAGTGTACCTCGGCCCGACCGCCGCGGAACCTTTCCGTATCGCACGCGGCCGCGGACGGAAATCGTTCAGGCCACTGATGCCGCTCACCACGCCTTCCAGCGCCCGCGGCAACACGGGATCGGTCGAATTTGCGTAGTGCAGCTCCCTATTCACTCGATAGCGGTGGATGTCGGTCCCGAAAGCGAGCCGTACCTGGGACGCGGTTCCGGACATGGTCACAAATATCCGGCCGCGCGCCGGCCGGATATCGGTAAATCCCTTCTGTCGGAGCCATCCCATGATCTGCTCCATGTCGCTCTCGCTCAGCCCAAACCGGCCGGCGAATTGCTCCGGCGTCAGCCACTGGTGGTACTGCGGGCTGGAGGGATACTGCTGCGCATGCAACAAACGCTCCAGGTCTGCTTGCTGCGCATCCGTCATCGTGAAATGGACGGTGATCCGCGGCAGTCGAAGCGACGCTGCCGCCTCTCCTTCATCTACGGCTGAGGCGAGACGCGGGTGAATGGTGCCTCGCAGAGTAAACGTCCGGCCGCTCTCCAGGCTCTCGCGGAGACGGGGGGAAGGAGGCCCGGCGAACAGCGGAAAACTTACCATGGAAGCGACCAGGCCGGCGAGCAAGATGGACCGGCCACAGTTCATCCGGCCCCGTGATGCGACGGAATCACACTCAACTTCCGGCTGGCAACCAACACCACACACAAGCCCTTCGGCGGGTTTGTAATTCATACATGCAAACGGGAAACGGATATGTCTTCTCATACTGTTTTGCTTGTCACTCACGGTTTTTTCTGCGATTCCAGGCGGACGTGAACAGCCTCGAGCGCGCCATCCAGCCCCCGCCGCGCTTCCACGGACAGAGGGTCGCCAGCTTTAAGGCCAGATCGCTTGATCTTCTTCGAGCCATTGTAAAAGCTCGTTTTCTTCGAGCAGTAGAACTGCACCAAGTGCCCTTCCGGGTCTTCGAGCGTCAGCACGCTCTTCTCGATGCCGCGCAGGGCGCCCTGGAAATTCGCCAGTGGTTCATCGGAAGCGCTCTTCGGCGCCGTACCCGCTGGCTTGCGGCCACGAGCCACAGGGGGGCGGCCCGTCTGCCCGAATCCCAATTCAGCCGCCGTTAGAAGAGCAAAGATGAGCGCACACCAACTATACACAGCCTTCTTTATCCACATTCCTCAGACCCCATTTTCCTCCAGTGTACTCTGACTGGTCTGTAAAGATATGTCAAGCATCCCGCGGAGAGTGAAACGCCGGGGAACTGCTATGATGTCTTTCATCATTCCAATGCCGAGAGCACGCGGCAATCTGCCGCGAATCTACCCGATCCTGGATACCGAAACTCTTTCTCGCCGGGGCTGCTCAGCGGAGACGGCTGCCGCGGCGTTGTTGGAAGCGGGCGCCGGGATTTTGCAGTTCCGCCACAAGGGCCAGTTCGGCCGCGCGGTCTTCGAGATGGTGGAGCGCGTCGCCGAATTGTGCGGCCGGGCGGGCGCCCTGTTCCTCGTCAACGATCGCGCCGATATCGCGCTGCTCGTCGATGCCGGCCTTCACTTGGGCCAGGACGATTTGCCGCCCAGCGATGCCCGGCGATTAATCGGCCCTGACCGCATCCTCGGCTTTTCCACGCACAATGCCGCGCAGCTTGCCGCCGCTGCCGCCGGGCCGGTGGACTATTTGGCAATTGGACCGATTTTTGAAACGCAGTCGAAGCGGAATCCGGATCCGGTGATCGGCCTCGAAACGCTGCGGAAGCTGAGGCAAGCGGTTCAATTGCCCCTGATCGCAATCGGGGGAATCACTCTGGCGAATGCGCGCCAAGTCCTGGAGGCCGGCGCGGACTCCGTGGCCGTCATTCATGGTATGCTGCCGGAGATTTGCACGTTCGAGAGCGTGCGGGCGCGGATGAGGGAATGGCAACGAGCCGTGAACAGTTGAGTTCCGCCGGATTCGTCAAGGGCCTCGGCCTCACCGACGCCACGGCGCTCGTGATCGGCTCGATGATCGGGTCGGGCATTTTCATCGTGCCCGCCGACATTGCGCGGCAGGTGCGTTCGCCCGGCCTGCTGATGATGACGTGGTTCGTGACGGCGGCGCTGACGCTGATCGCCGCGCTGAGCTATGGCGAGCTCGCCTCCGCGATGCCGCAGGCCGGCGGCCAGTACGTCTACCTGCGGGAGGCCTTCGGCCCGCTCAGCGGTTTCCTCTATGGCTGGACGCTTTTTCTGGTCATCCAAACGGGCACCATCGCCGCGGTGGCGGTGGCGTTCGCGAAGTTCGCCGGCGTGTTCGTGCCGTGGATCTCGGCTCATAACGTTCTGGCCGGCGCCGGGCGTTTGCACGTGAGCTCCCAACAACTGATCGCCATGTCGGTGGTGATCTTTCTGACATGGGTAAACACCCGCGGCGTGCGCACCGGCGCGGCGGTGCAAAACACGTTCACCGCGGCCAAGGTGGCGGCCCTGCTCGGCCTGGTAGGATTCGGATTCCTTGTGGGCCGCAATCCCCAGGCGGTGGCGCGCAACTTCGGCGGCTTTTGGGATGGCGCGGGCTGGACGTTCACGGCCATCCGGCTGGTCGGCGTCGGAGCGGTCGGCGCTCTGTTCGCCTCCGATGCCTGGAACAACGTTACGTTCACCGCGGGCGAGGTCCGCAATCCGCGGCGCACCGTGCCGCTCGCGCTCGCCCTCGGCGTCTTCATCGTCTCGGCGATCTATATTCTGACTAACTTTGTCTATCTCAAGTTACTGCCGCTCGAAGCCATCCAGCATGCGCCTGAGGATCGCGTGGCGACGGCCGCGGTTTCGGTGATGCTCGGCCCGGTTGCGGTCCAGGTGATGGCGGCCGCGATCATGATCTCCACTTTCGGCTGCATCAACGGCATGACGCTGGCGGGCGCCCGCGTCTATTATGCAATGGCCGTCGATGGCTTATTCTTCCGGGGCGTCGCCCGGCTCGATCCCAAGCGGCATATCCCGGCCACGTCCCTGGTTGTCCAGTGCATATGGGCGTGCCTCCTCACTCTGAGCGGCACCTATAGCAATTTGCTCGACTATGTGATCTTCGCCGTCTTACTTTTTTATATCTTGACCATCGCCGGTGTGTTTGTAATCCGGCGAACCAGGCCCGATATGGAGCGGCCCTACCGCGCCTTTGGTTATCCCGTTCTGCCCGCAATCTATATCGCAGCCGCCAGCTTGATTGAGGTCTTACTTTTACTTTATAAGCCGCAATACACCTGGCCGGGCCTGATTATCGTGCTGCTTGGCGTTCCGGTTTACTTCGTCTGGCGGGCGCGATCGCGGCCGCAAGGAGAGTGAATGGCGAACCGGCTATTTCGAACCAAGCCGCTGGATCTGCTGGTTCACGAGGCGCAGGAGTCGGGCGAGCACACGCTGAGGCGCACGCTCGGCCCGATTCAATTGACGGCCCTGGGCGTAGGCGCAATCGTCGGCGCCGGCATTTTCGTGCTGTCCGGCCTGGGTGCGCACTATGCCGGCCCGGGGCTCATGTTGTCGTTTGTCGTCTCGGGGCTGGGCTGCGCCTTCGCAGGACTCTGCTACGCAGAATTCGCGGCCATGATTCCCCTGGCCGGCAGCGCGTACACCTACGCCTATGCCACACTCGGCGAACTGTTCGCGTGGATTATCGGCTGGGACCTGACGCTGGAATACGCGATGGGTGCGAGCACGGTCTCCTCCGGCTGGTCCAACCACTTCATCGAGCTGCTGGATATTTTTCACGTCAAGATGCCGCTCTGGCTGGCTTACGACCACTGGACGGCTCTGCGCGCCGCCGAGAACATCGTGGCGCGCCAGATGACCCACACGCTAGATCCCAGCCTGGCGCCGGGGACCCAGCCGTTTCTGGTGCGGGTCACTCAGATTCTAGCGGCGAATTCGCCCGAGCTGGCCCAGCGCGCGCACGCATTGGTTGGAGCGCCGCGCGTCTTCGGCGTCGAATTCGGCTTCAACCTGCCGGCGTTCGTGATTGCGCTGATCATTACGGCGATCCTCGTGGTCGGAATCCGGGAGAGCGCGCGCTTCAATGCGGCCATCGTAGCGATCAAGATTTCGGTGGTCCTGTTCGTGATCGGCCTGGGCGCAAAGTATATCAACGCGGCCAACTGGGGCCACGACTGGCACTCGTTTGCTCCCAACGGCTTTTCGGGCATTGGCGCGGGCGCGGCCTACATCTTTTTCGCCTATATCGGATTCGACGCGGTCTCGACCACCGCGCAGGAGGCCAGGAATCCGCAGCGCGATCTGCCCATCGGAATCATCGCCTCCCTGCTGGTCTGCACGGTGCTGTACATCTTGGTCGCGGCGGTGCTCACGGGCATGGTTCCCTGGCGGGACGTGAATATCGAGGCGCCGATCGCGCGGGCGTTCCTGGACCGCGGGTTGACAGCCGCGTCGCACATCATCACCCTGGGAGCGCTAGCCGGCCTGACCAGCGTGATGCTGGTGATGCTGTTGGGCCAAACCCGCGTGCTCTATTCCATGGCCAACGACGGCCTTCTGCCCCGCAGGTTCTTCGCCGCGGTTCATCCCAAGTTCCGCACGCCCTGGAAGAACACCATGGCGGTGGGCTTGCTGGCCGCGATCGTAGGAAGCCTCACGCCCATCGACGATATCGGAAAGATGGTGAACATCGGCACCCTGCTGGCGTTCGTGATCGTCTCAACGGCGGTGCTGGTGCTGCGCCGCACCAATCCCGGTCAACCGCGGCCCTTCCGCACGCCCTGGGTGCCTCTGGTGCCGATTCTTGGCATCGGCTTCAACGGATACATGATGTACAAGCTGGGATGGATCAACTGGGCGCGTTTGATTGGCTGGCTCATCATCGGCCTGGTGGTCTACTTCAGTTACAGCCGCCATCACAGCCGTATCGGCCATCCCGGAAGTTCGTAAGCACCCCGGCCGCCGGTCCGTTTGCTCCCCGCCCCCAAGCCCCATCCGTCGGGCAAAGGGGCTTCCCGGCCTGCTCTAAGCCGCCAATCTAGCGTGTTTTTTCTAGGGGATACCTGCCATCGACTGTGCAACCTTTGAAGTCGCACATCCACAGCTTTCCATTTCGGAGATCAATAAAGTGCTTCCCTCCATCCGCGGTTGCATCACCCGCCTGCGGCGCTAAATAGGCGTAGGGAGGAGGGCCCGCGACCGTCATCTGAGCGTTTACAGATTCAGGTTGAAACATCGGTTTGAGAGCAACCATTGCCAAGAGCACGGCGACGAGCGTAAGAACCGTCTTTGTGTACCAGTCGATGCGCATGTGCGCCTCCAATCAACAGGCATCATAACACACCAACTTTTCAATGATCGAACGCCACACCATAAAATTCGGCCCGGCCGTGAGCCAAAAGGAGCTGGAGAAGGTGTTGCAAGGGATTACTGTGACGCACGCGCCGGAACACACGTTGACAGTGCCTTTTCCGGTCACCTCGGCAGAGGCATCATCTCCCGCAAGTCGATCATACGGGTGTGGATGGGCACTGCTGCCCATCCGATAGCTGCAACTACCATAGCGAAGTACGCAAATACCATCTTTTGGGATGCGACGGTTTGCGCCAGATACTGGGTGTGCTCCACCGTGCCTCGTCCGCGCCACTTCCGCCATATCTCGCCAGCCCACAAGATTGCCATGCAGCCACTGAGCGCCGCTCCCCCTGCGAAGATGGCGTTCGTGATGAAGCCCAAGAAAAAGCTCGCTTCCGCGATGGCCGCTTGATAGAAGTCTGCTGACCGATGCCTCGGTGGTAGTGGGCCGATGACGTTTTCCCCGTAGCCGGCGAGGATCAGAGCACACGTTGCGCCCATACAAGTCACCCAAACCGAATCAACAAGACCGAACCACACTATCGGTCGCCCCCCGGTATCCATCATTCCAGTGGCTTCGATCGGGGCCTTACGTTCCATAGCGTAAGGCAAGAGTGCCGAAAGCACGTACACTAGCAGGACCAGGAACGAGGCACGTGTCGTCGGGCAATAGGAGAGAAGGACAAGACTGATTCCCACAAACCCAGCGTCGGAGGCCAGTTCCCAAAGGACAAAGCGGCGTTCTCTTCGCTCAAGGAGTGAGTAGACGAGACGGACAATCGCAAAGTAAACGCAAATCATAACAAGTGTTGTGTCAGGCACAGCTAGCCTCCTTGCTTAGCAGCCGCTCTGCTCGGGTTGCACAAGTTTATCGGCTTCGCTGTCAGGAGTTGGAAGTTCGATGCATGTGCGGATATCGTCCAAATAAGCCACCGGGGCAGATGATTCCGCAACCAATTCTTGAGATAGGCTCTTCCAAAAAGAGACGATCTCCACGCGCAGCCCCATGTTCTTCACAGTCCGCACGGTCTCAGGGTAGTCCTTATCGCCAGATACCAAAACTGCCGTTTCAAAAGCTTTATTGACGATGGCCATGGTCACAAAGTAGGAAAATCTAACTCCTCCCTCTTTAGTATAGACGGCTCGCTCCTCTTGGCAAGGCTTCCTGGCCCAGGTTCCGCAGCGCCGCACCCTTCACTTAACCAGCAGCAGCGCGATCTTATCGGCGAGCGCCCGCATCTCGGCCGCCGGCGCGTTGAAGTTGTTCGCGAGGATGGAAAAGACTAGCATCCCATGCGTTTTCGATTCCGCATAACCCGAAAGCGCCAGCGCGTGTTCCTCGGAGCCGGTCTTGGCGTGTATCCGCCGCGCGGCTGGCTGGCCGCTGAACCGGTCCGCCAGCGTTCCGTCTTCGCCTCCCTGCGGCAGTAGGGAAAGCCATTGTTCCCGGTGCTCGGATAAATACATATGCCGGAGCAGATCAACAACGGCCTCCGGCGTAACCAGGTCATATCGCGAAAGCCCGGAGCCATCCGCGAAAAAGTAAGCGCTGGGATCGAGGCCGGCCTCGCCGAGAAACGCCTTCATCTCCTCCAAACCGGCTTCACGGCTTCCGATGCCGCGGCGAACACGCCCCACTTCGCACAGCATGAGTTCGGCATGCAGGTTCACACTGGCTTTGTCGATGATCTGGAGCAGCTCCCAAAGCGGCGGAGATACGCGCCGCGCCAGTTCGACGCCGGCGGCCGGCGCGGGCGGGCCTTCACCAGCCAGGAGATCGCCAACCTCGTTCTCGAAACGGTGCCGCGCCACCGCGCGCCCGCGAATCGTGACGCCTCGCCGCTCGAGCGCACCCTTGAGCGCGCCGGCGGCGTAAGCGGCCGGATCGTCGATGGCCACAGCGAGCGTCGTTTCGGCGCCCGCGCCAAGCGTTCCCCCAAGCCGCAGCTCCCGCGAACCGGTGAGCCGCTCGACATTCACTTTCGTCTCGAACCCCTGGCCCACGCGCACACGGTTATCAATCGAGTAATACTCGAGCGCAGGCGAGAGCGAGATCGCCGGCGGACGCCCCGGTTCCGTGGCGCGCAGCGTAATCGTAATCACGTTGTCGTTCACCGTGAGCGCGCTCACCGGCGCGCCCCAGTCCCACAAAACGTCGTCGGTCGTCCAACCTTCGGGATATGGCTCCCAAACGTAGGCGGTGTCGTCACCGATAACGTCGCCATCGACGCGGCGCACCCCGCGCGCGGCCACTTGGTCTGCAAGCGCCTCGATCGCTTGCAATGGCTCCCCGGTGACCGGCCCCTTCCGGTACGGCGCCGCGCGTGCGGAAAGCATCGGGTCGCCGCCGCCAACCAGCGTCAGATCGCCCGCGATCCGGCCGGATCGATCGGCAGCTTCCATGGCGCGAATCGTAGTTTCGAACCGGTAATCCGGGCCGAGCCGCACCAGCGCCAGCGCCGTGGTGAACAGCTTGGCGTTCGAAGCGGGAACGAACAACCGCTCGGCGTTCAACTGGTACAGCACTGTCCCCCGGCCCGGATCGGCGACCTCAATTCCCCAAAACGCGCGCGCCCCAGCCGGGCTCGACCGCAGCGCCGCCTTAATCCGCCGCCCGAGAGGGCGGAACGGCGCCGCATGCTTCCCTTGGTGGAGTGCCAACCGCGCGGCGGACGCCTCGGGCGGCTGGCCGCACGTTGTTGGGACCGGTAAACGGTCAGGTGCCGGCTGCTGGGGACTCTGTGCCGGAGTCCAGAGCAGCGGAAGCATCAGGAGCCAGCGCATGATAGACCAGCCCCGCGGCTACGCTAGCGCCTTCAATTTCGCCTCGGCCCAGATCAGGAGCAGCAGGACAAAGACCATCAGCGTGCCGAGCAGCGGCAGCGCCATCACAACCCGAATCCCCCACATGTCCGCGAAGAATCCCAGCGACCACGGTGCGAGCAGGCCGCCGGTAAGTGCGAACGAGAAGATGCCATTGAAGAAACCGGGGTGGTAATACGGAAAGCGCCCGCGGATTTTCTCGGCAACCAGGGGGTAAACCGAAGCGAAGCCGCCGCCAACCAGGAGGATACCCGCGACCGCGCCGAAGCGGTTATCGGTCGAGCTAAGGATCGTGCAGCCGAACAGAGCTGCGGCCACGCTGCCCATCAGCAGCTTCCCATGGCTCACCGCGGGCAAAAGCCAAAACACGGCCACGCGCCCCACCTGCAACGCCAGCCAGTAAAGGGCGAGCATGAGCAACGATGACTCCGCGCTGATACCGAGCCGCTGCATAAGAAACAGCGGCAGCCAGCCCGCGATGGACCACTCGTTGCCGAACTGGAAGAACAGCAGCAGCGTGAAAAGCACCGCGGTCGGGGTTTTAAAATCGGCCAGCGCCCGCCGCCAGGACGACTCTCCGGCAGGCGTTTCCAAGCTGAAGCGCGAGCGCGCATACAGGACGATGAAGCCGGCCGGTATGAGTGCGACGAGTATCAGAATACTCTGCACCGTGTAGGCGTAAAACGTCCCGGCGATGAGCACGGGAATCAAAACACAGCCGAGCCCGAACAAAACGCCCGCAAGGTTGAGGGTCGCGGTCCGGTCCCGCTGGTATAGCCTGGAAACGGCCTGAAACACCCCCGTGTTCAACAGGCCGGCGCCGCAGCCGATGCCGAACAGACCGGCCATTCGCCACCACGGCGAAGCCGCGACCGGCACGAATGCGAGGAACATGAAGGATGCGTACGCGAGGCTCGAAGCAATAATCAGCGATCGTGAAATATCGCGCTTGCGAATCAGGAACCGGACGGCCGCGAGCGACGCCCCAATGCCCAGATTCATGCTGAGGAAGTAATTCCCCACCGTGAGAAAATCCTGGGTCAAGTAATGCCGCCAGGCTGGCAAGATGGCGCCGGGAAAGGACAACAACAAGCCGGAAAGAAAGAAACCCGCCAGGGCCTTCCGCGCCAAGCACGCCGGAAGCACAGTCTCGCAATGGCCTACGCGCACAGCATCTGAAACCGGAGCCGGGGTCACCCGAGGTATTGTACCGCGCCGGCGCTTCAAAATTCTGTAGCGTCCCAAGCGGCGGGCATACCGAAAACGGAAGGCGGCAACCGCTCCAGCCGCGCATTATCTGCAACTTCCATTTGGAAGATCGATTGCCCTTAGTGTAGGCAACACTATAGAGGTTAACGAACGCTTTGGGGCAGTTGCCTCACCGAGTTTGTTCAGCTCTCCCTACCCCGCTTCAGGCGGGGTTTTTTTGGCCCGCAGCAGACGGTCTCCGGGTTTTCCTTCAACAGGCGCTTCTCCCGCACCCGCCACGCGGCGCTCATCCCGGCTGTCTGTTAAAATGATTCTCCCTTCATGCCACGCCTATACGCGCGGTGGATCGATTCCTGGGAGAGACGGCTCGCCAGCCGCGACAAGAACCGGATCGTACGCCCGTTCGAGTGGGGCCTCGAGTGGCTGGAGATCGAGCCCGCCAACGGCGACGAGCGCCGGCCGGTCCGTGAGCGCACCGCGCGCGCGCTGGACGCCTCCGAAGCGTTCTTCTCTTACCGGCAGCCTTCGGACTACCGCTGCGACGGGTGCCACCTGACGTTCACGAGCCCGCTTACGACCCCTTATCCCGAAAACAACCTCGTGCATGCGGACCTGTTTCCTGCCGCGCACGACCGGGGCCGGGCCGTGCTGGTGCTGCCGCAATGGAACGCCGGCGCCCAGGGACATGCCGGCCTCTGCCGCTTGTTGAACCGTTTCGGAGTGACAGCTTTGCGGATGAGCCTCGCCTACCACGACCGCCGTAAGCCCGCCGAAACCGAGCGCGCCGACTATCATGTTTCAAGCAACGTCGGCCGCACCATCCATGCCTCACGGCAATCGGTCATCGATGCCCGCGCGTGTCTGGACTGGCTCGAGCAGCAGGGCTACACGAAACTCGGCGTCCTTGGCACCAGCCTCGGCTCGTGCATCGCATTCATCGCAGCCGCTCACGATAGCCGCATCCGCACGGGCGTCTTCAACCACGTATCGATGTATTTCTCCGATGTGGTCTGGACCGGTCTTTCGACCCGGCACGTCCGCGAAGGGCTTGCCCAGCAGGTGACCGAGGACGAGCTGCGCGAGTACTGGGCCGTCATCAGTCCGGCCAGTTACATCGGCCGGCTGGTTGGCCGCGGCCTGAAGACCCTGCTCATCTGGGCGCGCTACGACACCAGTTTCCTGCCCGTCTACTCCCAGCAGGTCTTAGAAGCGTTTCGCAGGCGCGGCCTGCCGCATCGCGCGCTCAGCTTGCCGTGCGGGCATTACACCACCGGTCAATTTCCATTCAATCTTTTGGACGGCCTGGCCATGTGCCGGTTCCTGGCAAAGGAACTGTAGAGACCGGGCCTGCCCGGCCTCTGCCGGTGCCGCTGCCATCCAAGTTGTACACCGCGCGGCGTCCTTTCCATTGACAAGAATGCCGCGGATTTCTTACGATGAGGGCATCACTGAGAAAGGAGGTGGTCCAGGAAAATGTCATCTGGCAGTAGTATCCCTCGTGAGGTGGCCGACTCCTGAGTCGCCTGTTCTCACGTAGCCGGCCTTGAAATCAGTGGCGAGGCCAAAGTTCCTGCGGAACGGCCGCCTCACTGAGGTCTGATGAGCCTCAGGCTCATCCTATTGGCTACCGGCAACCCCCGCCCAGTTGACGGCTGCGGCGGGGGTTGTTTTCTGGCGCGCCTTCGCAAGCGGCCGGGCGCGGGCCAGCGTCCCTCCGGCGCTTTGCTATACTAAACTTTCCGCGCGAAATCGTGAAAGGATCACTCTGTTCTCATGAAGCCTGAGATTCACCCCGCTTATAACGAAGTCAACGTGATCTGCGCCTGCGGCAGCACCTTCCGGACGCGCTCCACGCACAAAGGCGACCTCCGCGTGGAAATCTGCTCCAAGTGCCACCCTTTTTACACCGGACGCCAGAAGCTGATGGACACCGCCGGCCGCATCGATCGGTTCCAGAAGAAGTACGCGAAGGCCGCGGTCGAGAAGAAGGCTGCGGACGAGAAGAAGAAGGCCGCCAGCGAGCAGAAGAAAGCCGCGGAGGAGCAAAAGCCCACAGCCGGGAAAGCTGCCGACGAAAAGAAGCCGGTAGTCGAAAAAGCCGCCGACGAAGAGAAACCCGTAGCCGCGAAAAAGAAAACTGCGGAAGAAGAGAAGCCCGTAGCCGGGATAGAGCAAGCCGCCACCGAGGAGAAACCCGTGGCAGGGAAAATCGCCGGCGAAGAGAAACCCGCGGTTGCGAAAAAGAAAGCCGCCGAAGAAGAGAAGCCCGTAGCCGGGAAAGCTGCCGAAGAGAAGAAACCCGCAGCTGGGAAAGCTGCCATCGAAAAGAAGTCCGCAGCCGGAAAAAAGAAAGCTGCGGACGAGAAGAAGCCTGTGGCCGGGAAGAAGAAAGCCCGGCAACCGAAGTAGTCCGGCCCCGCCTAAATACCGCGATTAGCGCCGTTCGCGGAGCTGCCGCTCGCGCTCCCTCTCCTCCCGCATCTTTTCGTATTCACCGAGCTGGCTGCTATTGAGGATGGAGCGGATCTGCTGGACCTGCACGTCCTGAATGGCCTTGACTTCAGGCCAATACTTCTCGTGCAATTTGCGGAAACGCTCGTGCGTCTCGTCGAGGATTGCGCTGAGCTTCTGGATTTGCCCGGGCTGCAGCTTCAGGCGTGTGCGCAGTTCCTCGGCATACCGCTGCCGCAACTCTTCCGGGCTGGGCAGACTGGCCCTGGCGCTCACCGAGCGCCTGTTGTAGAGGCCGGCCCCAATGCTTCCTATCAGCACACCGCTCAGGAAGACCAAAACGATGTAGACAACGATGGAAAGGCTCGCCCGCTTCATCGAGTCCTTCCCTCGACCGCCTGGACAATCTCGGCGTCGGCGAGATTGTCGTGGTTCTGGCCTGCAGCGAGCAGCTCGAGGTAGCTGTGGGTATAGAACGGCGAGAGTCGGCGTGGCGGGCGCGCCAAATACACGCCCATGGCAAGTGAGGCGACGGCCGCGGCGGTAATGAACCCTTGCGCGAGCCGTTTGAAACCATACGCGAACGACTGGCGCGCTTCAATTCGTTCCCAGAGCCGGGGCATGAAACCGGCGCTGGCGTCCGGGTCGGGAAGCGCCTCCCGATAAGCCCCAAACAGGGCCAAGAGCCGGGCGTCGGCCTCCCGTCGATCCAAATCCTGCTGGTGCGACATATTCCCTCTACCCTCCGGTTCCCCGGACAGCGCCGGAGTCCCGCTTCCTTGCCGTGTAGACCTTCAAGACCCGTTGCCGGGCCCGGAAAAGTCTCACCTTCAGTGCATTCTCGTTCACGCCGTAAATCGCTTCCAGTTCCTTGAGCGAGAGCCCTTCGATTTCCCGCAGCGTCAACAAGAGCCGATCCTGGGTGGAAATCGCGACCAGGAGCGAATCGACCAGCTCCCGGACTCCCTTCCGCCGCTGTTCCTCCCGCTCGTGCTTACTGCCCGCTACGGCGTCTGCCACCATCACCTGCTGCTCGGAAAGGTCCGCCATACGCAACTCCTTCCGCCGCCGCTGGCGCCGCAAGTAATCATACGCGGCATTCACGCTGAGCCGGTAGAGCCATGGCTCGAACACTTCTGGCGAGCGCAACTGATCGAGCGAGAAGTAGAGCCGGAGAAAGACTTCCTGGCCCACATCTTCGACATCTTCCGGCCGCCCAATCAGCCTCGCAATCGTGCCCAGGATACGCTTACGATAGGCCTCGACAATCCGGTTGTACGCGGCACGATCCCCATCGCGCGCACGCCCGATTAGTTCGAAATCTATCAGCATGCCGTCCCATCGCCGGCATCCTGGGAGGCATTCATACCCTCATCCGCATGCAATAGAGGTCCTCGATGCCCCTGGCATACGAAATGCGGATCCTGAATATCCTCACCCAGTATGGCGAGCCGGCAAACTGTCAGGTTACAAGGGTGGCCCCAGGAAAGTAAAGCCAAACGGCCAGATCCCACCTTCCAGCCAGCATCCCCTGGCCGGGGCTTAATTCTTGTTTCCTCCGAGTATCTGGGTTCAGCGGTTAACGCCGCCGAAAGTAGCCAACTGGTTCAGCACGCACTTGGGTGCAGGGAGTGGTCAGGCAACCGCTCTTTTTTTCGGCTCGCGCACTTGCTGGCAGCGGCCATAGCTCTCTAAGGAGCGGATCAGGTTATCGACCGCATACTTGCGATGGTACAAGTGTTGCAGTCGTCTTAGCAGGGGTTCTGGTATCGGGCTTGGGGAGGTACCCATCGGTTTGCGGGTCATGCGCTAGATGTACCACAGGAGCCGGGAGGAACAAAGCCCCAAAAACGAAGCAAGCTCTACGGTATTTGCGGGGGAAGATGCGCCCACATGTGCGGTGAAACCTTATGCCTTACACATGAGCCTTCCCCCATCCCGTGATAAAATCAAAACTCAGCCCTTAACAGTGTGGTGGTTCTGTGCGGCCGGCGCCGGAACAGGGTCCGCTGTCAGTAGCCCGCAGCGCGCAAGTCGAACATCCCAAATGGATTTTCTAGAGCCTCTCAACCCTCAGCAGCGCGAGGCGGTTGCCTACGTGGGCGGGCCGTTGCTGATCCTGGCGGGCGCTGGCAGCGGAAAGACCCGCGTGATCACACACCGCATCGCTCATCTCATCCATGCGCACCGCGTGCCGCCGTACGCTATCGCCGCCGTCACGTTCACCAATAAGGCGGCCGACGAGATGCGCGAGCGCGTGGCGGCGCTGCTGGCGGGCCGCTACCCGGTGACCGGCCTCGTGGTTTCTACTTTCCATTCCTTCTGCGTGAAGCTGCTCCGCCGGGACGGGCAGGAGCTTCGAGACCTGCGTCCGGGCTTTACGCGCAACTTCACCATCTACGACGAGGACGACCAGCTCGGCGTCGTCAAGGCCGTGTACCGGCATCACGGGCTGCAGGAAAAGCAATTTATCGAGCACCGCGCGGCGCTGTCGCGCATCAGCCACGCGAAAAATCACAAGCAAGGCCCGGAGGATTTTTACAACGCGGCCAAAGACGCGAAGATGCGGCAGCTAGCGGCCGTTTTCGAGGAATACGAAGACCGGCTGCGGCAGGCGAACGCACTCGATTTCGACGATCTGCTGCTGGAATCCGTGCGCCTGCTGACGCACGATGAGGCAGTCCGGCGCGCTTACAACCGCCGCCTCGCGCACCTGCTCATCGACGAATACCAGGACACCAACCGCAGCCAGTACGAGTTGATGAGGCTGCTCACGGAAGCGCACCAGAACGTGTGCGTGGTTGGCGACGAGGACCAATCGATTTACAGTTGGCGCGGCGCCGATATCCGTAACATTCTCGATTTCGAGCGCGATTTTCCGGACGCGTTCACCATCCGGCTGGAGCAGAATTACCGCTCGACCAAGAATATTCTCGAAGCGGCGAGCGCGCTGGTGGCTCACAACAAGCAGCGCAAGGGCAAGTGGCTGTGGAGCGCGGCGCAAGCGGGCGCGCGGATCGGAATCTACGAAGCTATCGATGCCGAAAACGAAGCGCTGTTCATCGCCGATTCCATCGAGCGAACGCTCAGCGATCATCCCGGCGAGCGCGCCGCCGTCCTCTACCGCACCAACTTCCAATCGCGCCAGATCGAGGAGGCGCTGCGGCGCTACGGGCGCCAATATCAGGTGATCGGCGGGTTCAGCTTCTACCAGCGCGCGGAGATCAAAGACGCGCTCGCCTACCTGAAGGTGCTGCTCTCGCCGCTGGATTCGGTCAACCTGCTGCGGATCGTCAATACGCCCGCGCGCGGCATCGGCAAAAGCACGACTGGGGAGATTGAACGCTACGCGCTCGAGAACGGCCTGGCTCTCTGGCCGGCGGCCGTCCGCATGCTCGAAGAGAAGCGCTTCCCCGCGCGCGCCGCCGCGGCGCTGGGCGCATTCAAGAAGCTGATCGATGAGTTGCGCGAGGCGAGCACGCAGGAGCCGCTGGATGAAGTGGTGAGGCTTATCCTCGAGCGCACAGGGTATCTCAAAGTGCTCGAGACCGCCGATTCGCCCGATTCCGAAACGCGCCGCGAGAACCTGGCCGAGCTGGTGAACGCGGCCGCCGAAGCGGCCGAGCGCGGCGAAGGCATTGCGGAGTTCCTCGACCACGCCGCGCTGGTCTCGGAAGCGGACGCGATCGACGAGCGCGCGCAGGTCTCTCTTCTCACCCTGCACAATGCCAAGGGGCTCGAGTTCCCGTTTGTGTTCATCGCCGGGCTCGAGGAGGGTTTGTTCCCGCACATCCGCTCGCTCGATTCCGAAACCCTGCTCGAAGAGGAGCGGCGGCTCTGCTACGTCGGCATGACGCGCGCCCAGAAAAGGCTCACGCTGAGTTGGGCGCACTACCGGCGCCGCTGGGGCGGTGGCCAGGCCAGCCAGAGCGTTCCCTCGCGCTTCCTGGGCGAGCTTCCGGCAGAGTTAATCGGACCGCTCGGTAGGAGGGCGGCCGCGCACGAAGCCGATCTGTTTTCCGAGCAACGCGAGGTCCGCGAAATCGCGCGCAAGAACACTTACACCGGTAAGACGTATAATTCTCTGGATAACATCGCGGAGTTCTTCGCCGCTCGCGGGAAGGATTTCCCCGCCCAGAGTCCGCCCGTAAATCAGCCGCAGCCTGCCGGCGGCATTCCGGATCGAGCGGCAAAGAGCGCTGCCGCGGCGCGCGGCCGCAAGATGGGCGTCGGCTCGGTGATCGACCACCCGCGCTACGGCCGCGGCACGATCGTACGCCGCGAAGGCGAGGGCGATGATGCGAAACTGACAGTAAGCTTTCCAGGTTACGGGTTGAAGAAGATCGTCGAAAAATACGCAGGATTGAAACCACACGAATGAACACCAAAACAGTCCAAGACAGAGCGGAACGCAAGAAGCTGAAGAGAGCACAGCGGAAGAAGGCGCCGCCGAAGGCTGCGCGGCCAGCCGGCGTCGCGCGCGGTTCGCAAAAGCGCAAAGTGCCGAAGATCGCTAAGGGACAGAGGAAGAGATAGCGGCAGTCCGTGGGAGCTTCGCAATTACAGTGACACGCCGAATCCGAGCCGCGACCGTCAGGGAGCGGTCTTGGCGAGCGAGAATTGTCACTCCATTGTGCGAGGATCAATAAACAGGGAGCGCCTCGGCCATTTCGTCCGGCGCTCTCCGGCGGCCGCGGTTGCGAGAGATAAACGGGTCGAGGCAGGCAGTTCCAAAGGCGGGAATTGGCGCCGATCCCCCGGCGCGCCAAATCAAGCGTGTCGCAATTACTTCGCACCAAGAATATCGACAAGCTGATCCTGGCCTCCGAGGCCCCGGAGAAGCGGCTGCGGAAAACGCTGGGGCCATGGAGCTTGACTGCGCTCGGCATCGGCGCGGTGATCGGCTCGGGCATTTTCATCCTCACCGGCACCGCCGCCGCCGGCGAGACGCTAGCCTCCAGCTCGATCCTGCACGCGCCCGATGCTCGACCTGATCCTGCACGGCCGCCACGCGCTTGCCACCTTGGGCCGGCCCGGCGCCGGCCCGGGCATCTCGCTGTCGTTCATCCTGACCGCGCTGGCGTGCAGCTTCGCGGCGCTGTGCTACGCCGAGCTGGCCTCGATGATCCCGATCGCGGGCAGCGCTTACACCTATGCCTACGCCACGCTGGGCGAGATCTTCGCCTGGATCATCGGCTGGGACCTGATCCTCGAGTACGCCGTTTCCAACATGGCGGTCGCGGTGGGGTTCTCGGCGTATTTCAACGACCTGCTCGATAGCCTCTTCGGCATCCACCTGCCGGCCAAACTCTCGGGCCCGATCGTCGCCGGCGGCCAGCTCACCGGCAACTGGTTCAACTTGCCGGCGCTCATCATGCTGCTCATCCTGACTTGGATTCTGGTGCGCGGCGTGCGCGAGAGCGCCGGGACCAACAACGTCATGGTGGCTGATCAAAATCGCGCGCCATCCTGATCTTCGTCATCGGCGCGGCGCAGCGCCGTGAACACCGGACAACTGGCATCCGTTCATGCCCAACGGGTTTCCCGGCGTGCTGACCGGCGCGGCCATCGTCTTCTTCACCTACATCGGGTTCGATTCGGTTTCGACGGCGGCCGAAGAGTGCCGCGAGCCCGCAGCGCGACCTGCCGTTCGGCATCATCGCGACCCTGATCGTCTGCACGGTGCTCTATGTCGCGGTGGCGCTGGTGCTCACCGGCATCGCGCCGTGGACAGACGCTGGACACGGCGACGCGCCGGTAGCCGACGCGCTGAAGGCGCTGGGCTACAACGGCATCCGGCAGCTGGGTCAGTCCTGGGCGCGATGGTGGGCATGGTGTCCTCGCTGCTGGTGTTTCAATACGGCCAGGCGCGCATCTGGTTCGCCATGTCGCGCGACGGCCTGCTGCCCAACGCATTCTCGAAGGTCCACCCCGCGCATCAAGACGCCGCACGTCAGCACCTGGGTCGCCGGGCTGGCCGTGGGGATTCCGGCGGGAATCTGGGACATCGGCACCTTCGCCGACCTCGCCAACATCGGCACGCTGTTCGCGTTCATCGTCGTCTCGGCGGGCGTGATCGTGCTGCGGCGAAGCAACCCGAACGGCCGCGCGGCTTCCGCGATGCCGGGCGTGCCGTGGCTGCCGCATGATTTCCATCGCGCTTCTGCCTGGTGCTGATGCTGAGCCTGCCGCTCGAAACCTGGGTGCGCTTCTTCGTCTGGCTCGCGATCGGCCTGACGATCTACGCGCTCTTCGGCAAGAAGCACAGCCAGTTGGTGTAAAGCCGGTGGGGGCTGCTCGGGTTGAGCTACGTCCCCCTGATACGCTACCATCACGAGCGCTCCGATCTCCCGCATAGAACCGCCTATCTATTGTGCACGTCATCCAACCCAAAAAGTGGCTGCCCGACCCCGCATGTTAGCGGTCTCACAATCTGATGTGTCTTCTTAGTTATAGCATCCGTAAATTCAATGACAAGATCAGGCTTGCTTTCAAGAATCATTTCTTTAGCAGTATCCCTGAAATCAGCCCAGAACCATCCAGACTTGACGCCGCCCGCTGGGATTGGCTCCTCACTTGTTGTTGTGGGCCAATACTTATGGGCATCCAGGGTCACTTCCCGCTCGTATGGGGGCGCAGACTCCAGATGGATGTCTTTACCGTTCCATAGCGGGACAGCGCCTTGGACGATCCTACAGTCCGCAAAGACGAGCTTCATTGACCAGTTCAGGATGGCGCTTGGCGGTCCAAAGTGGTTAATAATGCTTCCTATCGCTATTATGAAGCTGTCCTGATCCCTTGAATCGACCGAACAGATCGACAAGAACTCCAATTCTCCTGTAAATTCTGGGGATCTCAAGCGCTCTTGAAGATTAACGAGTGCTCGGTGTTCATCGTCCCACGCGGCGTATCCAGCCCACAGGAGGCCCGTTGCACACACGCAAGCAAACAGCCAATCTGGAATGTCAGACCACAGGCTGATATTGGTGGAGAATTGGCGCCCGATGCGGAGGCCCACGGTAATAAGCAGTCCAACCAAACCGCTCATGAGAGCCACCCAATGACCCCATAACGCCCAGATGTAGTTTCGCATCCCCCTCACCCTATCACACGCTAAAACGGAGTGGCAAAACGGCTGTCGTCGGCTATGGCGGATGAGAGCGCCCCGGGGCCGGGGTGGTCAGAGGGCCGGAAATCGAAACTTACTCGCTACCGAAACACGGCACTCGAAACGCGGCCTCATACCTGCAAAGATTTCTTGGCACTCGTGGTGGCCGCTCCTCGCCTGCATCAGGGGAGGGGCTCGCAGGCTTTGAGGAACGCCCGAGCACCCTCAATATACGCCCAAAGGAACTTTTCGGAGATCACGAGTCCGGAGTGAACCTCATTCTTGGCGCCGAGTTCCCTAACGGTTTCCTGGAGCACAGCCAAGTAAGGTTGATCCGGAATAATGCCACCCTCGTGAACGAGGCACTTTCTGAGAGGCCCCGCTTCCCAAAAGCATCCCTCCTGCACGGAAGAGAAGTCCGTTCCATACATCTTATGAAGCGCAAAGTTTACGAATGCAAGATTGAGGAGACTAGTAGATGATAGAGGTATGTCCGGGTGCTGCTTTGTCCACCCTGACGCACATTTGCGGCGCAGCTCACCCTCTGCCTTTCCTGGGGGCACCGATTCACGTTGTGCGACGTATTCCTCGACAAATGCTCCCAGCAGGTCCAGCAGATAGATCAGTCGCAACTTGGGAAGGACGTTCCAAGGACGGTTTCGCCCAGTCATACAAGCTGAGGGGAGCCTCAAGCGCAATCCCGAAGCGACGCTTGGTGTCCTGGGTGATGAGCTGCTGTTGAAGTGCTTCAACAAAGACGTAGTTGAAGTGCTGCCCGAAGGCGATCTCGTCGTTGATCCTCCGCGCAAACTTCTGACATATGCTGGCGTCGGGGCGCATCTGATTCAGAGTAACTCCCGGAGAAATCGTACCACGAATTTTCACCCTGGACTCGCGTGTCCTGGTCAGTATACAATCGCCGCCGCACATTCCCCAGAGTTGTAGGCGAGCACGCTCAGCCATAGCCTCACACCGTTGGACCGGAACCGATGGCGAAGTCGGTTAGGAGAGGAACGGACGAAGCCAGCCGGTCAGAACTCACACCGGGCTGGCCGGCGCGGCGCCCGCGAAGCTGAGCGGGAGCTCGATCTCGACCAGCAGCCCCGGCTCCGCGTTGCGCGCCTCGATCCGCCCCTTGTGCAACTCGACGGCCCGGCGCGCGATCGCCAGGCCCAGGCCCGCGCCTCCACTGGAGCGGTTACGGTCCGTATCCACCCGATAAAACGGATCGAAGATGCGCGCCAGGTGCTCGGGCGGTACCCCCGGACCGTAATCGCGAACCGAGATGCGCGCCGCGGCCGCGGTCCTCTCGAGTCCGATCTCGACTGCGCTCTCGGGCGGCGCGTGGCGGATGGCATTGCGCACCACATTTTCGACGGCACGGCGCAGCAGCTCGGGATCGCCGCAAAGGGCGATCGGCGGCGCGGCCTTCAGCTCGATCCGGCAGCCGCGCGCCTTGGCCTCCAGGCCGCAGTCCTCTGCGAGATCGGCCAGCAGCTCATCCACCCGCAGCGGCTCGCTGCGCGAAGACAACGGATCGCCTTCGGCCCGCGTCACCTGAACCAGCTCCGTCACCAGCGAGTTCAACCGGTCTGCTTCCTTCTCAATGCGATTCAGCGCGGCCTCGCGGTCCTCGCCCGACCGCGCCAGCTCGACCGCGACCGAAAGACGCGCCAGCGGGCTTCGCAGCTCGTGCGAGATGTCGAGCAGCAGCCGCCGCTCAGCCGTGAGCAGCGTTTCGATGCGGCCGGCCATCTGATCGAACGTGCGCGCCAGCTCGCCGAACTCGTCGCGGCGGGTGGAATTCGTGCGCGTGGCGAGATCGCCGCGGCCGAACTTCTCGACCGCCCGCTTGAGGCTACGCAAAGGCGAGGTCAGGTATAGCACGAACGCGTAGGACAGCAGCGCCATGGCCCCGACGATCCACAAATACTGCGGCAAGAAGAATGAGAAGCGTCGGCCGTGCGGCGGCAAAAGAAAGAGCCAGTACTTGCCATCGGCGCTTTCTCTGGCCAGCACCGGCGGCGCGAACAAGTGCGGCCCCCTCGCCGCTTGCGCCAGCAGCTCGCGACGGTCGGCGCCGGTCAGTAGGTCGCGGCCGCTGGCGTCTGTGAAGACGCCCGGTGCGTGAAACGTGTGGTCGAGCCGGTCCATGTAAGCCGCAAGTTGCTGGCGCCCACCGGCCTCATAAGCGTGGCGGGCTTCCTCGACCGCAAAGCTGAGCATGCGTCCGAAAACGTGAGGCGGGGGACCATGGGGCGGGCCATGATGCTCGCGCGGGGCGGTGAAAGTTCGCGTGGTGATGAGCACGAATCCAGCCACGGTAATGACCATCGCAGCCAGGAACCAGAGCAGGATTTTCGTGAAGAGCGTTCTCATGGGTTAGGCGGCGCCTGGCGCGGCCGGCGCGCGCCGCTACCAGTGCGCTGCCGCCGAAGTTCGCTTACCGCTTGCTGACGCGCGCGGCTCGGAAGGGGGCCGCGACCGTGAGGGAGCGGTCTCAAGGGATTTCGGAGACACAATGTTGCCGGGCCTTCCTCTTTTATTGCCGCCAAAAAGCAGCCCCAGCCGCAGCTCATTCGGCGCCCTCGGCCGGCGTGCGGCAGAACTGATACCCGACGCCGCGCACGGTCTTGATCAGCGTGCGATTGCGCTCGAGCTTCCTGCGCAGATGGCTGATGTGCATGTCGATCGAGCGGTCGAACGGCGTGGTCTTGCGGTTGTAGAGCGCCTCCATCAGCGCATCGCGGGAGAGCACCCGGCCGGCGGAGCGCAGCAGAATCTCCAGAATGTCGAATTCGAGCGAGGTCAACTCGATACGCCTGCCATCAGCGGTCACCTCGCGCGAGCCGGGGTCGAGCACCACACCGTTCACTTCGATTGGTCCGCGCCCGGAGGTCCGCGCTTCCGTACGCCGCAGAATCGCGCGAATCCGCGCTGCCAGCTCGCGCGGGTTGAAGGGCTTGGCAAGGTAGTCGTCGGCGCCGAGTTCCAAGCCGACGATGCGATCGACGTCCTCGGCGCGCGCGGTGAGCATGAGCACCGGCACGCGGTTTTTCTGGCGGAGTTGGCGGAGGATCTCAAAGCCGTCCATGGCCGGCAGCATCACGTCGAGCACAATGAGATCGTTGCCGTCCGCGAGCGCACGCGCCAAGCCGCGCTTCCCATCGTGCTCCACTTCGACATCGAACCCTTCCCGCCTCAGGAATTCCTTCAGCAGCGCGCAGAGAGCTCGGCGTCGTCGTCAATCAGCAACACCCGCACGATTGGAATTTACCACGGCGGAAGCCTTCGATGGTCTTTCCTTACACTTATTTACAGAGCGTTGATCTTAGGTTTACATACGCCGCCTAATCTGAGTTTGGAGGTAACGGTGATAAGCAAACACAATTTTATCTGGCCGGCCGCCGCCGGCATGGCCTTGACGGCAGGGATGCTGTTCGCGCAAACAGCTACGCCGACCCCGACGCCGCAAAAACACGCCGGGTGGATGGCCCAGCGCTTCGACCGGCTGGCGGCCGAACTCAACTTGACCGACGCCCAGAAGACCCAGGCCAAGGCGATTTTTGCCAACGCTGCGCAGCAGGTGAAGGCGCTCGCGCCGCAGTTGAAGCAGGGCCATCAGGCGATTCAGACGCTCACCCAGTCCGGCGACCAGACACAGTTCAATGCGCAGATCCAGGGCCTGGCCAACACCCAAGGATCACTTATGGCGCAGATGGCCGTCATTCACGCCACCGCCGAATTCCAGTTCCGGGCGCTGCTGACGCCCGACCAGCAGACGAAATTCGACCAACTGCACGCGCAAATGGGGCCGGGAATGCGGCACGGCATGGGCATGCGCCAGGGCGCGGGCCGCTGGCAGCACGGGGCGAACCCATAAGTCAAGAACTTGCGGGGCAGCGCAGCGGCCGAGCCGCTGCGCTCGAAGGCCCGGCCCTCACTTCAATCTGCAGAGCGGATCTCCCACTACGATGTTTTGCCAGCTCAGGGCCGGGATCGCAATATAAAAACTTTCAGCCAGGTTGCGCCCGCTGAAATAGGCGGGCAGCAGGTAGTCCGGGCGCGGTGTAAAGGTCAGGTACGGCTCATAGACGTGGCCGGAGGCGCCGGTCGCCCCCTCGTGGATGTAATCCGCCGTGAGGCTCTGCGGCGAGCCGGCGAACCAGTGCTCGCGGTCCTTCCAGGTCGTGATGTTCCAATCGCCGGGCGGGCGCATGAAGGTCCGGCCGTCACTCGAAACGTACTCGGTAGCGATGGCGCCCGGTAGCCACTGGAAACCCAGGAACCGCCGCGTGCGATTCTTATCATTCGAGCCCCACCCGGCGTAGCCAATTACATCCCGCTGGTCGTAGAGCACGCGCGGCGATTCGTCCAGAATCACCCGATCCTTGGGCAGCAGCATGGCGGCGTTCCACAGCCAGTTGTTTCCCGGGCTGTCCCCACTCGAATCGAGATCAATGACGAACTTGCCACGGTTCACCGCCGCGAGCGAGCGGTCGATTATGCCTGTGACTTCCTCGAAATCATACGCCGCCAGGCGGCACACCAGGTAGATCGGGAATTGCGGATGCCGGAACGGCTCGTTCCGGCGGCTGAAGAACGGATTCCGGAGCGGGCCGGCCAGCGGATGCTTGCTGCCGTGCAAGTCCTGATAGAGTAGGGTCAGCTCGGAATCCACCGCCGCCTGCTCGCCGTCCTGGCCAGCAGATCCGACGATGCGCAGCGGCAGCCCGAGCGTGGTCACGATGTAGAGGACCATCTCCTCGAGCCGGCGCGATTTCATGCACGCCGCTACCGGCGCGGCGATCTGGTTGTCGTAGACGTTGCGCGCGATCGTTTCAGCGTCCGTGACCTTAATGGCACAGATGTTCGCCGCAGGAATCCGGCGTTTCTGCGCATAGTAGTCCGCGATCCGGCGTGAGACGGCCGAGGACTCGTTGACCACGACGAGAACCGTCTCTACGGCGGGACCGTCTCCCGATTCCAGCGACTGGGCCTGTTCACCAGAGGCGATATGCCGCTCGGTTGGCGCGCCGCCAGAGGCGGCGTACTGGCGCAGCCAGCGTTCACGGAGCTGCGGCGCGGCACGGGCGGCGAGCGCCAGCGCGACGAGCACGGCTACGAACTGGCAACGAGTCAGCGAAGCGATTTCAGATACTCCATCATGGCCTGGGCATCCCCCGGCTCCAGGTATCTTCCACGCTCCACGCTGTTTGACGGCGCGGACTTGGTCGGGCCGCAACCCATCGCGACGAAACACAATCCCACGGGCAGATAGCTTTCCCCCATGCCGTTAATGCTACCGTCCAAATCGCGGTGTGCGCAAGCGATTTTCGCAAACTTGCGCCGTTACTGAAGCCTGCGCCATCCGGCCTAAAACAGGCGTAGAATAGACCCAGCATCCAGAGCTCGCCACCCCGGCCAGAGGCGGGGCAGACGAGTGGAGGGGCCGCTGTCGCGAGTTCGCAGAGTTCCGCCTGAAGCAAGCCCACCGATGCATGAAACAGGAGGAAAAAGGATGATTCGAATCTCCAGGACACTTTGCTTTGCAACGTGCCTCACTGCCGGCCTTGCGCTGATCCCATTCGCTGCCCGGGCTGATGACCGGGACGAAGACCGCGATCGCGGGCGCATCGCGGCGTATTTCACCGAATGGTCCATATACGGTGCCAATTTCCACGTGCAGGACGTGTATACGAAGGGTTCAGCGGCCAAGCTGACGCATTTGCTGTATGCGTTCGGCGGCGTAAACGCAAGCGGCCAGTGCTACACCGTCGATACGTGGGCCGATTATGAAAGCCCGCTCGGATTCAACCTAGGCGGCAACGCCTGGGGGACCGTCCGGGGAAATTTCGGCCAACTCCAAGAGCTCAAGACGCTGTTGCCGAAGCTCAAGGTGCTGATCTCGCTCGGCGGCGCTAACGGTTCGAGCAATTTCCCGGCCGCCGCGGCCACGCCGGCGTCACGCCAGGCGCTCGTCGCTTCATGTATCAACCTGTTTATCAAAGGCAATATCCCTGCCGACCCCATAGGGGGCTACCCCGCAGTGAGCATCGCAGGGCTGTTTGACGGCATCGATATCGACTGGGAATACCCTTGCGGCAGCAACCCGGCTGTGCCATGCCCGGATACAGCAAACTACACGGCGCTGCTCCAGGAGTTTCGCAAGCAGCTCAACGCGTTGCCAAAAGGGTCGAACTACCTTTTGACGGCTGACACTCCCGCGGGCCACTACTACTACGAAGCGTTCGACCTGGCGCATCTATGGCACTACGTCGACTTCATCAACCTGCTGACATTCGACTACCACGGGGACTGGGAAAGCACTACGAATTTTCTGGCCCCGCTGTTCAACAACTCCTCTGACCCAGCCTACTCGTCGAACTACTTGTACAACTTGACGATTGACAGCACGGTTCACGCTTACCTGGCCGCCGGCATTCCGCCGGACCGGCTCAACATGGGCCTGCCCTTCTACGGCGCCGGGTGGAATAACGTGTCCGCCGGCCCCGTGCCCGCCCAGCCGGGTCTTTACCAGAGCGGCGCCGGCGTCAGCACGATGCCTTACAACGTGCTCCTGCCGTACGTCAACGCGCAAGGCTTCACTTTGCACCGCGACTTGGTGACTGGCGGGGCGCCTTGGCTCTACAGCCCAACCCCGGTCAATGTTGTATGGCCAGGGGTGCAGACAGAAGCGTCGCAGTTCTGGACCTACGACGACCCAACTTCAATCGCTGTGAAGGTACTCTATGGCCGATTCCGCGGCCTGGGCGGCTCAATGATATGGGAGTCAGCGGCGACGACGCAACCGGAACGTTGGTCAACACGATCTACCACGGATCGCGCTAGGCATATAATTCTTGCCGGGCCGCTCGCACGCGCCTGCGGCCCGGTTTCCGCGACTCACTCTCCAAGGGAACGTTGATCACCACAATCTGGAGTCTTTCGCAGTAGGCGGCCATTCCTACCGGAGCCGCTTGCGTGCGCGCGGCGGCTCCGGCTCCGCCAGCGCAAATTGCAGCTTCCGCTCCACCGCTTCCACGCGGTCGAGGCGCACTGAGATCTCATCACCGATCGCGAACTCCCGCCGCGTCCGGTCCCCAACGATCTTCCGCGTGTTCTCCCGATACGTAAAGCGCTCGCCGGGCAGCGTCTCGATGGGCACCAAGCCCTCGATGAACAACTCCTCCAGCTCCACAAAAAAACCGAAGCGAGTGGTGCTGATGATCAACGCTTTGAATTCCTCGCCTACACGCTCGGTCATGTATTTCACTTTTTTCCATTCGACCAGTTCGCGCTCGGCATCCGCGGCGCGGCGCTCGGACTCGGAACATTCGGAGGCGATCGCGCGTAGTTCTTCCCCGGTGAACCCCCGCCCAGACCGGTTGTTGCCCTGGCGATCCAGCATCGAAGACAGGATGCGGTGCACGACGAGGTCCGGATAGCGGCGGATGGGCGAGGTGAAATGTGTGTAGCTCCCGGCCGCGAGCGCGAAATGGCCCAGGTTTTCAGCGCTGTAGCGCGCTTGCTTGAGTGAACGCAGCATCAGGTAGCTTAGGATGCGCTCCTCCGGCTTTCCTGCGATCCTGTTCACCAGTAGCTGGTAGTTGCGCGAGGAAACCGGCAGGCTCGATGTGGCAACCACGATGTCGCGCCGGACCTTGCTCCCGTCACGCCTACGATCGACCACCGGGAAGCGCTTCACGGGGATGGCACCAACGCCGAGCGAGTAGCCGAAGTGCGCAGCCACCTCCTCGAAATCCATCACGCGTTTGGGGTCGGGCGGCTCATGGATGCGGAAGAGGGAAGGGTTGCCGCTCCGCTCCAGATGCGACGCAACCACTTCATTCGCCGCCAGCATGAACTCCTCAATGATGCGGTGCGCGATGTTGCGTGGCGCGCGCTGGATACCGGCCATCTCGCCCCATTGGTCGAATTCGATGAGCGGCTCCGGCAGATCGAAATCGATCGAGCCTCGCCGGACGCGCTTGCGGTTCAGAATGAGCGCCAGCTCGCGCATCAGCTCGAAGCGCCGGACGAGGCTCGCGTAACGCTCGCGTTGCCCGGGATCGCCTTCCAGCAGCAGGTGCACATTGGTATACGTCATGCGCTCGATGCTGCGAATGACTCCGCGCACGAACTCCTGGGAAACCACATCGCCGCTGTGATCGATCTCGAGCAAGACGGAAAGCACGAGCCGGTCCTGGCGCGGATTCAACGAGCATAGCTCGGTGGAAAGCTCGAGCGGCAGCATCGGAATCGCCCGGTCCGGAAAATAGGCGCTGGTGCCCCGAAGACGGGCTTCGGCGTCGATGGGCGTGCCTGGGCGGACGTAATGGCTCACATCGGCGATATGAACGTGCAGCAGGTAATTGCCGTTCGGCGCCCGATCGACCCAGACCGCGTCATCGAAATCGCGCGCCGTCTCCCCGTCGATGGTCACCACGTCCATGCCGCGGAAATCGGTGCGCCCGGCCAGCTCATCTGCGCGGATGGCGGCCGAATAGTCCTGGGCCTGCTCGAGCACTTCCGGTGGAAAGCGATGCGGCAAATGGTGCTTGCGGATGACGATCTCGACATCGACGCCGAAATCGCCGGGGTAGCCCAGGATCTCGACGACGCGGCCGGCCAACTGGCCGCGGCCCGGCGGAAACTCGAGCACCTCGACGTTGACGATCATGCCGTCCATATCAGCGATGTCTGAAATCTCCGGCGGGCGCACGCCGACCCGGTCCACCGGCGCCGACGACGGCGTTTCCAGACCCGGCGCGATCCCGATCCACTGTTGGATGCGGTCGTCATGCGGCACGACGAAGTTTCCGTTCGGCCGCACGCGGAACTCGCCCACCATGGTGGGATGCGCCCGGCGGAGGACTTTGACGATATCGCCGCTGGCGCGCCCATCGGAGTCGATGCGGCCGATGCGCACCAGAATGCGGTCGCCGTGCATCGCCTTTTCCGCCGCTTCGGGAGGGATGAAGATGTCGCCGCGGATATCGTCCCGCGGCTGGTCCGGGATGAGAAAGCCGTAGCCGTCGCGATGCATGTGCAAGCGGCCGGCCGCGAATTCCCGGCTTTGGCTGGTCGCGGCGTACTGGCCGGAGCGCAGCTCGACGAGCTCGCCCGCTGCGGTCAGGCGGGCCAGCGCCAACTCGAGCTCGGTGCGGGCGCGGCCCCGCGCGCCCAGTTCACGAACGAGTTGCTTGAATGTCCCGCGCGCATGCGGCAATCGCGACATGCGGTCCAAGATAGCGGTGTCCGATAGCGCAACCTCAGCGCTCATGTAATAACTACAACACAGGGAGGAGCGGAGTGGGCCAGCCGGCGCGGCGCCACGACTTGGCCTCTTGGAAGCCGCTTAACGCGCCGATTCCCGGATATCGCCGCCGAAGCGCGCGCGCGGAACGGCTACCGGGCGGTCGGGCCATTCCAGACGCATGTCGCCAGTGACTTCGTCGAGCATCTCGAGCGTCGTCACCTTGCTCTCCATAGCGAAAGCGGTGAGCAGCAGGTTATCGCAGATCGTGTTAATCAAGCGCGGAATGCCCTGCGAGCGCAGATGGATTTCGGACAGGAGAGCGGGCGGGAAGATTGTCTGTTCGCTCACGCCGGCCTTGGCCAGGCGCGTCGCAATGTATTCAAGCGTCTCGGTTTCGCAGAACGGTTTCAACATGCAGCGCAGCGCGATGCGCTGCTTCAACTGGCGCAGGTTCGGGGCGTCCAGCTTGCGGTCGAACTCGGGCTGGCCCGCGAGCACGATCTGAAGGAGCTTGCCGCGGCGGTTCTCGAGATTGCCCAGCAGCCGGACCTCTTCAAGCACGTCGTTTTCGAAGTTGTGCGCCTCGTCGAGGATCAGCACGGTGGTGCGGCCCTCATTCATGTTGGCGACCAGAAGCTGGTTGAGCGCGGTCAGCACCTCCGTCTTTGAAGTCTTGTCGCAGCGGAGGTCCAGGTCGTAGGCGATCATCTCGAAGAACTGCTCGACCGTCAGCCTGGAGTTGAACAGGAAGGCGAAATCGATGCGCTGGGCCGCCAGAAAGTCCTGGAGGCATTCGAGCATGGTGGTCTTGCCGGTGCCGACCTCGCCGGTCAGCACGACAAAGCCCTTGCGGCTCTGGACGCCGTAGATGAGGTTCGCCAGGGCCTCTTCGTGCTGCTGGCTGCGATACAGGAAAGCTGGATCGGGAGTTAAATTGAAAGGACTCTCTTTAAACCCGAAGAACGCGTTATACATGCGGTTCGCTCACACTCCAGCTTCTCACCCCTCCCTCACAGCATCTTACCATGCCAGCCATCGGCACCGGCGACGGTGCGCTGCAGGGAGTACAGCCGTAAGTCCGCGGAGTTCCAGGTACTTCGACAACAACACCCAGATCCATGCTGTCCCAATCTTCACCTGCCATAAGCTGGCTATGGGATTAGGATCTTCGCTGCGCGGGCACGCCTCTCTAGTGAGAGCCGAGCGCCGCGCGCGTAGTATCCTGAAGAAACTCACCCATGGAACTCAAAACGATCCGGCTCGAAGTGCCCGAAGGCGCGAATCTGATCCTCGGGCAGACACACTTCATCAAGACCGTGGAAGACCTATACGAAGCGATCGTCAACACGGTGCCGCAAGCTAAGTTCGGCATCGCGTTCAACGAGGCTTCGGGCGCGTGCCTCACGCGCGTCGATGGCAACGACGAGGCGCTGCGGCAAGTGGCGGCCCGCAATGCCACCGCTCTGGGCGCGGGCCACATCTTTGTGATCGTTCTTCGCGAAGGCTTCCCCATCAACGTGCTCGGCCGCATCAAGGACGCGCCGGAGGTCTGCTCGATCTTCTGCGCGACCGCCAATCCGGTTGAAGCGATCGTGGCTGAGACGGAACAGGGACGCGGCGTCCTGGGCGTGATCGACGGCGCGCCGCCCAAAGGCGTCGAGACCGAACAGGACTTGAAGTGGCGGCACGATCTGTTGCGCAAAATCGGCTACAAGCGGTGATCCCGGCCTCAGAAGAGCAGCTTGAAGACCTTCTCTCGCGGCCGGGCGCGCGCGACATCGAAGCCATGCGCGCGCTGAGCGGCGACCTGCTGATTCTGGGCGCGGGCGGCAAGATGGGACCGAGTCTGGCCCGGCGTGCGCGGCGCGCCATCGATGCGGCCGGCCTCAGGAAGCGCGTCATCGGCGTAGCGCGGTTTTCGAATCCACAGGTGCGCGAGGAGCTAGAGCGGCGGGGCATAGAAACCATCGCCGCCGACCTGCTCGAGCCCGGCCAGCTTGCGAATTTGCCTGAAGCGGAAAACGTCGTCTTCATGGCGGCGCGGAAATTCGGAACCACGGTTGAAGAGTGGCTCACCTGGGCGATGAACGCCTATTTGCCGGGCAGAGTGGCCGAGCGTTACCGCGCCTCGAAAATCGTTGCGTTTTCGAGCGGAAACGTGTATCCGCTCACACCGGCCACGGGCTCCGGCGCCAGCGAAGCCACGCCATCCGCGCCCATCGGGGAATACGCGCAATCCGTGCTTGGGCGCGAGCGCATGTTCGAGTATTTTTCCCGCCGATACGGCACGCCGGTGACGCTGCTGCGGCTGAACTACGCGATCGACTTGCGATACGGCGTGCTGCTCGATATCGGCCGGCGCGTGTTCGAGGGGCGGCCGGTGAATCTCGCAATGGGCGCGGTCAACGTGATCTGGCAGGGCGCCGCGAACTCGGTGTGCCTGCGCTCCTTCGCGTTGTGCGATTCTCCGCCGGCGGTGCTGAACCTGACCGGCCCGGAAACGCTCCGGGTGCGCGCGATCGCTGAGCGCTTCGGCAAGCGCTTCGGGCGAGATCCCATTTTCGAGGGCGCCGAGCCGCCGACCGCGCTGCTGAGCGATGCGTCGCGCTGTCACGGGATCTTCGGGCGCCCCGAGGTCACGGCGGACCAGATGATCGAATGGGAGGCGGCTTGGATCGGGCGCGGCGGTCCGGTCTGGGACAAGCCAACGCACTTCGAAGTGAGGGACGGACAGTTTTGAAACCGCTGCGCGAGAAACTGCTGAGAGGTCTGGTGATTCCGGCGCATCCGCTGGCGCTGACGGCCGCGCGCAAGCTCGACGAGCGCCGCCAGCGCGCGCTGACGCGTTATTACAAAGCTGCCGGTGCGGGCGGCGTGGCGATCGGCGTGCATACGACGCAATTCGCCATTCGCGATCCGAAGTTCGGGCTGCTCGAGCCGGTGCTCGCGTTCGCGGCGGATGAGCTTCGCGGATCGGACCTCGTCAAGGTGGCGGGCGTCTGCGGCCCCACCGCACAAGCCGTGAAGGAGGCGGAACTGGCGGCGTGGCACGGCTACGACGCCGGCTTGCTGAGCCTCGGCGCGCTCAGCGAAGCCTCGACGGAGCAACTGCTCGAACATGCGCGCGCCATCGCCGGCATCATTCCGCTCTTCGGATTCTACCTGCAGCCGGCAGCCGGCGGGCGCATCCTGCCGTATGAATTCTGGCGCGGGTTCGCCGGGATCGAAAACGTGGTTGCGATCAAAATCGCTCCGTTTGATCGCTATCAAACGCTCGACACCGTGCGCGCGGTTGCCGATTCCGGCCGCGCCGATGAGATCGCGCTCTATACGGGGAACGATGATCACATCGTGATTGACCTTGCGACCGAGTACCGGTTTGGCGAGCGGCGCGTGCGCATGGCAGGCGGGCTGCTCGGCCACTGGGCGGTATGGACACGCAAGGCCGTCGAGCTGCTCGATATTCTGCGCTGCCGGGCCGAACGCCTTCCGGCGGAGTTGCTCATGGCCGCGGCTGAGATCACCGATTCGAACGCAGCGCTGTTCGACCCGCAACACGGCTTCCGCGGTTGTATCCCTGGAATCCACGAAGTGCTGCGGCGGCAGGGACTGATGGAGGGCCGTTGGTGTCTCGACCCGGCCGAGGATCTTTCGCCCGGGCAAATGGAGGAGATCGACCGCGTTTACGCGGCGTATCCGCACTTAAACGACGACGCCTTCGTCCGGGAACACCTGGACGAGTGGCTGCGATAAGGGGTAATGGGGAGAACTTTATGCCAGACCAAAAACAACCTGAACGCATTTTCGGTTTCAATACCCGCGCGCTGCACGCCGGCTACAGCCCGGATCCAACCACGGGCGCCCGCGCGGTGCCAATCTACCAGACTACGTCTTTCGTGTTCGAAGACAGCGACCACGCGGCCGCGCTGTTCGCGCTTCAGAAGTTCGGCAACATCTACACGCGCATCATGAACCCGACGACGGCGGTGCTCGAAGAGCGCGTCGCGTCACTCGAGAACGGCGCGGCGGCCCTGGCGATGTCGAGCGGCCAAGCCGCGCAGTTCATCGCGATCTCGAGCCTGATGGAGGCCGGCGATGAACTCGTCGCTTCAAGCACGCTCTACGGCGGCACGTACACGCAGTTCGACGTGAGCTTCCGCAAGCTGGGCCTGAATGCCAAATTCGTCGAGCCGGACGACCCGGAGAACTTCCGCAAGGCGATCACGCCGAAAACGAAGTGCCTCTACGGCGAGACGATCAGCAACCCGCGCGGCAACGTGCTGGATATCGAGGCGGCCGCCAAGATCGCGCACGAACACAAGCTGCCGCTCGTGATCGACAACACGTTTGCGACCCCCTACCTGTGCCGTCCGATCGACTACGGCGCGGACATTGTCGTGCACTCGCTCACCAAGTTCATGGGCGGCCACGGCACCAGCATCGGCGGCATCATCGTGGATGGCGGCCATTTCCCCTGGGCCAGCGGCAAGTTCCCGCAACTCACCGAGCCCTCGCCAGCCTATCACGGCATGAGATTCAGCGAAACGTTCGGCAACCTGGCCTACATCATTCGCGCGCGCGTCGAGGGACTGCGCGACATGGGCACGTGCCTGAGCCCGTTCAACGCATTCCTGTTCCTACAAGGCATCGAAACGCTCGGCATGCGCATGGACCGGCACGTTTCGAACGCCCTGGCCGTGGCGAAATTTCTCGAGAAGCACAAGTGGGTGACCTGGGTGAAGCATCCGTCGCTGCCCTCGAGCCCGTATTACCCGCTCGCGCAGAAATATTTGCCCAAAGGCGCGAGCGCCGTATTCTCGTTCGGCATCAAAGGCGGATACCAGGCCGGGCGGAGGTTCATCGACAGCGTGAAGCTATTCTCGCACTTGGCCAACGTTGGCGATGCGCGCAGCCTCGTGATCCACCCCGCGTCAACCACGCACCAGCAGTTGGAAGCGAAAGATCAGGAAGCCGCGGGCGTGACGCCCGATATGGTCCGGCTGTCGATCGGCTTGGAAGACCTGGACGATATCCTTTGGGACCTCGACCAGGCGCTCGCGAAATCCCAGGCGTAAAGCGGGCGCGCGGCCGCGCGCCGTGGCCGCGCCTAATCCAGATCGATGTCGCGCTTCGGCGGAGGCCCCAGCGGCTCTTCTTTGGCCTTCTTCAGCAGCTCGTCGAACTTCTTCGAGAGCACCTGGCTCTGCATCTTTTCCGCCGCGAAGGATTTTTGGAACGCCTCTTCGCGGCGGCCGGGCTCACCTTTCAAGCGCTCGACGGCCGCAGCCAGGTCTTCGATCGCCGGCGGCTTCTCATGCGCCTTATAAGTGATGACGGCGCGGGTGTCCGGATCGATCTTCAGCTCCGCCTGACAGCACGGACACTTCACTTCGAACAAGCCTCGGACTTTGACCATACCGGCAATCTTAGCGCATCCGGATCACCCGGAGCCGGGGGTAATGCGCTAAATCTGTGTCCCTGAGGCCTTGGCTAAAAGACGCTTCACAAAATCCGGCAGGGCTTCCTTCGTTTTTGAGGCCATGGCCTTCATCCGGTCGAATGTGGCGATCTGTTTTGCGCTCCACACCAAATCAAGCCTCCTCTCTTCTCTCAAGGCAATATGCACGTAACTGTCCGGGCTTGCCCAGTAGCACTGCATACAGATCTCTGCCACTTTTCGGTCAAGGCAATTCGGGCAATGTTCGCATGACCAAGATTTCGCACGGTTGCAGGGTCGGCAGAGAAGCATGTAGGACCCCAGGTCTTTTTGGTTGAAAGCGAGCTCTCCAGCCACGGCATACGGAACCCGGTGATCGACCTGAAGATATCGCTCCTCATACGGTTCCAGGCAAATGCCACACCGTAGACCATTGGCCTCGAGCAGAGCCCGTTTGAACTCTTTCGAGAAGGCCTTTCTGCCACCCAAGAGTCCAGAGCGCACACCCGAGGGATCAGCGAACCGATAGGCTGCAATTGTCCGCCCTTGTTCATTGACCACCTTGTACATCTCCAGCGGGATGCCCTGGTCCTTAACGTCCATTGCCGCTCGCGGTGCATGGTTGTAGCCGTATAAATTCTTCAACTCTTCTGTGGTTATGAATCCGTGTTTTAGGATATGGTCGATTACGACCTTCGGCCTTTTGGCCGTTATCGCCTTCAGCCGATTGAGGAATTCAGCGGGCAGCCCTTGCTTAGCCAATCGACTAGCGTAAGCTGTTTAGGTCTCGCCGTCAAACGGGTCTCCGAGACACCGCCCAATCTGCGGGCCAAGGCCGGAGACAGGTAGATGGATTCAACGGTGATGCTTGACTCGCCAAGTAGAGTTGCTTGGGATGAGCGGCCCACTTCGATCTCCATACAAACAAGTCCGAGGGACTTTGGCAGTGGCTTCCCGTGCACCCGTTCCCCGGTCCTCCCATCGTAACTGAGGATGTATGAAATCCCTTTGGCGTTCAACTCGGCTAGCACTTCCTGAAAGGATTCTGTATCGAATCCCCCAAAATAGCGTTGATCTCGATCGCCACAGACACCCTGATAAGGGGGGTCCATGTATACCAAATCTTCGATAGTTGCAGTCGCCAGCAACTCTCGGTAATCGACGGATTTGATCTCCGTTCTGCCCCTCAATAATTCGGAAGCCTTCACGATATGCTCTCGCAAGGTTTCGGGCTTCATGCCCCTTCGGCGATTATCCGGGCTTTGGTTGAATTGCCCTTCGGAGTTGTAGCGAACAGACGCCTTGACACACCGTAGGAGCAAAAAGAGGAGGTAATCCGCACGCTTGCTCTTGTTGAACTTCTCTCGGATGAAATCGTAGTATTGTCGCTCGTTGCCCCGCTGGTTCTCCCAGAGTCGCCCATAGGCTGATGCGATCTCCTCTGGCGAGTTGATGATCTGGTCCCAAAGATCCATCAGGGGTGCATTGATATCAGCCAGAACGAACCTTTGGGCTTTGCGGTGAAGTGCTGCTGCGATGGACACAGCAGCGGCCCCCGCGAATGGCTCAAATAGCCTACTAGTGCCCTTGGGAAAGTATCCGAGAATAGATGGTGCCAGAAATCGCTTGCTGCCCTGGTACGGAATCGGATGAGGAGCACGCATCAAAGAAATCATACCGCAACCTCCAGTTGTTCGCGGTCGCCCTGCCTTCTCTCCCGCGAGTACCAGGAGCTTCAGAATCGTGATGTGATGCACGTCGGTCAGCCGCTCGGCACTGCAAACGCTGTTGCCTCCGAGCAGCATCCGAAGAACTAATTCGGCCTTCTCGACAGGCAAGTACATGCCCTCCAAGGGCTTTTCTTGGGGCTCCAGGAAAGTTTTGGAGCACTGGCGGCATTGGTAGCGCTGATTGCCTTTGCGGACGCCATGCTGAGACCGGAGCAATATTCTGGTATCCTTGACCCTGGTACAAATCGATGTCTCGATCCGATATTAAGGCCGAGCGGCCATCCACGCCCACTTCAGCAGCGATGGGTGGCCGCTTGATGTCGCTCGATGTGTTTCGCGGCGCCACGATTGCCGCGATGATCCTGGTGAACGATCCGGGAACATGGACGGCCGTCTATCCGCCCTTGCGCCACGCCGCATGGAACGGGTGGACGTTCACCGACCTGGTCTTTCCGTTTTTCCTCTGGATCGTCGGCGTCGCGATGACGCTCTCGTTCGCGAAACGCGTCGAACGGGGCGACGACCGGAGCAAGCTGTTCCTGCACACGCTGCGCCGCGCCGGCATCATCTTTGCCCTGGGGCTGTTCCTGAACGGACTCCCGTATTTCCACCTTGCGACCTGGCGTATCCCCGGGGTCCTTCAGCGGATTGCGATCTGCTATTTGATCGCCGCGGCGATCTTCCTGGTCACAAGCTGGAGAGGGCAAGCGGCGTGGACCATTGCCCTGCTGGCCGTTTACTGGATGCTGATGACGCTGGTGCCGGTGCCCGGCTACGGCCCAGGGGTCCTCGAAAAACAGGGCAACCTCGCACAATACATCGACAACCTGTTCCTGCGCGGCCATATGTGGCGTGAGACGCTCACGTGGGATCCGGAAGGCGTGATCAGCACGATTCCGGCGATCGCCACAACGCTATTCGGAATTCTTACGGGACATTTGCTGCGTTCCGCTCGCAGCGCGGCGGAGAAGACGGCCTGGATGTTCTTCGCGGGCAACTCGCTGCTTTTCGCGGGGATCGTGATGAATATCTGGCTGCCGATCAACAAGAACCTATGGACGAGCTCCTATTCGGTTTTCATGGCGGGCATGGCGCTGAACGTTTTCGCGTTCTGCTGCTGGCTGGTGGACGTGAAGGGGTATCGCGCATGGGCCAAGCCATTCGCGATTTATGGCATGAACGCGATCACCGTGTACGTGGCTGCCGGAGCGCTGGCCGATCTGCTTGACGTTATCCGGGTGCCCGGACCGGGCCAGCCGATCCCGCTGCAGGACTTTCTGTATCAACATCTGTTTGCGCCACTGGCGAGGCCGCAAAATGCCTCCTTGCTATGGGCGTTGAGCTTCGTTGCCGTGATCTATCTGCTGGCGTACGGCATGTACCGCCGGAAGTGGTTCCTGAAGGTGTGAGCGCCGGCGGCCCGGACTAGCGCAGTCGAGGGCCGCAGAGCGGACGGCAAAGCTTGGAGCCGGTTTGCGACGATGAGCGTTCAGGGCGCGCCGCACGCCTGGGCGGCTCGCGACGCTACCCGGAACCCAGGAAACGGCGGCACGTCCTTTGCCGGAGAGTCACCGCACGGCCGAAGAAATTACCCGTTTCGAACCTGCTAATTAGCCGTCTGATCCAGCACTTATGAGGTCCCAGCGGCCGGTAAACTGAAGCCAGTAGTGTGCTCCTCGGACGGCCCGGGCCCCCGGTGGGTCCGGGCTTTTTTTCGGAGGCTTCGTGATGACCGTACGCCGTTGGGAGGTTCGCCTCTTAGTTCTCTTGCTGTGCGGATTGAGCGTTGCGTGGGCGAGCCCGCAACTCACCACCATCCAGGACGTGCTGTACAAAGCCGATGGCACGCCATTCAACGGATTCCTGCTGATCGATTGGAACAGCTTCCAAGCGGCTGACTCCTCCAACATCGCGATGCAGAGTCTGGCCGTACCGATCATCAACGGCGTGTTGCGGGTACAGCTTGTGCCGACGACCAACGCTTCGGACCCGAACGCAAGCTACACGGTCCGTTACGTCAGCGATGGCAAGATCCAGTTCCAGGAGACTTGGTCGGTGCCCCCCAGCACATTGCCGCTGCGGCTGCAAGACGTGCGCGTGGCTGGGGGGACGACATCGGGGTCAGTCGTCACGCCGCCACCGGCGGAAACGGCGGAGCAAGAGAGCGATATTACCGGGCTGGTGGCCGACCTGGCCGCGCGCCCGGTCAAAGGCGCAGCGTACGGAGCGAACCGCACGGCGTACATCGATGCGGCGGGAGCGCTCGAAGCGGTGGTCGGAAACCTGACCGACTGCGTGCGGGTGGATGGCAGCGCGAGTCCGTGCGCGGCGGGGGGCTCCGGTCCCACATTCGTGGATGGCGCGACGCCAGCGGGCGCGCTGGATGGCTTGAACGTGCTGTTTACACTCCCGGACACACCGAGCCCGCTGTCGAGTCTTAGCGTGTATCGCAACGGCCTATTGCAGGCAGTGGGCATCGACTACACGGCCTCGGCCAACACGATTACGTTCAACGCGGGCTCCATCCCGCAGCCGGGCGACACCCTGACGGCGGGGTACCGGCTCATGGATTCCGGAAATCCGGTCGGGCAGGCGGGCGGTGCACTGACAGGGACTTATCCGAATCCTATGCTGGCGCTGGCCGTTGTTTCGGACGCTAACGTTGCCGACCTGGCCGGCATCGCCGAATCGAAGCTGGCGCTCAACTACCCGACGCACAGCAACGCAAACGATCCGAGCATGGATCAGAAGGCGGCGCTTGCGGGAACAGCGAGCGTGCCGTCGGGCTCGAACCGGTATGTTACGGACCAGGACTCGCGCCTCGCCGACCAGCGGACGCCCGTCCCGCACGGCTTACTGAGCGCAAGCCACAGCGACACAACGGCTGCTGCGCCGGTGCGCGGGGACCTGATCGTGGGGCAGGGGGCATCGCCAACTCTTTGGGCGCGACTACCGCTAGGCACAGCGAACCGCTGCCTTACGTCAAACGGTTCTGACGCGGTGTGGGGCACGTGCCTGTATACCGGCTTTGCGGCGGGCGCTGTTCCGTTCATCGATGCGAATGGCAACCTCGCGCAGAGTAATAGCCAACTACTCTGGGACAACACGAACCGGAAACTTTCGATCGGCAACAGCGCCGGAGCGGCGACAGTGTACATCTGGGATGCTCTCCCCGGCACCGGCTCGACCGCACTGGCGGTGCGCGCAGGACAGGGCCAGGGGACAAACCCGTTGCAGATCTGGCTGGACTCGAGCGGCAACACGCTGGCACAACTCAATGCGCAGGGCGGGCTCGCCGCGGCGTCGTTTCATGGCGCCAGTTCGGGCACGCAAGCCGCATGGCAGGATGCGGGCAGCGTTTCAGATCCCAGCAGCCGGACCGATGGCGATACGTGGTACAACACTACGGCGCAAGCGCAGAAGACCTCGGAAACGGGCCAAGCGCACCCGAGTGTTAAGGTGCTGTGCAGCAGCACTGGCACCGCAACCAGCTCCACCGCCCTGACGCAACTCGGTACCTGCACCATTCCGGCGAACTTCTTGAAGGTGGGCGACCGGGTAGACATCCGCTTCGACTACTCCCATGAGGGCACGAGCACCGGTTTTACATTCGAAGTGCACTGGGGGGGCACGATGCTGATATCGCGTGCGGCGAGCGCGACCGAGTCCGTGGCGACGGGCAGAGCCGATGCCGGAGTCCACGGCAGCGGCGCGCAGTGGAATGTCGAGACCTGGGGCGCAACGCTGGCGCCGGCGTTCTCGGCGGGCAACGCCTCCGATTCGGTGGCCGCGCCAATCACGGTGAGCATCCTGGGCAAGATGGCAGCGGTGACGACCGATACCGTCACACTGCGCAATTTCACCGTGCTCCGGTATCCGGCGCAGCAGAATCCGTAGGCCTCTACCGCGGGGCTTCCGCCAAGCAAAAGCTTTATCTTCCGGTTTATCCCACGTCGAAGCTCCCCGTGCGACACAGCAGCGGCCGGCGGCCCGCTGCATCGTACAATCAATAAATAATCTCCCATGAAAACTGCATTCCTCTTCCCGGGGCAGGGCTCGCAATATGCCGGAATGGGCAAGAACTTGGCCGAGTCCTTCCCCTGTGCGCGCGCCATTTTCGACGAGGCTGATGACGCGCTCGGTTTTCCAATTTCGAGGATGTGCTTCGAGGGCCCGGAAGAGGAGCTGAAGCTGACCGAGAATACGCAGCCTGCGCTCCTCACCGTCTCCGTCGCAGCCTGGAGGGTGCTACGCCAAACGGGGCTCAGGCCGGACTATGTGGCCGGGCACAGTCTCGGCGAGTACTCAGCGCTCGTGGCCGCCGGCAGCCTCCAGTTCCGCGAGGCGGTCCGCCTGGTCCGCCAGCGCGGCCGCTACATGCAAGAGGCGGTCCCCGCCGGCGTGGGTGCGATGGCCGCGTTACTGAAGCTGCCACAGGACAAACTGGATGCGGTGCTGGCGGAAGCCGCGCAGGGCGAAGTGGTAGCGGCAGCGAACCTGAACTCACCGGACCAGGTGGTGATCGCCGGGCACGCCAGCGCGGTGGAGCGGGCGATGAGGCTGGCGAAAGCCGCCGGCGCAAAGCGCGCCGTGCTGCTGCCGGTGAGCGCACCCTTCCATTGCCCGCTCATGAAACCGGCGCAGGACCGGCTGGCGGTAGACCTAAAGGAAACCAGCTTCGCGGACCTCTCGGTGCCGCTGATCAACAATGTTGCGGCGCGCGAGATTCGCACGGGGGCAGAGGCGCGGCAAGGGCTCATCGACCAGGTCTCGAACCCAGTGAGGTGGAGCGATTGCGTGCGCGAGATGGCCTCGCGCGGCGTTGAGCGGTTCATCGAAGCCGGCGCCGGCAAGGTTTTGACCGGTTTGCTGCGGAATATCGACCCCAAGCTGAAGGGCTGGCCTTTCGGCGAGGCAGCAGACTTAAAACGGCTCGCAGGCGGCGGCGCGTAGCCCGTGGATCGCGGCCGCTGCCCGGCCACGGGCCGCGCCAGTTAGAATAGTGGGGTTATGAACGTACGGCATTTTACCGTCCTGCTGGCCGGAGTGATCATCCTGGCGGCCTGCCACAGAACTCCGCCAGCCAACGTCGCGGCGATGGTCAACAACCGGCCGATTACCTACAGCGACGTGGAACGAATCTACCGAGCGCAGTTGTCCACACCAGGCGAGCGCGCGAGCGAAGACCTGATGCAGATCCAGAAGCTCGAAGTCCTGCGCACACTCATCGAGAACGAGATCATGCTGCAGCGCGCCGAGAAGCTCAACCTGATGGCCACCGATTCCGAAGTTGACGCCAAGTTCAACGAGCTGAAGGCGCCTTACACGCAAGAGGAGTTTCAAAGGCAGCTCGATGCGCGCAAGATGACGGTGAGCGATGTGAAGGCGCAACTGACGCGCGACCTGAGCGTCCAGAAGCTGGTCAACAAGGAGATCACTTCGAAGATCACGATCACCGACAAGGAAATCTCCGATTACTACAACGCGAACCGGGCCAGCTTCAACCGCGCCGAGGCGACCGTCCACCTGGCGCAGATCCTCGTAACGGCGACGCCGGAGTCAAGCGTCCGCAACCTGAAGAACGATAAAGCGCAAAACGACCAGCAAGCGCGGCAGAAGATCCAGATGATCGCCACGCGCCTCAGCCAGGGCGACGATTTCGGCATGCTGGCCGAGAATTACTCGGAGGACGGCAACTCGGCGCCGAACGGCGGCGATCTCGGCTACCTACCGCTTTCCGCCTTTAACCCAGAGCTGACCAAGCTGATTCTGGGGATGCAGCCGGGCCAGATCTCGCCGATTCTGCCGGGCCAGCAGTCCTACCGTATCCTCAGGGTGATTTCGAAGGAGCCGGCGGGCCAGCGCGAGCTCAACGATCCGCGTGTGCAGCAGACGATCCGGTCGGGCTTGCTCAGCCGCAAGGATCAGCTACTGAGAAACGCCTATTACGAGGTGGCGCGGAATCAGGCGAAGGTGGTCAACTACTTCGCGATGAGCATCGTCGAGAACACGGGGAAAGGCAAGTGACAGATCGCCGGGAGTGGATTGTGGGCCGTCGATTGTGGATCGTTGGCGGTAGGAGGAATTGGTGCAGTAGGCGACTCTCCCCGCTTTGCACAGGGCAACTTCGGCGACGGCACCCTAGCCGATGACTACGAGTTGGCACTCGAGCACTTCGGTCAATTTGTCAGCAAGGGCCGCGGCCGTCACCGGCTTCTTCAACACGGTCATGCCGGGCAGGAGCAAGCCACAGGATAGAATCTCATCATCCGCGTAGCCCGACATGTAAATCACGGTCATCCCGGGGCGCAGTAGTGAAGCGCGCTCGGCCAGCTCGCGGCCGCTCATATCAGGCAGGAGCATATCCGTGAGCAGCAGACGAACCGGACCCGGGTGGCAGTGGCAAAACCGCAACGCATCGGCGCCGGCGCCGGATTCCAGCACCCTGTAGCCCCGCTCGATCAACATACCGCACAAGGCCGAGCGTTCTTCAGACTCCGCCTCAACGAGCAGGACCGTCATGCTTGCATCCTCACGGTCTGGAAAGAGAGCTTCGCCGGAGGGCTCCCCACAGTGCGATGCGCGGACCTCCGCGGCCAGCTCGTTGGTGAGCTCGCGAAGGAGCGGGGCGGCTTCCAGTGCTTCCTCAAGATTGTTAAACGCCAAGCGATTGCAATCGTGAGCAAGACGCCCGGCTAAACGCTCGATCTTATCCATCTCTTCCCTGCTCCGTTCGAACTGATGGATTCCCAGGAATTCCGAACCCGCGATAGTAACCATTCAGTGTACCTGAAAATTCCGATTTTTCGAAAGAAAATTCGCGGACACTAGTGGCGATCTCGTTTGTACAAGGGAAAACGGGGCGAAAGCCGCGTCTGTCCAAGTTGCTGCCAGAGCGCGGGGTTCGCTACGATAAACGTGTTTGGCGGGGCGGCTTGGCCGCACGCAGAGCGATTCCAATGCTTCGATTCGAGACGGCTGGAGAATCCCACGGCGAAGGCCTTGTAGCCGTGCTGACGGGCCTGCCCGCCGGCGTGCCCGTCTCGACCGCCGCGATCGACCGCGAGCTATGGCGCCGCCAACAAGGTTACGGCCGCGGCGGGCGCATGAAGATGGAAAGCGACCGCGCCGAGATCATTTCGGGTGTCCGGCACTCCGAGACCATCGGCTCGCCGATCGCGATCCTGATTCGTAACCGCGACTGGCAGAACTGGACCGAAGCACTGCCCGTTGAAAACTTCCCGGGCGCCGATGACAAGAAGAAGCCGGTGCTGCGGCCGCGGCCCGGCCACGCGGATCTGGCCGGCGCGCTGAAGTTCAATTTCCACGACGCGCGGTACATTCTCGAACGCGCCAGCGCGCGTGAAACCACGGCGCGGGTCGCAGTGGGCGCACTGGCGAAGGCATTTCTCGCGCAGTTCGGCATTGGCGTGCTGAGCCATGTGATCGCGGTCGGCCGCGCGCGGCTGGAGCGCGCAGCCGGATGGGATGAACTCGTGGCGTTGAGCGAGAAGGAGGAGGTGCTCCTGGGCTCGGTGGACGCCGAAGCCGAGCGGCGGATGAAAGAAGCTGTTGACGAGGCGTACCGGACAGCGGACACGATCGGCGGCGTATTCGAGGTCATCGCGCACAACGTGCCGCCCGGCCTCGGCTCGCACATCGCCTGGGATACGCGCCTCGACGGCCGCATCGCGCAGGCGATCATGTCCATCCAGGCGGTGAAGGGTGTCGAAATCGGCCGTGCCGCGGAAGCGGCCGCCGCTTGCGGCTCCGCGGTGCAGGATACGATCCATTACGATCGCCAAGCGCGGCGCTTCACGCGCGGCTCGAACCGCGCCGGCGGCATCGAGGGCGGCATCACGAACGGCGAGGACATCGTGGTGCGCGGTCTGCTGAAGCCGATCTCCACTCTGCGCCGCCCGCTCGAGTCCGTCGATTTTGCCACGCGTGAGCCGGCGTCAGCCGCTTACGAGCGCAGCGATGTCTGCGTGGTCCCCGCCGCCGGGGTAATCGGCGAAGTCATGATTGCGATCGTGCTCGCGCAGGCGTTCCTCGAAAAGTTCGGCGGGGACTCGCTCGGTGAGACGCGCCGGAGCTTCGAATCGTATCTCGAGCAGGTGAAGAACTTCTGATGGTTTACCCGATCGTGAAGTACGGTAATCCGGTGTTGGAGAGCCCCGCCGAACCGGTGAGGGAGTTCGGCACGCCGGAACTCGAGAAGCTGATTGAGGATATGTTCGAGTCGATGTACGCGGCCAAGGGAGTAGGACTCGCCGCGCCGCAGATCGGCATCTCGAGCTGTATTGCGGTCATTGACGCCTCCTTCGGCGAGGACCCGGCCAAGCGGCTGGTATTGATCAACCCGCAGATCGTGCACAACGAAGGCACACAGGTAGGTGAGGAGGGCTGTCTGAGCCTCCCCGGCTTCAGAGAGGACGTGAAGCGCGGCAAACGCGTCACCGTGCGAGCGCAGAACGCGAAGGGCGAGACTGTGGAGACCACGGGCGAGGACCTGCTGGCCCGCGCCTTCCTGCACGAGACTGATCACCTGAACGGGAAGCTTTACATCAAGCACATCAGCGCGCTGAAGCGCGATCTCATCCGGCGGAAGATCCGCAAAATGGCAAGAGCCGGCGAGTGGAAATAGCCAGTGCGGCTGGTATTCCTGGGGACGCCCGAATTCGCCGTGCCCACGCTCGAGCGAATCGTCGAGAGCGGGCACGAAATCGCCGCCGTGCTCACGCAGCCGGACCGCCCGAAAGGGCGCGGCCAGGAGCTCGCGGCATCTCCGGTGAAGAACGCCGCGCTGCGGCTGAACCTGCGCGTTTGCCAGCCGACGAGCATCCGGCAGCCGGACGTCATCGAATTCCTGCGGAGCCTGCGGCCGGATGCGATGGTGGTGGTTGGTTACGGTAAGATCATTCCGCAAACGATCATCGATATTCCTCCGCGCGGCATCCTTAACGTGCATGCGTCGCTGCTTCCGAAATACCGTGGCGCGGCGCCGGTTCAATGGGCCATCGCGAACGGTGAAACGCGCACGGGGGTCACGACAATGCACATTGACGCTGGGCTCGACACCGGGGATATTCTGCTGCAGGCGGAAACCGAAATTGGGCCGGAGGAAAACGCGATTGAGCTCAGCGAGCGCCTGGCGCGCATGGGCGCGGATCTGCTCTCGAATACACTGGCCGGCCTCGAGAACGGTAGAATCGTTCCAATGGCGCAGGATTCATCAAGGGTGACATTCGCGCCCGCACTCAAGAAGGAAGATGGCCGCATCGACTGGACGAAGCGCGCGCAGGAGATCCACAACCGGGTGCGCGGCTTCCTGCCATGGCCCGGCTGCTACACGGGGTTCCGCGGCCGCATCCTCCAGCTCTGGAAAACACGCCTGCCGGAGCGGGAGGCGGGACGCTCCGAGGGGGGACCGCCAGGGTCGCTGCACCCGCGGAAAGGCCGGCTGTTGGTGAGGTGCAGCGAGGGCACGGCCCTCGAACTGGTTGAGGTGCAACCGGAGGGCAAGAGGCGCATGCCCACGGCCGACTTCCTGAACGGCTATCATCTGAAGGAGAATGAACTGCTGGAGATGAGCCGGTGAAACTTCCGCTGGGGTATCGATACGCTTCCACGTACGCAGGCATCCGGAAAGAGAAGCAGGACGATCTGGCGCTGATCCTTTCGGAGGCGCCGGCCTCGGCGGCGGCCATGTTCACGCGAAACCGCGTGCTCGCCGCTCCGGTCAGGCTCGCGCGCAGACACATCCGCGCTTCGCACGGACTCACGCGCGCCGTTCTGGCGAATGCGGGCAACGCGAACTGCGCCACCCGCACGGGCGACCGCGTCGCGCTCGCATCCTGCCGCGCGGTCGCAAAATTCCTGCGCGCGCCGGTCGAGCAAGTGCTGCCAGCTTCCACGGGCGTGATCGGAGTCGAGTTGGATGCGAAGCTCATCCACAACGCGCTCCCACGCCTGTTCGACCGGCTCTCGGAGGATGGCTTTGCCGATGCTGCCCGCGCGATCCTTACCACGGACCACATGCCGAAGATGGCGTTCGGCGAGGTGCCTCTGCGCGCCGGGACGGTTCACATTGCGGGAATGACGAAGGGCTCGGGCATGATTCAGCCGCAGACGGCGACCACGCTCGCGTTCGTGGTCAGCGATGCGGCGATTGCGGCGCCCGTGCTGCGGCGAATGCTCGCCGCCGCCACCGAGCGCAGTTATCACCGCGTATCGATTGATGGTGACACCTCTACGAACGATACGCTGGTGCTGCTCGCGAACGGCGCTTCCGGCGTGGAACCGAACCAAAAGGAGCGGCTCGTGTTCCAGGAAGTCCTCTCGTGGGTGATGGAAGACCTGGCGGAAAAGATCGCGCGCGACGGGGAAGGGGCCCGCAAGCTGATCACGATTCACGTCTCCGGCGCCAGGGACGACGGCGAAGCCACGCGGATCGCGCGCTCGATCGCCAACTCGCCGCTGGTCAAGACGGCGGTGGCCGGCTCGGACCCGAACTGGGGGCGCATCCTCTCGGCGGCCGGCAACTCAGGCGTGGCATTCGATCCCGCCAAGGTCGATGTTTTCGTGCAGCGCGTGTGTGTGTGCCGCTCCGGCGTGGCAGCCAAGTTTTCCGAGCGCGAACTGAAACAGAAAATGGACGAGCAGGAGTGCCTGATCCGGTTCCTCATTCAAGGCAAGGGCCAGGGCGAAACCCGCTTCTGGACCTGCGATCTTACGGAGAAATACGTTCGCATCAACGCGAGCTATCGGACTTAGGGCGCGCACCGTCTTGCGTTGCGCCGTCATCATGATCCCGGCCGCGTGCCTCGCGGCTGCGGGCGCACACGACGATGTGATCGATCTGTTTAGCCGGGCTGCCGAAGCCCTCAGCTCGAGCAATGCGGCCAGATTTCTGGAGAAATTCGATCCGGCCATGCCGGATTACGATCGGTTCGTCCAGGGCGTCAACGCGCTCGTGAGCCAGGCCGATCTGGCATCTTCGGTGGAAGTTGTGAAGGACGAGGGCGACGAGCGTCATCGCACGGTCGTGCTGGACTGGGCGCTCGAGATCACCGTGGATAGTCCGGCCGCTCCGACGGTATACCGGCGTCAGGACGTGACGTGCCGGCTCGAACGCCGGGGGAAGAAATGGAAGGTGGTGGCACTCGAGCCGGTGCGATTCTTCGCGCCGCCATAGGGCCCGCCGAGCAGCTTGTCCGTCAACTCCTCGAGGTTGCTCGCGGTCACGTACCGGAACTCCATGCTGAGCCGCGTGAGGCCTTCGAGTTCGTGCTGCATCTCATCGCTCGGCAGATCCGTTCCGGCCAGATATAACCGGCCCTCCTGAATCCGGAACGGCAGCACTTTCCATTTGCGCGCGAAGGAGGCTGGCAGCGTCCGCGCCGTCCAGACCGGCACGTCGGGCGCGTGAAGCTCGGCCAGGGGGACGTTCTGCTGAGCGCTGAGTGTTTGCCAAAGCCGTCCCTCGCTCAGCCGGCCAAGCGCCATCAGGTGCTCGCCGAGGCGCACATGTGCGGGTTTGGAGCGCAGCGCCTCCTGTACATCCGGTTGTCCGACGAAACCGCTCGAAACCAAAATCTCTCCGAACAGCCGCTTGTGGCGAACGAGTGCAGCCCGAGACGGATAGATATGGTCCGTTTTCAGCCATGTGAGAGACTGGCGCCGAAGCCTCGCCAGCCCGTAGCGGCCGAGCGCCGCCATAGTCGCCATTGCATTCAACCAGTTTCCCAAGAACACCCGCAGCGGCACGCCGAGTGCGAACTTCCAGCCGTATATCCGGGTGACGCACGCGAATCGCACGCCCAGCCGCACGAACGGGAGAGGCATCGTCGCGTACAGCAGCCACAGCGCGGGAACGTGCGTAGTGGTTCTCGCCAGCAGCCACACCGCGCCGGCCGCACGGCTCCATAGCCATGTCATAACGCCGCAGGCGAGTATCGCGTTCGCGAGCACAGTGGCAAAATTCCCGATCAGCCCCTTGCGGTCGCGCCAGAACCAGTATGCCTGGCGCCATCCGGCCCGCCAGCCGTGCCGTTCCCACCCTTGCAAAGCAATGCCCATCACCCACCGTGTGCGCTGCTTCAAGGCGGACCGGAACCGTTGCGGAAAGTGCTCACGCGTTGCCACCGGCCGCCCGGCGAGGAACCGGACCGGCACGAACAGTTGCCTTGAGCCGAGTTGCTGCAAACGGAATCCGTTTTCGTAGTCTTCGGTCAGGCAGCTCGGATCAAAAATGTCGCCGTGATCCGACGAGGCCAGCATTTCGAGCGCCGAACGCGCGTAACCCGTGCCTACGCCGTTAGAGGGAATGAAGCCGCCGAGGATTTGGCGTGCGGGAAGATCTTTAGTTTGGTACTCGGCGAACTCGTCGCAGTAAAGGCCGTGCGTGAACCTGCGGAAGGGTGTGATCAGCGGCAGCACGGGGATCTGCACCATTTCGTAGTCGCGCGAATAGTAGTTGAGCCAGCGCAGTTCCTCGGGGTGAATGAGGTCCTCGGCATCGTGCAGCACCACAATCTCGAACCGCACGCCGCTCCGATCTTCATAAAGCTGCATGCGTTGGTAGACCCAGTTCAGGCAGTCCGCCTTCGAGGTCGGGCCATCGTGCGGGCACAGAGCCAGGTGGATGTTGTGAAACCGCGCTTCCGCCTCGCGCACCGCTACGATGGTTGGCTCATCGTTCGGGTAGGCGCCGACAAAGAATTCATAGTCCGGATAGCGAATGGCCGCGATGTTGTGCTCGAGCATCCGGCCGATCACGTCGTGCTCGCGCCACAGCGGCACGAAGATAGCGATGTGCCGCCGCGGAACGCGATCCAGTTCCGCCTCCGGCGGCGGTACAACGCTTCCATGCGCGAACAGGCGGCGCCGCACCCAGTCCCATAGCCACACAAAATCCAGGAACAAATCATCCAGGCCGCTGACCAGTATCCAAGCCGCGAGCAGAACCAGGCAGACACACAGCGATCGCTCGGCGAGTGCCATCCTCTTTATGGATAGTGGATCGAAAGGGGAAAAATCGCCGCCAGGTTCTAGGAACGTTCGAGCTGCGCGAGGAGCTCGACCATGCGCGGCGCGGCGCCGCTTTGGGCCCCGAACCGCAGGTCATTGTACGCCGCGGTGAAGTCCTCGACCAGCTTGGTGGCCGGCGAGGGCGGCAGGAATCGCACAAACTCGGCGGGCGTGATCCAGGCGGGCTTCTCGAACCCGCGCCGTTTCAGCAATTTGAGCATACGTGTGTAGAGCAGCGTAGCATCGGAGGCCCGGACGTCTCCGCGCTGCAGTTGGCGCACTCGGAGCAGGGTCTGGAACCAGCGCGCGAGCAGCGGGCCCAAAA
>CAWIHA010000020.1:0-110291 GCA_963835855.1 Bryobacterales bacterium | reverse complement strand
CTATGTCTATGTAGCCGCTAAACTGATTCTCGTATTGCTCATCTTCGTTCGAGATCGGCTGCCGGCCGGTCTCGAGGTCGATGATGGAGAGGCGGCGCATGCCCAGGCCCAGGCGGCCATCGATGTGATAGCCCTCGTCGTCAGGGCCTCGATGCCGGAGCTCGTCGCACATCGCCCGCAGCACCACAAGCTCGGCGCCGCCTTCTCGCGCGATGTACCCTGCAATGCCGCACATGGGGAAGTGACAGCCCGAAATTCAGCCTCTCAGGGTAACATGGAACACCGCTGCCACCAGTCCTGTCACCCACTGCCAGTCTCGCTTAAAGCGGCCCTCAGAAGCTGGAGCTGCGGGAGACGGCTTCCCGGTTACTATCCGGCCCGGCTTGCTCGAACGCCGTCTGGGCCCACTCCCGCGTACCCAGGCACGCTCCAACTTCGATGTTCTAGCTGCCTGAGCAGTACGCTGCGGACAAGACGGATCAACACAGTTCTTGACACGGCGAGCAGCCTCGACGCCAGGCTCCGAAACACGCACAAGGGGTAAAGCCGCAGCTTACCCGCGAGCCAACCGCGCACGCCTTGATAAACTGAGGCATATATGGCAGCGCTTCTGGGCCTCGATGTGCCGGAGATTGCGGCGCTTCTCGGCCCGCGGCAGCCGCGGTATCGCGCCCGGCAGCTCTATGGTGCGCTGTATCGCGAGCGGCAATCCGGCATCATGCAGATCTCGACGCTCCCGCTCGCGCTGCGCCGGGAACTCGCCGGGCAACACACCGTCGGCCTGCCGCGCATCCAGCAGCGGTTCGATTCTATCGACGGCACACGCCGCTACCTGCTCGAGCTCGAGGACGCAAAGACAGTCGAAGCCGTTCTGATGCCCGAACGGGAACGCGCGACCGTTTGCATCTCGACGCAGGCGGGCTGTCCGGTAGGCTGCACGTTCTGCATGACGGCCCTGCTCGGCCTCGAACGCAACCTCACGGCCGGGGAGATCGCAGGGCAGGTGCTGGCCGTAGCCGCAGATAATCAATTGGCGGTCGAAGGCGAGCGCGTGAACGTCGTCCTGATGGGGCAGGGCGAGCCGCTGCTGAATCTCGCCAGCGTCATCAAGGCCACGCGCATCCTCACCGATCCCGAAGGCGCAGGCCTTTCACCGCGCCGGATCACGCTCTCAACCGCCGGCATCGTTCCTCAGATCGAGGCGCTCGGCCGCGAATCCGTGCGCCCGAAGCTCGCGATCTCTTTGAACGCCTCGACCGAGGACTCCCGCCGCAGGCTGATGCCGATCACGCGCAAATATACGCTAAAGGCCTTGCTCGAAGCCTGCCGCGCTTATCCGCTGCGCCCCTGGGAGCGCCTGAGTTTCGAGTACGTGCTGCTCAAGGGCATCAACGATAGCGACGCCGACGCCCGGCGGGTGGTGAAACTGCTGGCGAACTTGAAATGCAAAGTGAACCTGATCCCGCTGAATCCGGGCCCGGGCATTCCGTTCGAAACGCCCGAGCCAGAGCGCGTCCTGGCGTTTCAGGCGATCGTCCGGCGCGCGGTTCCCTGCTTCATCCGCAAGCCCCGGGGGCGGGACGTGTTCGCCGCGTGCGGCCAGCTCAGGCGGATGGCGGCCGGTACGCAAACAATCGGGTAACTCGTCCGCCGGCCGGGCCGGATTGCACCTTACGAATCCTGCGAGTGAGTTCCGCGCTACGCCCTCTGCACACGCCGCAGGGTATAGGACTCAGTACTCAGGGTGGATTTCTCGAGCTTCTTCCAATCGTCGTTGACGTGAATCAGTTTGCCGCTAATGTGATTGGAGTGCTCGGCGGCGAGAAACAGCGCGAGCTGAATCTGTTTTTCCGGGGCAACGCCGCCCGTCACCCGCACCTCGAGCGCTTCTTCCTGCGCCTTCCAGCCGGCGCGCTCGCCCGCGTGCAGGATCTGGTCCGTCATGTGGGTGTAGGCGCCGCCCGGCACCATACAGTTCACCTGAATATTGTGGTCGCGGACCTCCTCGGCGAGCGTCTCAACCATCCGCGCAAGAGCCGCCTTGGCCGTCGCGTAGGCGGAGAAGTACGGCCGGGGCATGGTGGCGCCGTCGCCGCCCAGCACGATGATTTTGCCGCTCCGCTGCCCGATCATGTGCGGCAGCACCGCGCGGCAGGAGTACATCACGCCCAGCAGGTTGGTCTGGATCGTTTCCGCCCAGGCCTTTGGGTTCGCCTCGGCGAGCGGGCCGATGGGGCCCTGGATGGCAGCGGCTGCGACGAGCGCGTCCAGACCGCCGAAGTGCGCCCGCATGCGCTCGGCCGCCGCGCACATCTGCTCAAAATCCGTGACGTTGGCGCGGATGCGCAGGGCCACGCCGCCGGCGTGCTCGATTTCGAGCTGCGCGAGGTCGAGCTCCGCCTTGCTGCGCGCGAGCAAGCCGACCCGTGCGCCCGCGGACGCAAACCCGAGCGCCAAGCGCTTTCCAACTCCCCGGCCGGCGCCTGTGACCAGCACACACTGATCTTTCGAGCCTCGGACCATGAAATATCCTTCCCCCTAAAGGTAGTACAAGCCCGCTCCGTCCGCGAGGGCGCCCAATCCGAGAAACAATTTTCGCGCTGGGGCGGCCGGCTCTTTACTGTATAATCAGGTACGATTGTTTCCTGAGCGCGGCGTGCGCCAGCTTGCAGCCTCCGGCCGGGAGGCGCAGCCGGTGAGACCAGGAAAGAGTCAAGCTGCGGTTGGGGGAAAAGTTCGCGGCAGGGGAGTGTTCGCGAATTTTGCGGCGTCTGGCCGCATTCCCGCAAACGATACAATATCTTGCAGGAGGAGAATGAGCAAGGAAGATAGTATTGAAGTCACCGGGACCGTCGTCGAAAAGTTTCCGAGCGGTCTGTTCAGCGTGCAGTTGGATCAGGACCGGGTCGTGCTGGCCCACCTGGCAGGAAAACTCCGGCGCAACCGCATCCGGGTGCTGGCTGGAGACCGCGTGACAATGGAATTATCCCCCTACGATTTGACCAAAGGCCGCATCACTTACCGTCACAAATAAGCGGCCTTCTTCGGATCCCCCTGCCGCGGCGTTCAAACGCCGCCTCGTCGAGTTTACCCGCGTTTCGCTCCAGTAGCCTGCTGCGGCGCTCTCATTGCGCCTCGCCATGAGCGTGGTAAGCAATGCGGACGATAGCGTTCCGTGCTACAACTGGTGGGTTGACTCAGAGCGCGCATAAAATCCTCGTCGTCTTCGGCACTCGTCCTGAAGCCATCAAACTGTGTCCGGTAGTCGCCCACCTCCGCAGCCTTCGCCAATTTGAGGTGCAGATCTGCGTGACGGCCCAGCACCGCTCGCTGCTGGACCAGGTGCTCGAAGCCTTCGAAGTCACACCGGATTTCGACCTCGACCTGATGCGGCCAAATCAGACGCTGGCGCAATCGACATCGCGCATTGTGGCCGCATTGGAACCTGTTATCGAGTCCGCACGTCCGGAAATGGTGCTGGTCCAGGGCGACACAACCACTACATTCTGCGGCGCGCTGGCGGCCTTCTACCACAAGATCCCGGTCGGACATGTGGAAGCAGGGCTGCGCACTTGGGACCGCTGGCAGCCTTTCCCGGAAGAGGTGAACCGTGTGCTGACGACAAGCCTGGCGTCCCTGCATTTTGCTGCCACGAAATGGGCGGCGGCGAATCTATATAGAGAGGGAGTGCCGGCGGAGCGTGTGTCGGTGACCGGGCAGACCGGGATCGACGCCGTTCTGTACGTGCGGGACCGGCTGGAAGCGGGGAAGCTGCGCGGCCAGGACTGGCCTCAACTGGACCCAGGAAAGAAGCTGATCGTGGTGACGGCGCATCGGCGGGAGAGTTTCGGAGCGGGATTCGAACGGATTTGCGCGGCTCTGACACGGATCGCCGAGCGCCCGGACGTCGAGATCGTTTACCCGGTTCACCCGAACCCGAACGTGCAGGACCCGGTGCGGCGGGGGCTGGCCGGCCGCCCCAACGTGTTTCTGACCGAGCCGCTGGAGTACGTGCCGTTTGTGGATCTCATGCGGCGGGCTTATTTGGTGATCACCGATTCCGGCGGGATTCAGGAGGAAGGGCCTTCGCTCGGCAAGCCGATCCTGGTGCTGCGGGAAAAAACGGAGCGGCCCGAAGCCGTCGAGGCCGGCACGGTCAAGCTGGTGGGGACCGACGAGCGCTGTATCGTTTCGCAGGCAGAGTGGCTGCTCGACGACCGAACCGAATACGAACGCATGGCGCGCATTCACAACCCATATGGAGACGGACACGCCAGCGGCCGGATCGGCGCTCTAATCGATTCATTCTTAATGAAAGATTCGGAATAATTCCGGATTCAAAGTTACATTGAATACGCCCCGCCGCGGGCACTCAGAGAGATGGCTGTGGATACAATGGGGCCAGAGGGGGAAGCGGATCGCATGAAAACTCCGGGGGCTTCGGCAAGGAGCAAGAAACCGGCAGGGGACGCTGCGAACGATCTGGTAACCTTGCTATCGCAAAAAGTGATCGGCCAGCCGGCTGCCATGAAGTACATCGTTCCGTACGTGGAGATGTTCCAAGCGGGACTGGCGCCGGAAGCGAGACCGGTCGGGGTATTCCTGCTGCTGGGCCCAACCGGCACCGGGAAGACCAAGACCGTCGAGGCGTTGGCCGAAGTGCTCCACGGCAGTGAGAAGAACGTCCTGAAGATCGACTGCGGCGAGTACCAGATGGAGCATGAGGTTGCCAAGCTCATCGGCGCGCCTCCCGGCTATCTCGGGCATCGTGAAACGCAGCCCATGCTGACCCAGCAGAAGCTGAACGCGGTGACGAGCGAGAAGTGCAACCTCTCGATCATACTGTTCGATGAAATCGAAAAGGCGGCGCCGTCACTGACGCGGCTGCTGCTCGGCATTCTGGACCGCGCGATTTTGCGGCTCGGCGACAACACTTCCGTCAACTTCGAGAACAGTCTGATTTTCCTGACGAGCAACCTGGGCGCGCGCGAGATGATGAAAGAGATTCATCCGGAATTTGGGTTCGAGGCGGGCGTCTACAGGGAGCGGAGCGATCTTTTCGACAAGCTCGAGAGCATCGCGCTCGGCTTGGTGCGGAAGCGCTTTTCACCCGAGTTCGTCAACCGCATCGACGCGGTGATCACGTATCAGCCGCTCGAGCCGGAGTCGCTGGCAACGATTCTGGATCAGCAGATCGCCGAGTTGCAGCGGCACGTCAACACCCGCTTGGGCGACCGCTACTTCAATATTGAAGTGCCGTTTGAGAGCCGCCAGTTCCTGCTGCGGAAGGGGACCAGCCCGGAATACGGAGCGCGCGAGCTGAAGCGAACCATCCACCGTTTTCTGACGCAACCGCTCGCCACACTGGTCGCCTCGGGCAAGATCGAGCCTGGAGCGCGGGTGCGCGTCGAGGTGGCGGAAGACGGTGAAAGCTTGAGTATCCGCTCGCTCGATCAGGCCGCCGTGCGCGCGCCGCAGCATCCCACGGTGTTGCTGGTGGACGATAACCGCGACCTACTGCGATTCCTGGAGCGGCTGATGTCCCAAGCCGGCTGGCGCCTGCTGACGGCCGAGTCAGCACAGCAGGCTCACGAGGTGATTGCGACGCAGACGCCGAATGCGGCGCTGCTCGATTACCTGCTGCCAGACGGCAACGGTGTGGAACTGGGCGTACTGCTTCAGCGGCGCCCGGCCAAAGTGCAGGTGATCATCATGACCGGCGCGCAGCTTTCGCCCGAGGAAGAAGCGGTCTGCCAGGAATACGATTTCCCGATTCTGCGGAAGCCCTTCCTGGCAAACGATATTTTGAATCTGATCCGCGCGCGCTTGTTTCGCTCGACGGCTGCCTCCGGGTGAGGCGGCCCACCCAGCCACCCGGCTGGGACTAGCGGGGCGGCGGAGCTTACCAGCCGGTCTGCGGGACTTCCGCCGCTACCGGCGCCGGCTGCGCGGGTTATGAGGGGGACGGTTCGGAAGCGGCGGGCTGTGGTACCCCTTCTTTTCCGGACCGGAGCTCCCAGGTCTCACTAAGGCTCCGATTTCCTTTAAGGAAAATCTCCAGCCGGAATCGCACCGCTTTCGTCATCCGGCGGTAAATCACGCTGCCGCCCCTCAATTGCGCTTGCGTCAACTCCAGGGACTTGTTCACGCCGCCATCGGTGATCGACAGCACGCCGCGCTCGGCCGAGTCCAGCGCGGGAGCGTCGCGGTCCCAGGTGAGGTGCAGGTTATCGCCGTATTGGAGCACCATCAGCGAGAGCGCATAGGGGTCCCGCGGCGGCGGCGGGGATTGCGGAAATTGAATCTGAAGTTGCCGCGCCGTGGAATATCCGAGCACGCCCACCGCGCACAACACGCACGCCAACAGCGGCGCCTGCACCCACCACGATGACCATAAGGGCTTACGGGGCGGCCGTTCCTTCTTCGGCTTCTTCTTCTGCTTGGGCGGCGGCACGTTCAGGAATGACGGCAGCGGTATATCGGCCGCTGCGGCCGGGGCTTCTTTTGGCGCCGTCTGGTCCTGCGGTTCGGCTTGAGTCATGTCCCTGTTGCCTGCCCGGCCGGCAGGCACCAGAAACTCCAGGTAGCTCGACTCCGCACGGATCTTCCCGTCCTCCCAAAAGAAAAACCCCGCGACGCTGGCCTGTATAGTCCGCGGCTTGATCAGCAAGGCCACGCTCGCGGGGTCCGCGAAGTGCTCTGAAAGCAGGTCGAGATCTTCTTGCGCGAGCGACAGCCCAGCGCGGGTGTCGGTGCGGTAATAACCCACTGGATGGAGCGCTACGGCCCGCTTCCGCTTGATCGCCTCGCGAAAGGCTTGCCGGTCCTTTTCCGAAAGCGTATAGGATGGCCCGAACGAATATTCGCACGGCACGGCGGTGTAGTCGTCGATCTTTACGATGAGCCTGTCGCCTTTCCGGGCGGCGCCGAGCAGGATACCGCCGGCCTCGGCGCCGCGGCGCGGCAGCAGCGTCAGCGCGTGCAGGGCATCAGCCATTAGGCGGTCGATCACGTCGAAAGAGATGTCAATCGAGACGGGCTTGCCCGCAGGTTCCCAACGGTAATATCGAGGCGGATCGGAGCGTTCGGGCTCGGCGGGCGTCTGCATATTCCAGGCTGGTCAGGTCTATTCTACCTTGAGGCTACATTACACTGAGAACTTAGGAACGATGAGCGGCACCCTGTACCTGGTCGCGACGCCGATCGGCAACCTCGAAGACATCACGTTGCGCGCGTTGCGCGTGCTGAGGGAGGCGGATTTGGTAGTGTGCGAAGACACGCGCCAGACCCGGAAGCTGCTCGCGCACTACGGCATCGATAAGCCGGTTGTCAGCTATCACGAGCACAATGAGGCCGCGCGCGCGCCGGAACTGCTGGCCAAGCTGCGCGGCGGCGCGGTGATCGCGCTCGTTTCCGACGCCGGCACTCCGCTGGTTTCCGATCCCGGCTATCGCCTGGTGACAAAGGCCGTCACGGACGGTATCCGGGTTGAGCCGGTCCCCGGGCCATCGGCGATCCTGGCCGCGCTCACCGCATCGGGCCTGCCGACAGACGCGTTTCACTTCGGCGGCTTTCTGCCTGCGCGCCCGGGGCAGCGGCGCAGGGCGCTCGCGAAACTGAAGGACGAGCCGGCCACGCTGGTCTTCTTCGAAGCGCCGCACCGGATTTTAGAAACGCTCGAGGACATCGAGGCAGTGCTCGGTCCGAGGCCGGTCGTGATCGCGCGCGAAATCACGAAGCTGCACGAGGAGTTCCTGCGCGGCACAGCGGCCGAGCTGCGCAAGGGCCGCCTTCCGCTCAAGGGCGAGATCACGCTCCTGATCGCGAAGGCGGCCGCGCCGGAACCTGCCTGCGGCCCGCTCGAAAGTGCGGTGGCCGAGCGCGTTCGCGCCGGCATGAACCGGATGGATGCGATCAAAGCCGTAGCGCGCGAGCGCGGGCTCTCCAAGCGCGAGGTGTACCGGCTCACCGTGACGAACGATTGAGCGCGGGCCAGGCGGGGAAACCCAGGGGATGCCCAGGGGCTGTGCCGGCTTGTCAGCAAGCGGTCCTTCCGCGCGTCCGGGTGACTGCTCCTTCAGAGGTATAACACAGAAACCGGACGTCACTGGCCGGCGGCCCAGTCCAGGACGGGCGAGCAGAGGTCGTTGATGGCGCGGATGGCGAGCAGGCGGCGGGTGCGCTCCAGCCGCTGTTCGGTGGGGAGGGTGTCCGGCGGCTCGGCCAGGTCTTCCGGGTGCTCCAGCAACCGCAGCTTTGCGCAGGCCAGCAAAGACACCTTGAAAAACCGGCAATGGAAAGAGGTTCGCCGGAAGCAGGAGCCGCTCACCGAATAGTTGTGGCCCTCACACGTGGTGCAGATCTTCTCGAAGGGACACTCGCGGCATTGCTCGTTCTCAGCGCCGGTCGAAGCGAACACGTCGCGCAACGGCTCGTCCACGGTGACCGGCGAGAAGCGGAAACACGGCCACTCGCGGCCGTCTGAGGTGTAGCTGGTGACGTACTTGCCCGCGCCGCAGAAGGTGCGCCGGCCCACCGCTGAGCGGGCGAACAGCAGCTCCAGCCTGCGGCTGAGCACCATCGGCCGGCGCAGCTCGGGGTGCGCGAAGTAGAAGTCCACCAGCTTGTCGAGGTGCTCCGCCCAGATGCGCACGGCGCGGCGTTCCTCTTCCTCGGTGCCCCAGAACGTCCTCGAAGACGACATCGAAATCGGCCTCGAGGCCCAGGCTGTGGATGTGCATCACCCCCTGGTAGGTCTGATCGATGCTTTGCGGGCCGATGGTCATCTTTACCGGCTGCCCGGGCCAGTTGCGGCGAAAGAAATCCAGATGGGGGGCCACTGCGTCGTAGGAGTTCGAGCGGTTGCGGTCGTGCGCCTCCTTGGTCCCGTCCAGGCTCAGCCCCAGAGTGATGTGCTCCCGATGCGCGGAAAACCACTCCTTCATGGCGTCGTCGAGCAGCGTGCCATTGCTCTCCACCAGGAAACGATAGGTCTTCGCCCGCCGCGGCCAGTTCTCGGCCAGGAACCACTCGACCACCTCGCGGATAGTGTCGAATTCCAGCAGCGGCTCCCCGCCGAAGAAGTCTACCCAGAGGTCGTCGAGGCCGTCCTCGGCGAGCATCCGTTCGCGGATCTTGTCCTTGATGAAGGCCGCCGAAAGCGTCTTCCCGCTTTGGTTCTTGTGCTTTTCGTAACAGTAGACGCAATCGAGATTGCAGGCCTCGGTCAGGAGGAAGATCAGCTCGCACATCGGGAGCTGATCGAAGTGACGTTCCGCCATCTCCGCCGTTTTCGCTGCTTTAGCTACAATACGGTGCCCGCGTTCCAGCAGGCGACCTTGGCGGGATTCACGCAGGTGATGTGGCACGGCCCGCCGCACTCCTCGCGAAGGAAGTGGGCGTCTTGGAGCAGACAGAGAATGCCGGCGGCCGAAAAGTAGCTGTCGGCGATGTTGGCCAGGAACTTGTCGTCCAGCCGTTCCAGGTGGGCGCGGCCGGCGAACCTTTGCATCTCGTCCTTGAGCGAGCGCTTGAGGGCTTCGAGAGCCGTGTCGATGTTCTTGATCTCTTCAGGGGTAAGTCTCATGATCTGGCGCCTCCACTTTTGGGTTTTAGGAGCTTAAAGAGTATAGTACAGCAAATGCGCCGCAGATTTCAGGAAAATGGAAAACACGCCGGCGGCCCCAGGAGTCGCGCGTCAATTCCTTCAGCATGACACAAAATCAATTCTTCGCGAGTGCTTTCCAAAAGCCGCGGGCGGCCTCACGCAGCTTGCTTTTTGGCACTTCAGAATCGAGGTTGTCCGCAACCTGTTTGACGAGCTGCTGAAACTCGGACTGCGTCGTCTTTCCCTCTAAAATATCCCGAATAATCTCGCAGCCGTAAGCCCCTCCGCAGCGCCGTATGTCGAACGCGCCCTCCCGCGCCTCGTCCACAAGGTCATCAATTGCGGAGATGTTGCCGCCACTTCGCTTCAGAATCTCCTCTTGAATCGACTGCTTAAAACCTGAAATCTTGTCAAACACTTCAATTGCGCTATCACCAGAGAATGTGCTTGCAAGGCGTGACAACGTGCCAACCCCAGCGGAACCCTGCGATGTGCTCAGGCTGTTTTGCAGCTCCTCCGGCAGCAAAAGTAGTTGTATGTACTTCCGTATCGTGGTTGCCGACCATGCGGACTCTTGAGAGACGCGCTCGTAGGACCGATAGCGGTCATACAGAGCCTTTAAGGCACGAGCCTTGTCCAACGGATGCATCTCAGCGCGGTGCACATTCTCAACAAGCGAAATCGTGACCGCGTCCGCGTCGTCGAGGCCCTCTCGGACTAGACAGGGAACGGGTGTCAGGCGAATCTTTTGGCACGCCAGCAGCCGACGCTGACCCACTAGCACCTCATACCGTCCCTCGGCCACCGGGCGGACGATCAGTGGTGAAAGAAGCCCCTGTTGCTTGATGCTCGCTGCAAGCTCCCCGATACCGGAGTCTTCCTCGCCAGCGTGGAGGTCCTTCCGGGCATTCAGCTTTGACACCGTAAGTTGATCAAGTGGAATATCAATCTGTCTCATAAGTTTTCTCCCGATGTGTGTGAATGGAGTCAGTGCCTAACGCCTCCTCGAGCCGACCCGATCCGCTCTCCCGCTCCCACAGCTTCGTCAGCATCGCGCTAGCCCCCGCCCGCTTCCAGCAAAGCTTCCAGCGTAGCCTGGGCCGCCTTGCTCCAAGTGAACCCGGCGGCGCGGCGGGGGCCTTCCAGCGCCAGGCGCTCCCGCAAACCGGCGTCCGAGATCAAACGGAACATCGCTTCGAGCATCGCTTTAGAATCGGCGGGATCGAATTGCAGTGCGGCCGCGCCAGCCAGGCTCGCGAGCGGCTCAATCGAGGAGCACGCCGTAGGTATGCCGGCTGCGAGCGCCTCGAGCACGGGCAACCCAAAGCCTTCAAAGGTGGAGGGATAGATGAACGCGTACGCGTCGCGGAACAGAACGTAGAGGTCCTCGCGCGGCAGCCAGCCCGTCAGCCGGATGGCGCCTCCGAGGTTCAGCTCGGCCACCAGCCTCTCGATCGGCGCGGCGTGGAACCCGCGCACACCCGCGATCACCAGTCCGAACTCCGGCCGCTCGCGGCGCAGCGCAGCGTAAGCGCGGATTAGCGCCTCGAGGTTCTTGTGGGGGTGAAGCGTCGAGGCGCAGAGGAAATAGGGCTGGGGCGCCCGCTCGCGGCGCGCGGCGCCAATTTCGAAAAACCGCGGATCGACGCCGTGCGGCACCACGCGCACCTTGCGCTCGGGCAGGCGATAGAAGCGCAGCAGGTCGTCGCGGGTGGTCTCCGAAACCGCGAGCAGCAGCCTGGAAGTATGCGCCGAAGCCCAGAGACAGATGCGCCAGAACGGCAGATCGAACCAGCGGAAATGCTCGGGATGGCGCTTGTGCTGGAGGTCATGAAAGACGGTGACGTTCGGACACGGGGCGATCACGGGCGCGGTGAAGCCCGGATTGAAGAGCACATCCAAACGGTGGCGCAGCGCGGTGAGCGCCAGCCCCGTTTGTTCCCACACGATGCGCGCCGGCCGGAAATTCGCACGGACCGGCTGCGGCGCATGATGGAAATTCGCTAGCTGCGGGACCAGATCCGCTCCCGTCTCGCGATTGGTGAACACGAAGTACTCGTTCACGGGATCGAGCGCGGCCAAGGCCGCAAGCAGGTGCCGCAGATAGATTTCGGTGCCGCCGACGCCGCCAGGAATCAGGTAGAGCGCGTTGACGCCGATGCGCAAACCATCCATATCAGCGCGCTCGGGTCATGTGCTGCTCGATCACGGCCAGGTCCTCGCGCGCGGTATCGTTGTCTGCGTTGATCGCCAGCGCGCGCCGGTCGTCGTCGGCGGCGGCTGCGAGATCGCCCAACGCAGCATGAACCCGGGCGCGGTAGACATAGGTGAACTCGAAGCGCGGATTGAGCTTGACGGCGGTATTGAGCGCCTCCAGCGCCTCCGCGTTCTTGTTCTGCCGCAGGTACACCAACCCCAGGAGCGAATAAACCTGGGCGTTCTTCTGGAGCCCCGCGGCTTGTTGAAGCTTCGCCAGCGCCTCGTCCCAGCGGTGCAGACAGTCGTACGCGAGCGCCCAATCGATGAGCAAGCGCTGGTCCGTGGGGCCAACCTGCGCGACGATATTGTAATGCTCAAGTGCGTCCCCGCAGCGGCCCCGGTTGAAGTAGGCATAAGCGAGCTGAAACTGCGGCCGGGCCTTGCGGGGCGACTTCGCAACCGAGTCCTCCCAGAGCGCGAGGTCGCTGCCCCAGACCTGCGCGCGATCGAACGTCAGCCACCCGGCCACCAGCAGAAGACCCGCCACGCTCGCGGCGAGCGTGGTGCGGCTCACCCGCCAGCGCCGCAGGAATTCCGCGACGACCAGCAGTAGCCCGACGATCGGCAAGTAAAGCCGGTGCTCAGCGACCGGGTCCAGGATCGGAATCACCGAGGAAGTCGGAGCCAGCAAGATCAGGAACACCAGGAAGCCGTAGGAGGCGAGCGGATACCGGCGCCGGTAGTAGACGGCGGCGACAACAAGCGCAATGAGGCCGGCAAGCCAGATTGCAGCGCCATGATCCATGATGCTGCGCGAGATTGCGAAATCGTGATCCACGTTCTGGCCATACGGAAGAAAAAACAGGCGGATGTACAGCCAGATGGCGCGGCACTGCGTGTAGAAGTACTGAACCCACGTGAATTCAGGGAGCGCAAAGCCCGCGGTATCGCTCCAGCGCAGGATGCGCCAGACCATCCGCGCCGCGAGCGCCCCGCCGGCTGCGATCGGCGCGTACAATCGCCAATTTTTTCGGATTCCAGCGAACGAAAAACCTGGGTTCCAATAATAGTCGGTGAGCAGCAACAGCAGCGGGAGCACGGCCGTATGCTCCTTCGTGTTCACGGCGGCGCCGAACAGAAGCAGCACACCAACCGCTTCGGGCCAGGAAATCGCGCTCGAGCGGCGGTACACGAAAAGCGCGAAGGCAGCATAGAAGAACAGAGTGCTGAGAGTCTCCGATCGGCTGGCGATGTAGGCGACGGCCTCAGTCTGCACCGGATGGAGCAGGAACAACCCGCCTCCGGCTAGAGCGACGATCTCACGCACGCGGCCTTCCATGCCCGCCCACTGGAGCAGCCGCCGGATGATCAGGAAAACGAACACGCCGGTGATGAAATGGAGGACGACGTTCACCAAGTGATAGGAAAACGGCTCCAGGCCGGAGAGCCGGTAATTCGCCCAGAACGTGAACATCAGAAGCGGGCGCACACTGCCGATCCAGACCCTGAGCGGCGCTTGATCGTACTCCTGCTCAGTGAAAGGCAGGTAAATATCGTCGAAGACGAAGGGGCCGCGCAGCGCCGGCAAGTAGGCTATCAGAACGGCGATGAATGCGCCTGCGAACACAATCGCGAAATGCCAGGGCTTGAGGCCGGCCGGCCGCGTTGGCACGATTGTCTTTTCAACGGTGCGTTTGGATTTCTTCATGGGCCGATTGCAGGCGGTATTCGAGAATGGCCACGCGCTGCGCGAGCGCGATGTTAGCGTCCTTCAGCGCCGAGATGACCACCGACAGCCGAAAGAGCACGAGCAGGAACAAGCAGCCAACCAGCGTGAGCAGCGCCAGCGGCGGAGAACTGATGCCCAGCATCGCGGCCAGCCGATCCATCAGCGTGTGCGAGCGCGAAAGCAGCAGCAGAGTCAAGGCCGCGCCGAACCAGCTCACCGAATACTCGACCCGGATATGAGCGCGCCGCACCGAAAACAGCACCATGATAATGAGCAGCACGCTCAAGCCGGTCAGGAAATTCAACAGACCTTCCATTTCGGTCCTCCTGTTGGTTAGCTCAGGCCGGCCCGGGCGGGCGGCGGCGCCCCTCATACTTCAACACGTTGACGAATACGCCGAGCAGCACGTGGCAGATGTAGTAGAAGGGTTTGAGCCCGGTGATCGTGCTCTTGCCGGCCAGCCGGCGGCGCATGCGGCATGGCACCTCGTGGAACGCGAATGCCTTGCGCTGCAAAACCACCAGCGCTTCGATCTCGGGGTATTCGAGCGGGAAACTCTTGCTGAACACGTGCAAGGCGGCGCGGTTCACGCCGACGAAGCCGGACGTCGGGTCGCGGACCGTCTTGCCCAAGATCGGCCGGAGCACGAACCGGAAAAAACGAATGCCGAGCGCGCGCGGTATGCTCAAAGGATTCAGGCTGCCGTCAACGAAGCGGGAGCCGATCACCATCTGGCACCCCGATGTACGCAGCGCCTCAAAGATCTTGGGGATGTACGCGGGGTCGTGCTGGCCGTCGCCATCCAGGCGGATGACATACTCGAAGCCTAACTCGAAAGCGAGCTTGTAGCCGGCCTGCACGGCGCCGCCCAATCCGAGGTGATGCGGCAGGGACATGACTTGAGCGCCGGCCGCGCGAGCTACGGCGGCGGTCGAGTCCAGTGAGCAATCGTCGATCACGAGCACGGGCACGCCCGGCAGGACTGCGCGAATCTCACCGGCCACGTGTCCGATTGCCGCTGCCTCGTTATACGCGGGCACGATGATCAGCAGCGACTCGGGTCCGGGCGTTATCGTCATAGCGCAGCCACCTGTCTTGGCGTGATCGAGTGCCCGGCAACAAGGCGGCAAAACTCGCGCGGCGAGAGGCGGGTCGTGCGGCGGATTGCGCGCCGCTTGCGCCACAACCGCCGCACGTTGGCGAGCGCGGCGCAGTGCGCTCGCAGCACGATGTAAGCCATGGCAAGCAGCCTGCCGTTTTCGCGGCGGAATTGCGCGGCCGCGCCGCGGCCCTGGAATACCGAGACCACATGCCAAAAATAGCGCGCGATGGCCGCACCCGGCGCGCGCGCCAGCAACGAGACGGGGAAGTTCTTCGCAATCACGAACAACCGGTTCCGCTCGACATAATACGCCTTGAGCGGGGAAGCGCGGCCAGCGGTTCCGGAATACCGGTGCTCGACGATGGCCTCCGGCACGTAGAGGCATTTCCATCCGGCCCAGCGGGCGCGGAGGCCGAGGTCGGTGTCCTCGCAATAGAGGAAAAAGTCTTCGTCAAACAGGCCGATTTCCTCGAGCATGGCGCGCCGGTAGAGCGCTGCCGAACCGCTCGGCAGCAACACCTCTTCTAAGCGGCTGAAGCGAACCGGCGGCTCGCGATGGCCGCGCTGCTTACTGCTGCCATCCGCCGAGATGAGCATGCCGGCGGAGTCGAGCGACTCCTCGTCCGCCAAGCGTACCTGTGAAGCGCACATGCCTACCTCGGGCCGCGCTTCCATGGCGGCGAGCAGCGCACGCAGCCAGTCTGGGTAGGCCACAGCGTCGTCGTTCAATGTGGCGAGATAGGGAGCGCGGGAACGGCGGAAGCCCTCGTTAATTGCAGCGCCAAAGCCTAGATTCCCTGATAGTTCCAACACGACCGCCAAGGAGCCGGGCCCGATAGTCTGCCGGACCAGCTGCTTTCCGCTGTTATCTACCACCACGACTTCAAAATCCCAAAGCTTTTGCCATTGGAGCGCGGCGAGGCATTCCTCCAACGGCGCCCCCGCCGTAAGTGTCGGAATCACAAGGGTCACACGAGGTTCGGGCAACCCATGATTGTAACCCAGTGGCAGGGATCTGGCCTAAGGCTGAAAAATGTTCAAGTTTCCCGGCAACGGCCGATAAGTCCGTATAACGTGGAATTGGTGTGCATCAGCCGGGACCGCGCCGCGCTGCGCGCGCATGCGCGGCGTGTCGCCGCTGTCGCGTGCGAGGTAGGCGCCCGTCTGCGGATAGGTGAGGTGTGGATCCTCGAGGAAGCCGCGCTTCTGCATCACTATCCTCCGGAAGTGCTTGACTACGGGACGTTGGGGCGGTTGCTCGACGATGTTCGCGACCCGGGTTGGTCGGCCACAGCCGGGGGTGTTTCCACACCCGCACTCTCAGACAGCCGCGTGCGCGCAGTGCTCACCGCGCTCCGCGACAGGCAGGCCCGCGCAGCCGACCGGACCTCGGCGTTGTTTGCCGAAATCCTCGAGCTTGCAGATTTTTTTACCGAGCGCCTGGAGTTCCTGCCATTCGAGTTCGAGACCGTTGAGCAGGTAATCGACGAGCTCGGCTGGATGGCGAAGGACGGCTTCTACCAGCCCGAGGTTGTGGCGGCGCTCGCGAGCCTGCCCAGCGTTCGCATAAAAGAGTTGATCGAGAACGTGCACCGGCTGCCCGTGTTTCCTTCCGTTGCCCTCCAGGCGCTGGAAATTGTGAGCTCGGACGACGCCAGCTTCTCGCAACTCGAGCGGCTGGTGAAGTCCGACCAGGTGCTTGCCGGGCAGGTGCTCAAAGCCGCCAACACCTTGCACTACAGTCCGGTGCGGCCGATCTCGACCATCCCGCAAGCCATCACCTATATCGGCCTGGAGGCCTGTCGCAAGGTGCTGATGGCCGCCGCGTTTCAGCCGCTGTACGCCTCGAAAGACCTGCACGACCTGTGGAAGCACTCGCTGGCGATGGCCGACCTGGCAGAACACATTGCCAGTGTCTGCCGCGGCACTGAACCGGCCGAGGCATTCCTCGCGGGGCTGGTCCACGATGTGGGCCGGCTGACGTTCGCACGGCTCCCGCGCCAGGATTTCCTCACTTATTCGCGCCTGCTCGAGAAAGGTTGCGAGCCGGTTTTTGCCGAACTGACCTTGGCGGGTTTCGAGCACGGCGCAGCCGGCGCAGAGGTTCTGCGGAGCTGGTGTTTCCCGGCGCATCTGGTCGAAGCTGTCGAGCACCATCATCGGCCCGAACGCACCGAATCCGCGCTGGCGGCGTTGCTGTACGCGGCCGAGCATTTGACCGGCGCCAGCGAGGACCTCATTTCGGCGCTGCGGCTCGGGGTCGTACAGGGGCGGCTGGGAGTGCCAATCGAGGCGCTGGAGACCGGACTGCGCAGCCGTCAGGGTGTCCTCGATCTGCTGGCGAGCGGTCTCTGATTTGCGTTTCCCTCAATTCTTCCCCAGCCAGCGGATGCGGGCAGTAAACGCGCGGGTCTGGCCGCCGGACATGGCCAGAAACTGTGGCGAGCCGATCACGTTGTTTACGGTGTTGAAGTTGTTGTGATTGGTAATGTTGTTGAACCCGAAGCGGAAGGCCCAGTGGTTGCCGTGGAACGTGAACCGCCGCTCCACGTGCAGATTGAGCTCGAAAAAAGCCGGGAACCGGAAGCGGTCGGGTTGGCCGGCCACCAGGCCCGTCTGGTCCTCGATCGAAAACGGAAAACCGTTGCGCACTTCGAGCAGGTAAGCGATGGCCCAGCTTTGCCAGAACGTTGGCAGGTAGCCCCAGCTCAGAAATCGATTTGGCGCATCCCACGGCAGAGGCCCGGTGTTCTGAAAGAAGAGGGCCGGCTGATCGACCGTGACGTTGATGACCGAGTTCGAAAGCGCGCGGGAGCGCGTATAGCTCGCCAGCCATTCGTATTGCTTGCGAAAATTCTTCCGGAGAGTGATTTCAAACGAATCGTAGGCATCGCGGCGCAGATTCTCGAGCTGGTATACGGCATCGAAGATCGCGACGGGGTACGCGGCGAGGATACCCGGCGGCGGCGCAGAGCCGGGCTCGATCGTGTTGACATAAGTCAGGCCGTACTGGCCGCGGCGCCGGGTGTACTGAAACCGCGCGTAGAGACCGGCAGGAAAGCGCTGCTCCCACCCGAGATTCCAGTTCGTATAGCGCGGAGTTTCGAGCCGGTTGTGAGGCAGCGTGAACACCGAAGCGGCCGGTCCATAGTCAACGCTGCCGTCGGGCAGGTAATGCGTGGTGAGCTCGTACTGGTCGAGCGGCCGGCTGAAGACCTGCAAAGTCGCTTCGTCGTAAACGACGCCGAAGCCGCCGGAAATCTTTGTCGATTCGAGTCCGCGCGGCGCCCAGGCAAACCCGATGCGCGGCGAGAAAACCGCGTTGCCGAAAATGTGATCCCAGTCCTGGCGCAGGCCGGCTTCGATTAAAATGCCGGGCCGCGGCTTCCAGGAGTCCTCAACGTAGGCCGCGGCTTCGGAATCCGAGAGGCGCAGCTGGCCCGTGCCGCCGAATTTGACCGTGCGCGCAAACGTGTTGTTCACGGTAAGGTATTCGTAACCCGTGCGCGTGGCGTCCTGGGAGTATTCCACGCGGTCGAGATCGGCGCCGAGCTTCACCTGGTGCTCGCCGGCCAGGGTGAACGGGGGCAGGAACAGATTGGCGAGGAGTTGATCGCGGCCGCCATGGCGGGTGGCGTCGAGGTAAGAGTTGCCCTGGCGGCCCTCGGTTGTGTAGATCAGGAGACCCTGGCCTTGCGGGATCTCGCGGTCATAGGTGCGGTTCACTCCGCAGCCAATCTCAAGAAGTCCGCCGCGATGGAGCGAGATCTGATCCTTGAGGTCGAAAAACTCCTGGCGTGAGCGGCTCTTTGACGTAGTTTGGATCGGATCGAGCGGTCCCAATCCGTTGTACGGCGCGGTAAAAAAACTCGTAAGGAAGCCGGTGTAGAGAATGTTCGACGGTGTGAGGTTGAACTGGTTGCGGAGCAAGTTGCTCACGCGCCAGTTGGGACTGCGGTCCTGACCTTTCGGCAGCTCGTTGATCACCTGGTCGTTGTACTGGATATAGAGCCCGTCGGAAAACCACGCACGGCCGGGGCGGATCGGCCCAGAGACATTGAAGCGCGGCGTCCAGCCGCTGACCAACAGGCCCTTGCGGTTCTCGACACCCGGGACAAAGTCCGTGGCCGAGTAGCGGAACCGGTCGTCGCCCGTGCTGGTCTTGATTTGAAGCATGCCGGAGGAGCCTTTGCCGAACTCGGCGGGGTTCAAGGCGGCGACGTCCATCGAGCGAACAGACTCCACGCTCATCCGTGTATCGAACCGGCCAGTGAGTGGATCGTTGATCTCAAAGCCGTCAAGCGTGTAAAGGATCTGCTCCTCGCCTCCACCATTCAGGTGGATATCGCCCGCCGAATCCTGAACAACGCCGGGGACCGCGCGCACGACGTTCCGCAGCGTGTCGGTTGACGGGTACGGGATTTCGAGGACCTGCGTGGCGGTGAGCCGCTCTTCCGGAGTGGTGCGGTCGTAATCGATTGTGGGCGGCGAATAGGAAACATCTATCTTCTCGAAGACCTCGCGGGCGGGATTCAGCACGAGCGTGACTTCGTTCGCGCCTTCCGCAAGCCGAATAGGGCGGTCTTGGAGCTGGAAGTAACCTTCGCGGCGGGCGGTCAGAAGGTAGTCGCCGGGGGCTGCGGCATCGAATGCGAACTCGCCGGCCGGGCCGGTGATGGCTTCCTGGCGAGGCGCGCCGGCGGCTGGCGCCGCGGACACAAGGACCACCTCCACGCCCGCTATCGCGGCCTCGTCTTCATCCACCACGCGTCCCGCCAGGTGCACGCTGGCACCGGCGCACTCAAAGCACAGAGCCAAGGTGGAAGCGATGACCGCGGACTTCACGGTTTTCCCCACTTCGGAATACTACTACGATAACGCGGGCTGGAGCGCGGCTTTCCGCTCCTACACGTACACGCGCTTGACGCGCGTGCGGATACCGCACAGCACGTCGTAGGAGATCGTCCCGGCCATGCGCGCCATTTCCTGTGCGTTGATGCTCGCCCCGCCTTCGCTGCCGAGCAAGGTGACGCACCCGCCCGGCGCGAGGCCCGGGCAGTCGGTTGCGTCGATCGTGGCGACGTCCATCGATACCGCCCCCAGAATCGGAACCAGCTTGCCCCCGGCGATCACGTGCCCGCGGTTCGATAGCCGGTGCGAAAGCCCGTCAGCGTAACCGACCGCGAGGATCGCGATGCGCGTCGGCCGCGCCGTCCGAAACATCCCGCCGTAGCCGACCAGGGTGCCTTCCGGCAGTTCCTTCACCGCGAGAATGCGCGCTTTCCACGTCAGCGCCGGGGCGACCTCCAGCACTCGCGGCGGTGCCTGGCCGCGCACGGACGAAAGGTACCCGTAAAGCGCGTGGCCGGGCCGCACCATGTTGTGCCAGGCCTCGCGGCGGCCGTAAGCGATCGCGGTGGTGTTCGACATGTGACGGTAGGCCGGTTTGACGCCCAGCGCGTGAAGATCCGCCGACAGCCGGCTGAACGTTCGCACTTGCTTGTCGCTCCGCGCCGTCGTGTAGTCGGCCGCCGAGGCAAAATGGGTCATCAGGCCCTCCAGATCGAGATGCGCCGCGGCGCGCACGGCAGCGGCGATTTGCGGCGCAGCCGCGCGCGTCCCGAGCCGTCCCATGCCGCTATCGATTTTGAGGTGGAATTTCAGCGGCGCCTCGTGCGCGGCGGCGAACCGGTCGAGCTCGGGCAGTTCTTCGAGTGAATGGACCACCGGCGTCAGGCCGTACTCGACGAGCGCGGGCCGCGTGAACGGCAGAGAATCCGCCATCACCAGGATGCGTGCGCGAATCCCAGCCTCGCGCAGCGCGACCCCTTCCTCGACCGAGCTGACCGCCAGCCACGCCGCGCCCTCGGCTTCCAGGACGCGTGAGACCTCGATGGCGCCGTGCCCGTATGCATCCGCCTTCACTACCGCGGCAATCTCCACGCCCGGACCTACGGCCTCGCGTACACTGCGATAGTTCTGCGCAATCTGTGCCCGGGAAATCTCCACCCAAGAACGGTATGGCATCCCTTCCATTCTCACACCTGGAGCCGTGCTGGCCATGGACATCGTTAGCGGCGTCTTCCGCAGAGTTCCGATAACAAGTTCTCGTATGCCCCGGCGACGGCTTCCCAGTTATATTGATCGCGGACGCGCGCCGCGGCGCGGCGACCCCACTCTGCCCGCTCCTGGCCGCTCATCGCCAGCGCGAGTCGCAGCTTCTCCACTAAGTCTTCCCGCTCGAACGGAATTCCCACGCCCGCCGCAACCTCGGCGTTCTCCGGAGTGTTCAGATATAGGACCAGAGCGCCCCGGCCCATCGCTTCGATCAGCGCGGGGTGCGTCCCGCCGACCTCGGTGGCATGGATATAGGCAAAACAGTGAGACGTGAGCTCGCGATAGCCCTGTCCGTAAATCGCGCCGGGCATCACGCAACGCGGATTGCGCGTGTCCCGGACTCTTTCGATGTAGTCGCGCGCGTAGGGGGCGTCCCCGATGAGCGCGAGCTTCAGGTCCGTCTCGACCTGCTCGAAAGCCTCGCGCACCGCGAGCGCGTTGTTTTCGGGCTCCATCCGGCTCACGTACAGAAAGTACCGGCCGCGCTCGAGCCCCAGCTTGTCGAGCGTCCCGGCGGTCGCGACCTTGCCCGTTTCGGCGCCATAGGGGATGAAGTGCGTCAGTTTGCCGTAACGCTCCCGGTAGTAATCCGCGATGCTCCGCGCATCGCTCACCACCGCGTTGGGCAGCAGCGTCGAGAGCCGTTCCGACACCCGGTACCAAGCCCGGCCGAGGCAGTTCCATTTCTTGCGGTTGCGCTCCAGGCCATCGACGTTCAGTGCCACCGGCGTACCGGCCACGCGCGGAAGCGCTGTGAAAACCGCGTTTGCCGCATTGCAATAGAGGGCGACATCGTGGCGGCGAACCAGGAGATCGAGCGTGGCCAGGAACGTGTGCGCGACCGTATCGAGATATTTGTGACGGATGGTTGGAAGGTAGCGGAGCGTAACGCCGCGGTAAACCGGCTGGGAGTGGCGCTCCCTGCTGTATACGGTCACTCGGTGGCCGCGCGCGACCAGCCGCCAGGAGAGCTCTTCAGCGAAGGTCTCGAAGCCGCCGTAGCGGGCCGGAATCCCGCGCGTCCCCAAAATCGCAATTTTCACCGGCGCCTCATTGGTGCGGCGCGGGCGGGCGCCTCTAATACTCGAACTGTTGTTCAGCTTGCGAGCCAGCAACCGCTTTAGCGTGTGGAATCACGGCAGTCGTCGCGCTGGGCAGCGGTTCGCTCACCGGCGAGGACCGGAACCATGCCGCTATGTACTCGTCGTTGACACGGCGCCGCTTCATGATCTCCCGCCGCTTGGCGCGCACGCGCTTCCAGTTCTTCGCCACATACCAGAACGCCGCGAGCGATGTCTGCTCACGCAGCAGGCAGCAGCCGACCACCAGGAGATCGCGCGCCGTGATCGAAACCCAGTTGCGCCGGTACAGATCGCGGGTCATGTTCTTGATCCGCATCAAGAACCGGTTCTTCACCGAGTGCATGTTGATCACGGCTGGCAACGCCCGGCGGTTGCCAGGCAGCACGCTGCGCACGTGATAGCCCCGCGCGCGGGGCGTGTACAAGCAGCGCCAGCCCATCAACTGCGCGCGCCAGGCCACGTCAGCGTCCTCGCGGTACACGAAGAAATCCGGATCGAAGAACTCGCCGCCGATCGAGACGCCCTCGATCATCTCGCGCCGGTAGAGCGCTGCCGCCGCAGTAGCGCCAAACACATATTCGAAATTCAGATAGTGTCCGTTATCGGCCTCCTGGCTGCCACGGTCGAGGTGGCGCAACATCGGCGTGAAGTAGATCCCGGTCGAATCCACCCGCAGCTCGTTGGGAAGCGAGAAATCCGGCATCATCGTGAGCAGCTTGCCGCACACAGCGCCCACTTGAGGATCCAGATTCCCAGCTTCCAACAGCGCCTCGATGAAGTTCGCCGTCAGCAGCATGTCCGGGTTGAGCGTCAGGATCCAATTTCCCCGCGCCAGTTTGATCGCCTGGTTCTGCGCGGCGGCAAAGCCAACGTTTCTGTCGTTCAACACCACGCGGCAACGGTCCTCGAACTGTTCGAGGATCGCCCGCGTGCCGTCGATCGAAGCGTTGTCGACAACGATGAGTTCCTTGCCGGGGAAACGCTGGGCCAGCACCGATTCTAGGCACCGCTTTATGTATCGGCCGCTGTTATAAGTGACGATCGTGATGGATACGAAATCAATATGAGCCATGAAAATATAACTTGCGTAAAAACAACTGCCGATTGTGCGCTGCCCTACCGTGGTGCCACGGCAGACGAAAAACCCACTCCCTCGCCCCGGCCCGCGATCAAAAACCAGGCGGCCAGACGAATCACCCTGCCATAAATCAGAACAGGTTTCAAGCTCCGCCAGCGAAAAACCGCAAAAACCGTCCGGAGGACAGAGCCGAGCACTATCGCCCCGCACACCGCGGCGAACCCGAAGCACCGGAAGTGTTTGGACGCGTACGTTAGAAGGTTACCATACCAGTGGCCTTCGCGGGACGACGGCGGCAATTGCCGTACTGAATCAGCGCCTTTGTGTCTTGCGGCGGCTGAGGGCACATAACGGATGCGGCAGCCGCTGTCCTTTGCCCGCTTGCAATAATCGACATCCTCGAACCACAGGGGATGGAATATTTCGTCGAATCCACCGAGCTTCCGCCAGGCTTCGCGCTTAACCAGAAGAAATGCGCCGGCGGGCTGCTCCACCTCCGCCGCCGCGTTCGCGTCCAGATCCAGGCAACGGAACCGGCAATTGATCGGGTTTCTGGGCCACAGCCGGTTGATCCCAAGGACTTCGAACGCCAATGCCGCGGGCGTCGGAAAGCGCCGCACCATGAATCCTGTTTGAGGGCTGCCATCCTCAGCCAACAGCGCGCCACCGCAGACCGCGACGTCCGGTTGGCGGCATTCCTGTACCAGGGCGTCGAGACCGCGAACCAGCTCCGCATCGGGATTCAACAGCAGCACATAATCGGCCGCGGCGGCCTGGATTCCCTGGTTTGCCGCCGCAGCAAAACCGCGGTTCCAGTAGTTCGCGAGCAGCGTAACGCCGGACCGGCGCAAGACCTCGCTCCGGGTCTGGTCCGCGGACGCGTTGTCCACCACAATGATCTCCGCGCCGGACTGGCCGAGCGAATCGAGGCAGGCGCCGATGACTGCTTCTGAATTGTGCGCGATGACAACAATGGCGGACTCGCTCATGTGAGTGACGTCAGCGCGAAGTAAAGGCGCCAGTAAAGATCGAAGCCCGTCCGGCGCTGCAGCCGGAGAATCTCCGATTCGCCTTCCTCCAGAATCTTGGAGAGGCCCTTGCGCCGGCCGTCGCGAGCCTTCCGGCGCACATTCCAGAAGAGCGTGAGCCCTTGCGCTTTGCCCAGGATGAACTCAAGCCCGCGGCCGTGCCGCACTGCGACTAAACCCCACAGAAGGTGCGCCACGAGAATCGGCCAGCCATAGCGGAACAAATACGGGAACGGATAATGCTTCGCCACCAGCAGGACCTGATTGCGCGAGATGCGCCGCACCGTTTCTGGGTGCCACGCACCCAGCGTCGCGCTGCCGGCGTGGGCTGCGACCGCGCCGGGAACGTAAACGCCGCAATATCCAAGTGTGGCACAGCGCAAGCCAAAATCGATGTCCTCGAGGTACGATTCGAACCGCTCGTCGAGCAGTCCGACCCGCCGGAACAGCTCGGTGCGGAACAGCGCGGCCGTGAGCGGGGCTATGCGGATGCGGCGCGATTGCGCCCACATGGGCCCGTCTGGCCGCCCCTGCCCTGCGCGCCACGCGCAGGCGCCGCGACAGACGACATCGTACGTGCCGTCGAGCGACTCCGGCCGCGCCGCGTCGAGCAGTTTGCCCGTAGCAAACCACACATGTGGCTGTTCGATCCCTTCGATGAGGCGTTCCAGCCAATCCACCGCCGGCTCTACGTCATTGTTCACGATGGCAATGAACTGGGTCCGGGTCTCACGGATTCCACGATTCACAGCCCCGCTGAAACCGATGTTCCGGTCCAGCTCGATCACTCTTGCGCCTTGACTCCTGGCCACGCCGGCCGATCCGTCTTTGGATCCGTTGTCCACAACCAGGATCTCCTCGATAGGGTGTGTCTGTTCATGAAGCCGGGCGATCAACCTCTCGATCAGGTCACGCCGGTTCCAGTTCGGGACGACGACCGTCACTCCAAACATGGCGCCTGTCACATGTGAGCCATCAGAGAAGATACGAACCGCGTGCGGATTGCCGGTTCATGCTAACACTTTTTCCGGGTCCCTGTAAATCGTTTCTTGACGAGGAAATACAGATTGAACAGACCATCCCGCCAGGGGTTCAGCTTGATCTCTCCGAGGCGCGATGTGTACTGTATGGAGATCTCCCGGAACCGCACGCGCCGGTGCTTCAGCGCTTCGATCTTGATTTCCTCGGAGAACGACATGCCGTCGGATTCGAGTGTAAAGTCTTTCAGGATCGAGCGGCGGAACACCCACATGCCAGATTGCGAATCGCGCACCCAACGAAAATACAGTATCGACATCGCGAGCGAAAGAATCAGATTGCCAATCTTGTGCTTGAAGCTCATCGCGTTTCGGTCACGCACCGGAAAGCGCGAAGCATTCAAGAAATCGACATCGAGGTGCAGAAAGGCTTCGAGCAGATATGAGAGGGCATCGACCGGGTAGCTGTGGTCGCCATCGAGCGTCACAATCAGATCCCCTTTCGCGTTTGCGAACCCCCGGCGGTAGCTGCGGCCATAGCCGCGAACTTCCTCCCGAATCACCGCCGCACCGAATCGCCGTGCCACCTCCGAGGTGCGATCCGTCGAGCCATTGTCAACCACCAGCACCTCATCGACGAATACCGGCATACGTTTAAGCACCTGCTCGATCCCTTGCTCTTCATTTATGCAAGGAATCACGACCGTAAGGCTCTGACCTTTGTACATAGGAAAGAAGCTCTTGGCGCGCGGCTTCGCGCTAGCGGATGCCCCAAGCGCGAAGCAGGAGCCGCACAGCGTATCATAGTAGCTGCTATGCGATTCCTCGCCGTTTTATTATCCTGTTTTTTGGGCCCTGCGTTTTGCGCAGCCAGCAACGCGCAGCTCGTTCAGATCCACACCGTCTATCTCTTGCCGATGGCGAACGGTTTTGACCAATACCTCGCCAACTGCATCACCAACGCAGGCCTGTTCCAGGTGGTCGCCGATCCAAAGAAAGCCGACGCAATATTCACCGACCATTTGGGCGAAGCATTCGAGAGCCGTCTCAATGAGCTGTTCCCCCTGCCTATGCCGCCCCAGCCAGCCGCCGCGAAGCAGCAGAGTGGCGCCAGCGCCGGCACGGCCGCAGCAGAGACACCCGCGAAGGACCAAAGCTTCGCTGCTCAGGCGACCCGCGGCTCGGCCTTCACAAGGGCCAAGGGAACGCTCTTTCTCGTGGATTCTCGAGCGCGCACGGTGGCGTGGTCGGTTTACGAGAAACCCAAGAATACGTCTCCACAGGAGCTCGACCGCGTGGCTGAGCGCATCGTTATCCGATTGCAGCGGGAACTCAAGAGGAAGTAACAGCCAGCGCCGGCAGGGCTTCACCGCGTTTCTGACTCACTGCCTCGCGATAGCTATCCACTAGCTTTCGGGCAAGCATCGCGGAATCCCAATTCGCCTCGACTTCTTTGCGGGCGCGGGCCGTCATTTCCATCACGATCTCCGTATTTTCGAACAACGCAAGAATCTTCTCCGCGAAGAGATTCGGTTCATCCGCCAGCGCGCAGAATTCGCCGTCCTGCCGCGCCAGGCCTTCAGCGCCGAGCCGGGTGGAAACCGCCGGCATGCCCGCCGCGAAGGCCTCCAGAAGTTTCACCCTGACCCCGGAGCCACTCCGGATGGGGCACACGAAAACCGCATATCTCGACAGAGGTTCGCGAATGTCGTCGACAAATCCGCGCAGCTCGAGCGCCGCAGAGGCTGCGAGCGCGTCTGGTGCCGCCGGATCTGCCCCTACCACGATCAAGCGTGCCTCCGGCCGCCGCTCGAGAACGCGCGGCAGGATGCGTCCGGTGAACCACCTGAGCGCAGCCTCGTTTGGCAGGTGCCGGAAGCTGCCGACAAAAAGCATCGTATCCGGTTCGCGCCGCCCTGGACGGAACGGGTATCTGAAAACATCAATACCCGCCCGCAGACCGTCTTCGACCTTGCCGCGCAGCGCTGGCAGGAACGAAAGCAGGTGCTCCTTGTTCTCGCGGCTGCAGACCTGCACGCGGTCCATGCGCAGCAGGGCGCGGAGCTCGTACCGCAACGCGCGCAGGTACTCAGCGCTGGCTTTGAGTTTCCACGCGGCGCCGCGAGGCTCCTTCAGTGCGCGCCCGATCGACTGAAAGTAAACATCGTGCTCAAAGAGAATATTTACGAGGCGGCGGTACCGCCCCGCATACTGTGCCATCGCTGTGTACTCCAGTTGCACGACGTTGATCTTGCGGCTGTAAATCTGACGATGGATCGACCACTCCAGATCCTCGTTCATGAACTCACGGACCGCGTGGGGCACGATCGATCCAAACGACTTTGGCGTACCGCCGGTGCGCACCAAGAACTCCGCCGACGCGCACACCGCCGCAAGCTCTCGGTGCGCCTCGACCTCCTCCGGGCTCTCCAATAGCACGATCAGGTGCAGGTCGCACAGGCGCCCCAGCTCCCGAACTGTGTGGTACATGAAAACTCCCCCGCCGTGCACCAGCGGGCAGATCGGGTATGGAGATACGAATAGGATTCGCAGGGGTTCCGCCTGCCGTGGCCCGTCCAGCTCGAAGCGGTCGCGGAAATAGCCGCCGAGCGGCCTTAGAAATGCCTCGGTGTCGCTGTATTGTGCGAGCTTTCGCGCACGCCAGCGCGAGCAGATCGCGCGCGGGAGCTGCCGGAACGCACGCCAGATGCCGAGGGCGTTCGTCCTTCCCATCGAGTCGCCGAGGACGGCGCTGGCGAGCGCATCGGAGAGCGCAAACCCGAAATGCGAAGCCAGCCGGCGCCACTCGTGAATATTCTTCCAGCAGAAAAGGATGAAATTTTTCTTGTATGCGGCATCGATGTGCGCGTCCGAGAAGTGCCTGCCGATTGTCCCGCGGTGTTCATGGTACACGATGCTGCGTGGTTGGTAGAAAATCTTCCAGCCTCGCTTCCACGCCATGAAACCGAGGTCGGTATCTTCGAGGTAGAACGGAGCTAGCAGCGCATCGAATCCGCCAAGCTCGAGAAACTTCCGCTTGTCGAACGCGCACGAACCGCCGCCGCCATAGAAACAGGGAGAGAGGTCCGTGATGCCGTCGTCGATCCTATGACGCACACGAAGCCGGCCGTCCGACCACGAGCCCTGCGTCAGCCCGGATTCCTCCCGTTTTTTCTGAGAGTCGCTGAAGAGGATCTGGCAGGAGACCGCGAAGACACGCTCGTCCTGGAAGCCCTCGAGCAAGGGGCCGAGAAAGTCCGGCGCCACCCTCATGTCGCTGTTCAGAAGCACGACCACATCGTTCCGCGCCTCGAGAAACCCGGCGTTCGAGCCGCCGCCGAACCCGAGGTTTTCGTTTAGGGCAAGTACACGCACTTGCGGGAAGCGCTCGCGCACCAGTTCGGTGCTGCCGTCGCTCGAGCCGTTATCGGCCACGATAATCTCGTTTTCGGGGTCGCCTTTCACGGAGTCGATGACAGAAGGCAGGTACTTCTCGAGCAGATCGCGTCCGTTCCAATTCGGAATCACGACGCTCGCGGCGCGCGTTCGGGGACGCGCATTTGCCGGCCGCCTTCGCCTTCCGAACACGAGCCAAAACAAATCGGCGGCGGCAAGCGCCAGCGCGGAAACGAGGAGCAACCCCGGGCACGCAAGTAGTAGAAGCGCGCTTGACAGCAGGCGCGTGAGCTTCCGCACATCAATCCTTGCCCAGATCCGGACCGAGTCCCACCTTACGGCCGAGCCTCACCCAACGCGATGCCCTGACGGAACCGAGCAGGGCTCGGGCTTCCAGCAGCTCGCGATCGAGCCGCTGCGCCCACTGGGTGCGCTCTATGACCGTTTGTTCCGCCCGATCGAGGAGGCGGGCGCACTCCGCCAGCTTTTCGTCGAGGCCTCGCGCCCAAGCGTTACTCTTTTCAAGTTCCGCCTTCTGGACGCGAAACATTTCGACGAGATTTTGTTTTTCCTGCCGGAGCTCCTTGAGCCACTCCCCCAGGCGCTCGATGTGGAATTCCCGTTCACGCAGCACGTTCGCCATACTAGGCACGTAGAAGAACGGCGCGGGCGGCGGCAGCGGCTTGAGCGCGCAGATGGCAATGAGAAAATGCGGGACTTGGGCTGAGTCGTGCGCTGGTCCAGCCTCGCTCCGGGACCTCGCCAATTCAAGGCGCGCGTCCGGCGCGCTACCGGCCTCCTGGAAGCCGATCCCCTCGACGTGGTTCTCCGTCAGAGTTATGACGCACGGAAAGAGCTGGCGCAGCTCCGCCAGAAACTCGCCGGAGTCGAATTCGTGCACGTGAAAAGGATTCGGGCCGGTATCCCGGCGCGATTCGGCGTAGTATTCCTTGTTCGGCGTCGAAATCACGAGCGCTCCGGGCGGCGCTAGCACGCGCCGGATCTCGCGCAGGAACCTTTTCCAATCAGCAAGATGCTCGATCACTTCGAAGGCGGCCACAAGGTCGATTGAGCCATCCTTGAGCGGCAGGGCGGCGCACGAAGCCGGGAGAAACGCGACGTTCGGCCGCGCGTAGTTCGCGCGCGCGTGCGCGATTGCTTCCGCCGACACGTCGATCCCGATCACCAGTGCGGCCGATTCGGCCAGCTCGGCTGCGCCGTAACCTGCGCCGCAGCCCGCGTCCAGGACGCGCTTTGAGGCCGCGAGGCGAGCGGCGAACGCGTACCGGGCTATGTGTTCGTTCCACAGGTCGGCATCCACCTGTCCCGGGATCACCCGCTCGCCAGTGAACTCAATCAAGGCTTCTCTCCGGTTCCGGTGTGCACTCCTGTGCCAGAAGCCCGTTCAGTTCCACACGGCAGGGCAGGCGCATATAACCATAAATTTGGCCTTGACCATGGCCCATTTGCAGCGTGATCGCATTGTCTATCCAGTCGCACATCCGGTAGCCGTCGAGCGTGCCGTCTGCGATTGCCGGCGAAAACGAAAAGAACGATGGATACAGTTCCGGGAGATCAACGTGAAAGTCGATCGTATGGATGTCGCCGGGTAACATCGGAGGTAGATGGAAGCCCTCGCGAGTTGTATTCGTCGCCGAGAAATCGACACCCAGGTGGTTGCGCAGCACGAAACCAACAATCGGCATCGCAATCTCCTCTTTAGCGCGCACGCTGATGCGGACCACAACGCGGGAGAGCGGATCGAGCAGGTGCAGCGGCCTGCCGAGGGGATCGAGAACTGCGATGCCCAGGATCTCCGCGCGCCCGTCTCCGTGGCGATGATCGATGTTGGGAATGGTTTCGACGATCTCCGGCGTGATGTGACGCCCCGTTCGAGCGGCGACTGGACGCCTGCGTACGTTCAGGTATGCCGCATCCTTCTCGACCATCGCGGCGAGGTACTTCGCAGTGACGAGATCGGTGTTGCCCAGCTCCCGGGCGTGGCCTTCGTCCAGCCATAGGGTTTGATCGCCGATCGCCTTCACGTCGCTGATCGCGTGTGATACAAACACGATGGTGATGCCCTGGGAACGAAGCTCGTGCACCTTGCGCATGCACCGCTGACGAAAATAAATGTCACCCACCGACAGCGCCTCATCGACCAGCAGGACTTCGGGGTCCACGTGGATGGCAACTGCGAATGCCAGCCGGACAATCATCCCGCTCGAATACGTCTTCACTGGCTGGTTGATAAAGTCGCCAATCTCCGCGAAATCCGCAATGGCCTTGTATTTTGCATCAATTTCCTTCGCCGAAAAACCTAGAATCGCGCCGTTCAGATATACGTTATCGCGGCCGCTGAATTCGGGATTGAATCCCGATCCGAGCTCGAGCAAGGCGGAAACACGCCCATGAACCAAGATCGTGCCCCGGCTCGGTTGCAGGATGCCGGCGACGAGCTGCAGGAGAGTGCTCTTGCCGGAACCGTTCTCGCCGATTACGCAGAATGTTTCACCCTTGCGAATCACCAAGCTCAGATCTCGTAGCGCCCAGAAATCGCGATGAAACGAGATCTGATTGAAGGTGACGAGCTCTTTGAGGCGGTCGCCTGGGGATTCATAAATCGCGTAACTCTTGGAAACCCCTTGAAACTCAACGGCATTCACAGTTTGCTCGCGTTTCAAAACCTTGAAGCTCAATGGCATTGACGGGATGCACTACGAAAAACTCTAGCCGACAGTGACTCGAAGTGTCAAATCCACCACGCAGGCCCAAAACGAGGAAAGGGCGACCGCCGACTCCCGCTGACGCAATCCCTGACGCTGGGTTCGTTTGCCGAGCCCATCGCCGATCATGACTCTGGCTGCCTAATGCCTTTTAGGCGGTGCAAGGTACCGCAGCGCGCTGGTCCGCTTCAGAACCAGCCATACGCCTAAGGTCCACAGCCAGTCAGCCGAGAAAGCCGGTAGTCGCCCACTCTGTGGACGTTCTATACGGACTTCCTCCTATGAGCTACAGCCTCCACCCCGCAAAGGGAGAAGCTGTTGTTGACTCCCTCGTCGGAAGCCAGAAACCTCAAGCCCCTTCGACTTGAGCTTCCACTAACACTATGCATCCGGAAGCTGGAACTGTCAATAGAGATATTAACATCAGTTAATTATACATGCGTGAGTGCCTGCGTTGACAAAGTTATCGTAGCTGAATACGCTGGAAGAGGCACAAATGGCAAGCCGGTGTAGCTCAGGTGGTTAGAGCGTGGGTCTCATAATCCCAAGGTCGCTGGTTCGAGTCCAGCCGCCGGCACCAGACACCCAATCATCAATTCCCATCGCCTACGATAACCGCATAGATGCGATCCAGGTCTTCGGGTGAGTAGAACTCGATTTCGATCCGCCCCCGCCGATCAGGTCTGCCTGAAATACGCACTTTCGTTCCGAGCACCCGCTCCAAGGCCTCGATCGCGGCCTTAACGTTCGGATCGAGAACTTCCTCGAGAGCCTTGGGCTCGCGCCCAGCCGTCATCCTCTGCACCAGCCGCTCCACTTGGCGGACGGATAGGCCTTGTGAGGAGGCCTTCTCCGCAACCTGCCGTTGCAGATCCTCCTTGGGGAGCCCAAGGATAGCGCGCGCGTGCCCCATTGAGAGACGATGCTCTGCCAGCAGTTGCTGGAGGTCGCGCGGCAGCTTGAGAAGGCGGAGCATGTTGGTGATCGTGCTGCGGTCCTTACCCGTGCGCCTGGCAATTTCATCATGGCTCAGATTGAGCTCATGACAGAGTCTATCGAAGGCGCGAGCAATCTCGATCGGGTTGAGGTCTTCACGCTGGATGTTCTCAACCAGCGTGAACTCGAGCAGCTTGTCATCCGGGACATCTTGAACGACCGCGGGCACTTCCTCGAACCCGGCTAGCTTCGCAGCGCGCCACCTGCGCTCCCCTGCAACCAACTGGTAGCGAGCGCCGCTGGGCCGAATGACGAGTGGCTGGATGACGCCGTTCGAACGGATAGAAGCAGCTAAGTCTTGCAGGCGCTCGGCATTAAAGACGGTTCGCGGCTGTAAGGGGTTCGGATCGATGAGATTAATTGAAACCCGCGAGATGCTCTCCGCCTTTCGAGCGGGCGCGGCTGGCGTGACTTCAAGTCTCGGGGCGGTACGGGCTGAAATAAGGGCGCTCAGGCCTTTACCGAGCGCTTTGCGAGGTTTCTCTGATGGCGTGCTCATGAGACAGGATCTCCTTGGCCAGCTTGATATAACTCTCCGCGCCTCGCGAGCGGAGGTCGTAGAGGAGGATGGGCTTCCCGTAGCTGGGAGCTTCGGCCAGACGAATGCTTCGCGGGATGACGGTTCGGAAGATCTCGTTGCCGAAGAATTCACGTAAATCGTCCGCCACCTGCCGCGCAAGATTGGTGCGGTCGTCGTACATCGTTAACAAGATGCCCTCGATACGGAGCGGATGATGAAAAGCGTCTTTCACCCGGTCGATCGTATCCATGAACTCCGAGATGCCTTCCAGCGCGAAAAATTCGCATTGGATCGGCACCAATACGGAATCGGCCGCAACCAGGCCGTTGAGCGTAAGCAGATCGAGAGCGGGCGGGCAATCGATCAAGATGAAGTGGTATGCGTCGCGAAGCGGTTTGAGCTTCTTGCGAAGCCGGAATTCGCGCTCGTCAAGGTCAATGAGCTCGATGTTTGCACCGACCAGGTTCTTGTCCGCAGGGATAATGTCGAGGCCGTCGAACGTCGTGCGCACGGCAATCGAGGCCAACTCCTCATCACCAAGCAGGGCATCGTACAGAGTCCTGCCACCGGCATTCTTCTGAATGCCCAGACCGGTGCTGGAATTCCCCTGAGGGTCGGAATCGATCACCAGAACGCGCAAATCGTTTGCGGCTAAGGATGCGCCAAGATTTATGGCAGTTGTCGTTTTCCCGACACCGCCCTTTTGGTTCGCAATCGCAATCACCTTACCCAAGATGGATCTCCTGATGTGAAAAAACATGCTATCACGAACGACGGGTGTGTTCCACACGAAACGTTGCGGACGTTCCACGTGGAACATTCAAATTCGCAGCCCACAGACAAGGACCCGACGCTCGCCCCAAGGCAGCGGAACCGGAGGGTCCCATCGGAAAACTGGGAGATCCATCAGCTTCTGAGCATCTCCTTGTCCCAGTAGCAGGCTGCAGTGCCCATAGACGACGTGCACGACCTCCTCCCACCGCACCGCGCGCGAGACAACCCAGTCAAAACGTTCTGCCATGTCCTCGGCGCGGCTGGCGGTCACCCGAACATTGAAGTAGTCGCGGCTCGATTCGCGCAGGAACACCGCTTTACGCTGGTGGGACTCCGCGAGCACGACGCTGCAGTCAGGTCTTAGCACTGCAATCGGGATGCCCGGGAAGCCCGCACCCGAGCCGACGTCAAGCACTGAGACCGGCTCGGGAGGTAGGTGGACCGCCAAGAATAGCGACTCGCAGTAGTGCCGCACTACAATTTCTTCCAGCCTCCGGATGGACGTGAGGTTCAAGGCTTTATTCCACCGGACCAGAAGCTCGTAATGTTTCGAGAGCAACGAGATTTCGCCGGAGGAGAGCGGCTTGATTGGACCAAAATAGCGGGTTAGCAACTCAGAGAAACGTGCCTCGCCTCCCATGCTGTGCGCCCAGTATACCCCACGTCCAATTGCAGAAGGGGGCTCTAATTGCGGACCATGCTGAGATACACATCCAGCACGGCGATCGCGGCAGGCGTGACGCCGGGAATTCGAAGCGCCTGCCCGAGTGTGCACGGTCGCACACACTCGAGCTTTTCACGGATCTCGCGGGACAGGCCGGGGATTCCGGAGAATTCGAGGTGCCTGGGGATGCGCCGCGACTCGGCATTGCGGAGGCGCTCGATCTGCCGCTCTTGTTGTGCGATATAGCCGGCGTACTTCGCTTCGGTCTCGAGATTCTCCAGCACGCCTCGCGCGGGTTCCTCGCCCAAAGCCGATGCCGCCCATGCGCGGAGTACATCGACGCAGGCTTCCGGCCGGCGAAGCCACTCAATGAGCGTTGGACGCTCATCCACCGGTAATTCGATGCCTGGGAATATTCCTGCCTCGACCCGAGTCTGACCCAATAATCGGCCTAAACGCACTTTCTGCTGCTGCTTCTTCACATAGAGGTCCCAGCGTTCGTCTGTGACGAGGCCAGCGCGGCGGCCAATCGGCGTGAGCCTTTCATCGGCGTTATCGATGCGCAGGTGCAGCCGGAATTCGGCGCGTGAGGTGAACATACGATAGGGCTCGTCAGCGCCCTTCGTGATCAGATCATCGATGAGAATGCCCGTATAGCCCTCGGTGCGGCTGATTACAACCGGATCGGCGCCGCCAAGCCGCAAAGCCGCGTTCATACCAGCGACGATGCCCTGGCATGCGGCCTCTTCGTACCCAGAAGTGCCGTTGATCTGGCCGGCGAGGAAGAGCCCTTCGATCGATTTCACCTCGAGAGAATGGCCGAGCTCGCGCGGGTCGATGGCATCGTACTCGATCGCGTAACCGGGCCGCAGCATCTCGGCATTCTCGAGGCCCGGTATCGACGCGATCATGGCCGCCTGGATGTCAATCGGCATGCTGGTTGACATTCCGTTGACGTAAACCTCGTAAGTGTCGAGGCCCTCCGGCTCGAGGAAAACCTGGTGCCGCGCCTTATCGGGGAACTTGACGATCTTGTCCTCGATCGATGGGCAGTAGCGCGGCCCGATGCCTTCGATCTGTCCGCTGTAAAGCGGCGAGCGCGGAATCGCAGCCTGAATGATGCGGCGGGTCTCCTCTGTCGTGTACGCGATATGGCACAGGATTTGGGGACGATCGATTCTCCCGGTCAGAAAGGAAAATGGTGTCGGCACGGGGTCGCCAGCCTGCGGCTCGAATTGGGACCAGTCGATGGTGCGGCCGTCGAGGCGCGGAGGGGTTCCAGTCTTAAGACGGATCCACTTGAGACCGAGCGTGCGAAGCTGGGCGCCCAGCAGGTTGGATGGTGGCTCGCCGTTTCGCCCGCAGGTGTACATCACCTCGCCGACGTGCGCGAGGCCGTTAAGGAATGTGCCAGTCGTCACAATGACGGTCCCGCTTTTCAGTTCCCGGCCGTCGCGCAGACGCACGCCTCCGGCGCGGCGCCCGGGCGACTGGGAAATGAGCAACTCCGCGACCTCGGCCTGCAAGATACGAAGGTTTGGCTCGTTCTCGAGCACCTCGCGCATCCGTGTGCGGTACCGCTTCTTGTCGCACTGCGCTCGTGGCGACCACACAGCCGGACCGCGGCTGGTATTCAGGAGCCGAAACTGGATGCCGGCCGCATCAGTCATCTCACCCATAATGCCGCCCAGGGCATCCACCTCCCGGACCAAATGGCCCTTCGCTATGCCGCCGACCGCGGGATTGCAGGACATTTGCGCGATCAGGTCGAGGTTCATGGCGACTATCGCCGTCTTGAGCCCCATGCGCGCACACGCCCGCGCAGCTTCGCACCCGGCGTGCCCGGCGCCAATCACGACGGCATCGTAACCAAATTGCCGGCCTTTCAGTTGCATACGGGCCCAGCGCTTCCCTTATTCTAGGGGATAGGTGCGCCGGGGCCAAGCGGAAGCGCCCGATCGACAGCATAAACCATTTTAATAAGGAAATGTTTAAATGAAAGTTTTGGTTATTGGCGGCGGCGGGCGCGAACACGCGATCATCTGGCGGCTGGCGCAGAGCGCCGCCGTCCAGCTCTATGCGGTTCCGGGCAATCCGGGCATTGCGCGTCTGGCGCAATGCAGGAAAGCGGACGTGAACTCTCCCGGCGAGATCCTGAAGTTGGCGGATTCGGTGGGCGCAGATTTCACCGTGGTGGGTCCGGAAGCGCCGCTCGTGGCGGGAGTAGCCGATGCGTTCCGTGCGGCCGGCAGGGCCATCGTGGGGCCAACGCAAGCCGCCGCCAAACTCGAAGGGAGCAAGATCTTCGCAAAGCAGTTCATGAGTCGTGCACGAATTCCAACGGCGGGATTCGTCGCGGTCCATAACGAGGCCGACGCTCTCCGCAACCTGGACCGTTTTGGCTTTCCGGTGGTGTTGAAGGCGGACGGTCTCGCCGCTGGTAAGGGGGTTGTCATAGCGGTGGACCGCGCGCAGGCCGAGAGCGCCGTGCGCGGGCTGATGTCGGGCGAGCTGGTGGGCAGTGCGGGAACGCGGCTGGTCATCGAAGAATTCCTCAGCGGCGAGGAGGTCAGTTTCATCGTGCTGAGCGACGGCAGTCACATTCTGCCGCTCGAGCCCACGCAGGACCACAAGCCGGTGAGCGACGGCGATACGGGTCCGAACACGGGTGGCATGGGGGCTTATTGCGACGCACGGATCCTCGACGCGACGGCGCGGCAGCAGATCCTCGACCGCCTAATCGAGCCCACGCTGGCCCAGATGCGCGACGATGGCTGCCCGTTTACCGGGTTCCTGTACGCAGGCCTGATGATGACGGCGGCGGGTCCCAAGGTGCTGGAGTTCAACGTCCGGCTTGGCGATCCGGAGACTCAGCCGCTGATGCACCGATTGGGCTCGGATTTCGCGGCGGTGCTCAGCGCGGCCGCGCACAATGATCTGGGCGGAGCTAGCCTTGCCTGGCGCGCTGAGCCATCGGTATGCGTGGTGCTGGCATCGGCCGGTTATCCCGGCGCGATCCGAAGCGGCTACCCGATTTCCGGAATCGAGCGCGCAGAAGCGGCGGGCGCCACGGTGTTCCACGCCGGCACGCGCATGGGCCCGAAGGGGCTCGAAACCGCCGGCGGACGCGTGCTCGGAGTTACGGCTTCCGGCGCGGACCTAAGCAGTGCGATCGACCACGCTTACGAAGCCGTCCGGAAGATCCAGTTTGAAGGGATGCACTATCGCACCGACATCGGCCGCAAGGGTTTGAAGCGGTGGGCGGCAAAATAGCATGGCGGATAGCGCACGTGGCGCTACAATGAAGGCGTGTTTCGGGGGACGTAGCTCAGATGGATAGAGCGGCCGCCTCCTAAGCGGCAGGCCGGCAGTTCGAATCTGCCCGTCCCTACCAGTTGAGTCGCGCCGACGATCGAGACCGATAGCCAGGGACAGTTCACGATCAACCAGGCGCCGGTGGGCGTTTTCAAACTGATGGCGGATGGAACGACGGCCACGGTAACCGGGAAGAAGTATCCGACGCTGGAGTTAGACGTGACGACGGTGGCCGGCCGCAGCACCACCATCGGCATGCCCATTTACCTGAAGGAACTCGATACGGTCAACCAAGTCTGCGTCAGCGAGACCACGGGCGGCACGCTCACGCTTCCGGCCTCGCCCGGGTTCTCGCTGACGGTGGCGCCGGGCTCGGCCACCTTCCCCGGAGGCAGCCGCTCGGGGTGCATCAGCGCCACGCCGGTAAACATGGATAAAGTCCCGATGGCGCCGGGCTTTGGCCAGCAGCCGCGCTTCATCGTGACCATCCAGCCAGTGGGGACGACGTTCAATCCTCCGGCGGCCATCACGATTCCGAACGTGGATGGCCTGCCGCCGCGCGCGGTAACAGAGATGTACTCCTACGATCACGACCTGGCGTCGTTTGTGGCGATAGGCACGGGCACGGTGAGCAACGACGGCTCAGTCATCCGATCCGATCCCGGCGTGGGCGTGCTCAAGGCGGGCTGGCATTGTTGCGGGAACTCGAATTCCACGGGCGCGGGAGGCACGTGCCCTGAATGTAACAGCCCCGGCGGCGCCGGCGGCAACTGCAATGGCTCGTGCCAGCCGGACGACTCGCGATCATGCACTCTCCAGAACAAGTGCATGTTGAACCCGCATTGCTCAAATGGCAGTTGCACAGGAACTCCGTTTCAGCCAGGGCCGCCACAGGTTGTTAATACCTCCCTACAGCTACAGGTTCCTCAGCCGATCCTCTGGGCCAGTAATCAGGTGCTCAAGCAGTTGACGAATATCGGACTCCCCGAAGTTGCTATTAACGTCGCTGACATCCAAGCAAACGGGGGAACATACCAAGACTGCTGCGATCCGGAGTCAGGAGTACAGCCGGCTGGTCACGTCACGGGATCTGGGGCTGCAAGCGTGTCGTTATCGATCCAAAAAGTTCCCATTGTTGGCACTCCTAGCTTCAAGATAACCGACGGTTTGAAACTCATTACTGTAGAGCTTTCAGTCGGGATTTACGCGGCGGGTACCGGCGCAGGGAGCGTGACGGTAGGGCTCCGGCAGGACGCTTGCGATTCGACGGATAACTGTATGTGGGGAGACTACATCTCGAACGCCGAACTGGATCCGAACGCCAATGTCACGGGTCAAGCTTGCGCCGGCACGGGACTTCGCAAGTCTTGCGTCGGGGTCTCAGGTCAAGGAACGCTCCGAGTCCCGTTGCAATTTAACCTTTGGTATAACGCAATGAGCTGCGGCTCAAACCTCGGGGGATCGGGAGGAATCGGCCCCGTGGCATTTAACCTTGAGGGGAACTTTGAGTTTCCTTTATTTGGGAATGTGAACAGTTGGCAGGTAGTTATCCCTCTTTCCGGTAGCATTATAATTGGGTTCAACTAGGTGGTGTGGTCAGATGAAAACAAACCAAAATCCGGTGCGTTGCTTAGGGATCATGATTCTTGCGGTTGCTACGCTTGATGGAGTACAGCTAACTACGCGGCGTTTCCAAGCAATCGTCGATACGGATGGCGAGCCGATTGTCACTTCCATGTTGCTCCGCCTTCCGATGAAAACGTACGGCGAAGGGGGGACTCCTCTGGATGCCCTGGTGAATGACAGCCGGCTGGATGACCGGGAACGTGCCATGGTTACCTACCTGAACAGCATTCGCACGTCTAATGCGGCTGCGTTTCATGCTCTTGAGTATGTTCCACCTCCGATTACCAAACACGAAGTCTTCGCTGTGAGAGTCGACCTCACATTCGACCAGATCGCGGCGATAATGGGAAAGATCTTCGATTATTTCCGAAATGTCCGCCTTGAATGTCGAATTCCTATGGAAGCAGGAGACTTATTTATTTGGAAAGCGGAGACCGCCGACGGCTGGTTGCGTAAGGGCTTTTTGGTTCTCACGGTCGACGGCAAGCTTCGTATCGACTTCGCTAGCTCGAACTACCCCCTCGAGGCCTATGTAGAGACATCCCTCGATAGGAGTACCATGGACAGCCTGGAACGAATGGCGGTGCGACCCAGCGAAAAGCGCGAGTTCAGTCTCGATTTGGACGGGCGCGGTGCCGGGCTCGAATTCAACGGCCAGTATTTGAAAGCAGAAATCTGCGATCGTTCCGCCACCCTCCCTCAGGCGGCGCGTGTGCTTTGCGCGGCTGCCAGGAAGCTCCGCGATGGTGACGAGGATGGATATCTGGCTCTGTTATGGCCTCCCAGCCGGGAGAGGATGGAGAAATGGTTTCAGCGCTACGGATTTGAGCAGTGGCGCAAGAGGCAACCGGAGGCCGAATATATTCGATTCATCCTGGACGCTGATCCGGTATTTATGGTCTTTCTACTTACCGCCGCCGAAAGGACATGGCCGGATAACCTTGGTTATCACCGGTACGTGTTTCGCAGTTCTGGCGGTTTGGAGATCGGGAACGTGTTTCTCGTGAGCCTGTTTGATGAAATGCTTGAGAAGGAACGTACAAACCTTATTAAATTTCTAAAGCGAGGAGACGCTACCCCGCGCGGAACCCAATCAGGTGGCGAACCAAAGCCAGTCAAGTAACACGAGGAAAGTATTTCAGGTATCCGAGGCAGCTTTTGCGAGGGTGCCCAAGAGACGGCGATGTTGCAGCTGTTCGAGTGGAAGGGGCGACGAATGCAATCAAATTCCGATTCCGAAAAGCCGACTAACTGCGCGGCGGGAATAGCATCATCCATGGCACCGCGATTTCTGACCTTGAGTTTGCTCTTTGGCGCCATTGTACCACTCCATACTTATGCCCAAAACCAGGTTCAGCTCAACCAGAACTGCACCGTGAGCGTGCTGAACCGGAATGTGCAGGTGAATGCCGACGGCACGTGGGTCCTGCCGAATATCCCCGCCAATTTCGGGCCTGTGCGTTTCCGGGCCACCTGCGTCTCGGGCGGGGTCACTCAGTCAGGCCAGTCGGACCTGTACACCATCCCGGCGAACGGGGCCGTCAGTGTGCCCCCCATCCCGCTGGGCAACACTACGCCGATCCCCTCCGCGCTGACCGTCACTGCGCCGACGACCTCGCTCACCACAGCCGGGCAAACCGTGCAGCTTACGGTCACCGCCACCAACCCCGATGGCACAATGCACGATGTCACGGCCGCGAGCGCGGGCACCGTGTATCGAAGCAGCAACCCGGCCCTGGCCACGGTCTCTCAGGATGGCTTGGTAACGCTGGTAACGCTGCAATCGGGCGCGCTGCTGGTGCAGGCCGAGAACGAGGGCTCGCAAGGGATGCTTTCGATGAGCGTGGGCGGAGGCGGCAACGGCCTTCCGACCAACGCTACGGAGCTGCAGCAGGTGCTGAGCTGGATCGAAGTGAAGCCCAGCAGTTTTCTGCTCACCGTCAGCTCGCTTTCGCCGCAGGCTTCCCAGCAATTGCAGGTGATAGGGCACCTGAACGACGGGACGACCACGCTCGACATCACCTCATCGCAACCCTGGGGGACGAACTACTCGTCGAGCGACCTGACGGTTTGCAGCTTCGGCGCGCCGGACGGGAACGTTGGCCTGGATCAGCAGCATCAGGCGGGCGAAGCCGGAATGGCCCCTCAAGTGGCGCGCACGATCGCGCTCACGGGCTTCGAGCCCACGGGAATCATCGTAAAGAGAGGGACCGACTTGGTGTGGCTGGCTGCGATCGACGCCAGGCGAATCACCGCCATGTCTCCCGAATCGCGGTTCAACACCAAGGCGTACTGTTGATCGGGAGTCGTCGTAATGAAGCCCGGCCCCTGTCCCACAGCGGCAACGGCGATAGCGCGGCGCGTATCGATGTCCATAATCGTCACCTCGCCCGAGAGCGGATTCGCCAGGAGGAGGTAGTCCGCGTCCGGCGAGTTGCACTCCGCCATCGCCCCCGGCGCCCGGCCCGCCAGAACGGTTTCCGCGATTTCAGTAGTGTAAGGATACACAATGACTACCGCATCCATACCGTCGCCGGTGATGAAAACCTGGCCGCCATCAGATTTCACACAGATGCGATCGGGGCGGACCGCGAGCGGAAGGTTAACGATGACTCGACCACTCGCCGCCTCGACGATCGCAAGGACGCGGCCGGCGGCGTTCCCGACGAAAAGCTGCCGGTCATCGGAACGAAAGCGCACGAAAGACACTTTCTTGCCGATGTCAAAAGACCGGCTCACCCGCCGCGGTAGATCGGCAATTGCGATGCCGCCATCGTCGCCGAAACTCACCGCGGCCTTGCCATCCCCGGACAAGTCAAAGTCGAAAGGTTCGGAAGGGAGGGGGACGTGGACATCGGCTCGAAACGGATCGAGCGGCAACCGGACCAGTTTCCGGGGCTGCCGGCAGAGGACCCAGATCGAGGCGCCATCGGGCGCCAGGCGCATGGAGACCGCTGAGCGCGCCACCTCGATCTTCCGGCGTACCTGAAAACTGGCTGTGCTGATCTCGTGAATCGCGCCAGTCTCAGGAGTGAGCGCGTAAATGGCGGCACGATGCGGGTGTCCGAGAACGGCTGTAGGACTGGCATCGAGCGCAATATAGCGTGCCAGGACGAATTCCTTGAGATCAACGACGGCGATCGCCCTGCCCTCCTGGTTGGCGACGAAAGCATAGCCGGGGAACGGCGAGGCTTTACGGTGGCAGGCAGCCATCGCCATGATCGGCCCCAACAGGAATGTCCTCCTAGTCAGCAAGGTTTCATTGTAACCGGGGCCGCGGTCTGTGGCCTCAAACCGGAAAAATCGGCCGCCGCGTGCGCTATACTGGCCGCCTGACCAAGAACTCCAAGAAGCGCCGTTTCCTCATGGCAATAGCGTGCTATGCCGTCCTGGCCCTCCTAGCCGCAGTGACCCTTCAGGGACCATTCCGCATCGCGGTCTGGCTGTTTCTGGTACTCTTCGCGGTGCTGACGTCGACCACGGCAGCCAGGCAAGACTGAGACGCGAGTTGCGCGCCATACCGGCGCTCCCCAAATAGCCGTTGACCGTTTCCCCATTCCTAAGGTGTACGGCCATCGCCGGAGGCGAGCGTTATCCGCGCGGCAGCTCGCCTCTGGCGGCAGCGTGCGGTCAACTGGAACCAGGAGATCGTCGCGCATTCTCTCTTTGAGGGCCCGCGTTCCAAATTGAAACACGGTGTTCCAGGCTGAACGCCCCTTCCTGCATAAGTGATCCGAACTGAAACACCCGCGCCTTAGGGCATTCACCTCGCTGGGCTACATAAGAATCCTTAACAAGGCTGCACAGACTTATAACTCCAGTACGTAAAACGAGATAGGAAAATTCAGGCGGACACCTAAGTTTACTAAGTGAACCCCCTAATCCCATCCGCCTCGCTGGCTGGACGCTTGCATTAGGAAGCCGTGCCGGCAGGAAAAATCACCGGCAGAAACGGATTGGAAATGCCCAAGTCGAGTGCAGCAGCGGCAGCAGCGAAAGAGCAAGACAGCCACGCGCAAGAAGCGAAGCGCAACGAGGTGGTGTTGGAACATCTGCCACTGGTCAAGGCGATTGCGGTCCGAGTACACGAGAACCTGCCGGTCCACGTGGATCTGGATGACCTCGTGCACGCCGGTGTTCTCGGCTTGTTCGATGCAGTGGCAAAGTACAAACCAGAAAAGAAGGTAGCGTTTTCGAGCTACGCGAAACACCGCATTAAAGGCGCGATTCTGGACAGCCTGCGGCAGCTCGACTGGGCATCGCGCGACCTGCGGCGGCGGCACAAGCACGTCGAAGCGATCACCAGCGAGCTGGCAGCGCAACTCCAGCGCAACCCGACCGAAGCGGAGATCGCCGAGAAAATGGGAGTCGACATGGAGCGCTGGCGGCAGATGATGACGGATCTGCAGTGCATCGGGCTCATCTCAATTTCGGCCCGGCGGCCGGATCAGGAGGACCTGCCGGCGCCCGAGTATCCCGCGAAGCCGGACACGCAGCCGGACACCATGTGCGCCCACGAGCAACTCCATGAACTGTTGTGGGGCGCGATGAAGAAACTCCCCGAGCGATACCAGAAGGTGGTCGTGTTGTATTACACCAAGGACCTGACGATGCGCGAGATTGGCGGCATTCTGGGCATCAACGAGAGCCGGGTCTCGCAGATCCACAAGGCCGCCTTGGAGAAGATGGCGACTGCGCTCGAATCCGCGGGGATCCACTCGAGCGGTGCTTTTTAGCCCCCGCGTTCTCCGCTGCGTGCGCCGTAGGCGCCACAGCGCGCGGTGAGAAGCTCTGAAAGGATGGCGCACCGGAGTCGAGCCGGTAGTGGATAAAAAAACCTACACTGGCTCCCGTTGCGCGACCTCTGAAAGGTTCTTGGGTCAGGTTCAGATTGATCCACCACCCTCGAGCCGGCTCACCTAGGCTCTGACGGCTTGGGGCCGGCGGCCGAGCATAGGCCTGGGATCCGGCGCGTCGAGGGAACAACGTTGTAGCCGTTGCCTGCGCCCAGTGGCGAGGCGCCGCGCCAATCGGCGCACGCTCACTCCGGCTAGCGCTCTCGCGGCCGCAGCAGGGCGCCAGTGAGAAATGCGGGCTGATTACTTTAGTTCGATGGTGTACGGCATCAGCCGCATGATGCCACCGCGCATCCATGCTCTTGCGTGGAGGTGTCGCAGGAAATCGGCGAGCGGCAGATCGGCCGTGACATCCGGCCGGCTGAAGAGTTGTTCGAAAAGGCTCCGCCGGGGAGGATAGCTCACAAGCTGCACCTGCTCGCTGCGCGGGATTCCAGCGCGCTGTTTCACGGCCTCAATCGCGTGATCCAGGCCCCCAAGCTCATCGACGAGACCGTTGGCCTTGGCTTGGTCACCAAGCCACACGCGGCCCTCGGCTACAGGTTCGATCTGAGCGTAGCTGCGGCGCCGGGCCTGAGCTACTCGCTGGACGAAGCTCGTGTAAAACGCGTCGATGGATGCCCGCAGCTTCTTGCGCGCGGCATCGGTCAACGGCGTGTAATCGGAGTCGATATCCGCGAAGCGGCCGCGCGAGAGCAGATCCTTCTGGACGCCGAGCTTGTCATATAAGCCACGCAGGTCAACCTTGCCGAAGAAGACTCCGATCGAGCCGGTAATCGTTGCGGGGTAGGCGAGGATCGGGTCGCCGGTCATCGCCATGTAATAGCCGCCGGAAGCGGCCAGGTCCGACATCGAAATCACGAGCGGTTTCTTCTTGCTGAGCAGATCCATTTCACGCCAGATCTCATCGGAAGCAAAGCTGTCGCCTCCCGGGGAATCGATCCGCACAATGACGCCTTTGATACTGCCGTCGTCCCGGACGCGGCGGAGCAGGGTGGACATTTCGGCGGCGCTGATAAAGCCCTCGTTGGATACCGTGTCCCCGGGCTCACCGCGAACGATATCCCCTTCCGCAACCACGAGCGCGATCCGGCGGCCCGTTTCAAGGCCGACGGACTGGGGGGGCACGCGCATATAGTTCCGCACCGGCACCCTGTGGATGCCAGCCAGCTTCAGCCTGCGTTGGAGTTCACCGAAGACCTGGTCCTGGTAAAGCAGGCCATCGATCAAGCCGGCGGCGAGCGCCTGTTGCGCAGTGAACGGACCGGCGTCGATGGTCGCGCGCATCTGGCCGGGAGTCTTGCGGCGCGAGGCGGCGAGCGTGCCGACAAGCTGGTCGTAGGCATCGTCCAGAATGGAGTTCATCACCTCGCGGGTCTCAGGACTCATCGAAGTCCGGGTGAACATGTCGGGAGCGTCTTTATACTTGCCAGCGTGCTCGACTTCGACTTGAATCCCAATCTTATCCAAGGTCTTCTTCAGGTACGTGAGCTCGATTCGCAGGCCCTTCAGATCCAGCTCGTCCTCAGGAGTCATGTAGACACGGTCGCACCCTGTGGCCAAGTAGTATTCGCGCGTGCCCGGATCGCGGAGATACGCATAGACCGGCTTGCCCGATTTCCTGAACGCGACCAGATCGTCCCGGATCTCCTCGAGCTTCCCCCACCCTGTTCGCAGACCTTGCGGCATGAATACGATCGCCCGGATCCGCGAATCGGCGGCCGCCTTGCGAAGTGCTTCCCAGTGATCGCGAACCGTGGGCGCCGATAGGTTCTCGAAGAACGGCAGCGGAATCTCCAGCCCCGGCCGTTCAGGGATCTCGCCCTCAAGCGTCAGGACGAGAATACCGGCGCTCGGGATTTGGGGAGGGCGCGAACCCAGGCGCACCGCGGCCAACACAAAGATGACAAGGGCCAAACCAGCCAACAGGAAGCCGATCAGAACACCGAGCAAAAGTTTCTTCATCTGTTCTTGTTATACCTGAACGCGGCGCGGAAGACTGTGGCCCCCTTTTTCCCTGGGCAGATAGCGCCAGGACGCCACGGGCGGCAAGGTGGGTCCTGCTGGCAGCGGGCCGTTCTTGCCCGCTAGGCGAGGCTGGGAATCCTGATGATCTTCTTTTGGATAGCGTACTGGACGAGTTGCGCTTTGTTATGAATGTCGAGCTTGCGCATCAGATTGAACTTGTGGGCCTCGATAGTCTTGACGCTCAGGTTGAGACCGCAGGCGATCTCCTTGACTGACTGGCCTTCGGCCAGCATCTTCAGTACCTCTTTTTCGCGGGCAGTGAGGGTGGCGAACCGAGGTGTGCGGGCAGCCGACTTGACGCGCGAGCGGAAATCGTCAACAAGCTGGGCCAGCATACGGGGGCTGAGAAAACTGCCGCCCCGGTTCACGTCGCGGATGGCCCCCAGCAGTTGGACCGCTGGGCTGTCCTTGAGGACGTAGCCGCTCCCGCCCACTTCCATGCCTTCGACCAAGTAATCCTCATCGTCGTACATGGTGAGGAACAGGACCTTCGCTTCCGGCCGGTTCTTTTTGATCTGGCGCGTGGCCTCGAAGCTGCTGAAACCTGGCATCCCAATGTCCATGAGGACGACATCGGGCTTCAGCTCGCTGGCTCTTTCCATCGCATCGCCGCCATTCGAGACCTCGCCGACCACTTCCATATCCGGCTCGGAGCTCAGCAAGTTCTTCACTCCCTGACGAAACAGGGTATGGTCATCCGCCAACAGAATTCGGATCTTCGGCATACTTCCTCGACTCCCTTACTTCCCGTTTCAGGCGCAGCACGCCGGGGTGTGCGGCAGGCGCCTAGCCCGAAGCTGGTTCACGCCGCTCGCCAACCGGCAACGTAATCGAAATCCGGACGCCATGGCCGGGACTGCTCTCAACTTCAAAAGTGCCTCCTGCCAGCGCAACTCGCTCCCTCATGCCGGCCAGTCCGAAGGAACCGCGCTTTCGCAGCGCCTGTTCCACCCGAAAGCCAACGCCGTCGTCTTCCACTCGCACCCTAAGTATTCTTTCGGCAATTGTAAGGGAGATGTTTATATGAGATGCGGCGGAATGCCTGGCGATGTTGCTGCAACACTCCTGGACCAGGCGGTAGACGATGAGTTCGGTCTTCTTCGGCAATCGGCCGAGCCGCGGCAGGTGCAGACGAACCTCGATGCCGTCCAACTGACGGAGGCGGTTGACCAACTGGCGCACTGCGGCACCCAGCCCGAGCTGCTCCAGCACAGCCGGACTGAGATCCGAAATAACGCGACGGAGCTCGACCACCGTACGGTCCATCACATCGCGAGCCTCCCCCAGTCTGACGCGGAGATCGGAACGATCATGCGGCAGCGACCGCTCGATCATATCGAGCTGCATCCGCAGATACAACAGTAACTGGCCGGCCTCATCGTGCAGTTCGCGGCTGATGCGCCGGCGTTCCCGCTCCTCGACCTCGAACATATTCGATGCAAGTTCGCGGATGCGCTCCTCGCGGTCAGCCAGGTCCTCGCTGAGCCGCAGCTTCTCCGATGCAAGCAGGCAGCGCTCGGCGGCGCCAGCAAGCAACTGCTGCTCGCGAGGCAGCCAGGTATAGACCTTGCAAAAAGCGAACTGCATGACACCGGCCGTGCGTGATCCGGCCTTCAGCGGAATCGACCAGCACGAATGGTAGCGCCGCCGCCAGCCCGGATCAATCAGCAGCCGCCCGGAGCTGCGGCTTGCCGTTATATGGAGCGGCTTCGAAAGCCGCGTCGTGAGCACCTTCGGGCCAGCGGCGAGACGGAACGTGCGTCGCATGCGTCTGGGCGCGGCCAGGACCAGCGATGATCCGCGTTGCTGGTCCCACAGGAACAGGCGGCCAGCCTCGGCGCCGCAGAACTGGGTGAGCGCTTCGAGCGACCGCTCAAGTAACTCGCGCTGACTCAGCGAAACCAACTCGGCTTGGAAGAGTTCGAAGAACGCCTGGGTCTCGGTTTCGCGGACCTGGTAAAAAGCATTGTTGAGCGTGAGCACGATGCAAAAGCTAAGCTGGTCGCACGCCCAGCGCAGATTTGCGGACTCGCCCGCATCGAGCTTCTGCAAGACATCCACGAGCAAGCGTTCATAGCGCCCGAAAGCGTCCAGCACGGCGCCACGACGCAAATCGAGCTTGGCAAGGCGGCGGCCATTGTATTCCACCTGCTCGAAGAAGTCAGCCAGCGGCCGCCGGACCGAGAGAATGCGGGCGGCTGCTCCGAGCGTGATCGCGGCCAAGGCTTTGCGCTGGCGGGGATCGAAGCCTTCCCGGCGCAGCTCGGCGATAAACTTCCGCTCGAGCATGGCCGCGTGCGGTTTCAACACATCCGCCAGGCGCCGGAGGTGAATTCGAAGCTGGCCGCTGAGCAGGTCGGCCGCGTCTGCGAGCACAGGTGAAAGTTTCAGCGAAGCCACCGAGTGAAGTATCGGTGGCGTAAGGGGAATGCTTTAGTGCGCGACCAGCCAGCGCGAAGCGACTCTGGTGCGTCCCACGCGGACCGCTTAACCGCTCAGCAATCAGGACCGCGCGGCTTCCAGCGCCACGCGCCGGCGCGCGCTGCGGAACCGGTCGCGGTATTCCTGGATGAGCGTTGCGAATCCTGCCCAGTAGTATCCCACCACAAATAGCAGCAGGAAGGGAAGCGAAAAGAAATTGTACACCTCGATCGCAAAGCCGACCATAACCAGGAAATAGGTGCCGATCGCGATCTCGAGGAACGGCAGCCAGCCGCTCTTGCGGCGATACCGCATCGATTCCGGCGAGGGGTTGCCTTTGTCGATTGCGTACTTGGGCGTGCGAACGAAGCCGCTCTGAATGCCGAACAGCGCCTCGAACACTGCGCGGGTGTTGATAACCGTGAGCCCGACGCCGATGGCGAGCAAAGCGGGAAGAAAGAAAATGGTGCGCTGCCAGTTCTTTGGGTATAGCTCGCGCTCTGCGAGAATGTAAAAAGCCGAAATCGACCAAAAGGACGCGATGATCAGCGGCAGATCGAGGAAGACCATCTGCAACCAGCCCATGTAAAACCGTACGATCATCACCGGCAGCAGCAACGCCGATACCATCATCATCATCGGGTAGCTGATATTTGGCGTCAGATGGAGGACCGCTTCCAATTTGACGCGCCAGGGCAGGTCCGCCCGGAGAACCATCGGCAGGATTTTCTTCGCCACCTGCGTCAGGCCTTTGGCCCAGCGCGACTGCTGCACTTGGAAGCCGTACATTTCGACGGGCAGCTCCGACGGGCAGTCCAGGGCGGGCAGGTAGACGAACTTCCAGCCTTTGAGCTGCGCGCGATAGCTGAGGTCCGAATCCTCGGTGAGCGTGTCGTGCTGCCACCCGCCGGCATCATCGATCATCTGGCGGCGGAGGATTCCCGCGGTGCCGTTGAAGTTGAAGAAGAGGCCCCGGCCGCAGCGCGCCCCGTGCTCGAGCACGAAGTGGCCGTCGAGCAAAATGGCCTGGATCTCGGTCAGCACGTTGAAGTCCCGGTTCAGATAGCTCCAGCGGGTTTGCACGGCGCCGATCTCGGGATCGGCGAAGAAGTGGACCGTGCGCAGGAGGAAATCGGCCGGGGGAACGAAGTCGGCGTCGAAGATGGCGACGAGCTCGCCGGTCGCGGTCTTGAGTCCTTCCTGCAGCGCGCCGGCCTTGAAACCCTCGCGATTGGCGCGGTAATGGTACTCGATGGGGCAGCCCAGGCCGCGATAATGGGCGACGAGGCGCTCGGAAAACGGGTGAGTCTCATCGGTGGAGTCATCGAGGACCTGGATTTGCAAGAGATCGCGAGGGTACTCGATCTTCGTGACTTCCTCGAGGAGTCGCGCAACCACGAACCGTTCGTTGTAAAGCGGGAGCTGGATCGTCACCCGTGGAAGCTGCTCGAACCGCACCGGCGGTTCCTTCGGCAGTTTCTTGCGGTGCTTGAAGTAGGTGCGGATGACCTCGTAGCGGTGCAGGCCATAAAGAGAAAGGACCCCCAGCAGGATGAAATACGGCGTCAGCATGGCCCAGTCGAACCAATCCAGCTGGTGAATGCCTGTAAAGGTGGTGTCAAACAGAGAGCGCTTGAGTTGCTGGTAGCTCGAGATGATCAGAAAGATCGCCGGGTCGAAAAGCCAAATCATGCCGGTGCCCGCTAGGATGCCCATGTCAAGTGCCGCTGGTTCTTTATATTACACCCATACAGGCGCCTAGAGTTACAGGTGGCTTACCCCCCCTTTCCGCCACCCAGTAGACCTCCTGTTTGACAAAGTCCCTGGGGAATCCGGCCCGCTGAAAAATTCCTTTGATGTTCTCGACCATATTGGGATTACCGCAGGCGTACGCGGTGGTTGCGGCGGGGGTAAAGCCGAGGGCGTCCAGGTACTTGCGCGCGACATCCTCGACCCGGCCCCTCTCGCCAACCCACGCCGGATCGAGCCCGGTGCGGCTCACGGCCGGGATGTAGTGGAACCAAGGGAACCGGCGCGCGCAGGCAGAGAGCTCCTCCGAATACCCTAGCTCGCGCGAGATGCTGGCAGCCTGGAGGAGAGCGATGCGGTAAGGGAAAGGGATTGGTTCACCCTTCTCTTGGCGCTCGGCAAAGTCCCGCAACATGCTCATGAAAGGCGCGACGCCGGTGACGGTGGCAACCATGAAGTGGTACGGGCGGCCGCTCTTGTCATCGAACAGGAACCGGCCTTTCGCCAGCAGGCGCACAAAGACTTCACCGCCTACCGGCACGTCGTAAAGATGCGGTGTGAGGTGGCCGCCAGGCACGAGTTCGAGGAAGAACTCAAGCTCGGCATCGCGCGGCGAAGAAGCCACCGAGTACGGCCGCTCGACGAGCCGCGAGGCTTCGGGCAAGCCGACCGTCACGTACTGGCCGGGCGCGAAGGCGATCTTCTCGGCGGGCCGGATGCGGACGATCCAGAGATCGGCGCCGATGTCGCGGCGGGAAGTCACAACCGCGCGGACGTGTTTGGCGTCGATCATGAGAGGGCTCCCAGGTAACGGCGTGCGTGGATGAAAACGTCTTTCAGCATCTCGGCGGTGAGGCGTCCCGTGGAGGTGTTCTGCTGGCTCGGATGGTAAGAGCTGATCAGCAGCGGCAGGCCGGGCCCGGTGACGTGCTCGCGATCATGCGCAAACACAAATGCCGGGCGCCGCGCGATCAGCCCGCGGGTGCGCAGGATCGTTACGTACTGGTCAAAGGCAATCCGGCCGAGCGCCACCACGACGCGCACGCCGGTAAGCAGGTCCAGTTCGCGCCCCAGGTACTCGCGGCAGTTCAGGATCTCCCGCAGCGCCGGCTTGTTGGCCGGGGGCGCACAGCGAATCACCGCGGTGATGTAAGCGTCCGAGAGTGCGAGGCCATCATCGCGCGAGCGGCTGGTGGGTTGGTTGGCGAAGCCCGCTTCGTACAGCGCACGGAAGAGGAAGTCCCCCGATCGGTCGCCCGTGAACATGCGGCCGGTGCGGTTGCCGCCGTGGGCGGCGGGCGCGAGGCCAACGACAAGCATGCGCGCTTCAGGGTCGCCGAAGGATTCGAGCGGCTTGCCCCAGTATTCCCAGTCGCGAAACGCCCTCTTCTTCTCGCATGCGATGGATTTGCAATAGGCGATCAGGCGCGGGCAGCGCAGGCAGCGGACGACCTCGCGCTGGACGCGCTCGAGCCGAGCAGTATCGACAGGCATTTCCACTTCTTATTGTGACTGAGCGCGGCTTCCTCCACTACGGCCGCGAAGTCCCCCGGCCGGGGGATGACCGCGGGCTGCTCTTCCGGCGGCGCCACAGGAAATAGACAGCCGCGAGCCCGGCTAACGCGAGGACGCCGGTCGCAAAGCACACCTGCGCCTGGCCCGAAACCCGGTTCCACTGGTTGCCTAGAAAGTACCCGAGCAGAATGAAGGTGGACGACCAGAGCAGCGCGCCGGTGTAAGCGAACAGAGCGAAAACCGGCATTTCAAGCTCGGAAGCGCCCGCGACGTACGCGGTCAGGTGCCTGATGCCGGGAACATAGTATCCAAGCGTCAAGGCGAAACGCCCAACGCGGTGGAACCAATCGTGCACTTGCCGGACCCGCTCCATTTTGATGTGCAACCTGGGGCCGTACTTCTCGATGAGAAGGTAACCGGCGAGCCGGCCGAGCGTGTAACTGATGGTGATGCCGCATACGCTGCCGAGGAACGCCGACAACATCGCTGGCGCGAGTTGCAGGCGGCCGCCGTAGACGAGATATCCCGCGAACGTCAGCAGAGTTTCGTCGGGCACCGGCAGGCCAACGATTCCAAACACGAGCAGCGCAAAAATGCCGAAATAGCCGTATTCGGAGATCCAGTGCAGGATGAGTTCCATTGAATCGCGGTCTTTTTATCGTAGCGTGGCGGGCACGCTGGGGGCCGGCCGCCGCCGCTGGAGATATGATAATAACTTACGCTGCGATTCGGACATGGCGAAAAAGAATGATGTGTGGGCGGACGTGGGGCGCTACAGCGGCCTGGCCCTGCTTCTGCCCATCGCCACCTTTGTGGGGTACGCGATCGGGTACTTCATCGATAAGCTCTTCCGCACGCATTTTTTCTACCTCGTTTTCCTCTTACTGGGCATCGGGGCGGGCTTCATCTCCTTGCTGCGCGAGCTCTTGGCGGACACAAAGCAGGATGGACGCTGAGGCTGTATTTTACGAGCGCGCGATGCGGCGAATCTATCGCGGCATCGCGATCGCCGGGGCGGCGGGGCTGGTGGCGGCGCTTTGGATGAAAGGCTGGCAGGCGGGGCTGGCATTCCTGATCGCTGCGGCGGGCTCGTATTTCAGTTTCTCGTCGTTGCATCAGGCCGTGAAGGCCCTTGGCCCCGAGGCGCGGCCCATGCGCAAGCGTGTGATCGCCTTCGTCGCTTTACGCTATGTGGTCTTGTTCACGGGCGTATATGTTATAGTGAAGGTCTTTGGTATGAACGCGATAGCCGCTCTCGCCGGTTTATTTGTTCCGGTTGCCGCTGTAGTTGTAGAAATCCTTTACGAGCTGGTTCATGAAAGAGCATGAAGTTTGGCTGACCGCCCTCTTTAACAGATACCTGGCTGGGCCCGCGAATACCGTTCTCTCCTGGGCCGGGATGAAGCCTGAGGATCCGGCCCACCCGTGGGCCAACTTCGTGACGATGGAAATCCTGGTCGCCGCCATCATCGTGGTCGTGTTTGCGCTTTTGCGCCAGCGGCTGTCTGTGGAGAGGCCGGGGAAGTTTCAGCACATCTTCGAGATCGTCTACAATTCCCTGCAAGGCCAAATCGACGACGTGGTGGGTCAGCGCGGGCGCGCGTACCTGCCGTTCATCGGAACGATATTTATCTTCGTTCTGTTTGCAAACCTGCTTGGGCTGATCCCGACGCTGGAGTCGCCGACCATGTTCGCGGCCGTTCCGCTCGGCTGCGCCCTGGCATCGTTCGGCTACTACAATTTGGCCGGCGTGCAGTCGCAGGGGCTGTTTCATTATCTTAGGCAATTCACCGGCCCGATATTGGGGCTCGCCCCGCTGATGGTTCTGGTCGAGGTCGTCAGCCACCTGGCGCGGATGCTCTCGTTGACTGTGCGTCTTTATGCCAATATGTTCGCGGGCGAGAAGGTGACGATGGCATTCATGTCTTTGATCCCGCTCATCGTCCCTCTGCCGTTCATGGCTCTACACGCATTTGTGGGGCTGCTGCAAGCCTACGTGTTCGCCTTGCTCACCATGATCTATGTAGGCGGCGCGGTCGCTGAAGAACACTGACGGATTCATTCGGCCTTTTCCGCTGCCAGTGTGAGCCCGGCTGCAAGAGGATGACGGGAACCACCTCCTGGCGAGCGAGTTCATAACAAGGAGATAGACGTGAGAACAAGGTTGTTTCTGCTCGTGCTGGCAATCTTCGCATTCGCCAGCCCCATGTTTGCCGCGGGCGATGCTCCCGCCGTGGCGGATAACCACTACTGGTTCTGGATCACCTCGGGATTTGCGATGGCCATCGCTTCGGCGGTTTGCGGCCTGGCGCAATCCAAGGCCGTAGCTGCGGCATGCGAGGGTATGGCACGGAATCCGGGCGCAGCGCCCGCCATCCGGTTTGCCCTCATTCTCGGCCTGGTGCTGATCGAATCACTGGCGCTCTACACGCTGGTCATCATCCTGATTAAGGTCAGCTAGTCGTTCAAGCGCGCGGCGTGCGGCTCGGGCCGGCCCCGGGCCGCGCGGCGCGCATTACGGCACAACCGGCATGAAGCTCCAAGGAATCTTCCCCCCCATCACTACGCCTTTCGATTACAAGGGCGATCTGTACAAGGCCAAGGTCAAGCACAACGTCGAAAAGTGGAACCTGACCGGCCTTTCGGGCTACGTCGTGTGCGGCTCTACGGGCGAGAGCGTCATGCTGACCGCCGAGGAGAAGGTGCAGCTCTGGGAGTGGGTGGCCGGGTACGCCGCCCCCGGCAAGCTGCTGATCGCGGGCACCGGAGCGGAGAGCGTTCGCGAAACGGTGGCGCTCACGAACCGGGCGGCCGGCATCGGCTACCAAGCTGCCTTGGTGCGCACGCCGCACTACTACAAGAACTCGTTGAACAACGCCGCCGCGCAGGTGCTGTATTACCGGTGCGTGGCCGACCAGTCCAAGCTCCCGGTGATGATTTACAACTTCCCGCAGGCGACCGGCCTCGATATTCCGGCCGAGGCGGTCATCGAGCTGAGCGAGCACCCAAATATCGTCGCGATCAAGGAAAGCTCCGGCAATCTGGAGAAGGTGATGCGCATGGTCCGGGACTCGAAGCCTGGCTTTCAGGTGTTGGTGGGCTCGGCGACGACTCTGTGGCCATCGCTCATGGCCGGCGCTGTGGGAGCAGTGCTGGCGTACGCGGACGCGGCGCCATACTCGACCATCGCGATCTGGGAGGCGTTCCGCGCGCGGGAATACGAGGCGGGGGAGGACTGGCAGAACCGGATTTCCCGGGCGGCTGTGCTGGTCACGGAGCGCTACGGCATTCCGGGGCTGAAGTACGCGATGGACCTGAACGGCTACTACGGCGGCCCGCCACGGCTGCCCTTGTGCGTTCCCAGCGCCTACGCCAAGCGCGAGATCGAAGAGGCGTTCCAGGACCTGAAAGGTTGAACGCTAAGAGAGTGCTGAAAAACTCCTCGACAGGCTGAAGCGCGGGCTGCACCCGCATGCTGGTCCTGGCGACAGCGCCGTGGTCTGCGCCTAATCGGCCTTGCCTTTGCCGTCCGCGTTCTCGCGAATTCCATCCGAGAGCACGGACAGGGTAGCGGCGGGTCCTCCGGCTTGCTCTGCCACCAACACCGCGTTCAGAGCGACCAGCGAGCTTTGGAATGAGAGGTCGTCGAGTACCTGGTCGAGCTTCGACGGCGCTGCTTCGGCATTTGAGGGCGCCAGTTCCACGCCGGTAGAGGGATTCGGGCTCATACATCTCCCATCGGCTGGTCGAGCGAAATGTTTAACGCCACCGGCCGGCATCCGCGGCCCTCACATAGGCCGGTTCCCCTGCCGATATGAACACCGGACAGTTCCGTGCGTGCGGCGCGGAGAGGAGAGTTCCAGCCGTGGAAGATGGCGAAGGCATGCTGGCGCGGTTCAACCGGCTGATGCGGGATATCGAGAATGGCGAGACCAGCCGGACGTGCTTCCGCCGCTGGGAAGTCGCGATGCTAGTCGATATCCAGAGCTGCGGACTCGATGGCCCGGACCGCCGGAAGATATTGCACCGCTATCAGAACGCGGTGCGGCACGCGATCGAGAAGGGCGCGGGCGAGCCGCTGATGCTGTCCCAATACCTCGCTCGCAATCGCGCCGCACGGGAGTGCGTTGAAGCGCCTACCCTGGACTTTTCCGTGAAGATGAACCAGCGCGCCAGTTAACGCCGGCCCGTCGCGGCTTTGCGCTATTCTGAAATCTCAGAGTTGGCCGAGGGCGATTTGAGGAGGCCAACCCTGTCTGCGGAGGGAGAAGATGGGTTCCGGAAGTGCGCCCCCGGCGCCGCCTAAACAGGCTGAGCCAGGACCGCACATGGTTTTCTGCGTGAAGTTCCAGCGCGAGATGCCGGGGTTGGAGGAGGTGCCTTTCGAGGGGCACCCGCTTGGCCAGCGCATCTACGACAACGTGTCCAAGGAGGCTTGGAAGCTCTGGGTCGAACGCATGAAGATGATCATGAACGAGTACCGGCTGAACCTGGGCACGCCCGAAGCTCAGGAATTTCTGCTCAAGCAGATGGAAGAATATTTCTTCGGCCAGGGCGCGGCTCTTCCGCCGGACTATGTCCCACCGCGATAGTGTCCGGTCCCGCATAAGAGGTTCCAGTTGTCAGTTCGGAGGATGTGCGTCGGCATTGGGGCCGACGCGGCACGCTGAAGCGTCCACCGCAAGCGTGATCGACACGGCGATCGCAGCGCCGCTCCACAGGCCGTCGGTCCGCCGGGCGGCAAAACGCGTTAGCCGCCGGTTCTAAGGGCATTCTCCGAAGCGGGTGAATGCCCACGGGTATATAATGAAGAATTCAAGGGGCATTTGCTCTTAAAAGGAAGGCCCGAGAAAGTTGATCCATGGATAAGCACCCCAAGGGGGTCCACGCCCGTATTCTGTTGAGCTCCGTGTTCGGCCCCTATGCGCGAGACGATGAATTCGGCAGCCGCGCAATCAATCCGATGGAGTTGTACCACAACCAGGTGACGCGGGCCCAAGGCCCGTTCTCACTGCGCATGTTCCACCGCTCCTGGGGCATCATGATGATCCAGGAGAATATTTCGGCGCCATCCACGGTGCTGGACTTTCCCACGCGCGAGGCGTTCGAGCACGAACTGACAACGCAGTACTACGACATCGTCGGAATCTCTTCGATCATTGTGAACGTTGGGAAGGTGCGCGAGATGTGCCGCATGGTGCGCCGCCTCTCGCCGCACTCGGTGATTGTCGTGGGCGGGCACGTGGCCGCGATCCCCGGCCTGGAATACATCATTGACGCGGACCACATCGTGCGCGGCGATGGCATCTCGTGGATGCGGGAATTCCTGGGCGAAGACGAAAAGGCGCCCATCCGCCATCCGCATATTGTTTCCGGGTTCGGTGTCCGGGCAATGGGTCTTAAGATGCCGACTCACAAGAAATCAACGGCCGCGACGATCATTCCCTCCGTGGGCTGCCCGATGGGCTGCAACTTCTGCACGACCTCGGCATTTTTCGGCGGTAAGGGGAAGGTGCTGAATTTCTACGAGAGCGGCAGAGAGCTGTTCGACATCATGGCGGAGATGGAAGCGTCGATGGGCGTGTGCTCGTTCTTCATCATGGATGAGAACTTCCTGTTGCAGCGGCCGCGCGCGCTCGAGCTGCTCGACCTGATGAAGCAAAACGGCAAGAGCTGGGCGTTCTACGTATTCTCTTCGGCCAACGCGATTCGCAAGTACACGATGAAGGAGCTGGTCGAGCTGGGCATCTCGTGGATTTGGATGGGGCTGGAATCGCAAAAGGCAGGCTACGCGAAACTGGGCGGCGCCGATACGCACGCGCTCACCCGGGAATTGCACAGCCACGGCATCAAGCTGCTCGGCTCGACCATCGTCGGCCTGGAGCACCACACGCCGGAAAACATCCGCGAAGAGATCGAGCAAGCCGTCTCGCACGAAACCGATTTCCACCAGTTCATGCTTTATACGCCCGTGCCCGGCACGCCGCTGTATTCGGAAATGGCAGAGCAGGGGCGGATCCTCAGCGATGTCGATTTAGCCGACATTCACGGCCAGTTCAAGTTCAATTTCGAGCACGCCGCGATCTCGCGCGAGGATTCGAAGCGATTCCTGGATTGGGCGTTCCGGCGCGATTTCGAACGGAACGGTCCGAGCCTCTACCGCATTTGCCGCACCACGCTCGAGGGCTGGAAGCGCTATAAGAACTCTCCCGATTTGCGTGTCCGCAAGCGTTTCCAATGGGAAGTGCGGCAACTCAAAGAGGCCTACAGCGCCTGCCTATGGGCGATGGAGAAGCGGCTGAAGAAGACCAACCAGGCCGTCAGCGAGCAGATCCACGGATTGCGGCGCGAGGTGGAAAAAGAGTTTGGCCTTCTGAGCGCGGTCGTGGCCAGAGTCCTCGGCCCGGTGCTCGTCCGCACCAGCCGCTGGGAAGAAAAGCGCCTGGCGCGCGGCAAGGTCTACGAGCCTCCTACCATTCTTGAGCGGCGCAACTGGGGCGAAGCGTAGGCTGCCGAGGAGTACGCGCGTAAGGACCTGACAGCCTTCGCAGTTTCAATCTCAGGCGGCCGCTTTGCGCTCCATCATAGCGAGGATTGCCGGACCCTCCGAATGACCCACTTCAGCGACTCTGCCACGGGGACCGAATCAATGCAGTCGTCGTAGCCGTCGATCCCGGCTGGCGCAACTACGATTGCGCGAAGTACAGCTTCACGGCGCGCTCCAGATCCGGCTTCATGGCGCGCGGGGGCTGACTTTCGTAATTGGCGATGGCCACCAGGATGTTGCAGATATCCGCCGGGAAGCAGGCGCGCAGCTCCCCAGTGCCTTCCTTCTGGCACAGCTTGCGGAGGTATTCGGCGGTATCGGGCTCGCAAGCGATGTTGCGGGCGCTGGAAACGCGCCGGAAGATCTCGTCGAACAGCGGCGGTTCCACCGGATCGATGTAGACCTTGTTCTGAAGGCGCCGCAGGAAGGCCTCGTCGGCGAGCTCGCGCGGGTCGAGATTGGTCGCAAACACGACCAGGAGATCAAACGGGATCTGAAACTTCACGCCATATTTCAGCGCGAGATAATCGACGCGGCGGTCTAGCGGCACAATCCAGCGGTTCAGCAGCTCGCGCGGAGACATGAGCTGGCGCCCGAAATCGTCGATCACGAGCATCCCATTGTTAGCCTTCATCTGCAAGGGCGCGGCATAGACGCCGGTGCCTTCGTCGAGCCGAAGGTCGAGCATACTGGGCGTGAGTTCACCGCCAGTCATCACGCACGGACGCCGGCACAGGATCCAGCGCGGATCAATCTCTTCATCGTTGCCTTCGATGCGCTCGTGAACGACCGGGTCGTAAAGCTGGATGATCTGCCCGTCCACTTCGATGGCGTACGGCACCAGGATCGGGTCCTGGTAGACGCGCAGGATGCGCTCGGCAAGGCTGGTCTTACCGGAGCCGGTGGGACCGTAGAGGAAAATCGAGGCTCTGCGAGATGATGGCGGGGCCGAGTTGATCGAGCAGGTGATCCGGCAAAACCATGTCCGAGAAGGCCTGGCGCAACAGCCGGCGATCGACGCGGACTTTTGCGGACTGGATCTTGCTAGCTTTGTGGTATTGCTTGATCGAGACCGGAGCGGCGCCGGCATAGTGACTGATCTGGTAGCGCTCAACGGCAAGCGCGCGGCCCGCAGCCGTGAGCGTGAAGTTGTAGTCGTTGCCGCTCATGCCCTTGACTTCAACAAGCTGCAGATGCCGCAAGTCGCGGAAGACCGACTCCAGCACCAAAATGGGCATCTTCAGCGCATCGCTCAGCGCTTGCAAGCTAGTCATGCCGGAAGCATAGGCGCGGCGAACCACGATGTCCTGAACGAGTGTGGCTGGGATGCCGAGCCCTTCGACGGTGTCCGGCACGGGGGGGCAATATGCCGGTCGGGTGGACGTAAGACTTACCATCGCAATCAATCATAGCGCGCAATGCGCGCGGCCCGTAGGTCAGGCGCGCGGCTCCTCCTGGCGCTCCAATTCCGATCCACGGTCCGCGAGTTGCGAGGGGCCGCGCAACGGCCATGAACATTGCACGTATCAGACCGCCGTTGCGTCATTGTTATGTGGCACGGGTGTATCGAGGAGCGGTGGTGTGTCTCGCTCTGGCCCTCAGCTTGGCGGCGGCTGAGCCGGACGCCTCCAAGCTCTTTAAGGAAGGGAAGAAAGCCGAGCGCGCCGGAGACATTGTTCGCGCCTATCTGCTTTACTCCGAGGCGGCGGCGCAGGATCCCACCCATCCCGAGTATTGGCAACGCGCGGAGGTCCTCCGCACGCGAGCCTCGCTCGAAGCGAAGCCGCTTCCGAAAACAGTTGCCAGCGATGAGCCGGAACCCCAGCCGATGCCGGCGGCCCATGGTTTCGAGACCACCATCTCTGAGGAAGACCTGGCCGACCTGCAGCGGCTTAAGCCCCCACCCGAATTGAAAGCCGCGCCTGGCAGGAAAACACTCGATCTGCGCGGCAGCGCTCGCAATCTATTCGAGCAGGCGGCCCAGGCCTTCGGACTCGACACGGTTTTCGACGGCGACTACCAGGAGGGCGGACCGCCTCTCCACATCCAGCTCGAGGATGCCGATTTCCGCGACGCGCTGCACGCGCTCGAGGCCGCGACAGAGTCTTTCGTCGTGCCATTGGGCGAGCACCTATTCCTCGTCGTCAAGGACACCATTCAGAAGCGCGCCGAGGTCGAGCCGACGGTTGCGGTGTCAGTGCCCATCCCGGACACCGTGACGGTGCAGGAAGCCCAGGAGCTGGGTCGCGCGGTGCAGCAAACGATGGAGCTGCTGAAGGTCGCCATCGACGGCGATCGGCAGATAGTGATCTTCAAGGACCGCATTTCGAAGGTCCTTCCGGCGCAGGTCCTGTTCGAGGAGCTTGCACGCCGGAGGCCGGAGGTGGAGATCGAAATGCAGTTACTCGAAGTCGACAGCAGCTCCCTTTACTCCTACGGGCTCTTGCTGCCGACGAGCTTTCCCATTTCGTTTGCCGGAGGCTCGAGCGGGTCCTTACTCCTTAGCCTGGCACGGTCGGCCTTCCGCACCAACCTTTTCACTGTCGCGATTGCAAACACGCAATTGTTCGGCACCATGAGCCGCTCGAACTCGCAGGACCTGTTTGATGCGCAGGTGCGGTCGATCGACGGGGAGGCCGCCACGTTTCATGTCGGCGAAAAATACCCAATCCTCACCGGCACGTTCGTCGGCGTGACCGCGGGCGGCATTCCGCCGTCGTTCAACTTCGAGGACCTCGGCTTGCTGTTAAAGGTAACGCCGCATGTGCACGGCGCCGAGGAGATATCGCTCGACCTGACCGCTGAATTCGAGCTGCTCGCGGGACAGAGCGTGAACGGCATCCCGGTCCTAACGAACCACAAACTGGAATCGAAGGTGCGCCTGCGCGACGGCGAGTGGGCCTTGATATCGGGTTTGATGAGCAGCAGCGAGGCGAAGACGATCACCGGCATCCCCGGCTTCATGACACTGCCGGTACTCGGCCCGCCGTTTCGGGAGAATGAACGCAACCGGAGTTCCAGCGAAGTTGTGGTGCTGATCAAACCGCGATTGCTGAGTCTCCCTCCAACCGAATCCCTCACGCGCACACTCGATGTCGGTGCGGAAGGCCGCCTGCGAACTCCGCTTTGAGCGGCGCTAACCGCGCGGCACGCCGCCTTCGGCGCGAGACCGCACGTCTTTGGAATCGGGACACGGTCGCACGCCGCCGGCATGGCCGGGGCGGGATGAACCGAACCGCTCATCTCGAACAGCACGCGCACTTCCCGCCCTGTTATTCTCGGATCGTATGTCGAAGATGCTGGAAGAAATCCGCGAGCAGCCGGCCGCGCTGGAACGGACCCTGAAGGCCGAGCTGCGCCCAATCGAACGGTTTAAGCGCATGCTCGAAAAGAAGAGGCCGCGGCTGATCCTTCTGGCGGCGCGCGGCACCTCCGACAACGCCGCCCGGTTCGGACGCTACCTGTTCTCCATCACCACGGGCATTCCGGTGGCGCTGGCGGCGCCTTCGATTCTAACCCTCTATAACGCCCGCGTGGATTTGCGCGATTCGCTCTTGATCGCGATTTCACAATCGGGGGAATCCACGGATATCAACATGGTGGTCGAGCGCGCGCACGATCTCGGCGCCGTCACGGCCGGAATCACGAATGAAGCTGGGAGCACGCTGGCGAAGCTCACGCATCATACGCTGTTGGTGCGCGCAGGCAAGGAGAAGAGCGTTGCCGCGACGAAAACGTACACCGGGCAGTTGATGCTCACGTACCTGCTGGCCTACGCGCTGGGCGCGAAGATCCCGGTGGATGAGCTGCGGCGGCTGCCGGAGCTGGCCGCATTCGGGCTCAAAGCGGAAGCGCAAATCGCCGAATGCGCGGAGCGCTACCGCTTCATGGATCACGCGGTGGTGATCGCTCGCGGTCTGAACTACGCCAATTCGTTCGAGTTCAGCCTCAAGCTGATGGAAACCTGCTACATCGTCGCGGAGCGCTTCTCGGCGGCGGACTTCCTGCACGGACCCATCGCGATGATCGAGCGATCGTTCCCGGTGTTTCTTTTCGCACCGAGCGGCGTGACTTGGCCGGGAATGCGCGAGATGCTCGAGCGCCTGGACCGGGTGAAGGCTGAGACGCTGCTTATCACAGACCGCTCCAATCGTGAGGCCGCCTCCGGCAAGTGGCAATCCATCACGATCCCTGGAAAGCTCAGGGGGCGCGGCCCGCATCCCGAGGAACTTTACACCCCGATCCCCTACATCATTCCAGCGCAGATTTTCGCAGCCAGCCTGGCGGAGCAGAAGGGGCTCGACCCGGACCACCCCCGCACGCTCAGCAAGGTGACCTACACAATGTAACGTAACGCGCGCGTCGCGTGGGTGGCTCGTGGCCCGCGTGGCCGGGCGCTCATTCCACGAAAAACCTCTTGTTTCAGACACATAAATGAGGTATGGTGTTCTGGAACCCGTGAAAAGAGTGAGTCCCACGTCAACCGGACTTCCCTCACTCGCCGGCTTACCGCTCGGTTCCGCGAGTGTAAACGGCGTCCCTCACGACCAGTCGCTCAGGCGGTACTTGTGGCGCCTGGGGCTCCGTTACAGAAAAAATCCTCACACGCTGCCAGGCACTCCGGATGTCGTCCTTATGGCCGCTCGCGTAGTGATTTTCTGTGACGACGACTTCTGGCACGGCCGCCATTGGCTCTCTCTCAAGCGCAAGTTGCGCAAGGAGACCGACGCAGGCTACTGGTTGTCAAAGATCAAGGCCAACATCCACCGCGACGCTCGGGTCACGGCCTTGCTGGAGAGCGAGGGGTGGCGAGTCATAAGGATTTGGGACGGGGATGTCCGCCGCGACCCGTTTGGCATTGCACTGCGCGTCAAGGACATCGTTGATTCCCGGCTGCGTGATGCCAAGAAGGCATGACGCCCCCGCCGCTTGCGGCATCTGGCCGTGCGCGCTTACATGCGGACGCACTCATGCTTGCGCCCTGCCTGCGCCGACCGATCCACCCAGCGCAGGTACCACAGCAGTTCGCGCCGGTGCGCCCGGACGAATTTCCAGAAAATCGGGAAGCTGACCGTTTCCGCGGGAACGCCCGGGTAGGTCTCGCTCCGCCAGCACAGATACGGGCAGGGCCGGAGCCGGTAGCCCCGACTGGCGCGCCAGAGGAAGCAGAGCATTAACGGTGGGCCGCAGCCGGGCGAGCCAGGTCCGCGGTGGCGTAATAGCCGGTCCGCGTGCGGACAACCGGGTGGTTCGGTCCACGCACGGTGACCCGGACTTGCCGGAAGCTGCCATCCAGCACCTGGTTGGTAGGCGTGTAGGCTATGATGTACTGACTCCGGATGTCGTGCGCCACCTTGAGCGCGATCTGGCCCACCTCATTGACTTCTCTCGGATAATACGCCTCGCCGCCCGTCGCCCTGGTGATCGCATCGAGCGCGTGCCGGGCTTCGCGCACATCTCGCGGCGACTCTTCGGCAAGCAGGCCGATCGCGTAAATGAGCACGCCGCGCTGTTGCACCGTCTGGAGAAGGTCTTCGAGTGTGACCTCGCTCATGTTATCGTTGCCGTCGGTGACGACGACGATGACCTTCTTGTCCCGCTTGCCTTTCGCTTTCGCGTACGAAAGCGACTGGGAAATGGCATCGCGCATCGCGGTCCCGCCGCGCGCATCGATGCGCGCCACACCCGCCTCTAGCTTGCGGATGTCACTGGTGAAGTCCACATCACGATAAACCTCGTCGTTGAAATTGACGATGAACACCTCGTCCTGGGGGTTGGAGGCCCTCACCAGGGCGAGGGAGGCCGCTTCGACTTTCTCCCGCTTGGCTTTCATGCTGCCGCTGTTATCGATAATGATGCCCATCGAGACGGGGACGTCCTCACGCTTGAAGATCTTTATCTGCTGCTCGACGCCGTCTTCGTAAGCGTGGAAGGCGGCCTTCGGGAGACCGGTTACAAGCCGTCCGTCTTTATCGACAACCGTTGCGTACAGCACCACCAGCCGGGAATCGGCACGGAACACAGCGCCTGAGTTATCCTGCGCGCGGCCAGAAGCGGCTGCGAGCACCAGGAGGCACACCATCAGGCGCAAACACACTATCAGCGATTATACGCCGAAGGTTTGCAGGTAGTGCCGCAGTGGGCAGTGTTCCTAAAACCGCGTAGATGGGAATTTTCGGAGGCGGGCGCACTCAAAGAGCCGGTGAGTTTCCACTTCAGGAGGGACTCTCGGCGTTCGAACGGGGACAAACAAGATGGGAAAAAATCCGTGCTTCGGGCACATCCCCATGCTACTCTGTTGCAAAGATTGGGTGGCGGCCCCGAAAGACCGCTGTTTGGTACGATGATTGAAAGAGGGCACAAAGCGGCTTGGCCCGTCATGAGAGGCAGCAAAATCCATCAATCCCCGAGAGATCTACGTGGGGGAGAAGTTCCATATCTTTGTTGTCCAAGGAGATAGCATGTGGGAGCGTCTTGATGGATGATCCGACCAATCGGATAGATGCCAAGGAGCGATTGATCCTTGCGCTTGACGTCCCCAATGACCCCACCAATCCCGACCGCCTCATCGAAACCGATGACGCCCGACGCTTGGTGGACGAGCTTCATGACCTTGTGTCGTTCGTCAAGATAGGTTGGCCACTTTACCTGGCGGGCGGTCACGGCCTCATCCGGGAGTTCTTGGGCCAGGGAAAGCGGGTCTTCCTCGATCTAAAGTTTGGTGACATCGCGGAAACCGTGAAGCGGCTCATCCTGGTGGCCGTGAACGAGGGTGTCAGCTTCATCACTATCAACACGAGTTTTGGAGCGGCCCGTGCCGCAGTCCAGGTGTGCGGAGACTCCAAGCTTAAGATTTTGATGGTGACGATGCTGACTAGTTGGGATGAGTCCGACCTCAAAGAGATGGGGTTTAACGCATCGGCCGATGAATTCGTGAACTTCAAAGCGGCCGGTGCGATACGGGCTGGCTGCGATGGTGTCATCGCGTCCGGGAGAGAGGCGGCGGCCATCAGACGACTAGCCCCCGAGAATTTTCTAATCGTCACTCCCGGCATCAGACCCCCTGAGGCAGAACCGAACGACCACAAGAGGGCCAGTTCTCCCGCGGCTTCGATTCTGGCTGGTTCAGACTACCTAGTCGTTGGTAGGCCAATAACGACCGCGCCCAAGCCCCGGAGCGCAGCCCAGGCAATCCTCGACGAAATGCAGCAAGCATTCGACTCCCGGCAGAGCAGGCAGACACAACCAATCTGAAGCCCCGAGGATTACGGAGCTGCATTAAGAGGCCCTTCGTCTGAATAGAAACAGCGGAACACAGAAGCGGCGCCGCGTGTTGTCACTGGCTGGACGCTTGGGCCGCGCCAGTCTGATTGGGTTCGATGCTCCTGGCAAGTTCCGCCGTGGCATAATAACCGGTGCGCGTGCGGACCACCGGCCGGTTCGGGCCGTTTACCGTCACCTTGATTTGGCGGAACGCGCCGTCGAGCGTTTGGTTCTGGGGCGTGTAAGCCAGCGTGTACTGGTTGCGGATTTCGCGCGCTACCTCGAGCGCGAATTTCCCGACGTCCTCCACTTTGTCGGGGTAGTATACCTCGCCGCCCGTGGCCTTGGTGATCGCCTCGAGAGCGCGCTTGGCGCGTTTCGCCTCCCGCGGTTCCTCTTCATTGAGCAGCCCGATGGCGTACACGAGCACTTCCCGCTGCTGCGCCTTCTGGACGAGTTTCTCCAGCGTGATCTCGCTCATGTTGTCGTTGCCGTCGGTGACGACAACAATCACCTTCTTGTCGTGCTTGCCCTTGGTCTTGAGGTGGTCCATCGAGAGGTCGATCGCCTCGCGCATCGCAGTGCCGCCGCGCGAGTCGATCCGCGCGATACCTTCTTCCAGCTTCGCGATGTCATTGGTGAAATCGACGTCGAGGTAGGCCTCGTCGTTGAAGTTGACGATGAACACCTCGTCCTGGGGATTCGAAGCCTTTACCAATCCCATCGCGGCGTCCTCGACACGCTTGCGCTTGTCCTGCATCGAGCCGCTGTTGTCAATCACAATTCCCATCGAGACGGGCACGTCTTCACGCTTGAAGATCTTTATCTGCTGCTCGACTCCGTCCTCGAAGACGCGGAAAGCGCTCTGGGGCAATTGGGTCACAAGCCGCCCGCTCTTATCGACAACGGTGGCATGCAATACCACCAGCCGCGTAACCGCGCGAAAGACGGCGGGACCTTCCTGAGCCAGAACGGAGAAGATCAATCCCGTTGCGAGGAGGGAAGCAATGATTTTACTGCGTAGGCGCATAGTACCCGAGCCGCCAGAAAGCTCGTAGCGGCGGCAAGCCGTGGGGCTGAACCAGTTTCACCTGCACGTGCCGGTATTTGCCGTCCTTTTCGCGATTTGTCGGCTCGTAGCCAAGCATATACTGATTGTGCAGCTCGATGCCGATCTTGGCCGCGATGTCCGGCAATTCGCTCAGGTTCTCGACGGGAAAATGCCGGCCGCCCGTTTGCTCGGCGATCTCGCTCAACAGGCTTGGGCCGGCGAGCTCCTCTGCCGTCCGCCCACGGGATGCGAGCGGTTCAAAAACTCCGATGGCATAGATTTGGACATCGGCCTCGCGCACCTGATTCTTGATTTCACTTTCGGTATACCGGCTGCTGTTGTCGCCGCCATCGGAGATGATGACCAGAGCTTTGCGCGGGTTGTGGGCTTTTCTCATCTCACTGATGGCGAGATACACGCTATCCAGCAGCGCGGTCCGGCCCTTGGACTCCGTGAAGGTCAGCCGGTTCTGGATTTCCTCGTCGTCTCTGGTGAAACCGGCCACAAGCTCCGGGCGGTCGTTGAACTCCACCAGGAAGAACTCGTCCTCGGGGTTAGCCGTCTTCATGAGCTGGGCGACGGCCTGCCGGGATTTCTGGAGCTTGGGGCCCATGCTGCCGCTTCTGTCGAATACTACGCCGATCGAAACCGGAGCGTCCTCGCTCGAAAAGTACGTGACCTTCTGCTCAACCTTGTCCTCGAAAACGCGAAAATGTTCTTTCTCCAGGCCGGTGACGAAACGATTGAGCGGATCGGTAACAGTTACGGGGATCTGAACAACTGTGGTGTCAACACGAAGATTATGGCTGCGCGGCGTATTGGCATCGGCGGCCGGCGTTTTCAGCCGCGGCTTGATTTCGACCTGCGCGTCCCCCGAGTTGGCTTTGACTTCATCGCCGCCCCAGCAAGCGCCGGCGAACAACAGGGCCATCGCAACGCCAAAAGCCCGATACTTCACACCTGATTGCGCAACCATGCTTGGCTCTCCCCTCCGCAAACGGCTGCGACAATTTCAGTATATCACCGTGGAGTATCACTCCGATTTCATGGAGCGCTGGCGCCAACGAATATTGGCTCAACTCGTGATATGATCGAACGTGCCCCCCCGGATTTTAGGGGTCATTCCGGCCCGGTTTCGCTCGTCACGTTTCCCCGGGAAAGCTCTCGCCACCATCGCTGGCAAGCCCATCATTCAGCACGTTTTCGAGCGCGCCAGCCAGGCCCGTTATCTCAGCGACATTGTCATCGCAACCGACGATGAGCGCATCAGGTTGGCGGCACGAAACTTCGGCGCGCCCGCTCGCATGACCAGAGCCGATCATCCGTCGGGAACCGACCGCGTGGCCGAAGCCGCCTCGGCCGACAGCGCGCAACTGGTGGTCAACATCCAGGGGGATGAGCCGCTCATCGATCCGAATGCGATTGACGCGGCGGTACTTGCGCTCATAGACGACCCGGATATCCCGATGGGCACGCTGAAGAAGCGCATCGAGAATCCCAAAGAGCTTGCGAACCCGAACGTGGTCAAGGTAGTGACGGATCTGGCTGGGAACGCGATCTACTTCTCGCGGTCGGTGATCCCATCCGTGCGGCACGGCGAGGCTGCGGCGCACTATAAGCACATCGGCTTGTACGTCTACCGCCGCGAGTTCCTGCTCGGCTATTCGAGACTGCCCATCGGGCCGCTCGAACGCGCCGAGCGGCTGGAGCAACTGCGAGCGCTCGAGAGCGGCCACAGCATCCGGGTGGTCGAAACCGATTACGAATCTCTCGGAGTGGACACTCCGGAAGACCTGGAGCGAGTCGCCGAACTGTTTGCGGCCCTGGCGCCCGCGGGCATTTCCGCCGCGGGGACGCAGGAAGCCGATGGGGCACGCCCTCCGCGGCGGCCCGCCCTGATCAAGAAACATGGCTAAGTATATTTTCATAACCGGCGGCGTCGTTTCCTCGCTCGGGAAAGGCATCGCGGCGGCCTCGATCGGCTGCCTACTCGAGAGCCGAGGCTTGCGCGTGACGCTGCAGAAATTCGATCCGTACCTCAACGTGGATCCCGGAACGCTCAGCCCTTTCCAGCACGGCGAAGTGTTCGTGACAGACGATGGCGCCGAGACGGACCTGGACCTGGGCCATTACGAGCGGTTTACGCACGCGCCGCTCACGCAGAGCAACAACCTCACCTCCGGCCGCATCTATGAACAAATCATCGCCAAGGAGCGTCGCGGCGATTATCTCGGCAAAACCGTGCAGGTGATCCCGCACGTGACCAACGAGATCAAGGCGGCGGTGCGGAAGGTGTCGGCCGGCGTCGATGTGGTCATCGCCGAGATCGGGGGTACCGTCGGTGATATCGAGTCGCTGCCGTTCCTGGAGGCGATCCGCCAGATGCGCCACGAAGTGGGCCGCGAGAACGCGCTCTTCGTTCATCTGACACTGGTGCCGTGGATCGCGGCGGCGCAGGAACTGAAAACCAAGCCGACCCAGCACAGCGTAAAAGAGCTACGGGCGATCGGCATTCAACCCGATCTGCTGCTGTGCCGCACCGAGCGCTTCCTGTCGCGTGAGATGAAAGAGAAGATTGCGCTGTTCTGCGACGTGGATGTGGAGAAGGTGATCAGCGCGCGCGACGTCGAGTCCGTGTACGCGGTGCCGCTGATGTTCGCCGAGCAGGGCGTCGATGACGCCATTGTGCAGGCGCTGAAGCTCGATGCCGGACCGCGCGACCTGCGGGAATGGAGCGCGATGCTCGAGCGCTTGAAGAACCCCGCCGCGGAGGTCAGTATCGCGCTGGTCGGAAAGTACACGGAATACGAAGACTCCTACAAGAGCCTGAAGGAAGCGCTGCTGCACGGAGGGCTGGCGCACAACGTCAGGGTCCGGATCCACTGGCTCGAATCCGAGCGCTTCCTCGCGCCCGGCGCGCTGGAGGAACTCGCGGCCTACGACGGCATCCTCGTTCCGGGCGGCTTCGGGAAGCGCGGCATCGACGGTATGCTTGAGGCGATCCGTTTCGCACGAGAGCGCAAGGTGCCGTATTTCGGCATCTGTCTTGGCATGCAAACCATGGTGATCGAATACGCGCGAAACGTCTGCGGCCTGGAGCAGGCCGATTCGACCGAGTTCAACCCGGCGGCGCCGCACCGCGTGATTTACAAATTGCGCGAGTTGAAGGGCGTCGATGAGCTGGGCGGCACGATGCGCTTGGGCGCTTACCCCTGCATACTGGCTGAGGGCAGCTTCGCGCACAGCGCTTACGGCCAGCGCGAGATCAGCGAGCGCCACCGCCACCGCTACGAGTTCAACCGCGAATATGAGGGCGCACTGACAGCCGCCGGCCTGCGCATTTCCGGCCAGACGCCCGACGGCGTTTACGTCGAGATCTGCGAGATTTCCGGCCATCCCTGGTACTTGGGCTGCCAGTTCCATCCCGAATTCAAATCCAAGCCGCTCGAGCCGCATCCGCTCTTCCGCGCGTTCATCGGAGCGGCGCTCGACTACCGCCGCAAGCGCCAGGAGCGGGCCGCCGCGCGCAAGCTGCAACCCGAAACACTGTGCTCATAGAACTCACCACGCCCCGGGGCGAAGCGATCGCGTTTGGCGGCGGCGCGCCGCTCGCGCTGATTGCGGGCCCGTGCGTCATCGAAAGCGAAGAGCACGCGCAGTTTCTGGCGCGCGAGATCGGGAAGATCGCCGCGCCGTTCGTCTTTAAGGCGTCTTTCGATAAAGCCAACCGCGCGAGCCTGGCCAGTTATCGCGGACCGGGCCTGAAAGAAGGCCTGCGCATTCTGGCCGGCATCAAAGCGGCGGGCTGCGCCATCCTCACCGATATTCACGAGCCGGCGCAGGCCGAAGCGGCGGCCGAGGTGGCCGATATCCTCCAGATCCCCGCCTTCCTGTGCCGCCAGACCGATCTGCTGGTTGCGGCGGGCGGGACAGGCCGCATCGTGAACATCAAGAAGGGGCAGTTCATGGCCCCGCAGGATTTCCGGTTCGCGGCCGAGAAAGTCGCTTCCACCGGCAACACCAGGATTCTGCTGACCGAGCGCGGCACGGCGTTCGGTTACAACAACCTGGTGGTCGATATGCGCGGCTTGGCCATCCTGCGCGAGTCCGGCTACCCGGTGGTGTTCGATGCCACGCATAGCGTGCAGTTGCCGGGGGGCGCCGGCGCGTCATCGGGCGGCCAGGCGCAATTCATCGAGCCGCTCGCGCGCGCGGCGGTCGCAGTGGGCGTCGATGCGGTTTTTCTGGAGGTGCACGAAGCGCCGGAGCGGGCGCTATCCGATGGCCCGAACGCCTTGCGGCTCGACCTGCTCGGCCCGCTGCTCAACAACTTGCGGCGCATCGACGCGGTGGTGAAGGGGCTGCCACTGGCGGCCGCGGGGCGCTGACAGGCCCTGCACGATTCCGCATCCCCGCTCGTCACTTGCTATGTACGGTCTGCTCAGCGAGAATAGCTGTCGGGAGGCTGGTATGACATTCCGCGATTCGTCCAGGAGACGCCGGGGCTTTACCCTCATCGAGCTGCTGATCGTAGTGGCCATCATCCTGATCATTGCGGCCATCGCCCTGCCAAAACTGAATACCGCGCGCATGCACACGCAGGAAATGGCGGCCGTGCAGCAGATCAAAACCCTCCACGCCGCGGAGGCGCAGTATTATTCGCAGTTCGGGGCGTACGCCACGAAACTCGACCAACTGGGGCCGCCCACAAGCGGGCAGGCCGGACCGGCGGCCTCCGACCTGGTCCCGGGCGACCTCGCCAAGGGAAAGAAAACCGGCTACCTCTTCACCTTGCAAGCCAGCCCGCTCGGATATACCATCAACGCCAATCCCGAGGTCTTCGGATCGAGCGGCCGGCGAACCTTCTTCTCCGATCAGACTCTGGTCATTCACGAAAATTGGGGCGCCGAGCCGGCCACCGTTACGAGCCCCGAGATCAAATAGGGCGAATCGCCGGTTGTAGGGCCCTTTGCCGAGGCGCGGCACTCTCGGTTGAGAAGAAGTGTGCTTGACCCGCTCGCGCCTCTCGATCGAGGCTGCAGGACGACAGCGCGAGCGTTCTCTACTGCCTGAGGTAAGCAAAGATATCTGTCAGGACCTCCTCAGTATCATGGCCGCGATGATTGCACCAATGGCGCTGATCAGGGCCGCGAGGTACTTCGCCAAATGTTCCGCTAAATGTTGTCTCAACCTCTGGAACCGTCGTCGTTGTGGTGGCGGGGCCTGGGCAGTGGCTTTCGGCGTGTAGCCTGACTTGATATCTTCGATTGTCTGCACCAGGACGTCGTTAATCAGCATGCGGACCCGGTCTGAGATCTGGCTCTCCGACGGCAAAAAGACATTTCTTGGCGGAGCCAGAGCAACGTCCAGCAGCAAGTAGTACGGGCTGGAACGCCCGTAATGCTTCGTGATCTCCGTGGCCCGGCGAATTGATGCATTGATCTGGTTGCGGGCGGCGATAAAGTCGATCTGGAGCGACCGGAGGCGGCCTGGGTCCCGAAGCTGGCCCCATTCGCATGGTCCCGTGTACACGTCCCTAGCGCATTCCTCCCAGGCGTCCAGGGCCCTAACGTACCGACCTACGACCTGATAGAAAGCCTCCATGAACTGCAGGTCAGAAATAAGCGTGCGGCCCACCGCGTCATAATACCAGCAATTCCGGCCAGGGGGCTGAGCGCAACGCCGGCCGGGGTGCAGCCCCCTCGTACCGAGGTCTGGTACGGTACCCTTTCGAACTCGTTCTGGAACTTTTTCCCGTGCCGCGGTGTCTATCACGTTGAAGGAAGGCGTATTTCCTGGTAAGGTTGAAGGTGAATTTGCCATCGGAGCAGCGCCGTGGCGGATACGACCCTTCATCTCGGCCTGCCGGTTGAGCTCGGCCAGAGCGACAACGGGCGGGACTACCAGGAAGCCTGCGACGACGCATGGCTGGTGGAAGGGCTTCGCAAAGGCGAGGAAAGCGCTTACGAGGTCCTGATCGCAACGTTTCAGCAGCCGGTCTTTAGTCTCATCTGCCGGTTGCTGAACGATCCACCCGATGCCCGGCGACATCGTTCAGGACGTTTCTTGAAGATATTTCGAAAGATTGGCGCCTTTCGCGGCGATAGCAGCCTGAAGACGTGGATTTACCGGATCGCGGTAAACGAGGCCTATAACTACCAGAGGTGGTTCAGCCGGCATCGCCGGCACGAAGTTGGCCTGGAGGGGGAAGAGGAGGGTAACCTGAGCTACTTCCAAACGCTTTCGGACCCTGGCCGATCCCCTTACGACTGTGCCGCGGACCACGAACAGCACGCGCTCGTCGAAGCCGCTCTGGCCCGCTTGAACCCGAGCTTCCGTACGGCCGTGGTTCTGCGGGACGTTCAGGAGCTCAGCTACGAGGAGATTGCGGACATTCTTCAGGTAGCGCTGGGAACCGTGAAATCCCGCATCCTGCGTGGGCGCGAGGCGTTGAGAAAAGATCTGGCGGGCCGGTTGGAGCCGGATCCGGCCCTGCAGTGGACGCCACAACCGGCTGAGTGAAGGTTATGAACTGCCGAAGTGTCGAAAGTTCGCTTTCCGCACACGTGGACGGCTGCCTCTCTGAGCAGGAGCGGCAAGAGGTGCTTCTGCATCTGGGCCGCTGTCCGCAGTGCGAATGGCAATTCGCGCAACTCACGCAATTGAGGTCTGCGCTGGGCAGCCTGCCCCCGCTGGCTGCGCCGCCGGAGTTGACCTCCAGTCTGCGCGTCCTCGCTTCCCGGGAACGCGCGCGGGTGCTGGCCCGGCGCAACCCGGTCCGATACCTCGCCGGGCGTTTCGAGCCTCTGGATGGAAAACCTAATGCGCCCGGTGGCGCTGCCGGCAGCCGGCGGCTTGCTTGCGGCGATGCTGTTGTTCGCCATGCTGATGCCTACCCTGGCGTTGCAGGCAAGGCGGGGCGCCGGCGACGTTCCGGTAGCGCTGTTCACCGAACCGGCCGTCAAGGCGCAAACGCCCTTCGGCTTCGGAGACGCCGATATCGGAGTCGAAGTTCTCGTCGATGGCCAGGGCCGCATGATCGACTACACCGTCACGCAGAGCGGCAGTCTTGCCAAAGATCCCGATCTGCGGAGAAGGATCGAGAATAATCTTCTGTTCACGACATTCACTCCCGCCACGGCGTTTGGGTTGCCGACCCCGGGGAAGATCTACCTGTACTTCCGCCGCAGCGAGATCGATGTAAAGAGCTGAAGGCCCGCGCAAGTGGCCGGACAGCGACTGGGACAACATTTCCTCGCCAGCCGCGCGTATCTGGAGCGTATCGCCGCGGTCGTTTCGGACGGCCATGAGCCCCTGATCATCGAAATTGGACCAGGGCGCGGCGCGCTCACCGAATTTCTTTTGCCGCGCGCCGAGCGGGTTATTACCATTGAAATCGATGCCGGGTTTGTTGCGCATCTCCGGCAGAGGTTTGCCGGCGCGCCCGGCCTGACAGTCGTCGAAGGCGATGTTCTGAAGACCGGCCTCGGCCAGTGGGGCGTGGCGGCTATCGCCGGCAACCTACCTTACTACATCACCTCGCCCATCCTCGAGCGGATCTTCGCGCTGGGCGCGCGCCTGATCCGTGCAGTGCTTCTGGTGCAGCGGGAAGTGGCCGAGCGGCTGACTGCTAAGCCGGGCAGCCGGGATTATGGCTACCTCACGGTTAAAACCAGCCTCTTCACAATTCCCGAGATGCTGTTCCGGGTGCCGCCATCGGCGTTTTCGCCGCCGCCCAAAGTGGAGTCGGCAGTCGTACGGCTGGTTCCGCGTCCGCCCGAAAGCTGGGGCCTCGCCGGGCCGGCCGCATTCCTCGAGTTCGCGGGCCGCTGCTTCCGGCAGAAGCGAAAGACGCTGCGCAACAACCTGGCGCCGTTTTACGGCCGCTCGGTGGACGGCTGGCCCGAGGCGCGGCTGCGGGCGGAGCAGCTCCCGATGGAAAAGCTGGTCGAGTTGTACCGGCGCCTGACGGGGTGATCCGCGGCCATTCGTTATACTGAAATTCCATGGTAAGAGTCCGTTTTGCGCCCTCGCCGACTGGCTTTCTGCACATCGGCAGCGCGCGGACCTTCATTTTCAACTGGCTGTACGCACGTCATCATCGCGGCACGATGATCCTGCGGCTCGACGATACCGACGTCGAGCGCAATACGCTAGCATCGGAGGCTTCGATTTTCGAGGGCCTGCGCTGGCTCGCTCTCGGGTGGGATGAAGAGCACCGGCAATCGGAGCGTGGGAACCTGCACCGCGAGATTGCCGAAGCGATTTTTCAGAAAGGTTTCGCGTATAGGGATTTCACTCCCGCGTCGCCCGAAGAGGAGAAATCGCCCCAGGGCGGCGCAACTTGGCTGTTCAACCCCGGCGCACAGCAGATGAGCCGGCAGGAGAGCGATCGCCGCGCCACCGCAGGCGAGCCTTTCGTGCTGCGGTTCCGGGTGCCGCGCGAGCCGGAGCGCGACATCAAGTTCCACGACGCGGTTTACGGCGCGCAGATGAAATCGACGGCCGACATCGAGGACTTTGCGCTGCTGCGGTCCAGCGGCGTGCCGACCTATCACATGGCTTCGTGCGCCGACGATATAGACCTGCGCATCAGCCACATCATCCGCGGCCAGGACCATTTGACAAACACCTTCAAGCACATACTGCTCTTCGAAGCCGCGGGCGCACCTGCGCCCGAGTTCGCGCACCTGCCGCTGCTGCTGGCGCCGGATGGCTCGAAACTATCCAAACGCCGCCACGGGCCGGTGGTCAGCGTGACTACGTATCGCGACGCAGGCTTCCTGCCTGAGGCGTTTGTGAACTTTCTGTGCCTTCTGGGCTGGTCGCCCAAGGACGACCGCGAAAAAATGTCGCGCCAGGAACTCATCGATGCGTTTTCGTTCGAGGGCATCCACCGCTCAAACGCCGTGGTTAATTTCACCGAAACCGACCCGTTCGATCCGAAGGCCGTCTGGCTAAATGCGCAGCACATCATGGCGATGCCGGTCGAAGAGCTGGCGGAAGAATTACTGCCTTTCGTGCGCGCGGCTGGCTTCGAAGTGGAACGCTCGAAGCTGCGGCGGGTCACCCCCTTGATCCGCCAGCGCATCAAGACGTTGAGAGACGCGGCAACCGTCGCCGACTTCTTTTTTCTCGACGAGCTGCCGCCTTACGACAGCGCCGAACTGATTCCGCAGAAGGGCGATGAGCGAATGACGTTAGCGGCGCTGGAGCGCGCCCGGCAGACGCTTGCTAAGACCGAGTTCACGCACCAAGCGCTCGAAGCGGCGCTGAGAGCCGATGCGTCCGGCCTGAAGATCAAGGCGGGCCAAATGTTTCAGCCCATTCGCGTGGCTGTCTGCGGCCGCAAGAACGCGCCGCCGCTATTCGAAACCCTGGAGGTGCTGGGCCGGGAGACCTGCCTTAAGCGAATCGGGCAAGCGATCGAAAAGCTCGAGAGGATTACCCAAAATGCCGCCTCCTGATCCAACCGGCCACAAGGCCACGAATGAGCCTAAGACTGGCGCGGCGGCGGCTGTCCGCCCCAATTTTATCCGCGACATCATCGTCCGGGATCTGGAAACCAACAAATACGGCGGGCGGGTGCAGACGCGCTTTCCGCCGGAGCCAAACGGCTACTTGCACATCGGCCACGCTAAGTCCATCTGCCTTAACTTTGGCCTAGCGGCCGATTTCGGCGGGAAGTGCAACCTGCGGTTCGACGATACGAATCCATCGAAGGAAGAAACCGAGTACGTCGATTCGATTATGGAGGACGTGCGCTGGCTCGGTTTCGATTGGGAGGACCGGCTTTTTTACGCCTCCGATTACTTCGATCAGCTTTACGAGTGGGCCGTTCAACTGATCAAAGCCGGCAAGGCTTACGTCTGCGACCTGACGGCGGAACAAATCCGGGAATATCGCGGCACGCTGACCGAGCCCGGCCGCGAAAGCCCCTATCGCAACCGCACGATCGAAGAGAACCTGGACCTGTTCGAGCGCATGCGGGCGGGCGAGTTTCCAGATGGCTCTCGAACCCTCCGCGCCAAGATCGACATGGCGTCACCGAACCTGAATATGCGCGACCCGGTAATGTACCGTATCCTCCACGCTGAGCACCACCGCACCGGCAACCGCTGGTGCATTTACCCGATGTACGATTACGCGCACGGCCAGTGCGATTCCATCGAGCGGATTACGCACTCCATCTGCACGCTCGAATTCGAGGATCACCGGCCGCTGTACGATTGGTTCGTCGAGCAGTTAGGCATCCACCACCCCCAGCAGATCGAATTCGACCGGCTCAACCTCACTTACACGCTCTTGAGCAAGCGGAAGCTGCTCACCCTGGTGCAGAAAGGGTACGTGCGCGGATGGAGCGATCCACGCATGCCGACCCTTTCCGGCATCCGCCGCCTCGGCTACACGCCCGAGGCGATTCGCAATTTCTGCCAGCAGGTTGGCGTATCTAAGACCAACGGCATGACCGAGCTTTCGCTGCTGGAGCATTTTGTCCGGGAGGATTTGAACAAGCGCGCCCCGCGCGTGATGGCCGTGCTGCGGCCGCTGCGAGTGGTCATCGATAACTATCCGGAAAATCAGATCGAAGAGGTGGGGGCGATCAACAACCCCGAAGACGCCGCGATGGGCGTCCGCAGAGTGCCCTTCTCGCGCGTGCTCTACATCGAGCGGGAGGACTTTCGCGAGCAGCCGCCGAAACAGTATTACCGGCTGGCGCCTGGGCGGGAAGTCCGGCTGCGCTACGCCTACTTCATTACTTGCACAGGCGCGGTAAAAGACGAAGAAACCGGCGAGATTACCGAGATCCATTGCACGTACGATCCGGCCACACGCGGAGGCAACGCGCCGGACGGGCGCAGAGTGAAATCGACCATCCATTGGGTTTCGGCCGCGCACGCCATCGACGCTGAAGTGTGGCTGTACGATCATTTGTTCGCACGCGAAAATCCGGGCGACGAGAGCGAAGGGCTGGAATTCACCGCTTATCTCAATCCCAACTCGCTAGAAATCCTGACCGGGTGCAAGCTCGAACCCAGCCTGCTCGCCGCGGCGCCGGGCAGCCGTTACCAGTTCGAGCGGCTGGGTTATTTCTGCGTGGTATCCGGATTCGACCGCCGGCAAGCGGGTGTTCAACCGGACGGTGCCGCTGCGCGATACCTGGGCCAAGATCGAGAAAGCCCAAAAGGAAAAGGCTTAATGCAACGCCTCCGAAGGCCCTGGCGACCGCTCCCTCACGGTCGCGGCTCGGAGCGGAGCCGCGCATCAGCAAGCGGCAAAGGAACTTCGGCGACAACGCACTAGGCAGCCGTGAACGCGGCTCGTTAAGGCATAGGAATGATCATCCTCGGAATTGGCGGCATCATGGGCGAAGCGGCGGCGGCCATATTGAAGGACGGCGTACTGGCCGGCGCGGTGGAAGAGAAGAAACTGGCCCGGTGGGCGCGCCCGGGCGCACTGCCGGAACAAGCGATTGCGGTGTGCCTGGGCCTGGTGAAGGCGAGCCGCGAGCAGGTGGATTTGGTGGCGATCGCACGGCCGCTCGCCGCCGGCCCCGAGACGGCGCTGCACCTGAAGCTGCGGGCGGAGTTTCCCAACGGCCGCGTCGTGCTTGTGGACCACCACACCGCGCACGCAGCCTCGGCGTTTTACGCATCGCCGTTTACGGAAGCGACCGTGCTGACGCTCGACCGCGCCGGAGATTTTCGCTGCGCGGCGCGCTGGCGCGCTTCCGGGAATCAGATTGTGCTCGAGAAAGAGCAGTACTATCCGGACTCGCTGGGCGATCTTTACGCGCGCGCGACCGAACTGTTGGGGTTCAACCCGGAAGCCGACGCCTACAAACTGCAATGGCTCTCGCCCAGCGGCAAGGAAGATCTCGCCCCTCTGTTTCTCGAAATCATCGGAATGCGGGACGGGGAATGGCCGCGGATAGACCGTTCGTTCTTCGATAGCGAGCGGATCGGGCACGGCGGCTTCAGCGCCAAATTCTACAAGCGGCTTGGCCTTGCCGACGGCGCGCCGATCCCGGAAGAAATGCGGGCGGACATCGCGGCAGGCCTTCAACGCGCCATCGAGAAAACCGTGATCGCCATGGCCGGCTCGGGCAAGAACCTTTGCCTGGCGGGCGGCCTGGCGTTCAACGCGCTGCTCATTTCCGAGCTCGAGCGCTCGCCCAATTGGGAAAACGTGTTCATGCAGCCGGCGGCCGGCAACGCAGGCACCGCGCTCGGCGCCGTTTTCTACGCCTGGCACAACGTCTGCCAGCAAACGGAGCGCGCCGTGATCGGCAACTTCTGCCTGGGGCCGGGTTACGACGCCGAGGAGATCAAGCAGGTGCTGGAGAACTGCAAGCTCCGGTTCCGGTACTTGCTTACCTCCGACGAGCTGATCGGCACCGCGGTGGGCGAGATCAACGATAACAAGATCGTCGCCTGGATGCAGGGCCGCACGGAGTTTGGGCCGCGCGCGCTGGGGAACCGCAGCATCCTGGCCTCGCCCTTGAATCCGTACTCGACCGAGAATCTGAACCGGTACATCAAGCACCGCGAGTCCTTCCGCAAATTTGCGGCTTCGGTTCCGGCCGAGCTGGCCGCCGAGTACTTCGAGGTGGGGCCTAACGCGCGCTTCCTGGCGACAGTAGGCCGGGTGCGGCCCGCGCACCGCAAGGTGTTCGAGAGCGCGATTCTGGCGGACGATCTGGTCCGCGTGCACACCGTATCGCGCGAGGACAACCTGCTCTACTGGAAGCTCCTCGACGCCGCCGGTAAGTCCACCGGCCTGCCCGTGCTCTACAATACTTCCTTCAACCTTTTCGGAGATCCGCTGGTTACGACTCCGCGCGACGCGCTTCGCAGCTTCTACTCCTCGGGCATCGATGCGATGTTCGTGGGGAACTTCCTGTTGCAGAAGTAAGGAGCAGTTGAGAGTTTCGCATGTGCATCGCCACTGCAATTATGGCCAAAGGTAGCGTTGTGTCGCAGTATTGGATGAAATTTGTTGAGGGAGGCTTTGCATGTTCGACCCATGTCACGGCAACAACTTGATCGATGCCAACGTCCTCCACCGAACAGGCGGGCCTGAGGGCGCGGCGGTGGACGAGATTCTACGGCTGCACGACGAGGGCGCCTTCACGATTCTCTTACCGCACTCTGTCAAGGCGGCATTAGAGCATCCGAACACACCGATTGAGGTAAGGCAGAAGGCCGAAGGTTTCGTTCACACAGAGCCCGTCGAACTGACGGACATCGAACGGACGGTACACAGGGAGATTGCAGCACTGATTCCAGGCAAGGACGCACTCCGTCTCTTCGAGGCTGCGAAGTATGGGCGGTGCTTCATCACACTCGACGAGCCGCTCCTAAAGAATGCGGATGAGATTTCGGAGTTGCTCTCTCGCGTGGCCCTTTCTCTAAAGATTCTCAAGCCAAGCGAGTTCCTGGAAGCATACCGTCACGCGCCTCCACCGCGCAGGAAAGCGCATCGCGCTTAAGGCGGGCTGGACTGCAACTCGGGAATCTCGATTTCGACGCGGGTGCCGTGGCCGGGTTTGCTGTCAATGCGCATTCGGTAGTCGGCGCCGAAGAGGACTTTGAGCCGCTCATCGACATTGCTTACGCCGACGCCCTGTTCCCGTAACGTCGCCAGCTTGGCCTCTGGGATGCCGACGCCATCGTCCTCGACCAGCAAATACAGCCGGCCATCCTTAAGACTGCTGCGAAAGCGCACCATGCCGCCATCCACCTTGCTGCTCAAGCCGTGCTTGACGCAGTTCTCGATCAGCGGCTGCAGCAGCATGCTGGGGACGAGCCGGTCCAGAGTGGCCGGGTCCACCTCCTTTTCAAACCGCAGTTTCTCGCCGAAGCGGATCATCTCTATGGAGAGGTAATCGTTGATGAAGTCGAGCTCCTCGCTGAGCGGATTGAAGTTCTCGTGCTTGCGCAGCATGCGGCGGAGGATGTTCGAGAGCTTGTAGACCACGGCGCGGGCCTGCTGGGGATTGGTGCGGATCAGCGAGGAGACCGAGTTCAGTGTGTTGAACAGGAAATGCGGATTGATCTGGCGGCTGAGCGCGTCCATCCGCGCCTCGAGCAGCAGGCGCTGCTGCTCCTCGAGCTTGGTCTCATTCCGCGAGTTGTTCCAGACCTTGAGCGGCAGCGTCACGGTGAATATCGTCGTCACGTAAACCGCGACAAAATTGAGCGGATGCGGATGCGGCCAGAACGGATACAACGAGAACAGCCGCTTCGGGAAAGAATGGCCGAGCGTCAGCCGCAGGAATTCGGCGAACAGAATCGCCAGCAGGAAGACGATCTGGAAGGCAGCGCGGACGTGATCCTGACGGCGCCTGAAGACGCGGTAGAGGCTGAGGTCGAAGAAGGGCGAGAAGCGCCAGATCTCCTCCGGGTCGGGCGCGGCGGCGCGCAGCAGCCCCCCGAGCACGCCCACGCCAACCAGCAAAGGCAGCGTGATGTATTCCTGGTGGATCATCGCGGGCAGCGAGATGAGCGCGCCCGAAAGCAGGCCCGTGACATAGCCGCCGAGCAGGCCGGCTACGAGGCTGGCTTCGAGGCCGAGGTCCACCGGCTTATAGTGCTGGATCACCCGGACCAGGCACGCCCGCGCCGAAAATGAGCGAAAAGCTCAGCGCGAGCAGCAGCCGCTGCTTGAGAGTGCGCTCCTCCCTCAGCAGCATCCGCTTGAAGCGGTTCGACCGGACCAGAATACTGGCTAGCGACGCCACCACCGCCAGGCGTATCAACAGCACCACCAACTGTCTTTCAGCATCTAGGCCCGGTAGTCCATTATAATTAAGGAAATAAGGTTCACGATAGTCAGCATGAACGAGTCAGACGCGTCCGAACTGCCGCAAGGTCGCCGAAGCCGATTTCCCAACCCGCTTCGGGCACTTCCGCATCTTCGGATTCCAGAAAGAGCAGGCCGGTGACGATCGAAGAGGCCGTGGTCCTGGCGATGGGCGAGCTGCAGGGGGCCGAGCCGCCGCTGGTTCGCATCCATTCGCAGTGCCTTACCGGCGACGTGTTCCACAGCCTGCGCTGCGACTGCCGCGCGCAGCTTGGAGCTCTCGCTCGAGAGCATCGCCGAGGAAGGCCGCGGCTTGTTGATCTACGAGCACCAGGAAGGACGCGGCATCGGCCTGCTGAACAAGTTGCGCGCCTACGAGTTGCAGGACCAGCGGCGCGGATACCGTCGAGGCCAACGAGCGCCTCGGCTTCGAAGCCGACCTGCGCAGCTACGAGCTGCCCGGCGCGATCCTGCGATATTTCGGGATCGCCAGCGGTGCGGCTGCTCTCCAACAACCCGGACAAGATTCGGGCCCTGGAAAGCGCAGGAATCCGCGTTGCCGAACGCGTGCCCTGCCTGGCCGATCCGGTCAGCGCTTCAGAAGACTACCTGCGCACGAAGCGAGAGAAACTCGGCCACCTGCTTGAAGGGCTGTAAGGAGAAGGCGCCAACGTCTTTGATATGCGCCATCGCCGGCGATCTTCTTCCTTAGCGCCGCGCACTCGCGCACTTCCCTGGAAAAGAAAAGGGCACGCCGAAGCGCGCCCTTTTCGCCGTGTCTAAAGAATTCGACCCTGAATTGATGACTTCTTGGTCCCCTTCGCATCGGGGCTTTATCATCCTACCACACGAGGGGCGTCATGAAGTATGACCAGTGGGAAAGGGCCATCGCATGACAACAGACGTGCCGCTAGTGTGGAAACGCTGCGACCACCTCTTGAACGAAGGGCTCTTCAGGTTTGCCTTGAGGGTGCTTTGCCACTACGATCCTCACGCTGTGCCTGCCGCAGTCATCTAATACGGCGTTGCCCACGAGGTCTACTAAATTCCCACCCGTGCAGGCCGTTTTGACGACATTGAGCCTGTCGAGCAAGCACTTCCCCCAGTCGAGACCTGTGAGCATGAGAAGCCGTTTGGGCTTCCACTCAGCGATCTCGAGTTCCAGCAGCTGCAGGCATTCGGCAGACTGCATTCGACGCAGACTGGCGGAGGGATTCCCGCCCTCCCAGGGCGCAAGTTTGTAAAGATTCGTCCAAATCAGAGAGGACGGCCAACTGCGATCCTCGACATCTGCAATGGCCAGTTCTCTTACCACAGCGCGGATGACCCGCCAGAACGCTGACCTCTTTGTGCTGTATTTTTCGGAGCTGCGAGTTCCCCATTGCTTGGTGACCCATAGCATGGGGCATTTATCGTGACACCGACCGAAAACTATTGTTTTGTCGACGACTTTCTTCCGGGCTGCGGGGTCAACCACCTCATCAGCCGTGCAACCTGACCACCCTCCATTTCCGGCTCGGCCCATAACCATTAGCTCTCCGTGGTATGCCATACCCTTCCGTGCAGCGAAGGTCGCCAATTTCATCTTCGGTGCGCGCAATGATGCCCTCTGCTGAGCGAGGTTCAGCAGCATTCGGTCCAGGATCGTGCGCTCGTGATCGTCGAATGTTGGTATCATGCGCGAGGCCTTCGCTCCTAAAGAATTGTGCGGGCTTCAACTGTGTCGTGCAGTTTGTTCCGCGACCAAAACAACGCACTCCGGTTCGACGGTAATCTCACACCCGAGAAGACGTGGATTGCGAGCAATCGCGGTCGTGGCGACATCTAATTCCGGGCGCCCATCTTCTCCAACGTAGACCACCTGATATACGCCGCCGAGGCAATCCCGGAGCAGCGCAACGTGCTCGTCCATGTTCCGGTTCTTCCATTGCCGGCGGCAGTTGGAGGGAAGTGCAACTATCCTCACGAGATCTCCGGCCTCATACGGTCGCGCGCGCCCCTTTAGCAACCGGGGCCAACCGCAGAGGCCGATGCCAAACAGCGCCCTTCTGCTGATCATGGGTCGATTCTACTCCGTTTTGGACCGGTCAAAGAGTCGCTCCGTGGTACGCGATCCTTCCAGAAACTGGAAACATGCCGCTGGAGCGGTGCGAATTCTCGCCGCCAAATGCACTCACTTACAGGGATACCCATGTCCTACTCGATCCGATTCGTAGTGTTCCTGTGGGTGGCCGCCGTACTCGCGGGGCCGGCACCGGCGCAGAACGCCGCCAAGCGCGCGCCGCAGCATCGGGCTGCCGCGGCCCTCACGAACGGCAAGACCGACAGCCAGATCGAGACCGCCATTCGCGCCCGGTTCGCACAGTCGAAGATCGCATCCCATCACTTCAAGGTGCATGTGCAGGGCGGCGTTGCGACACTCGAAGGCCAAACCGACGTGATGCAGCACAAGGGAGTGGCGACGCGGCTGGCGAAATCGGCGGGAGCGGTTCGGGTGGTGAACCGCATTGAGATCGGCGAGGTGGCACGGCTCCGCGCCGCGGCCAATCTTGCCAAAGGCCGCCGCCGCGCACAGATCAAGCGCAGCGAGCCGCGCTCGCTGGTCCAGCGCAACCCCTGATCGATCATTGGACCGGAACGAACCGCACGCAGACCGGCCCGTGCAGCTCGAACGATTGGCCGGCCGGCCTGAGCTGGCCAGTGGCCGCGTCGATGTGGAAGACGACCACGTTTCCCGAATTCTGGTTGGCAACGAAAAGGAACACGCCGGAGGGGTCGAGCGCAAGATGGCGCGGCCACCTCCCCTTTGTGGACACTTGCTGAACGGGAGTGAGTTTGCCGCTGTCTCGATCGATGCCGAAAACGGTGATGCTGTCGTGTCCGCGGTTTGAAACGTAAAGGAATTTGCCGTTCGGGTGTACCTGGATCTCAGCCGGGTAGTTCTCGCCTGTGTAGTCCTTTGGCAGCGTTGAGATGCGCTGTATTTCCTTCAGCGTGCCGTCTGAGGCGCCGTAGCCGAACACCGTGACTGTGGAGTTCAATTCGTTGACCGCGTAGACGAACCTGGCGCTGGGATGAAACGCCAGATGGCGAGGCCCCGCGCCCCGCTCGACCTGCGCGAATGGCTGGCCGGCTGGCGTGAGCGAAGCCCGGGCGGCGTCGAGTTTGTAAATGAAAATCTTGTCCAGGCCGAGATCGGCCCCGAGCGCAAACCGATTGTCGGGTGAGGGATCGATTGCGTGGGCGTGCGGCCGGTCTTGCCGTTTCCTGTTGAGGCCCGAGACCGGCAAACCCGCGTGGCCGGAGAAGGAAGCGGCATCGGCGAGCCGTCCGTCGTCGCGGATGGGCAGGGCCGCGAAGATTCCGTCGCCGTAGTTGGCCACCAGTGCGGTCTTTCCGCTCTTATCTACCGCGATGTAGCACGGCTCACTCCCACGCGAGGAGACCTTGTTCAGGAACGTGAGCTTGCCGGTTATGGCGTCGATCGAGAATGCGCTGACCGTGCCCTTATGCCCCTCGTTTACCGCGTACAGAAAGCGGTGGTTCGGGTGCACGGCGAGAAACGAGGGATTCGCCGTTTCGGCGGCGAGGCCGAGCGCGGTCAGTTTGCCCCTGCGCGCATCGAAGCGGTACGCGTAGATGCCCTTGCTTTCGTGACCGGTGTAAGTGCCGACGTAGACGAGGAATTCGCCGCCGCCGATCTGCGTTACGCCTCCGGCGCTTCGCGCCGTCGCGGCCAGCGGCGCAAGTGCCGCAGCCAGAAGTACGAACCGCCCAATCGCGCGCATGCGTTCATGTAAGCGCATCGCGCCGCACGGCGCAACCGGGGAGAGGCGTTAACGGGCCACAAGGGGCGCTCGGCCGACGCCGGTTGACGTGCAAATCAGGATATCGAATCACCCACGCGCGGGACTAACGAGCTAGATCCTCACCGGTCACCGCGAGAGCCCGCAGAGAATCTCCGCCAGGCTGACTTGGCTGAAGCGCGCCCGGCCATACGCCCACCACTGCGCGTGAAGAGCCCCTGGAGCATCTGAACCACGACTGCCACGGCACAGAGCAAAACTGCGGCTCCGAGGAAGATATTGGTCACCGTAAGCCAAAGCGTGGAATTAATCATGCGGACTCGCCTCGATTCCAAGGCGTCCGCCGGCAGCACTGCCGGCGCTCAATATGGGCGAGGCATTGGCCGGACGCACCGCGGCCTCCGCAGTCCGGCGCGCCTCCAACACCATCTGGGAGATCAGTTCGACCGCCGCGGGGATCGCGGCTTCCACATCCGGAGTCATGGCGCCGCCGACCGTGGTGCAATCCGCGGCTTCCACCACAATGACAGTCACTTGCTTCGGAACCGGCAGGCCCAATTCGCTCGCAACGGCGAGCACATCGAACAAGCCTACGTAATGGGGCGAGCCGCCGGATGATGGAAGAACGTCGTTGCTGCCCAGCACGTGAATCGTCCCGGGCTTCGCCTGGCCGGTCAAGACGGTATCGACCACCAGCAAGCGCGAGACCCCCAACAAGTCGTCCATCAGAGCGAAACCGGCCGCGGAAGAGCAGACGACATCCACTTCGCCGCCCAAGCGCTCCCGGATCTCCCGTGCGACCAGGAGGCCAAAAGCGTCATCGGCCAGAATGTCGTTCCCCAGGGCCAGCAGCCGCAGGGGAGCTTCAGTAGCTTCAATCCCGATGGATGCTCCCATCACTGTCGCGCCTCAGCACAGTCAAAATCTTTCCCCTCGGATCGCGCACCTGAATGAAAAGAGGCATGCTGCCGGGAAGAGAATGGGTCGCGCATCCGAGGCAAGGATCATAAGCGCGAAACGCCATTTCGACCATGTTCAGAATGCCCTCGGATACGGTGGACGCCGTGACGAGGTTCTTGGCAGCCTTCTCCACGCTCATGGCGATGCGCGCGGCATTGTTCTGCGTCGCGACGATCAGCCGGGCCTTGGTGATCAATCCGCGCTCGTCGCTGCGATAAAAGTGGAACAGCGTTCCGCGAGGCGCCTCGACCACGCCGGCGCCTTCGCGGGGAGTGGCCGTTGGAATCACGCGCACGTCGCGGCTCGTGATTTCCGGATCGTGCGCCAGTTCCCTCAGCCGCTCAGCCGCATAAAGCAGCTCGATGGCACGTGCCCAGTGATTCGCTAAAGTGTGGTGGACCGGCCTTCCGCCGAGCGTCTTGAAAAACTTTCGATACGCCTCTTGAGCCAGCGGAGTCGCCATGCCCTCGGCGGCATTCAGGCGCGCCAAAGGACCGACGGCATAGACTCCGGTGGCCTGGCCATCGGTCAGTCCGTTCCACCCAAACTCCTTCAGGTAACAGAACTTCATGTAGGTCCAGGGCTCGGTGTGCTCTTCCACGTAATCCGTAAACTGCCCTGCCTGGAACTTACTCAATTCGCGGCCTTCCGGCGTAACCACCCGGACCATGCCGTCGTAGAAATTGACCCGATTCTGTTCATCCACCAGGCCCATGTAGTAGGTCCGGTGGGTGAACACGTCGGAAAGGATCAAATCCACGTATTCGGAATTCGCGAGAACGATTTTATCGAACACGCCCAGCGTGAACTGGGCGAATTCGACGGCCTCGTCCGCAACTGTACGGAACTGTTCCGCCTCATCGCGCCCGAGCGGCTTCGCCACACCGCCCGCAATGCCGAATACGGGGTGCACCGTCTTCCCCGCTACCGCTGTGATCAGCGCGCGCAGCTTGTGCCGCATGGTGATGACCTTCCGGCCCACATCCACGCCCACCCGGGCGATCACCCCGAGCACATTCCTTTCCGCCGCAGGCGCCTTCGGACCGACCACGAAATCGGGACCGCCGAGAAAATAGAAGTGGAGAGCGTGGTCCTCCGCGAGAAAAGCGCTATAAACCAATTCACGAAGCTTGCGCGCGGCGGGGGGCGGCGCAACCTGGTACAGACTATCGAGAGCTTTGGTGGAGGCCATGTGGTGCGCGGTGGGGCAGACGCCGCAAATTCGCGAGGTGATTTGAGGAAGATCTTCGGCCGGACGGCCCTGCACGAACTTCTCGAATCCCCTCAGTTCCGGAACCTGGAAATACGCCCGCGTCACCTGGCCCTGCTCGTCGAGGAGTATCTCAATCCGTCCGTGCCCTTCCAGCCGCGTCACCGGGTCGATTGTGATTCTGCGTTTGGTTTGTGTTTCTGTTGCATTGGCCATGCGATTCACTCCGTCCGCTTCCGCTCCCGGAATGAGGAGGGGAGGCTGTAGCGGTAAAAAGACCCCACCGGGTCCGGGATGCCATTGAGAGTCCGTTCAATCCCGGTCTCATCGTTGCTGTCGATCAGGGAGGCCATCGCGGAGACGGCTTTGCCGCCGAAGTCCCGCACGCGGCTGGTCGGCCCAAAGCAGCCCGTGCAGGGCATATTGCCACGCACGCAAAGAGCACCGCAGCCTCCGCGCGTCGCCGGCCCAAGGCAAGGAACACCTTGCGCCAGGATGCAGACGGCTGGGTCAAGAACTTGTTCATAGACGCGCCGGAACTGTTTGAGAGCCAGGTCCTGAGGCCGGCTGTCCTTGCGAGGACACTCTTCGCACATGGCGTGGTCAGGCGCCAGGACCGTGCCCTTCGCGGGCAGTTCCGCCCCCAGCAGGACGCCGAGAGCGTCACGAATGATGTTGGGCGTTGGCGGGCAACCCGGGATGTAGTAATCGACCGGAACCACATGATCCAGAGCGGCCACCGTATCGTACATGGCCGGAAGCTTGAGAACGCAGCCGTCGTCCCGATACTCCTGGTTCGGTCCACCGCCCTGGCCATAGACTTCGTCAAGCATGGCACGGGCGTTCCAAAGATTTGCCAAAGCGGGAACGCCGCCCAGTTGGGCGCAGGCGCCGAATGCGACGACGAGCTGCGATTTCGCCCGCAGCAGCCGCGCCATCTTCTCCTGCTCGGTGGTCCGCACGGCGCCGTTAATGAACGAGGCCAGGATGGAGCCGTCCGGCATGGCCGCAACGTCGCTCTCCTTGAAATCCAGTGCCACGGGCCAGAACACGATGTCCACCGCGTCGGTTAAGGGCAGCAGTTCCTCGCCGAGGTCCACTATGGCCTCGTCGCACCCGCCGCAGGAAGCACACCAGTAGAACGCAACTTTTGGTTTCATGGGGCCACCTCCGCGCATACGGGCTCTTGCCGGGCGGTGCGCAAGGGGCCGATGCGTTTCAGCTTCTCGACCATATCGCTCACGACCACGCGGACTCTATCGCCCTCGGCGGCGGAAATCCATTCCAGCCGCAAGCGTTCTTCCTCGATCCCCATCTGTTTCAGCATTCGCTTCAGCAGAAGGAAACGGCGCAGCATCTTGTAGTTGCCTTCCTGGTAGTGACAGTCGCCGGGATGGCACCCGCCGATGAGGACGCCATCAGCGCCCTTGGCGAACGCATCCAGCACGAACTGGGCGTCGATGCGTCCCGAACACATGACGCGAATCACGCGCATGTTCGGCGGGTACTTGATGCGCGAGGTTCCGGCGAGGTCCGCCGCGAGATACGTGCACCAATTGCAAAAAAACGCCACGATGGTCGGTTCAAAAGCTTCAGGCATAAGCCAAGACCCCGTCGATCTCCTCAAAAATCTCGCCGTCCTCGAACAGCTTCTGCTTGATCGAGCCGGACGGGCAGACGGCCACGCACGTCCCGCAGCCCTTGCACAGCACCTCGTTGATCTGCGCCTTCTTCTCCTCGTCGAGGAAGGTAATCGCCTTATACGGGCACACCGGTATGCAGGTCTTGCATCCCGAGCATTCCTCCTCGATCACGTGCGCGGTGTTGGGCTCCATCTCGATATAGCCTGCATCAATCAGCGCCAGCGCCTCGGCGGCAGCCGCACCGGCCTGCGCTACCGTGTCGGGGATGTCTTTCGGTCCCTGGCAGCAACCGGCAAGGAAGATTCCATCGGTGAATGTGTTCACCGGCGCCAGTTTCGGATGCCGCTCGAGGAAGAAGCCCGCGTCTGAACAAGTGATGTTGAAAAGGCGGCGAACCTCCTGGACATCGGCCTGGGGTTCGAGGCCGGTCGAGAGCACGACCATATCCACCGGGATGCGGCGGACAAAACCGGCCAGCGTATCCTCCACCTGAATGACCAGCTTGCCTTCCTCGCTGGTCTCGAGCGCCGCATCGGTGATCTCCGCCACCTTGCCGCGAATGAAGTGCACACGCTCGTTGAGCAGCTTCTGATAAAACTCCTCGAAGCCCTTACCGGGCGTCCGCATATCGATATAGAAGTTGAACACCTCGGCGCCGGTATGCTCTTTGATCAGGTGCGCCAGCTTCAGCGAGTACATGCAGCAGACCCGCGAGCACCAGCGGTTTGTGTTCTCATCCCTGGAGCCGACGCAGTGCACGATGCCCACGGTTTTCGGCGTTCGCCCATCGCGCAGGACCACTTCGCCGCCAGTCGGCCCGGAGGCGTTCACCAGCCGTTCCACCTCGAGCGCGGTGTAGACATTGGGATAAACGCCGTAGCCGTAGGATGGGATGCGCTGCGCATCGAAGGTCTGGAAACCGGTGGCCAGAATCACCGTGCCGGCCTGGATCTGCTCCTCTTTGGGCTCGGCCTTGAAGTTGATCGCGTGGCGCTCCCCGCAAACCTCGACGCAGGTTTTCTTGCATTTGCCCGATTTGAATTCAATGCATGTCTCCCGGTCGATTACCGGCACCTGAGGCACAGCTTGCGGGAAGGGGATGTAGATCGGCCTGCGCTTGCTGAGTCCGAGGTTGAAGGCGTCCGGAACCTTGGCTTGCTTGAAGACGCACGATTCCACGCACTCCAGGCAGCCGGAGCAGAGGCTTTCATCGATGTAACGCGGCCACCGCTTCACCGTGACCGTATAGTTGCCGACATAGCCTTCGATCCCGGTGACTTCGGAATAGGTCCAGAGCGAAATGTTGGGATGATTCTTGACGGCGGACATCTTGGGAGTCAGGATGCACGCCGCGCAGTCGAGTGTAGGAAAGGTTTTGTCGAATTGAGCCATGTGCCCGCCGATGGTGGGCTCGCGCTCGACCAGGTAGACGTGCTTGCCCGCGTTGGCCAGGGTGAGAGCGGCATGAATGCCCGCAATGCCGCCGCCAACCACCAGCACGTCGGGGTGTATGGGGACTCGCGGAATTTCCAGAGCCTCATGCAAGGCCACCCGCCGCACCGCCGCCCGCACCAGGTCCATTGCTTTCCGGGTCGCCGCCGCCTTGTTGTCATGGACCCATGAATCGTGTTCGCGGATGTTGACCATCTGGAGATAAAACGGATTCAGACCTCCCGACTGGGTCGCGTTACGGAAGGTGTGCTCGTGCAGGTGCGGAGAACAGGATGCGACCACGATGCGATTGAGTTTGTGTTCCTGAATATCCTGCCGGATCAGGTCCTGTCCCGGATCGGAGCACATGTACTTGTAATCGCGGGAGACTGCCACGCGCGGGAGCGATGCCGCGTACTTAGCGAGCGCCTTCACGTCCACTATTCCGGCAATATTGGTTCCGCAATGGCAGGTATAAACACCGATCCGGATAGCGCCGTTTTGTTCAGGCATGGGCTTCCACCTCCGCGCGCTCGCTGGCGAACCATTGCTTGATCACCTTGCGTCCGGAAATTGCCCGGTCCAGCCCGAGCGATTTCGCATCGCCTCCCAACGCCCACGCAAGAACCTGCGTGAAGTAGAGGATGGGCATGTCCAGAGCTTCTCCGGTTTGTCCGCGAATTTCCGGCTGGCAGGCGTCCAGGTTGTACTGGCACAGCGGGCAGACTGTCACGATGGCCTGAGCGCCCTTTCGGGCGGTTTCTTGCAGCAGAATCTGATTAAGGCGCACGCCGACGTTGTGTATAGTGCCGGTCAGAGAACCGCCGCAGCATTTCGTTTTTAGCGAAAACTCAATCGTTGGGATGCCCGCGGCCCGCAGCAGTTCGTCCATTCGCATCGGGTTATCAGCCCGATCGGCTTCCGCATAGGGCCGCACGATCTGGCAACCGTAATAACAGGCCACCGGGCCGCCGCGCCAGCGGCGCACTATCTTGGCGCGAATCTTTTCCTGGCCGATATCCGTGTACAGCGCCTCCAGCGGGTGGCGGACCCGAATGGAATCGAGTGAAGGCAGTTCCGCCGCATGAAGCGATTCTGCAACGCGCTGGGCAATCTGCGGGTACCGCTCGACGTAGTCCTGGGTTTTTCGCAGCACGAGGTAACAGGCGCTGCACGGCGCAAGCAGGTCTTGATGCTTCTCCTGGTGCGCCAGGGCGAGGTTGCGGGCCGAGAGCAGAAACGCGGCCCCTTCATCCACCGACATGTAGGAAGTAGCACCGCAGCAGTTCCAGTCCCGCAGTTCGGCGAGAGGCAGATCAAGCAGCCGGAACAGCGTCAGCAGGCTTTCTTCGTAAGCGGCGCCGGTACCCTTGAGAGAGCATCCGGGAAAGTAGCCGTAAGCGGGCATTACGCCACCTCCTGAGGACCAAGCTCGCGCTGCAGTTTGCTCACATCCTGGATGCGTTCCTGACGCGGGGAAAGCCGGCCCGTGCGGAGGAGTTGCCAACCCGTCCGGAACATGGTAAGGAGCATAAACGGATTGGTCCGGAGAGTCATGCGCAGAACCAGCCGGAATTCAGAGATTCGACCGTGCCGCCGGACCATCTTATAGAATTCCTGCGCCAGCACGGGCACGGGAAGACGCCGGGGATAAAGCTTGTATCGCATGGCTTCCCGCTTGAGGCTGTACATCACGTCCGTGATGTGAATCTGACGGGGGCAGCGGACGGCACAGGCATAGCAGGAAGCGCAGAGCCAGATGGTTTGGGAACCCAGCGCTTCCTTGCGAAAGCCTTCGCGGACGAGGGCCATGATGCGGCGGGGAGCGAAGTCCATATAAATGGATAGCGGGCAAGTCCCCGAGCAGCAGCCGCACTGCAGGCAGGAAAACAAGCCCTCACAGCCGGGGCGCTCGCTGACCTGACGGGCCCACTCGGGGTCCGCTTCGCGCTGGAATTTGATTTTGCGTTGCATGACTCTTCACCTATCGTTTGTTTTTGCGCACAAGATAAGAGCACCCGGTGGAGGCGGCTTCGCGCACCAGGCATCGCTTCCGCAGATGAATGCCACACTGCAAGCAGATCTCCTCCGGATGGGCACTGTGAAGCACGATCTCTTTCGTAAGGCGTTCCAGAAATAGAGCGGTGTAGCGCAGATCCTTTGCGCGAAATGCCCGGAACACTTTCGCCAGTTTCCGGTTCTTCGCAGCCTCATATTGACCCAGCAGGGAGCGGCCGCTCGCGGTGAGGGATAATTCGCTGCTGCGCCGGTCCGAAGGCACCTCCGCGCGCCGGATATATTTCCGCCTCACGAGCCGGTCCAAGGCCTTGCTGGCAGCCGCGTCGCTCACGCCCAGGAAGGCGGCGACATCCCCGACGTTACGGGCATCCGTGAGGTGCAACAGCTTCAAGATCCGGAGCTGCGAGGGAGTCAGCCGCCTGCCAGCGGTCTCGGCGAGCAGAATCTCTTCCATTACGCCACCCACGGCGGAAACGAACACGTATGCACTCCCTACCAGCTCTTGAATCGGCTGCTGCTCCTTGCAATCGTGCCTGCGATTGTCCTGAGAGGGGCGCGGGCTTTTACCTGGCGGCGGGGGCGCCGCATCCTTGAGAATTTCGTGCTGATTGCGGCGGGAGATCATGTCCATCAGACCTCAGTGAGAGTGAATCGGCCACATCCCGGTCTGCCGGTGGGCTTGGCCGCCGATAAGGCCATCCTGATTGCCAAAGGCGTGCCCATGCGGGACGCTGCGCCTGGACCTGCACCAAGCCGAATAGTAGCACCGCACCGCCGGTTGGTCAACCGGGTTTATATCCAACCAGGTTAACGATTATTCGACGCCAGGCGTCCGGTAAGGAGGTGAGGCAGAAAAGGGAAAGGGTGCCCCCGGGCGCGAAATTGGAGGCTACGGTGGTAGACTTGTCGCGATGGGCAACGCACCGCAACCCGCTCTAGTTTTCTCCGACTGGCACGATGTGGTCAGGACTGTCTGTTTCTGGCGGAATGGCACTTGCTACCGCATCGAAATCATCAAACGGCTCGAAAAGCAGGAGGAAGCCGTTTATGCCGCCTTGGTGTGGGTCGAGGAGGAGCACGCGGCTGGCCGAATCCTGGTAAAGGACGTGACGTTTCCGTGGGTGCATCGCGATAGCGCGGACGCCGCTTTGGACCAAGCCCTGAGATTTCTTGCGGAAAAACTGCAACCCCGAGCACCGCAGGCGGACTGAAGCAATCGGCCAGGACGAGCGGTACGGGTCAAGAATCGGATTCGCAAGGAGCGGGCCTCACGCGTTCACGTGGACGACTTTCGCTGGCGGGAAGCCGTTGAACCACGTGGCGGAGGCGTTGCTGTATGCGCCGATGTTCTCCGAGTAGACCAGGTCCTCGATCTCCAGCTCCGGCAACTCTTCCGATTGCGAGATGGCGTCCATGCCGTCACAGGTCTGCCCAAAAACGGCGCAGATTTCAGCCTGCCCCTTCTTGAATGCTTTCACATGATAGCGGCAGTGATCGAAGACGATTCCGGAGAAGGTATGATAGACGCTGTCGTCGATGTAGTAGCAGGTCTTGCCATCGCGGACAGCCTTTCCGATGACCCGCGCAACCGAGGTCGCCGCCGTCGCCACCAAGAACCGGCCGGGTTCGGCGAGGATCTCGATATCACTGGGAAATAGCCGGCCGATCTCGGCGTTGATCTTTTTTGCGAGCGCGCTGAACGACCTCACGTACCGGTTGTAAGGCGCCGGGAAACCGCCGCCGATGTCGAGAATCTTGATCTCGTGGTCGCGCGCTTTGGATTCCCGCATCACGGCTGCCGACATGTTCAGCGCTTGCACGAAATTATTGAAGTTGGTGCACTGGCTGCCCACGTGGAAGCTCAGGCCTTCTACCACCAGCCCAATTCGGAATGCCTCCTCAATCAGGTCCACCGCTTCGCCCGGGTCACAGCCGAACTTGGACGACAGCTCCACCATCGAGCCGGTGTTCGGAACCCGCAATCGCAGCGCCAGGCCGGCGTGCGGGGCGTATTGCCTTATCTTGTGCAGCTCGGCCAAATTGTCAAAGGTGACGAGCGGCTTGTATCGATCCAGAGCCACCAGCGTCTCCTTCGGTTTAATCGGGTTGGCGTAGACGATCTTGTCCCAAATGAAATCCTGCCGCTGTTTGGCGGACAGGCGCTTAATGTTATCGTAAATCAGCATGAACTCCGGGAGCGAAGCCACGTCGAAGCTCGCGCCGGCCCGGTACAGCGTGCGGACGATCTCCGGCGCCGGATTGGCCTTCACGGCGTAATACGCCTGCACCTTGGGCAGATGCTTCTTGAAGGCCGCGTAATTGCGGCGGATGATGTCATGGTCGATCACCACCACGGGCGTGCCGTGTTGTTTGGCGATGGCTTGAAGCTGTCTGGTCGTCATCGGAAACTCGCGCCGGGAAACAAGGCCAACCCGGAGACTAGCTGCGGACCAGGGGGTCCGCCCCACTGGCTTAGGACATCGTAACGAAATCGCTGGGACATGCCAGTAGGCCCCGCCCGGCTATTTGAAAACCGGGTCGGAGCCGTCCACCATCTTCACCTTGTTGTGGCGGAAGTATTCTCTTGTCAGCGCCCTGACCATCTCCCCGCGCTGGCCGTAGAGACGGCGGAGCTTCCGCGGCTTGTGCCGGGCCAGCGCGTAGTGCGTGAAAATCGGCATCGCGATCGTGGTATCCGTATAACACACGACGGCGTCCGGCAGGCGGTTCGGGTCCACCTTGCCCCAGCTCACGGCTTCGCTTGGCGTCGCCCCGCTCAGTCCGCCGGTGTCGGGGCGCGCGTCGGTCACCTGGAGAAAATAGTCCTGGCCGTATTCCTTGATGCGGAGTACTTCCTGGATCTGCGGCTCGGTTTGCAGCATGAAGTTCTTCGGGCTGCCGCCGCCCCACAGGACCACGGCGCTCCGGCCGCCAGCGCGCTTGGCCGCCAGCACGAAAGCCGTCGTTTCATTGACGTTGATTGAAGGATTCAGGCGGAGTTTGTTTCCCCTCAGCTCCACCCCCGCCACGTTCATGCCGATGGTCGAATCGCCCGGAGAGGACGTGTAGCAGGGCACGCCCGCGCGATACGCGGCGGCCAGCACGGAGACGTCCTTGAGGCCGGCCTTGCGCTCCCATGCGGCGGCGTACTTGCCGAGCAGGTAGTGCAGCTCGGCGGTGCCCATCTCCTTCTGGAATTCGGGCTGGACCAGGATGCCGCGCAGGATCTCGTCTGTAGCCATCAGGCAGTCGCTGTAGCCGAGCAGCACGTCATAAACGCGGACGATATCGTTGTCGCGAAGCTCGGTGTCGTCCATCTTGAAGCTGCCCACGCGTACCGGGTAATTCAGCGCGAAGTGGAGGTCGTGGTAGAGGTTGGCGCCAGTTGAAACGATCCAATCCACGAAGCCGGCTTTGATGAGCGGGACGATCGAGGAGCAGCCGAGGCCCGCGGGTGTCAGTGCGCCCGACAGGCTCATGCCGATGGTGACATCCGGCTCGAGCATCTTCCCGACGAAAAGCTGGCAACCTTCCTTGAGCCGGGCCGAGTTGTACGCAAGGAACGTTTCATCGACGATTTCGGTGAGCTTCTCCTTGCCCGTGAGGTTTCTGGGGAGGATGCGCTGGCCGGACATGTACTGGTCCCGGTGCGGGCATTTCTTCTTCTTGAGCCAATCCGGGGTTTCTGAGAGGTCTTCGCGGTAGCGGCGATGCGTCTTCTCAACCTTAGCCATAGTTCAGTCCACCAGCGCGGCGCGCGTAATCGACCGCCCGTCTCCACTCGCGGTTCGGCGCGCGGGCCACACACCTGGCCCCGTTCTGCCAAGTATTCTAGTCTAGAGTATTCTGCACGGACGGTTTATGGCGAAACTCCGGGCCACAATCGAGCCCACGCCCGCCGCGCTCGGCTTCGCAATGCCGGCGGAATGGGAGCCGCACGAAGCCACCTGGCTGGCCTGGCCGCACCACCCAACCGACTGGCCGCAGAAGCTCGATACCGTTCGCTGGGTCTATGGCGAGATGGTACGCAAGATTTCGCCCGGCGAAACCATCCGCATGCTGGTCAATTCGAAGGCCGAGGAAAAAGCGGCGCGCCGCCCTCTAACCCGGGCGGGAGTCGATGTAAGCCGGGTCGAGTTCATCCTGCACCCGACCAACCGGAGCTGGACACGCGACAGTGGTCCTCTGTTCGTGCGGCGCTCCGGCCCTAACCGGGCAGCAGGTTACGGAACGGCGCCAGGCGGCCGACGCACCAGGAGTTCCGCACAACGGCGGTCTCCCGAGAGATCCGAAACCGCCATCGTTCATTTCCACTTCAACGGCTGGGCCAAGTATCCCGACTGGCAAAAGGACCGCCGTGTGCCCGAGACCGCAGCGAAGCGGCTCGGAAAGCGTCTGTTCCATGCTCAGTCGAATGGGCGCATGTTTGTCCTCGAAGGCGGCGGCATCGACGTGAACGGCCGGGGGACGTTGCTGACCACGGAAGAATGTTATCTCGATACGAAAACGCAGCTCCGGAACCCAGGTCTTGGCCGGAAGGAAATTGAGGCTACGCTAAAAGAATACCTCGGCGTGACAAATGTCCTGTGGCTCGCCGCCGGGCTGGCGGGTGACGACACGCATGGGCACGTCGATGACATCTGCCGCTTCGTGAATCCGAAGACCGTGGTGCTCAGCCGGGAAGACAATCCGAAGGACGTTAATTACCGTCCGCTGGCCCAGAACTGGGAACGAATCCAGAACTTCCGCCTTGAGGATGGCTCGAAGCCCGAGGTCGTGCCGCTTCCGATGCCGGAACCGCTCTTCTTCGACGGCGATCGGCTGCCGGCGAGCTACGCGAATTTCTACATTTCGAATGCGGCAGTGATTGTCCCGACCTTCAACGACCCGCATGATCGCATCGCGCTCGGCATTCTCGGCGAACTCTTTAACGACCGCGCCGTCCTCGGCATTCACGCCGTCGATTTAGCTCTTGGCTTCGGGACGTTGCATTGCCTCACCCAGCAGCAACCGGCGGAGTAGGCCGCTCCTTACCCTCGCCACAGTGCAATCCGTTCGCGCGGAGGACCCGTCTGTGACCGAATCACGCCATTCTCCGTTCAGCTAGGGAATAATAGTCGGGGAGGCCAAACCATTATGATGAAGGCCAACTGGGAAAAGATCATTGGTGCTCACATGGCGCCGCTTGAGATCCCCGGGCGCGACAAACCGTTGTACAAGCCCAAAGGCTCCGTGTGGATTCTAACCGCGCTGGGGGATTTCCCCTCGGTGCCTCCGCCGATGAACCGGCAGGACATGGCTCCATGCGGCGGTAGAGAAATGGATATCGATGCATCAGACCCGGATTTTCTCCTGGCGCACAAGATTCTAGGCATGTCCGAATACACCCACTGCATCCCTTGGGACAAGGTTATCGACATCGTATTCTTCGAGAGCGGGCACGGATAGAGCCGGACAGCGGGCCGGGCACCCAAGCGTGGAGCCCGCCCTCTGCGGCGGCCACGGCTTCGCCCTGCCTGCGCCGCGACACCAGCGCTATGCCGTTCCGCGAAGCGCAAGAGGTTCGTCAATGGCGATAGCGCCGGTGTGATCGCGCCGCCGTTTTTAGAGCTTTCCTGGAATCGAAATCCAGCCGTTCAGAGGATGGCCGATCCTGGCGAACGCCCACCGGACATTCGGGCCTCAACTGAGAAGGCGAGCACGGTGGCCCGTAACGTTTCGGGTGCGTACTAGCGTCGTTCTAATTTGCGATATCTTTAGGGATAGCACTCATCTAAAGCACACTGGATAAGACCAAATGAAATCCGATACGCCCGCCGCTGGCCGAACGGCTCATCTACCGCGGAACCCCCCGTCTCCACAGGCGCGGCGGAGACGCCGCTGGCTCTGGCTGGCGGCCCTTGTTGTTATCGCCGTCGGGGCTTGGGTGTTCGAATTGCGGCAGACCCATGCACAAGGACCGCGTACCCAGGGCCGGCGCGGTATTCCGGTGGCTGCCGCCAGTGTGCGCCTCGGCAATATGCCTGTGTATTTCGAGGGGTTGGGATCCGTCACCCCCTTCTACACCGTGACGGTCCACACGCGCGTCGATGGCCAGTTGATGAACGTCTACTTTCGCGAGGGTCAGTACGTGCACGCGGGCGACGTGCTCGTCGAAATCGATCCACGGCCTTTCCAGGTGCAGTTCGAGCAGGCCGAGGGACAGATGGCGCACGACCAAGCTTTGCTCGCCAACGCCCGCGTGGATCTGGAGCGCTACCAAACGCTGGTGGCGCAAGATGCCGTTCCGAAGCAGCAGCTGGATACGCAAGTGGCTCTGGTTGCACAGGATGAAGGCGCAATCAAGTCGGACCAGGCCGCTATCGACAACGCTAAATTGCAGCTCGTGTACTGCCGCATCACGGCGCCGATCAGCGGCCGCATCGGACTTAGGCTGGTTGACCCGGGAAACATAGTCCACGCGACCGACACCACCGGCCTGCTGGTCATCGCCCAGATCCAACCGATCGCGGTAATTTTCACTCTTCCCGAAGATAACCTCCCTCCCGTGCTGCGCAAACTTCGGGCCGGCGCCTCGTTGTCCTCGGATGCTTACAATCGCGACAAATCTCAGAAGCTTGCCTCAGGGCATCTGCTGACGGTAGACAATCAGATCGATCCGACCACCGGCACGCTCAGGCTCAAAGCGATTTTCCAGAACACTGAAAACACGCTGTTTCCGCAGCAGTTTGTAAACGTGCGGCTGCTCGTGGACATCGAGCGGGGGAAGGCGATCGTGCCCGCGTCTGCGATTCAGCGTGGTCCCCAAGGCACGTTCGTATATGTCATCAAGCCAGACAGCACAGTGGAGGCTCGCCCCGTTACCGTGGGAGTCACAGAGGGCAACGACGCTTCGATTGAGCGCGGATTGCAAGTTGGCGAGCGCGTGGTGAGCGATGGGGCCGAGAAGCTCCAGCCCGGCAGCAAGGTTACGGTGAGGCCGGAGACGGGAGCGCCTTCGCCGGCCGGGTCTGCGGGGCCCGCTGCCGCTCCGCGCGGAGGCCCTGCCGCTTGAATCCTTCGCGCACCTTTATTCTCCGGCCGGTGGCGACCTCGCTGCTGATGGCCGGCCTGGTCCTGGTCGGGGTGGTCGCATACCGTCAACTGCCGGTCTCCGCGCTGCCGCAAGTCGATTACCCGACCATTCAGGTGCAAACGTTCTATCCCGGCGCGGGCCCCGAGGTGATGACATCCTCCGTCACGGCGCCGCTCGAGCGCCAATTCGGCCAGGTGCCCGGCCTGAGCCAGATGACCTCGATCAGCTCGTTCGGCAGCTCGGTGATTACGCTGCAGTTTTCGCTCGATCTCAATATCGATGTCGCCGAGCAGGAAGTGCAGGCCGCAATCAACGCCGCAGGGACCTACTTGCCGAGCAACCTTCCGAATCCGCCAATTTACAGCAAGACGAATCCGGCGGACTCACCGATTCTGACCCTGGCGCTCACCTCGAGCACGCTTCCGTTGCCTGCGGTGGAAGAACTCGGCGATACGCGGCTCGCGCAGAAGATCTCGCAGTTGCCGGGCGTTGGCTTGGTGAGTATCAGCGGCGGGCAGCGGCCGGCGGTCCGAGTGCGGGCCAATCCGACCGCGCTGGCGTCGTTCGGCATGAGTCTCGAGAATCTTCGCCTCGCGCTAGGCTCCGCAAACGTCGATCAAGCCAAGGGGAATTTCGATGGGCCGCAGCAAGCGTGGACCATCGGCGATAACGATCAGCTCCTGTCGGCTAACGCATACGCTCCGATCATTGTCGCGTATCGGAAGGGAGCGCCGGTAAGATTGTCCGATGTCGCTACGGTCGTGGACAGCGCGGAAAACCTCAAGCAGGCAGCCTGGTTGAACACCACGCCCGCGGTCATCCTGAACATTCAGAGGCAGCCCGGCACAAACATCATCAACGTGGTAGACCGCGTCGAGCGCGTGCTTCCGCAACTCAGGGCGTCGTTGCCATCCGCACTGCAGGTTTCGATCGTTGCAGACCGGACCGTAACCATACGGGCTTCCGTACGGGACGTCGAGTTCACACTGTTGCTGACCATCGCACTGGTAGTCATGGTGATCTTCCTGTTCCTGCGGAGCCTCGCGGGCACGGTGATTCCGAGCATCGCGGTTCCGCTCTCGCTGATTGGGACGTTCGGGGTCATGTACCTGCTCGGCTACAGCCTCGACAATCTTTCGCTCATGGCGTTGACGATCTCGACCGGATTTGTGGTGGACGACGCGATCGTCATGATCGAGAATATTTCCCGGTACATCGAAGCGGGCGATTCCCCCCTCCAAGCGGCGTTGAAAGGGGCGGGCGAAATTGCGTTCACCATCGTGTCGCTGACCGTTTCGCTGATCGCCGTGCTCATCCCCCTGCTTTTCATGGGGGATATCGTTGGCCGGCTGTTCCGCGAGTTCGCTGTCACGCTGGCGGTGACCATCATCATGTCCGCCCTGATTTCGCTCACGCTGACGCCGATGATGTGCGCCAAGATTCTCCGGCACAAGCCGGAGAGCCAGCAGAGCCGCATGTACCGGCTTTCGGAGCGCGCTTTCAACAGCGTGATTCAGCGTTACGGGCAGGCCCTCCAGTTCGTTCTAAGGCATCAGACCGAAACGATTCTAATTGCCGTCGGCACGCTGGTGGCGACGATCATGCTCTACATTGCGATCCCGAAGGGCTTTTTCCCGGTGCAGGACACGGGCGTGGTCCTGGGGATTTCGCAGGCGCCGCAAGCAACTTCCTTCACCGCCATGTCGGAACGGCAGCAGGAACTCGCGAAGGTCATTCTCGAGGACCCAGCGGTCCAAACGCTGGCTTCGTTCATTGGCGTGGATGGCACCAACACGACGCCGAACAGCGGCCGAATCCAGATCACGCTGAAGCCGCTCGAAGAGCGCAATGCCAGTGCGTCCGACATCATTCGCCGGCTGGAACCGAAGCTCGCCGAGGTGTCAGGCATCACGCTGTACATGCAGCCGGTGCAGGATCTGACGGTGGAGGACCGCGTAAGCCGGACGCAGTATCAGTACGCGATCGAAGGGCCCGACTCGGTCGCGATTAACGCCTGGGCACCCAAGCTGGTAGGCGAGCTGCAAAAGCTGCCGGACCTGCGCGACGTGGCCAGCGACCAGCAAAACGACGGGCTCGGATTGATGCTCGATATCGACCGCGATACAGCGTCCCGCCTCGGCATCACGCCGCAACTGATTGACGATACGCTTTACGACGCGTTCGGGCAGCGGCAGGTATCCATTATCTTTACGCAATTGAACCAATACCACGTCGTGCTCGAGTCCAAACCGGCGTGGCAGCAGAACGTGGCCGATTTGAGCAATATCTATGTTCCGACGGCAAGCGGAACCCAAGCGCCGCTCAGTGCGCTTACGCGCGCCACTCAGATTTCGGTCCCGGTGGCAGTGAACCACCAGGGCCAGTTTCCGTCGGTGACTCTTTCGTTCAACCTGGCGCCGGAGGCATCGCTCGGCGCGGCTGTTCAGGCAATACGAACCGCAACCAAACAGTTGGGCATACCGGCCAGCATAGAAGCGGCTTTCCAGGGCACGGCGCAGGCTTTCGAGGCCTCCCTGTCGAATGAACCGTTGCTGATTCTGGCCGCCATCGTCACGGTATACATCGTTCTGGGCGTGCTGTACGAGAGCTACATCCACCCCATCACGATTCTTTCCACGCTGCCATCGGCCGGAGTGGGGGCCATCATTGCGCTGATGTTGTGCCATGAGGACTTGGGCATTGTTGCGATCATCGGCATCATCCTGCTCATCGGCATCGTGAAGAAGAACGCCATTATGATGATCGATTTCGCGCTGGAGGCCGAGCGGAAGGAGGGCAAGACGCCGCAGGAGGCGATCTATCAGGCCTCGCTGCTGCGATTCCGTCCCATCATGATGACCACCATGGCGGCGCTGCTGGGCGGCATCCCCTTAGCGCTCGGCACCGGCGTCGGGTCCGAGCTGCGCCGGCCCCTTGGCATCAGCATCGTCGGCGGGCTGATCGTCAGCCAGACGCTCACTCTGTTCACTACGCCGGTCATTTATCTGGCGTTTGACAAACTCGGCAGATGGCTGGCGCAGCGCCGCGGTGAACCCGGGGGCGAGCAGTTGCTCCTGCCCCTGCCGGAGTAACCGTGCATATTTCCGCGCCATTCATTCACAGGCCCGTCGCAACGACGCTACTCACGGCGGCGCTGGCGATTGCGGGTGGAATCGCATTCCGCCTGTTGCCCGTATCTCCGCTGCCGCAAGTGGACTTTCCCACGATTTCGGTCGGGGCGGGGCTGCCCGGCGCAAGCCCGGAGACGATGGCCTCTGCGGTTGCGACGCCGCTGGAGCGCCAGTTCGGGCGTATTGCAGGGGTGACCGAAATGACGTCGACCAGTTATCTCGGTTCCACCGGCATCACCTTGCAGTTCGATCTTAGCCGGGACATCAACGCCGCCGCGCGCGACGTGGAAGCGGCCATTAATGCGGCGCGCGCCAATCTGCCGCCGAATCTTCCGAACAACCCCACCTACAGAAAAGTGAACCCTGCCGAGGCGCCGATTCTGATCCTGACACTCACGTCAGATATCTTCGACCAGGCGCATATGTACGACATCGCCTCTTCGATCCTGCAGCAAAAGCTCTCGCAAGTGAGCGGCGTCGGGCAGGTGTTCGTGGGAGGCAGTTCGCTGCCCGCGGTCCGGGTGGAGCTGAATCCGACGGTGGTAAACAAGTACGGCATTGGCATGGACCAGATCGGAGCATTCCTGGCGGCCGCGAATGCAAATCGTCCCAAGGGCGAGCTGGCGAATGGCAGCACGGCGATGCAACTGGCGACCACCGATCAGTTGCTAAAAGCCGAGCAATATATGCCGCTCGTTGTCGCGTATCAAAATGGCTCGCCCGTGCGGTTGTCCGATCTCGGAGAGGTGCAGAACGGGGTGGAGAACCTTCGCAACGCGGGGCTCGCGAACGGCAAGCCCTCGGTGTTGATAGTCATTTTTCGCCAACCTGGCGCCAACATCATCGATACCGTCGATCGCGTCTCCGCGCTCATGCCGCAATTCCAAGCCTCGATCCCGCCAGCCATCCATCTCGCGGTGGCGATGGACCGCACCACGACCATCCGCGCCTCCGTTCGCGACGTCGAATGGACGCTCATGGTCTCCATCGGCCTGGTGGTCCTGGTGGTATTCCTGTTCCTCCGCACCGCTTGGGCCACGTTCATTCCCGGCGTCGCGGTGCCGCTTTCACTGATCGGCACCTTCGCCGCGATGTACCTGCTCGGCTATAGCCTCGACAACCTCTCGCTGATGGCCCTGACCATTTCGACTGGTTTTGTGGTAGACGACGCGATTGTGGTGATCGAGAACATCACGCGTTATCTGGAGAAGGGCCTCGGTCCGTTCGAGGCCGCAATGCGCGGCTCGGCTGAGATCGGTTTTACGGTGCTTTCGATGAGCACATCGCTCATCGCGGTGTTCATCCCCATTCTGCTCATGACTGGCATTGTCGGGCGTCTGTTCCGCGAATTCGCGGTGACGCTCTCCATAGCCATTGGCGTCTCCTTAGTGGTCTCGTTGACAACCACGCCGATGATGTGCGCCCGTCTTCTGAAGCGCGTCAGCGCTGAGCAGCAAGGGCGGCTGTATCGCGTTAGCGAGCGGGCGTTCAACTGGATTCTCAATTCGTACGCCCGGGCGCTGAGAGTCGTCCTGCGGCATCCCGCGCTGACGCTCACCGTACTGCTGATCACGGTTGCGGTGAATATCTATTTGTTCGCCATCGTGCCCAAGGGCTTTTTCCCGGAGCAGGACACGGGGCGCATGATGGGTATGATTCAAGCCGAGCAGACGATTTCGTTCCAGGCCATGCGGCGGAAACTCACCACGTTCGTGCACGCGGTCATGTCCGATCCCGCAGTCTCCAACGTGGTGGCGTTCACCGGCGGCGCCGGCGGACTCAATACCGGCCGGATGTTTGTGGCGCTCAAGGACCTGAATGAACGGGCCGGCGTGGAGCAGGTGATGGCGCGCATACGGCGCAAGACCGCCAACGTGCCCGGCGCCAGCCTTTTTTTGCTGCCCGTCCAGGACCTCCGGGTGGGCGGCCACTTGACCGGCAGTGCGTATCAGTACACGTTGCAAAGCGAGGATCTGAAAGAGCTCAACGACTGGTCGCCGCGCGTGCTGGCAAGGCTGCGAAAGCTGCCGGAGCTCGTCGATATCAACACCGATCAGCAAAACAATAGCCTCGAGGCCTGGCTGTCCATCGACCGCGACACGGCGTCCCGGCTGGGCCTGTCGGCCCAGGACATCGACAACGCGCTCTATGACGCCTTCGGAGAGCGGCAGGTGTCCACAATGTACACGCAGTTGAACCAATATCACGTGGTCATGGAGGTGGCGCCGCGGTATTGGCAATCGCCCGGTACCCTGAAAACGATTTACGTACGCACATCGGCCGGCGCGAATGTGCCACTGGCGGCATTCACGAAATTGTCGCCTTCGACGACGCCTCTGTCGGTGAACCATCAGGGGCAGTTTCCTTCGGTCACAATCTCGTTCAATCTGCGGCCGGGCGCGGCGCTGGGGCAAGCTGTGGACGCAATTAATGCCGCGGAGCAGGAAATGGGCGTGCCCTCTACTCTCCACGGAAGTTTTTCGGGCACAGCGGAGGCTTTCCAAGCCTCGCTGGCGAACGAACCGATCCTGATTCTAACGGCGTTGATCGCGGTTTACATCGTGCTCGGCGTGCTTTACGAGAGCTACATCCACCCCATCACGATCTTATCCACGCTGCCGTCGGCGGGCGTTGGCGCGCTGCTCGCCCTCATGCTCTTCAAAATGGAGCTCAGCCTGATCGCGCTGATCGGCATCATTCTGCTCATCGGCATTGTGAAGAAGAACGCCATCATGATGATCGATTTCGCCCTGGATGCGGAACGGCGCGAAGGAAAGAGTTCGGTGGATGCGATTTATGAGGCCTGCCTGCTGCGTTTCCGGCCCATCACCATGACGACGATGGCGGCTATGCTGGGCGCTACCCCGCTGGCATTCGGAGCAGGCACTGGGGCGGAGCTGCGGCGCCCGCTGGGCGTCGCGATCGTGGGCGGCCTCATCGTAAGCCAGCTTCTTACGCTATTCACAACACCGGTGGTTTATCTATATATGGATCGTTTGCGGCTTTGGGTCCAGCGCCTGCGCAACCGTACCCGCCGCCTGCCGCCCATGCAGCCCGAACTGACGGAGGGTTGATCCGATGCGCGCGGTTTCCATTGTTTATCGAAGGCCGAGCAGAAGCCCCGTTCTGTAGGCCACGGCACGACCTGGGGATTCATGAGAACGGTTCTAGTGGCGCGCGCCGAAGGCATCCTTTCCAAGCTCTACATGCAGGCGAATACTTGCAATCCACACCGGGCCACGGTCCTGGTTGTAAGCGGGGTTAGTGACATGCTGCAAATCGAACGTAGCGAAAAAGCCCGGAAACAGCCGGGCGCTGTAGTAGCTTTCCCACACGTACTCCGGCGCGTACCGCAGCCGTCCGTCTCCGATGATGAAGTCGAGACCGCCCCTGGCCAGATACAACGCGTGGATGCCGGAGAGTCCGCCCACGGTCAAAGCGCTCGCCGCCGTATCAGAACGGCGCTTCCACCGGTTTCCCGTGATGGAAACACCGCCGCTGGCCAACCGGTCGATTGCGGTGAAGGCGAATGACTCCGTCTTGCCATCATTCCAGCCTAGCCGTGCGAATACGCCGATATCCGGCGCGATCTCCTGCTCAAAGCTGATGCCGGCGCCGTACTTCAGATTGCCAACGCGCCGGGTCAGGGTCACATCCGGCGGCTTTCCAGTGCTTGCCGCAAGGCGCAGGGCATCGGAGTATGTGCCCGAATCCGTGTGGTGGAGGAACCCAAGAATCCGAACCGCGCCCGGATGGCCTCCGGCGGTGTAGCGCCGCTCGGTCTCAAACAGATCCCCGCGGTCGCGAAACAACCGGCGATCGAAGCTCATCCCATTGGCGACCTTCGGCTCAGCTACGCTGGCGTACCGCCAGGACCAATTCTTGGTGTGCAGCTCGTGAACCCAGCCCCAGGTGTATCCGCGCGTGTCGGCGGGGTAGTCCCAAGCCCCGTTGTACATGGTTCCCCAGCTCATGAACTGGGTGCGAGGATCATGGCTGTAGTGGTTGTTGTCGAAGAAGTCGGTGGCAGCGAACCTGCCGGCGATAATCGTGTAGCGATTCATCGAACGGTGGCCGGCCAACTGGTTCTCCTCACTCGTGAACGACTCTTGTTCGTCTCCAAATCCAAAATCCTGCACAATGTATGCGCGCGCGAGGTAAGGTTTGGGCGTAGCTGTCGTCACGCGCGGCATCTCTCCATTTGGAAAATCGGCGATTCCGCTGGTGCCGCTGAAACCGCGGCCGCCTGCAACCTCCGGGTCGATATACAACTGCGTGCTCTTGCTCAGGCGTAAGCCGAGAAAAAGAGTGGTCGTCAAAGAAACATCGCGCTCGGAAACGTCTTGCAGGCTGAGCGGACCCTCGTACGGGGACCGAAATGTTCCGTGGTATTGGCCAATGGAAGTCGCTTGCCAGAACAGGTTCCAGCGCTCGTTAGCGGGGGGATCAGGTGGGCTGGCGGCGGCTCCCTGTCCAAAGAGGGAAGACGAGAAGGACAGGGCGCCATAGAGCGGCAGAAACAGCAAACGGTTTACGGCCATTATGAAATCTCCGCGCCCGGATGGCGCGGCCTATGCCAGCCTCGACTGACATATGCCTCCTTAATGAGCGTGTTGGGCGAACGCGCCCGCCAAATCGACCACGTGGTAAGTCACCAACAGAACCATCAGGATCAGATACCCGCGGAGACTCATCAATGAGAGCCGGACGCTCATTGTCATCGGCATGGGACCGAGGCCTTCGGTATCCACCTTCTCCTCGGGCAGATCGTCGAGCGGGTGAATCACTACGAAATAGTTCTTCTTGGCCTCTTCGAGTTCCATCGTTCCCGCCATCGTTGCCATTTTCGTTTCCTCCTCTTCTTCTTATCGAGCCCGCCTCAGGCGGATGGGAAAAGATTTGGCGCCGCGACCTGCGCCGCCAGGATCAATGAAAGAATGAACAGGACGATGATGATGGTCCAGTTCACGATGTTGTTCCAGCGCTTGTTGGCGTGTGCGCCAAGCAGTTCCTTGTCGTTGAGCAGCAATTGCAGGAAGATGATCGCCGAGGGCAAAACCACCCCCGCCAGCACCTGCACGCCCAGGATGATGAGTTGCAGCGGCGCGCGGGGGATGAGAACAATCGCGGCGGCCGCGGCCACGCAGACTATATAGATCGAATAAAACCCGCGAGCCTGGCGGAAAGGCAATTGCAGGCTATGGGGCCAGCCACGGACTTCCCCGTAAGCCCAGGCGCTCGAGAGCGAGACGGCAGTAGTCCCCAGTACCGCGGCGTTGATGATCAGCAGCAGAAGCGCGTTTCGGATGAAGCCCCCCGCTAGGGGCAGAATATCGTTCGCCATCCTGGCCGGGTCAGCGAATGTGAATCCATGCAGCCGGGAGTAGTTGCCGGCGATCATCATGCAGGCCGCCACCGAGATCGTGATGCAAGCGCCGAGAAACGTATCCAGGCGCGCCCATCGTATATCCGAGAACCGGAGCCTCTTATCAGCGATGCAACTCTGCTGGAAGAAGAGCTGCCAAGGTGCGATGGTAGTGCCCACGATCGCAATCACAAGAAACATCAATTCCGCCGTGATCCCGCCTGGTGGAATGCCGGGCATCATGCCGTGGACGAGGCCGCTCATCGGGGGTCTGAGCTGGAATGCGACGAACAGCCACGCCAAGTCCAGCAGGCACAGGAGCACAACCGTGCGCTCCCAGCGGCGGTAGCTGCCTGTCACTGCGATAATGATCAGGCCGAGGGCCGCCAGCGGGATGCCGATCCGCGGCTCAATCCCCAGGTTGGTCAGCGCCAGGTCGATCGCCGCGAATTCCGTGACTAGCGTCAGAAAGTTCACCAGCTCCAGATCCACCAGCGAGAACAGCCCCCACCACTTTCCGAAACGCTGGTAAATCATTGCGGCGTGCCCCTTGCCGGTGGCAATACCCAGGCGGACCACCATCTCCTGGATGAAGTAAGTAACGGGCAATAAGAGCAGGACTAACCATAAGAGATGAGTGCCGTATTGCGCGCCCGCTTGGCTATATGTGGAAACCGCTCCAGCATCGTTGTCCGCCACCATCACGATGAGACCAGGGCCGATGACCATCAAAAACGTAAGCAGCCTCTGAGCCCACCGCGACTTCACCACTCGCCCGCGGACGGGAGCGACCTCAGCCGCCACGCCGGCCGCGGGCATCAGAAGTACTCTGTTCGCCATTGCAGCATCTCCTCCGCGCTGCGCGAGTACCCAGAATATTTGACAGCGGCTCCGGTGTTCTAGATTCCCATTGCAGCACTTCCTTATGATTTCCTTATGCGCTGCGCGAATATACCACCAGTGCTATGGTTCCTGATCCTGCGCTGTCCTGAGACCGCGCCGTCAAAAACCGGTTGTTGCCGTTCTGGAGATGTCGAAGGGGAAGGAAACTGCTGCCTTCAGCCCTCCGCGTTCACCACCAAATACTTTGGCGAGCCGCGGAGACTGAGGCGATAGGACTACTATCGAGTCAGCACCGCGACTGCCGCGATTCGCCGCCTTTACTAGGAGGCTTGTCGTCGTTTTCGGGTACCATATACCTTTCTGGAGGCGAGTCGAAACTCAGGAGGGAAATAACAAAATAGCCATTTCCCCCGGAGCGGAGAAATGGCCCTCTATACCGCGAACGATATGCGGCCGGATTCCCCCACTGGTCTAAGCTTCAGCACCGCGCGCCGTGAGAGGTGTTGCCACCTCAGCCACCTTAGAAAAACCCTTAACCCGGGAGTTCCTGTTCTACCCTCACCACAGCATCTTTCGACGCTTCAGGGCAGTGGCTTATATGCCGCGCGGACGCCTCGCCTGCCGAGGATCCATGCACCTGCATCGGTTGTTCACCCGCTAACCTCGTAGCGGCCAAACATCCTACTAAGAAGCTTACGCCTGAAAGAGAATGGCTGTCAAGGAAAAACGAAAAAAAGGAGAACGATGGTTGTGAGCCTGGTCCCTCAAATGGGATTCCGCTCTCGTGCGCCCCAGGCGCGAAGGGTGTGGGTCCATTCAATGATTGAGTTCATGGTGCTGGAGGTGGGGGTCGAACCCACATGCCCAGTGAAGGGCGCGGGATTTTGAGTCCCGTGCGTCTGCCAGTTCCGCCACTCCAGCAAGTGTCTGACTCATTTGAGTTTACCGTAAATTTGCACTATCCGCACTGTAATGGTTCTTGTAATGGTTCGCGCGCCAATCATTTGACCCTCCGCAGCCGGGCAGCCCGCCCCTGCTTGCGCTGCCTCGCATATTCTTCGAGGCGTTCGCCGGCGCCGCGAACATCAGCCTCATCGACGATGTTGTAACGGTCAAAAACACTTCGTGTGCGGTGGCCGGTAATCTCCATAGCTACCTTGTCCTGAATGCCAGCGCGCTTCATGTTGCGCACCGCGCTGCGGCGCAGGTCGTGGAACAATAGCCCACCCAGACCGGCGCGTTCGCATGCTTGCTGCCACCCGTTGAGGTGGTTATCCACGGGGTGGTTGCGCGCGCCATAAAAGACCCATGTGCAACCTGCCGGGCAGGTCGCGCGCAAGTGTTCCAGCCAGCGCCGCATGTCGCCATAGATCGGCAGTGTTCGGGGTTTCTTGGTCTTCGTCTGGCTGGCCGGCAAGCGGATCACGCCGCCATCAAAATCGACCTGCGTCCACTGGATGCGCCGCAGCTCATTCTTTCGGGCGCCTGTGTGATATCCACATACGAATAGCGCCTTGAGGTTGGCTGGCAGCTCCTCCAACAACTTCTCGTATTGGTCCTGGTCCAAAAATCCCTGGCGTGCGTTGTCCTCTTCGAGCACCGGGATCACCGCTTGCCGCTGCACCAGCGGCGGGTGT
>CAWIHA010000019.1:0-52276 GCA_963835855.1 Bryobacterales bacterium | reverse complement strand
GTAGACCACGCCGCCGGAAACCACCGGTGAGGATTGAATCCCCGTCTGGTTGTAGTTCTTGTTGTCTTCACCGGTTTTGAATTTCCACTTTTCCTGGCCGGTGGCGGCATCGAGAGCGTAAAGGTAAGTATCCCAGCTACCGAAATAGACCACGCCATCGGCGAGCGCTGGAGAGGAGTGGACTACGTCCTGTGTGGCGAACTTCCATTTCAGTTGCCCGGTTTGGGCGTCGAGAGCGTAAAAGTTCTTATCGCCGCTGCCGAAATAGACGAGGCCCTTATCGACCGCGGGCGAGGAGAGATAAAAATCCCACAGGTCCGGGATGACTTGGGTTCGGGGATTGTAACCGTGCAAGCCCCTGGCTTCGAACATCCTCTCGCCAGCGGTCTCGAATTTCCACCTCAGTTTGCCGGTTGCCTCTTCGAGGGCGTAAAAGGCGCCGTCGTAGCTGCCGAAGAAAACCGTTCCTCGAACCACCGCAGGAGAAGAGCGGACAGGGCCGCCCGTGGCGAACTTCCACTTCTCTTTTCCTGTGGCCGTATCGACGGCATACAGGTTCTTGTCGTCGCTTCCGAAATAGGCGACGCTATCGGCAAGGGCAGGAGAGGATACCACCGCGCCGCCGGTCCTGAAAGCCCACTTGATGCCCTTGAATTGCCGCGGGCCTTCGGTTTCGTAGACTCCGGTATGAGCAAGATTGCCCCGGAACATGTTCTGGGAAAATGCGCCCGGCGAGACCGCGGCAACAAACGCTGGAAGCAGGAACAGCCGGTTGATAGGTTTGTGCATAAAGAGTCCAAGTACCTTTATACGCTGGCGCAGGGGATTTTGTTGCGGGCTGAACGCAGTTTAGCAACCGGGCTCGGAGAGGCTGGACACAAGGGAGGCGTCAGTTCCACCATTCGTCGGTCGGGAGGCAGTCGGCCCAGGGGGAACGCGGGCGAGGCTATTCGCCCCACAGCCGGGACACCGCCCCAAGCCGCCGTATAATAAAGGCATGCGTCCGCCTCGGAGAAGGCGAATGCCCGTCGAGGAACAGCACCCCATGAAAAATTGGTCCGCCGCGGCGTTCGCAGTCGTGGCTTGTGTTTTACCTGCGCTGGCAATGCCGTCGCCGACGGTTCGTGCCAACGCCGGCAAATCCGAAACCGCGGAGACCGCACCGGCTCGCCCGAAGTCCGGGAAAGTGGAAATCATGAAGTCGTCCGAGCTGCGGCCGGGGATGAAAGGCTACGCCTGGACCGTCTTCGCCGGGACCGAGCCCGAGCCTGTGCCGGTGGAGATCATCGGCCTTTTGAAGAACGCCTGGGGCCCGAAGCAGGACGTTATCCTGGCGAAGTTGGGTGGCAAGGCGGCGCGGACTAACGTCGCGGCCGGTATGAGCGGCAGCCCGGTGTACATCGGCGGGAAACTGATCGGCGCGGTGGCGTTGCGCCTGAGCATGTTTTCCCCCGATGCCATCTGCGGAATCACGCCCATCGAGCTGATGCTCGAGGTCGAGGATTTTGACAACTCCGTTCCGGCGGATGCGCGCACGCCCGAGAGAGTGCAGGCGCTCCGGAAGGTGAGTGACCGCGCTCTCGATTCGATGGCCGAGCGGTCCTCCGGCGGAGGCGACTTGAGGCTCGAGCCCGCGTCCCTCAACCTGCCAGGTGACCTGCTCGCGCAGGTAGTGGCGGCCGGCGCCTCGCCGGCCCTTTCCCAGCAGATCTTCCCGCAACAGAACGCCGTCATGGTTCCCATCGAGACGCCGGTGGCTTTTTCGGGATTCGGCCCAGCGGTGCTGAAGGAATTCGGGCCGCTGTTCCAGCAGCTTGGCTTGGCGGTGGTCGAGGGCGGCGCGAGCGGAACGCTCGATAGCCCGAAGCCCGCGCCCGGCTGGCAGCGCTCGCTCGCTCCCGGCGACGCAATTGCCGGCGTGCTCGTCTCCGGCGACATGAGTATCACCGGCCTCGGCACGGTGACTTATAACGACGGCCGCCGCGTACTGGCGTTCGGCCACTCGTTCTTCAACCTCGGGCCGGTCGATATGCCCATGAGTAAGGGCGAGATTCTGTTCACCAACGCCTCGGCGTACCAGCCGAACAAGTTCGGCAACGCGACCGGGATCGTCGGCGCGCTGCATCAGGACCGTCACAGCGGCGTCATGGGCATTCTCGGCGATACGGCCGGCATGGTCCCAGTCACGCTCTCCGTACGGTCGCTCAACGAGAACAACACCATCCGCAAGCAGCAGACCTTCCACTTCAACGTGTTCGTGCAGCAAAAGTGGACACCGTACCTGATGATGGTTACGCTGTTCACGTCCATCTCCAGCCTGAACGATTACCGCGAGGAGTGCACGTATCGCGTGAGCGGGCAAATCGAGCTTGCGGGGCAGCAGAAGATGGTGCTCTCGACCATGCAGGCGCCCGCAGACGTACCCGTCCCCGCCCCGATGATTGTGGCGGGATGGTGGGGCGACAAGTTCAACCGGCTGTTCATGAACGCGGTGAAGACGCCGCGGATAAAGAGCGTTGATGCCACCATCGACTTGCTGCCGGACCGGCGAGTGGCAGCGATTGAAAACGCCTGGATTCCAACCAGTGAGATCTCACCGGGTGAGCAAGTGCCGGTGAAAGTGTTTCTGCGGCCTTACCGCGGGCCGCGCATCGAGCGCACTTTTGACCTGAAGATCCCGGCCGGCCTGGCGCGAGGCGAGCACCGCATCCTGTTGAGCGACGCCGACACCCTGGACCACATGCAAAGCTCAGCCGGATTCATGAACCGGTTCCTCGATCTTCCGCAGATCGTCTCGCTCATCAACCAGGAGCACAGCAACAACAAGCTATATGTGTCGCTTGTCGAAGCGCGGCCGACCGTCTACTACGACGACAAGATCCTGCCTAGCCTGCCGGCATCCGTGCTGAACGTGATGCAGACGGGCCGCGCGGCGAGCCGCCCGTTTGCCACTTCGGGAGAGAGCGCGCTCGAGCAGATGGCGATTCCCTTCGATTACATCATCAACGGCAGTTACGCCCTGAAAATCACGGTAAAATAGGCCCGGTCTACTCTCTATTCAAATGAGACACCTTACACGGCTCATCTTTGTGCTCGCGGTGATGGCGGCGCTGGCGGCCGCAACCGAAACGAAAACCTGGTCCGAAGATGACTACGCCGCTTTCGATAAGGGCGATTTGAAGAAACTCTCGCTCGCGAGCGATGGAAGGCTGACGCTTGCGCCGGCGTTCCGCGAATTGTTCGATACGGCCTCGGTGTACCTATGGGCGCTGGTGGAAGACTCGAACGGCAACGTCTACGCGGGCGGCGGCGGTCCGGGCGGTCCGGGCGCGCGGGTCTACCAGATCGCGCCAAACGGGCACGGCAAGACGCTCGTCGAGTTCGATGACCTCGAGGTGCATGCGCTGGCCATCGACAAGAAAGATCAGGTCTACGCGGCGACCTCACCCGACGGCAAAATCTACAAGATCTCTTCCGGCGGTAAAGCGGAGGTCTTTTACGATCCACACGCGAAATACGTCTGGGCGATGGCGTTCGATAGCCACGGCGATCTGTTTATCGCGACCGGCGATCGCGGCGAGATCTTCCGCGTAGCCCCGGATGGCAAGGGCCGCGTGTTCTATAGGACGGATGAGACGCATGCGCGCTCGCTTACCATCGATGCGAAGGACAATCTGATCGTCGGTACCGAGCCGGGTGGGCTGATCGTGCGCGTTGCGCCGAATGGGGACGGCTTCGTGCTGTACCAGGCGCCCAAGCGGGAGATCACCACGGTTGCGGTGGCGAAGGATGGCTCGATCTATGCCGCTGGCGTGGGCAACAAGGAAGGCCGGACCGCCGCGCCTACGGCCGGTCCACCGCCTTCCATGCCACCGCCGGCGCCGCCGCAACCGGCCAACCCCGCGACGCCCGCGCAGCAAGTGGCTCCTTCACGGCCCGCAGCAGCGGGCCCGCCAACGCTTGCTCCCGTCGCCGCGATTGCGGGCGGCTCGGAAGTTTATCGCATCGACCCGGAAGGCTTCCCGCACAAAGTCTGGAGCAATGCGCAAGCTATTGTTTACACGGTCGGTTTCGATGCCAGACAGCGGCCGCTCATCGGCACGGGCAACAAGGGCACCCTGTACCGGCTGGACTCCGATTTGGTCTACACGGAGCTGCTGAGCGCGGCGCCGACCCAGGTGACATCGATCTCGACCGCGCTGAGCGGCAACCTTTACGCAGCCACTGGCAATGTCGGCAAGGTATACCGGATCGGGCCGGGCCTGGAGAAAGAAGGCACGCTCGAAAGCGATGTTTTCGACGCTGGCCTGTTCTCGCGTTGGGGAAGGCTTTCGTTCCGCGGGCAGGCGAATGGCGGGCAGATCGCGTTCGAAACGCGCAGCGGCAACCTGGACCGGCCGGATAAGGATTGGTCCGCCTGGTCGGAGGCAATCACATCGCCTGATGGAGGGCGCGTAAGCTCGCCGCCGGCGCGCTTCCTCCAATGGAAGCTGATGATGAAGGCTTTGAGCGGGGGGGCCTCGCCCGAGGTCTGTGAGGTGAACGCGGCTTACCTGCAGCGGAACGTCGCGCCGCAGGTGCAACAGATCGAAATCACACCGCCGAACTACCGGTTTCCGCCGCCGGCCACACTCACGATCACGACCCCGCCGCCCCTGAGCCTGCCGCCGCTTGGCAAACCGGCACGGTCAACGCCCTCGCCTTCGAGCGGGTCCGATGCGTCCTCGATGCAGTACGCGAAAGGCTGGATCGGAGCACGCTGGGCGGCGAGCGATGAGAACGGCGATTCGCTCATCTACACTGTCCAGATCAAAGGCCAGAAGGAATCCGAGTGGAAACTGCTCAAGGATAAGCTGGCGGACAAGCACTGGAGCTGGGACTCGACGGCCTTTCCGGATGGCGAGTACCGCATTCGCGTGATCGCTTCGGACGCGCCGGGCAACACCGCCGAGCAGGCGCTCACCGGCGAGCTCACGAGCGACCCGTTCCTGATCGACAACACTCCGCCTATGATCAGCGGGCTTGAGGCTGCGGCCGCTGGCAACAAGCTGACCATCCGCTGGAAGGCCGTGGACGCGTTGAGCGTGATCGATAAGGCGGAGGTCTCCGTCAACGGCGGCGAGTGGACGCTGGTCGAGCCCACCACGAAGCTCTCCGATTCGCTCGAAGAGAACTACGATGTTGCGCTGGACCGGCCGTCCGGCGGCGAGCAGACCATTGCAGTACGCGTCACCGACGACTATGACAACCAGGTGGTAGCGAAGGTGGTGGTGAAGTGAAAGCGCGGCGCGGCTGCGTTCCGTAATGGTCTTAGACCGCGTCCCCCGTAGCAGCCGGCTACGTTGCTATTGTGCGATGCCGGGTAACATGAGGCTGGTGGCCAGCGTCTCAAGAGTTTGATACGAGTTTGGCTGCTATCGGGCGCCGGGTAGCTCCGATTCTGGTTGTACCGGTTGGCAGGGGCCGCTGGCGTTTTAGCGCGATAATCAAGGTACAGACTCTTGATGGTTCTGGGAACCAGTCTTCAACGGCCGGCCGGACCCTCGGCGCCTTTGTGTGCAGTGGCGCTGGTCTTCGCCCTATCGGTGAGTGCCGCGGCACAGCGTCCGGACACACTGCCGTCTGCCACGCAACGGCCTCCCATCCAGCAGCCTGGCAGGGACGGGACCGGAAGTCCACCGCCGGGTTCGGGAGGTGTCTCCCCTTCGGCACCGCCGGCATCCGCTTCTCCAACGCCGGCGCCCACTCCCAAGCCGCGCGCCAAGCGAATCTTCGGAATGATCCCAAACTACCGGACTACTGAGGCTCGGCATACCATTCCAGAGCATCACGGCAAAGCAGAAGTTCGCGATCGCTGCGAAAGATTCCTTCGACTGGCCCATTATTCCCATGACGGCCGCCGGTGCGGGCTTGTACCAACTGGAAGATTCGCACCCCTCTTTCGGTGAGGGGCTCAAGGGCTACGGGAAGCGCTTTGCCGCAGCCTATGCCGACCAAGCCATCGGCAACTTTATGACGGAAGGGGTTTGGCCCTCGCTGTTAAGAGACGACCCGCGCTACTTTCGCCGTGGCACAGGCAGTAAGGTATCGCGAGCTTGGTATGCTGCCACCCGCATCCTTGTTACCCGCAGGGACGACGGCAACTGGGGTTTCAACTACCCCAAGATCATCGGAAGCGCCATGACCGTGGGCATTTCGAACGAGCAATACGTAGTGCTCCTGCTGGCCACCTGGTCGGTTTCGTATTGCTCGTTCGAAATGCCCACGGTCATGGCGCTTCCGATAATTTTGGGGTAGTTGAAACCCCAGTTGCCGTCGTCCCTGCGGGTAACAAGGATACGGTGGCAGCATACCAAGCTCGCGATACCTTACTGCCTGTGCCACGGCGAAAGTAGCGCGGGTCGTCTCTTAACAGCGAGGGCCAAACCCCTTCCGTCATAAAGTTGCCGATGGCTTGGTCGGCATAGGCTGCGGCAAAGCGCTTCCCGTAGCCCTTGAGCCCCTCACCGAAAGAGGGGTGCGAATCTTCCAGTTGGTACAAGCCCGCACCGGCGGCCGTCATGGGAATAATGGGCCAGTCGAAGGAATCTTTCGCAGCGATCGCGAACTTCTGCTTTGCCGTGATGCTCTGGAATGGTATGCCGAGTCCAGTAGTCCGGTAGTTTGGGATCATTCCGAAGATTCGCTTGGCGCGCGGCTTGGGAGTGGGCGCCGGCGTTGGAGAAGCGGATGCCGGCGGTGCCGAAGGGGAGACACCTCCCGAACCCGGCGGTGGACTTCCGGTCCCGTCCCTGCCAGGCTGCTGGATGGGAGGCCGTTGCGTGGCAGACGGCAGTGTGTCCGGACGCTGTGCCGCGGCACTCACCGATAGGGCGAAGACCAGCGCCACTGCACACAAAGGCGCCGAGGGTCCGGCCGGCCGTTGAAGACTGGTTCCCAGAACCATCAAGAGTCTGTACCTTGATTATCGCGCTAAAACGCCAGCGGCCCCTGCCAACCGGTACAACCAGAATCGGAGCTACCCGGCGCCCGATAGCAGCCAAACTCGTATCAAACTCTTGAGACGCTGGCCACCAGCCTCATGTTACCCGGCATCGCACAATAGCAACGTAGCCGGCTGTGACGGGGGACGCGGTCTAAGACCATTACGGAACGCAGCCGCGCCGCGCTTTCACTTCACCACCACCTTCGCTACCACCTGGTTGTCATAGTCGTCGGTGACGCGTACTGCAATGGTCTGCTCGCCGCCGGACGGCCGGTCCAGCGCAACATCGTAGTTCTCTTCGAGCGAATCGGAGAGCTTCGTGGTGGGCTCGACCAGCGTCCACTCGCCGCCGTTGACGGAGACCTCCGCCTTATCGATCACGCTCAACGCGTCCACGGCCTTCCAGCGGATGGTCAGCTTGTTGCCAGCGGCCGCAGCCTCAAGCCCGCTGATCATAGGCGGAGTGTTGTCGATCAGGAACGGGTCGCTCGTGAGCTCGCCGGTGAGCGCCTGCTCGGCGGTGTTGCCCGGCGCGTCCGAAGCGATCACGCGAATGCGGTACTCGCCATCCGGAAAGGCCGTCGAGTCCCAGCTCCAGTGCTTGTCCGCCAGCTTATCCTTGAGCAGTTTCCACTCGGATTCCTTCTGGCCTTTGATCTGGACAGTGTAGATGAGCGAATCGCCGTTCTCATCGCTCGCCGCCCAGCGTGCTCCGATCCAGCCTTTCGCGTACTGCATCGAGGACGCATCGGACCCGCTCGAAGGCGAGGGCGTTGACCGTGCCGGTTTGCCAAGCGACGGCAGGCTCAGAGGGCGGCGGGGTCGTGATCGTGAGTGTGGCCGGCGCGGAAACCGGTAGTTCGGCGGTGTGATTTCGATCTGTTGCACCTGCGCCGACGTTCCGCTGCAGGTAAGCCGCGTTCACCTCACAGACCTCGGGCGAGGCCCCCCGCTCAAAGCCTTCATCATCAGCTTCCATTGGAGGAAGCGCGCCGGCGGCGAGCTTACGCGCCCTCCATCAGGCGATGTGATTGCCTCCGACCAGGCGGACCAATCCTTATCCGGCCGGTCCAGGTTGCCGCTGCGCGTTTCGAACGCGATCTGCCCGCCATTCGCCTGCCCGCGGAACGAAAGCCTTCCCCAACGCGAGAACAGGCCAGCGTCGAAAACATCGCTTTCGAGCGTGCCTTCTTTCTCCAGGCCCAGGCCCGATCCGGTATACCTTGCCGACATTGCCAGTGGCTGCGTAAAGGTTGCCGCTCAGCGCAGTCGAGATCGATGTCACCTGGGTCGGCGCCGCGCTCAGCAGCTCCGTGTAGACCAAATCGGAGTCCAGCCGGTACAGGGTGCCCTTGTTGCCCGTGCCGATGAGCGGCCGCTGTTTGGCATCGAAACCGACCGTGTAAACAATAGCTTGCGCATTGCTCCAGACTTTGTGCGGGAAGCCTTCCGGGTCGATGCGATAAACTTCCGAGCCGCCCGCAATCGCGGCGACGGGAGCAAGCGTTGGCGGGCCCGCTGCTGCGGGCCGTGAAGGAGCCACTTGCTGCGCGGGCGTCGCGGGGTTGGCCGGTTGCGGCGGCGCCGGCGGTGGCATGGAAGGCGGTGGACCGGCCGTAGGCGCGGCGGTCCGGCCTTCCTTGTTGCCCACGCCAGCGGCCGTCGATCCATCCTTCGCCACCGCAACCGTGGTGACCTCGCGCCTGGGCCCCTGGTACAGCACGAAACCCTCGCCCTGGGGAGAAACACGCACGATCAATCCCCCGGGCTCGGTTCCCACGATCAGGTTGTCGTTGGCATCCATGGCGAGCGAGCGGGCGTGAGTCTCGCCGGTTTTGAAGAATACGGAGCCTTTGCCATTCGGAGCTATCTTGTGGACCTCGCCTTTGTCGCCGGTGGCGGCGAAAAGATCGCCCTTACTGTCGAACGCCATCGCCCAGATGTATTGCACATTCGGCGCGTAGACGACCTGCGGCTTTACCCCCGGGGGAATCCTGTATATTTTCCCGCCGGGCGAAGTGCCGGCGTACACCTGATCCTTCTTGTCCATGGCCAGGGCGTGAACCTCCAGATCATCCAGATCGGCCACCACGCGGGCTTTGCCGCCGGGCGCAATCTGGTACACCTTGCCGCCGGAGCGCCCGGCCCGCCTCCGCCCGCGTAGATCTTCCCATGCGAATCCTGCGCCAGCGCCCAGAGGAACGGCGTGGAGGAGTCCCACATTTCCTTGAACCGCGGGCTCAACGTCAATCTGCCATCGCTGCGCAAGGAGAGCCGCTTGGTCTGGCCCTTCTCAAATGCCGCGTAGTCGTCTTCAACCCAGGTCTTGGTCCGGACAGCCCAGAGCAAGCCGGCCACCGCGCAAAAAGGGGTCATGAAAAATAGCAATTTTCGCATAGCTGGATTACTTTACCGTGATCTTCAGCGAATAGCTGCCGTTGACGACGTAATCGAAGGGAATGGAGGTTTGCTCTACAGCGCTATCGGAGGTCGCGATAAACTGACGGCTGCCCGAGCGGCCGCTTTGCATCACGTTCAGCACGGAAGCCGGCAGGCTGGGCAGAGTCTTGTCGTCGTAGTAGACGGTGGGCCGCATCTCCACCAGCGAGACGTAGAGCCGGTTATTGCTCCGCTCCTGGTTGATGAGCGATACCGTCTGGCGGAGGTCCATGAAGCGGTTCGCGAAGGCCGCCGCGCTTTGCATGCGGTTCAGGCTGTCGGCATCGCTGAGCAGAACCTGGTAGTCGCCCCGCACGACGCCTTCGGGGATTTTCAATTTGAACTCGCGCACGATCCGTTCTCCGCGGTACGGCCGGAGAAACACCTTGACCGGCACGGATTCGCCCGGCGCCAGCTCCGTCTGTGTAATCCAGGCGTTGTCAATGGTGGCTACGCGGCGTTCCGGGATGATATCCACGGTGGCATCCACCTTCTTGAGGTCCGGGTTCTTCACGGCATTGAGGAACAGGCGGCTGAACTTATCGCCCCACCAGCCGGCCAGCATCATCGGAGTCGGCATGGGGGCGTCTCCGGGCGCCTGCATGGTGAAGAGCGAGAGGTTCGGGCTACCGCCGAGCTCGACCTTGCCCGTCAGCCGGATGGTCGCCTCCTCCATGGCATCGTTGGAGCTGGAGATGGAATTGAACAGGGTCATCATCATCAGCGAAGGTGTCCACTTCTGATTCACGAAAACGCTGAAGTGGTTGACGCTCTGCTTCTTGACGGTGTTGTTTTCCCAAACGAGCGCACGGTCACGGTGACGGGAATCATGCGGGCCTCGGCGCCGAGCGTGCCCATGATGCCGCTATGCCGGTCCTGCGTCAGAGCGCCGACGATCTCGGTTGCGTTGCCGAACTTGTTGGGCTGGTAACCCGAGGAGAGCGTCATCAGGATTTCGCCCTTGCTCATTGGCATTTCCACCGGCCCGAGATTGAAGAAGGAGTGGCCGAACGCCAGCACGCGCTTGCCATCGTTGTAGGTGACGGTTCCGAGGCCGGTCATGCTCATATCGCCCGAGACCAGAACCCCGGCACTTGCGTTCGCCGGGCGCAGCGCATTCTGCCATCCGGGCGCCGGCTTGGGCTATCGAGCGCTGCTCGCCCCGCCCGCGACGGGCGTAATGCCAAGCTGCTGGAACAGCGGCCCGAATTCCCGCAGCACGGCTGGAGCGAACCCCGAAAAAGCTGACAGGCGTTTCGATGGGAACCATGACGCGTTCTGTTGCGGGAAGCCTGCAGGGCCGGCGCGGCGCCGGCCGCCATCACCTGGCGAGCAGTCACCTCGCTGGTTGAGGGACGCGGGCTCGAGCCGCAAGTCGCCTCCGCCGGAGGACCGCTCGGCCATCGAATCGAGAGCGCGGTCACTCACCTTCCGGAGCTCCTGCACTCTCTCGGGCGTGCGCGCATCCGCCGGAACGGAGTTGTCAAAATCCTCGACCTCGAGCATCAGCTCGATGGGCGTGATTCCGCAGATGGCATCGGGGGAAAACATGCTCAGGCGCAAAGCCACCGCGCCGATCAGTTTCCCGCTGATGTAAACCGGGCTGCCGCTCATCCCGGCCGCGACGTTAGTCCGCGCCGCCTTGCCACCCATCTTCGCCAGGATAACGTCCTGCTTCGGGCCCCAGGCGTTCTTCAAAACGCCGATGATTTCCACCGGCACAGGCTCGGGCTTGGTCCCGGCGAAGACGGTCCAGGCGTAGCCTTTCATCCCCGGCCGCAGCTCGGACGACTTCATGATTTCCACTTTCCCGGACTTCGGGCGAGCCGGTGCGGTCTCCGCGGTTTCGGATTTGCCGGCGTTGGCACGAACCGTCGGCGACGGCATTGCCAGCGCAGGTAAAACACAAGCCACGACTGCGAACGCCGCGGCGGACCAATTTTTCATGGGGTGCTGTTCCTCGACGGGCATTCGCCTTCTCCGAGGCGGACGCATGCCTTTATTATACGGCGGCTTGGGGCGGTGTCCCGGCTGTGGGGCGAATAGCCTCGCCCGCGTTCCCCCTGGGCCGACTGCCTCCCGACCGACGAATGGTGGAACTGACGCCTCCCTTGTGTCCAGCCTCTCCGAGCCCGGTTGCTAAACTGCGTTCAGCCCGCAACAAAATCCCCTGCGCCAGCGTATAAAGGTACTTGGACTCTTTATGCACAAACCTATCAACCGGCTGTTCCTGCTTCCAGCGTTTGTTGCCGCGGTCTCGCCGGGCGCATTTTCCCAGAACATGTTCCGGGGCAATCTTGCTCATACCGGAGTCTACGAAACCGAAGGCCCGCGGCAATTCAAGGGCATCAAGTGGGCTTTCAGGACCGGCGGCGCGGTGGTATCCTCTCCTGCCCTTGCCGATAGCGTCGCCTATTTCGGAAGCGACGACAAGAACCTGTATGCCGTCGATACGGCCACAGGAAAAGAGAAGTGGAAGTTCGCCACGGGCGGCCCTGTCCGCTCTTCTCCTGCGGTGGTTCGAGGAACGGTTTTCTTCGGCAGCTACGACGGCGCCTTTTACGCCCTCGAAGAGGCAACCGGCAAACTGAGGTGGAAATTCGAGACCGCTGGCGAGAGGATGTTCGAAGCCAGGGGCTTGCACGGTTACAATCCCCGAACCCAAGTCATCCCGGACCTGTGGGATTTTTATCTCTCCTCGCCCGCGGTCGATAAGGGCCTCGTCTATTTCGGCAGCGGCGATAAGAACTTTTACGCTCTCGACGCCCAAACCGGGCAACTGAAATGGAAGTTCGCCACACAGGACGTAGTCCACTCCTCTCCAGCGCTCGCCGATGGCGTGGTCTATTTCGGTAGCTGGGATACTTACCTTTACGCTCTCGATGCCGCCACCGGCCAGGAAAAGTGGAAATTCAAAACCGGTGAAGACAACAAGAACTACAACCAGACGGGGATTCAATCCTCACCGGTGGTTTCCGGCGGCGTGGTCTACTTCGGCTGCCGTGACTCGCACGTTTACGCGGTGGACGCCAAGACGGGTCAAGAGAAGTGGAACTTCAAGACGACGTGGGTGAATGCGTCGCCCGCGGTTTACGATGGCGTGGTCTACTTCGGCACGTCCATCCCGCCGCTGTTTCAAGCCGTGGACGCGAACACCGGCAAAGAGCGGTTCACTCTCGATGCGCACATGATCGTCTTTTCCTCGCCCGCGATTGCCGGCGGGATGGCCTACTACGGGTCCTTCAACGGAAGGCTGTACGCGGTGGACCTTAAGATTGGCAAGTTCGCCTGGGAGTTCCAGACGCCGGCCTCAAAGCAGAACGCTCTCGGCGCATTCGGCCCGGACGGCGCGCCGGATTTCAAGGTGATCTTCACGTCCGACTTCTTTGAGGACATGTACGTTGCCGGTGCAAAGATCTTCTCTGTGGGGGCGATGCTCTCGTCGCCCACCGTGGATCGCGGCGTGGTTTACCTTGGCAGCGCAGACGGCAACCTCTACGCAGTGGAGTGAGGCGCTCATTCCCGGCCTGGCGCTTGCAGCAGGGATAAGCACCATCCTATGCTGGCCCCGGCATGCTCCTGAACAGGATGTTCGCAGCGTCGTCGGGGCAGGGCGTTGTCTATAATGAAGCGCGGGGCCACAGCTTGCCCGGGTGGCGAAACCGGCAGACGCAAAGGACTTAAAATCCTTTTCACCGCAAGGTGAGTGCGGGTTCAAGTCCCGCCCCGGGCACCAGGAAAACCAATGCACGCCGGAAAGCGAGTTGTGCGATCATCCGCTCGAGCATCAGCCGAGGTTGACCGAAAGCAGGAAGGTCCTCTCCACGCCGTCTCCCGAGTTCAGGGGGGAATGGTGCCAGCCTAATTCCCGGGTGAGTGTCCGGTCCCAGCGCCTGGTCCGTTCCCCACCGCCGCAAGGGCCGCGCTCAGCGCTCGGGGATCGATCGGCTTGGGCAGATATGCGTCCATGCCGGCCGCGAGACATCTCTCACGATCGCCGGCCATTGCGTGCGCCGTCAAGGCGATGATGGGGGTGTGCCGGCCGGTGGCAGCCTCTAAGGCGCGGATCTGGGCGGTGGCCTCGAAACCGTCCACCTCCGGCATTTGGACATCCATCAGGACCGCGTCGTAATGCCCCTCGGAGTACCGGGCAACCGCTTCGCGGCCGTTCAGGGCCACGGTAGTCCGGTGCCCCGCACGCTCCAGCAACCGTACGATCAGCCGCTGGTTTACCAGGTTGTCTTCGGCTATCAACAGCGAGAGCGGCGAGAGCGGCGCATTCGTGGGAGTCGTGAGCTCGGGGGCGCGGCTCTCGGCTGCGACTGTCTTCAACACCACGGTAAAGGAGAATGTACTCCCGCGCCCCGGTTCACTGTGGACGTGAATGGACCCGCCCATCATCTCCACCAGCCTGGCGGCGATCGCCAGTCCAAGCCCAGTGCCGCCATACTTCCGGCCCGTGGAACAATCGGCTTGCACGAAGGCGGAGAAGATCGCTCCCTGCATTTCCAGCGGCACACCGATTCCCGAGTCGGCCACTTCAATCGCAATGCTGGTCGTCTGGCCCGTCCGCTCCAGGAGGCGCGCGCTTACGGAGACGCCTCCGTGCGCGGTGAACTTCACCGCGTTTCCAATCAGATTCATCAGAATCTGCCGCAAACGCAAGTCGTCTCCGGCGGCCATCTCCGGAATGTCATCGGCCAGGCTAAGCGAAAGATCGATGCCCTTCTGGTCCGCGGCATGTTGGAACAATGCAACCGTGCCGCAAATGCAATCGCGCAGCCGGAATGGAGTCTGCTCGAGTTCCAGCCGGCCGGCGTCGATCTTTGAAAAATCCAGAATGTCGTTGATGACCCCCAGCAGCAAATCGGCTGACTGGTTGATCAACAGGGTGCATTCGCGCTGCTCCTCGGTCAAGCTGGTTTCGGCGAGCAGATGCGCGAATCCTCTCACCGCGTTCATGGGAGTCCGCATCTCGTGGCTCATGTTGGCAAGGAATTGGCTCTTCGCGTGACTGGCGGCTTCGGCTGCTTCCTTCTTGACTTTGAGCGCGGTCTCTTCATCCAGTTTCCTGCGGATGATTGCCGTCTGGGCGCGCACCCGCCGCCGCAGCACGAAGACCCAGACGGAGATCACCGCGATGAGGATGCCCATGCTGAACACCGTCTGCCGTGCGCGTTCCCCGGTCCACCAGGGCGGTTGCCGAAGCACCACCACGTCGCTGGGCGACCGCAGCAGCAGGCGAAACGAGTTGGGTACGAAGATCGAGCGCGAGTCGTCGGCCTCCACTACCGAACAGACGCCGGTGATCTGTGCGATGGAGCCCTTTCGCAGCCAGGACAGATCGCCGGCGCCCGCAGCCAATTGCGCCGTGAAGTGCATGCTCCCCGACTGAAGAACGATACTGCTGCCTTCCGCCGTGGATGCCCGGTCCACGACGTAGCCATCGAGGCGGACCAACTGTCCGTCGTAACTCCCTTCCCGAGCTTGCTCCGCAACGATCGGAACGGCTGGCAGACTCCCGCCGTAGCCCATCAAGCGAATCGTGGCGCCGGTCAGAACCGGCGCGAACGAGCTCGGACTCGGGAACCCAACCGCATCAACCACTTCTCCGGGCACAATCCTGGCCCCCGGGTCCATCACCAGAAGCACTCCTCCCGTGCTGTCCTGAACATAGAGTCTGCCGGAACCCTGCAAGACCGCTGTACCCTGGATCCTCACGCGGTGATCGGGCGAACGCTTGGGAGCGAACTGCCTCAAGCTGTCGATTGTGCTCAGCGGCAGGCCAAATGGATCGGCCGGGCCCGGCTCCTCGACGTAGATGTAGGCTTCGCCCGGCACGAGCAATTGAATGCCAATCAGTTGCCTCTTCGGATTGAAAACCGCGCCACACACGCCCTGGAACCGCACCCTAGAGTCGATCAATCGGGCGGCCCGAGCGAGGTCGGCCAGCAGGTGCACGCGAAACCGATGAACTCCGCTGATAACTTCCAGTACTGTGTGCCCGCCCTCCTCTCTGACGGACCTGACCACACCACTCGCTTCAACCCAGTTGCTGTCCTGTCTTCCGGAAACCAGCTCATCGATGGAGGCAGTTGCGGGCGCCGGCATCGGACCCGACCACGGGAGAAGCCTGAGTCTGATCAGCTCGACCGTGGGGGCAAAATCGCCGGCATCGCTCACGCCCAAGATCTCGATGCGTTGTCCAGGGTGCAAACCCAGATCCTTGAAGTTATGGATGTTGACGAACGTGCCGCCGGTTTTGTCCTGGACGAAGAGAACCTTCCAACTGGGAGTGTAATAGGTGACCACGGCGCGCAGGTGGACCGGGTAGCGCATCAGCGCCTGACGCGGTTCCAGCGCGTGCAACGCGGCAGCCGTCCGCAGGACAGGCATTTCCGCAGCGGCCGGGTTGGCATTGTCTTTGTCTTTGGGCGCCGATACGGGCACGGTTTCGATCAGGGATAGAGCACCGGATTCAGCCAAAGCAAATCCCACCAGGTCGGCGTCTTTGTCTCCCTTCAGAAGGTTAGCCGCGGCGGGACGCAGTCGTATCTCACCCGTCTCATCGCGAAGCCACAGGCTATGTTCGGGAAGGCGGGTGATGAGGCTTCCCCGCATGCGTACCCGTGCGGCCGGCACCCCCGAACCACCAGCGGCCCTCAGGCGGGCGACCGTCCACAGCGGGATGTCGGAAAGGCTTCTGGCCGGCTGAGTTAGCTTAACGTCATCGAAGGTCGAGGCCCACAACTCAACGCGTGCCGGTTTGCCATTATAGTCGCGGATGACATTCAGGATCCCCCGCACGCGCACGGTTGTATCCGGAAGCCCGCTGGCGTGCACGCCGGTGTATGCGACGACCCTTACGTTCACGGGCTCGCGCTCGACGACCACGCTGAGCCAGAGCATATTGCTGCGTTCGACCGATGCCGCCCGCACAATGCCCTCGAGCTCCACCAAGCGGTATTGGAATTGGCCTGATACAAGCTTCTCGATGGGAGCGCGCACCGGCGCTGTCGTCCTGAACCCGGGCAGGGAGAAGACCTGGGCATCGGTCAGGAAAAAGGCGCCAGCGCTCCCGGCCACGACGCCCCGCACGCGCACACAACGGTTCGGCGCGAGGCCGGAATCCAGGTGGCGCGCCTCGACACGGAGAGCGCCTGATCCATCTTGAACAAAGAGCAAGTCAGAAACCGGGTCGGCATAGGTGACGGTGCCCTGGATTTCGACAAGGGAGCCGGAGTGTACACGGCGGCCCAAGTCGCCGATTCTTTGCTCCGTATGGGTGGTATAGCCGCGCGCCTCGCTTCCAGCATTATGACCGCATCCAGCCACAAACACAGAGAGGCCGAGACTAACCACAAGCGGCCAGGCGAACCGGCACACGATGCACCATCGTTTTGAGATCGGACGGCGGCTAAGCCTCATCCTGTCAATCGACTTATCGACCGCTTTTGGCAGGCCGCGGGAATCAAGGGGTAAGGACCAAAATATTGTGGGCGTGGCGGTCCGACGCGGAGCGCCGGCTTGGTACTTTCGTTCTACGTTTCAGATTTCGCACCTTCCCAGAATGCGCAAAGGGCCTGTATGCCATCATTCGCACCAGGAGTGGACGCTCGGGGTCGCCTCGGTCAGCAGCAACTGACCATGCAGCAGACCACCGCGTTTTGGCCGACAAGAACGGTATGACATTCGCGTGGAAAAACCACTACGCTGTACGGATCCCCGAGATCGACGCTCAGCACAAGATGCTGTTTTGAATCGCCAATTGGCCACATTCCGTGAAATCCGCCCCTGTAGTAACGTAAGTATATTATGTTCGAGTGGAGAGACGAATACATCATCGGCGTCCCGGAAATCGATTCCCAGCACAGACGGGTGTTCGAGACCGCTGGCGCGTTGCACGCGGCCATGTTGAGCGGCGAAGGCCAGGGAACCCTGGCGGAAGCCTTCGCGCGGCTGGTTGCGTATGCACGGGCACACTTCGAAACCGAAGAACGAATCATGCAGGCCTGCGGCTATCCTGAGTACAGCTCCCACAAGACGAAGCATGACGACCTGACTGAGCGAGTGGAAAAGCTCTGCCGAGGGGTCGAGGCGGGCCGCGTCACCCTCACTGCTCAGCTTCTGGGCATGCTGCAAGATTGGCTCATCCAACACATTGACGAGGCAGACCGGAAAATCGGAACCTTCCTGCAATTGCGGACCGCCTAGCCGGATCGCGGCCCGGACCCCGCCAAGCCGGGCGCGCAACGTGCGCCGCAGCAGGCGTGTGCCTCGCGGTTAGCGCTAAACTACCTTCGGTGTCCGAGCTCGCGGAACAAGTGGCGCGCTATATCGAGGAACTGAAGCGCCAGAACGCTTCGGCGCACACCGTGCGGTCCTACGCCAGCGATCTGCGGCAATTCGTCGAGTATTTCTCGCCCAAGGGCGCCCAGCCCCCGGCGCCGCGCGCCATCGATACCCTCGCGCTTCGCGAGTGGCTCGGCGATCTCTATCGTCAGCGCCTCAGCCCCGTTTCCATGCGCCGCAAAATTGCGGCCGTGCGCTCGTTCTTCCGCTTCCTCGTCCGCCAGGGAGCGGCTGAAACGAACGTGGCGCGCCTCATCCGCACGCCTAAGACACCGAAAAAGCTGCCGCGCGTAATGACGCCCGAACAGGTGAACAGGCTGCTCGATGACATCGCCGCAGGCAAACTCGAGCGGCCGCACCTTGCGCGCGACCTGGCCGTCTTCGAGCTGCTTTACGGCTGCGGCATCCGCATTAGCGAGCTCGTGGGCCTCAATCTTTCCGATCTCGACCTCAGCGAGCGCTGGCTCCTGGTGCGCGGCAAAGGGAAAAAGGAGCGCCAGGTTCCGTTCGGCTCGAAAGCGGCCGCCGCGCTCGATCGCTACCTGGCCGAGCGCTGCGCGCAGCCGCATGAGCCGGCGCTATTCCTGAATCACCGCGCCAAGCGCCTCTCGGCCCGCGGCGCGCGCGCGATCGTGAAAGTCTATGCCAGCATCCTCGCGGGCGATACCTCGCTGCACCCCCACGCACTACGGCACGCCTTTGCCACGCATCTCCTGAGCGACGGTGCGGATCTTCGCGCAATCCAGGAGCTACTCGGTCACGCCAGCCTCTCGACCACGCAGAAGTACACGCAAGTCTCGCTCACCGATCTGATGGCCGTCTACGACAGGGCGCATCCGAAGGCGTAAGGGGTTGGCCGGGGGCTACGGGCCGGGGCGGCGAGAGCGGAATCCTAGATCGTAGATTGCCGACGGACACGCGATTGCACCGGCACTCGCCGGCAGTCCACGATCCGCGGTCCACGATTGTGCAACCCACAGTCCTACTTTCTCCCGGACGGCATGAGCCCGTGTTTCTCCAGAATCGACCGTCCCTCCGGGCTGGTTAGAAAATCTAGGAAACGTCGCGCGGCCGCCGCTTGCCGGCTCGTCGCAACAACGCCGCCGGCCTGGCGGATGGGCGCATGCCACGTTTCCGGCAGCATGATGCCGCCGCGGTCCGAGACCAAGGACCAAGCCGTGATCACCGCATCCGCATTGCCGCTTTCGGCGTACTCGAGAGCTTGGCGGACGTTCTCCGCGTAAACGATCTTCGGCTGCAGCGCCTCCCAAAGCCCCTGGTTTTTCAGTGCCTCCCAAGCCGCGACCCCGTAAGGCGCGTGAGCGGGGTTGGCGATGGCAACGTGTAAGACGCGCGGATTTCGCAGGTCGTCCAGGCTGCTAACTGATCCGTCCTGGGACCACAATCCCAGCCGCCCCTGGGCATAGATTCTGACGGTTCCGGACACCAGATGCCGCCCGGCAGCCAGATCGTTCACAAACTTCTCGTTCGCGGACAAAAATACATCGTAGGGCGCCCCCTGTTCGATTTGGCGGGCCAGCATCCCGCTCGCGCCGAAAATAAACTGCACCTTCTGCCCTGTAACCCGCTCGAAATACTGGGAAAGCGGCTGCTGGAGGCTAGAAAGGTCGGCGGCAGCAGCGACCAGCAGGGACGGACGCTGCTCAGCGGCTAATGAAAAGCCAAAAATGGGGATAAAAAGGGCTACGAGGGAACTTGACAGTAGCATACTAAGGTTTGATAATAGAAATGTGCTAAGAGCGGTAGCTACCGAACCGCTCCTGGAAACGTAGTTCATTTGTACTTATTCTAGGAGGCTGGGAGGGACATGAGCAAGATTATTGGTATCGACTTGGGGACGACGTACTCGGTCGTCGCCGTCATGGAGGGCGGGCAGCCGGTGGTCATCCCCAACCAGGAAGGCGCACGGACAACCCCTTCGGTGGTCGGCTTTGCAAAATCCGGTGAGCGGCTGGTCGGGCAGGTGGCCAAGCGCCAAGCCGTCACGAACGCGGAGAACACGATTTACTCCATCAAACGGTTTATGGGTCGCCGCTTCGATGAAGTCAGTCAGGAGATGAAACTGGTGCCCTATAAGGTCATCCGCGGCGGCAACAACGATGCGCGCGTAGAGATCATGGGGAAACAGTACTCGCCGCCGGAAATCTCCGCCATGATTCTGACCAAGCTGAAGGAGGCCGCCGAGGCCTACTTGGGGGAGAAACTCACTAAGGCAGTCATTACCGTTCCAGCGTACTTCAACGACTCGCAGCGGCAGGCCACCAAGGACGCGGGCAAGATCGCGGGCCTCGAGGTCATGCGCATCATCAACGAGCCGACCGCGGCCGCGCTGGCTTATGGCCTCGATAAGAAAAAGAACGAAACGATCGCCGTCTACGACTTCGGCGGCGGCACGTTCGACATTTCGATTCTGGAGGTCGGCGAGGGCGTGGTCGAGGTGAAGTCCACAAACGGCGACACGCACCTGGGCGGCGATAACATCGACCAGCGCATCATCGAGTGGATTGTCGGCGAGTTCAGGAGCGAGAACGGCATCGATTCTCTCGAAAGACCAGATGGCATTGCAGCGGCTCAAGGAAGCGTCCGAGAAGGCGAAGATCGAGCTCTCGACACTGCTCGAGACCGAGATTAACCTGCCGTTCATCACCGCCGACGCGACCGGGCCGAAGCACTTGGTCATGAAGCTGACCCGGGCGCGCTTCATCCAGATGGTGCAGGACATTCTAAACCGCACGCTGGAGCCGCTGAAGCGCGCGCTCTCCGATGCCGGAGTGAATCCGCCTCAGATCGACGAAGTGGTGCTCGTGGGCGGCTCGACCCGCATCCCGCACGTGCAGGAGATGGTGCGCGAATTCTTCGGCAAGGAGCCGCACAAGGGTGTGAACCCGGATGAAGTCGTCGCCATCGGCGCGGCGGTGCAGGGCGGCGTGCTCGGCGGCGAAGTGAAGGACGTGCTGCTGCTCGACGTGACCCCGCTTTCGCTCGGTATCGAGACGCTGGGCGGTGTGTTCACGAAGCTGATCGACCGCAACACCACGATCCCGACGCGCAAAAGCGAGGTGTTCTCGACGGCGGCGGACAACCAGACCTCGGTCGAGATCAAGGTCTACCAGGGCGAACGCGCCATGGCGGGCGACAACCGCTTGCTCGGAGTCTTTCAATTGGCCAACATCCCGCTGGCTCCGCGCGGCATACCGCAAATCGAGGTGACTTTCGACATCGACGCGAACGGCATTCTGAACGTCACCGCCAAAGACCGCGCCACCAACAACGAGCAGAAGATCACCATCACCTCATCCTCGGGCTTGAGCAAAGAAGAGGTTGAGAAGATGGCCAAGGACGCCGATGCGCACTCTGCAGAGGACCGGCGCAAACGCGAGGAGATCGACGCGCGCAACCGCGCTGACGCCATGGTCTACAACGTCGAGAAGATGTTGCGCGACCACCGGGACAAGATCGGCGATGCCGACGCGCGTGCCATCGAGCAGGCGATCGAAGACACCAAGAACGCGATGAAAGAGGGCGGCGTGGAGCGCATCAACTCGGCGCGCGAGAAGCTGGAATCGGCAAGCCACCGCTTGGCCGAGGCGATGTACCGTGCAACCGCCCAGCAGCAGGCCGGCGGCGGTGCGCAAGGCGACGGCACCCAGCCTAAGGCGGAGCAACCGAAAGAAAACGTGGTAGACGCCGAGTTCGTTGACGTGGATGAGAAGGAAAAGAAGTGAGCAGGTTGTGGATGTGGATTGGGGATCGCGGGACGTAGGCCGTAGACGAGCGCTTTTGTCCGCTGACGCATCGCCGGCGGCAGGCTGCTACGCACTTTCCACAACCGGCAAGCGTTTTCTATGCCCACCAGGACTCAAGATTATTACGGAGCGCTCGGTGTAAGCCGCAGCGCCAGCCCGGATGAGATCCGCAAGGCGTATCGCCGCCTCGCGCGGAGGCACCATCCTGATCTCAATCCCGGCGATAAAGCGGCCGAAGAGCGCTTCAAGAAAGTTCAGGAAGCCTACGACGTCCTGAGCGATCCGAAGAAGCGGCAGATGTACGATCAGTACGGCTTCTATTCCGAGCATGGGCCGCAGGCTGGTCCGGGCGCCGGTCAGCAGGGTCCGGGCATGGGTTTCGGTGGGTTTGATTTTTCCGACGTATTTTCGCAGGCGGGCGACGCCGGGCAGCATACGGATTATGGTGGCGGCGGATTCCGCGATTTGTTCGGTCAGTTTTTCGGCCGCGGCGCGCGCCGTGAGGAGCGCGCTGCTCCTGAAAAGGGCACGGACCTCGAGTACTCGCTCAATATCGATTTCTGGCAGGCCATTCGGGGCACGCAGGTTACGCTGAATGTCACTCGTCAGGAGACCTGCTCAACGTGCGGCGGTACGGGCGCCTCCGGCGGCGCAACGACGGCCTGTCCGCAATGCAACGGAACTGGCAACGTCACGCAGACGGCCGGGGCCATGCGATTCAATCTCACCTGCCCACGCTGCGGCGGTTCGGGCAAACTGCGGAATGTTTGTCCGGCGTGCCACGGCGAGGGCCGTATTCCGCGCACCGAGAGCGTCGATGTTCGGATTCCGGCCGGAGTGCAGACCGGCACGCGGCTGCGGGTCGGCGCCAAAGGCAACGCGGGCACGATGGGCGCGCCACCGGGCGATCTCTACATCACCGCGCGCGTTCAACCGCACTCGTTCTTCCACCGCGAGGGTGACAATATTGAGATCCGCGTACCCATCACGGTAGCGGAAGCGGGTTTGGGCGCCAAGATTGAGGTGCCAACAATCGATGGCCGCGCGCTGCTCAAAATACCTCCGGGCACTCAAAGCAGCCAGAAGTTTCGCATGCGCGACAAGGGGGTTTTCAATTCCCGCAGGAACAAGCGCGGCGACCAGATCGTCGAAGTCGTTGTGCAGCCACCTAAGGTACGCGACGAGCGCACGAAGGAGATCTTGCGCGAACTGGCCCAATTGAACCCCGATGATCCGCGCGCGCAGATCTGGACTCAGGTATAGCCTATGCCCAAGGGAAAGACGAGAGCTGCGGCGTACATGATTTCGGCGGTAGCGGAACAGTATCAGATCCACCCGCAAACGCTGCGGCTCTACGAGCGGGAAGGCCTGCTAACGCCCTCACGCAGCGAAGGCAACACCCGGCTGTACACGCGGGAGGACCTCGAGCGGCTGGAGAGGATACTCAAGCTCACGCGCGATTTCGGCGTGAACCTCGCCGGCGTTGAGATCATCCTGAACATGCGCGAAAAGATGGCGGCCATGCAGCACCAGGTCGAGGAGTTCATCAAAACGCTCAACGAGGAACTCGCCATGCACATCCCAGCCCCGGCCAGGGAAGAGCACAACGCCCTCATCCCGGTGATTACTCTTCCCTCCTGGGTTGCTCTCCCCCCAAAGCCGCGCGCAGCGGTACGGCGCGGCGGCCCGGGCCAGAGCGGCAATCCTGACTGAGGACTGCGCCGGCTCACGGTCCACGGCCAGACGCTGACCGCGCGGTGTGTGTCTGCGGCGAGCAGTCGCACGTTATCTGGACCGGAAAACGGTCACGTGGCGGCCCAGGACACCGTGACACGAGACACGACGTTAGATTTTGAGGCCCAAAAACAGGGGGCTGGAGCGGGAGACGGGATTCGAACCCGCGACATCAACCTTGGCAAGGTTGCACTCTACCAACTGAGTTACTCCCGCTCGCAGTACCAATTCTCGCGCGGCGCCGTTACCCCTGTCAAATGCGGTACTCGGCCTACAAAAGCAAGTGAAAATGATTTAATTACAACACGGATTTGTCCTTTGTAATCATAGACTTGAGGGTGGGAAACTTTTGGGTTCCGCCCGCGTGGATCTATGCTAGACTGGCCTTCGACCTCATGGGAGTGAGCCTAAGACTTGAGGGGTTGTGATGGTTCCTCGCGACGGTTCACTCGGAAAAACGTAAGCGTAAGGGATCGAGATTTCCACAGCCGGTGGAAAAGGTGTGAATAAATGAGCGTTCACTCCGCTGCTCCTCAGATTATGAACGTCTGGGAACTCATCAAAAACAAGCTTGTGTCGAAGCTCAGTACGGAGAGCTACCAGAATTGGTTCTCGAGGACCTCGCTACGGGAATACGATGACAGCACCCTCTGGGTCTCCGTTCCGAATGAGGCTGCCAAGGAGTACATCCAGCAGGAATACACGCAACTCCTCCACTCCGTGATGCGTGAGCTTGGCCTGACTGTGACCCATATCAGATATGAAGTAGCCGCCGTGGCGCCCGGGGCCTATCCGGAGCTCGTCTTCCGGAGTTCGACGACCCAGCTTAACCCCAAGTTTACGTTCGAGACATTTGTCGTCGGTTCCTGCAATCAGTTTGCCCATGCGGCGGCACGTGCAGTCGCAAGCAAGCCTGCACAGCAATATAACCCGCTGTTCATCTATGGTGGCGTTGGGATGGGAAAGACGCACCTGATGCATGCCATCGGCCGGGCATTACTAGACAACTTCGGTACGATGCGTATTGTCTATACGTCGAGCGAGCGGTTTATGAATGAGATGATCTCGAGCATCCGGCTTCAGCGAATGCCGCACTTCCACCAGCATTACCGGTCCGCTGATGTTCTGCTCATCGACGATATCCATGTGCTGGGCCGCAAGGAAGCCACCCAAGACGAATTCTTTTACACCTTTAACGAGTTGCATGAGCATCAAAAACAGATTGTGATCTCGAGTGACTCGTCGCCGAAAGAGATCCCTGGCCTACTCGAGCGCCTGCGGTCACGTTTTGAGTGGGGTCTAATGGTAGACATCCAGCCACCTGACATCGAGACAAAAATGGCGATCCTGGATAAAAAGGCAGAGGCAGAGGGGCTCAGGCTACCTGAAGATGTGCGCGTGTTCCTTGCCACTAGAACGAAGTCAAACATGCGCGAATTGGAAGGCGCCCTTATCAAACTGATTGCGTATTCCTCGGTCACTGGCACAAGTATCAACCTGTCCATGGCGCAGCAAATATTGAAGCATCTGATTCACGACGACGAGCGGCGGATAACAATTGATGCAATCATCCGAGCGGTTGCTACAAAACATGCTCTACAACCCGCTCAGCTTAAACAAAAGAGCAATCGTAGGGAGATTGCCCGGCCACGCCAGATTGCGATGTACCTCGCCAGGGAGATGACCCAGTCTTCGCTACCAGAGATCGGCCGCGCTTTTGGGGGTAAACACCACACCACAGTGCTTCACTCCATCCACCGCATTGAGCAGCTGCGGCATAATGATACCGATTTGAACAGATTGATCCACAGCATAACCGATTCACTGAATTAGGGATGGAGGAGCCTGAACACGCCAACATGCCCCCTGCCCCTGAATTCTGTGGATACCAAGATGACTACCCATGGGTTTCCATCTCTCCGTAATAATTTTTTCAATACGGCCCTAGCGGAGAACCACCCAAGTTTTGTATAATTTAGAGAGAAATGAACATTTCAACAGTCCCTACGATTGCTGTTGCTATTCTTAGCATTTTAGAGGGCAGTAGTAGAGAGCGAAGGGAGAGCATGAGCCGATGGAGTTCACCATTAGCAAGAGCGATTTGGTCCGTGAGTTAAGCCTTTCACAAGGTGTTGTTGAAAAGAGGACTACGATACCGATTCTATCAAATGTTCTTATGGAGGCTAGCGGGGACCGTATTCATTTGACTGCAACGGACCTGGAGTTGGGTATACGTTGTTCCTGTCCAGCACATGTTGGCAAGGAAGGCTCGGGTACAGTACCAGTCCGGCGGTTGCTGGATTATGTGCGATTGCTACCTGATGTGGATTTAAGTGTTAAGTTCCTTGAGAACCATTGGGTGAGTATTCAGTGTGGCCGATCAAAAACGCGTATTGCAGGAATCTCAAGGGAGAGCTTTCCTGAGCTGCCTCAGATGCCAGAGGAGGTCGCAGAAGTTCCTTGTGCTGTGCTTGCCTTAATGATCGGGAAGACGATGTTTGCAATCTCGTCAGAGGAGTCACGCTTTACACTGAGTGGCGCCTTGCTGCAGCTCAAAAACCAAGGCATGCTAATGGTTTCAACCGACGGCCATCGGCTTGCGTATATCGAAAGCCGTTCTCCAATTCCCGGCATCACATCTTCCTACCGAACGCTGTTACCGAGAAAGGCGATGGGAGAGATTCTCAAACTCGTGCAGGAGATGGAGAGGGAAACGGCGGTGAAATTCGCAGGTGACGAGAATCATCTATTCTTCCAGTTTGGCGACCGCTTGCTGATCAGCCGTAAACTAACAGGGACATTTCCGGATTATGAGCGGGTACTACCCAAAGATCACCGTTACACGGTGACTATGGGACGTTAAGAGGTGCTCAGCGCGATCGAGCGCGTATCACAGTTCGCCGATGAGCGATCTCGCGCAATCCGGTTGCAGTTCTGCCCAGGCGAGCTCAAAGTTTTCTCGTCTATCTCGGAGACCGGTGAAAGTGAAGAGAGTATCCCGACTGAGTACACCGGCACCGCTACAGAGATTGGGTTCAATGCGCAATACCTCATAGAGTTCTTGCGAGCGGTCTCTGAAGAGGAGGTGACGTTTTGTTTTAAGGATCCACATAGTGCAGCCGAAGTGCGGCCTGCCACAAGCGGTGAAGGGTACGAGTATCGCTATGTCGTAATGCCCATGAGGGTATGACTGATTGTGTGTAGCCCGTCGCGTGTGGACAGAATATAACTCTGCGGGCATCAGCCACGAGCAATGAGCATGTTTCGAGGTTTTGATGGCAACTGAGGATCTACAACCTCCCAGCGGTGATATCTACGACTCCACCAGCATCAAAGTGCTGGAGGGGTTGGAGGCGGTACGCCTGCGCCCGGCTATGTATATTGGCTCGACCGGCGAGACCGGTCTCCATCACCTGGTCTACGAAGTTGTGGACAACTCGGTAGATGAGGCTCTGGCTGGCTATTGCACCGAAATCCACGTCACAATCCGCAGCGATAACTCAATCACCGTCATCGACAACGGGCGGGGGATCCCGGTGGATATGCACCAGGAAGAAGGCGTATCTGCGGCTGAGGTCGTGATGACGAAATTGCATGCCGGGGGTAAGTTTGACACGAAGAGCTACAAGGTTTCGGGCGGCCTGCATGGGGTGGGCGTGAGCTGCGTCAACGCGCTTTCTGAACGGCTCGAGCTGGAGATCTGGCGCGACGGATTCACCTGGGAGCAGGAGTACGAGCGCGGAGTGCCGAAAGGACCGCTCGAGCGGAAGGGCAAGGCGGGCAGGAAGACGGGGACGAAAATCACCTTCAAGCCCGATGCGACTATCATGGATGCCACCGAATTCAGCTTCGACATCCTGTCGCAGAGGCTGCGCGAGATGGCGTTCTTGAACAAGGGCTTGAGAATCACGCTCAGCGATGAGCGCGTGGACCCGCCGAAGTCGCACGAGTTCTTTTACAGCGGCGGCATCGCGGAGTTCGTTAAGCATTTGAATCGCGGCAAGACGGTGCTACACGATAGGCCGATCTATTTCGAGGGCACGCGGGAGCTGCCGAACGGCGGCGTTCTCACGATGGAAGTGGCTTTCCAGTACAACGACGGCTACAGCGAGAACATTTTCAGCTTCGCGAACAATATCAACACCGTTGATGGCGGCGCGCATCTGACCGGTTTCCGCAGCGCGCTAACGCGCGTCATCAACACCTACGGGCAGCAGTCTGGGCTCTTCAAGGACGTGAAGGAGAACCTGACCGGCGACGACGTGCGCGAGGGCCTCACTGCCGTGGTCAGCGTCAAGCTGCCGCAACCGCAGTTTGAAGGCCAGACCAAGGGCAAGCTGAATAGCGACATCAGCGGCTTTGTGGTCCAGTTCGTCCACGAGAAATTGAGTGAGTACTTTGATAAGCACCCGCCGGTGATGCGGAAGATCGTTGGCAAGGCGATCGATGCGGCACGGGCCCGCGATGCAGCGCGGCGCGCGCGCGACCTGACGCGCCGCAAGGGCGCGCTTGACTCCGGCGGTTTGCCGGGGAAGCTTGCCGATTGCCAGGAGAAGGACCCCGAGCGCTGCGAGTTGTTCCTGGTGGAGGGCGAATCAGCCGGCGGCACCGCCAAGCAGGGGCGGGACCGGAAGTATCAGGCCATCCTGCCGCTTAAGGGCAAGATACTCAACGTGGAGAAAGCGCGCACCGACAAGATGCTCGGCCACGAGGAAATCCGCACCATGATCACCGCGCTCGGCACGGGCATCCGCGAGGACTTCGACATCACCAAGCTGCGCTACGGCAAGATCATCATCATGACCGATGCCGACGTGGATGGCTCGCACATCCGCACGCTGCTGCTGACTTTCTTCTACCGGCAGATGCAGGAGCTCATCATGCGCGGCAACGTGTTTGTGGCGCAGCCGCCGCTCTACCGCATCAAGAAGGGCAAGAGCGAGAAGTACATCAAGAACGAAAAGGAGTTCCTGCGAGAGATCCTGCGGCGCGCGACTGAGAACCTGGCGGTTGAAGTAGGCTCGAATGGCTCCGGCGCGGTGGTGCGCCTGGAGGGGCCCGAGCTGCGCAACTTCCTCAACCTGCTCGATGAGTTCCAGCACCAGTTCGAGCGCGTCGAGCGCAAGGTGCGCGATCCGCGGGTCGTCGAGGTCCTGGCCGACCCCGCTTTGAAGATCGACTCGAAGGCCGATTTCACCGAGGAGCGGAACCTGGTGCCGTTGATCGAGAAGCTGAAGGCGATGAAGATCGAGCCGCGAATGAATCGTGACGAGGAGCACTCGGCGTGGATTGTGAGCTTTCACGATGTGACGAATGCCGAGCGCTTCATCGGGGTCGAGCTCGCTACGCTGCCTGAGTACAGGCGCCTGCGCAATATCGCTAAACAGATCGCCCTGCACAACCGCCCCCCCTTCGTTGTGGTGAAGGATGGGAGCCGCGAGACGCGCCCCGACTGGCGCGGCCTGCTCGAGTACATCAAGGGCGAGGGCGTGCGCGACGCATCCGTGACGCGCTACAAGGGCCTCGGCGAGATGAACGCGGAACAGCTCTGGGAAACGACGATGAACGCCGAGGCGCGCACACTGCTGCAAGTCCGCTCGGAAGACGCTGTCGAGGCCAACGAGATCTTCACGACCCTGATGGGCGAAGACGTCGAGAACCGCCGCAAATTCATCGAAGAGAACGCGCTGGACGTCAAGAACTTGGACGTGTAGGCAGACGGCGGTGCCGCCGGGCGCTACGGACGGACCACGGGCCTGTTGGCTCAAGACAATCCGTTTTCCCGCCGCGGCCGTTACAATAAATGCATATGGAACTCGGGGGAAAGCGCATCGCAATTCTTGTGGATCAGCTCTATCAGGACCTGGAGGTCTGGTATCCGTATTACCGCTTCAAGGAGGCCGGGGCCGAAGTCGTTACCGTGGGCGCGACAGCCGGCGAGACCTATCCGGGCCGCCACGGCTATCCGGTGGTTTGCGACAAGTCCTACGATCAGGTGAGGGCCCAGGACTTCGATGGCGTGGTGATTCCCGGGGGCTACGCGCCCGACCACATCCGGCGGCACGCGCAAGCGAACCAGTTCGTCAAAGATCTCGACGCGCAGGGCAAGCTGATCGCTTCGATCTGCCACGGCGGATGGGTGCTTTGCTCGGCGGGGATCCTCAAGGGGCGCAGGGTTACGAGCTTCTTTGCCATCCAAGATGACCTGGTGAACGCAGGAGCGCACTGGGAGGACGCCGAAATCGTCATCGACGGCAACCTGGTGACTTCGCGCAAGCCGGACGATCTACCGGCGTTCTGCCGCGCCGCAATCCAAGTACTCAAACAGACCCGCGTCGCAGCCCGGTAGCTCCGTGCCGGAGCGGGACGGCCGTGCGCGAGGGCACCGCGACTAAACGCACCTCAGTGGTGATAGCCGAGAGCGCACCTTCGCGTCGGCAAACAAGATTATCTTAGGACTGCTGCCAGAGAATTACGGCTCAGCCCCCTGAGGCGCGCGGTCCGGTGTCCGCTGCACCGAACCGCCGCTGCAAGGAGATAAGGGGAAAGCCAGCCCCTACACGAAGCCGCTCGCGCAGGCTCAAGCGCCCGGCCACGTGTGATGAGGGGCGAAAACCGCGGGCTACGGCAGCACGTACCGCAGGTCGGCGAATATCATGTGTGAATGTGCTTCCACAGGGGTTCCCGCGGCAACAGCCCACGGGTGCCTGGTCACGTAGGAATACTGGGTGATCAACTGTAGGGCGCCGTAATTCTTGTTCTTCCAGAATGTGTTGGTGTAGCCGAATGTTGGCTCCTGAATTTCCCGGTTGGCACTGGTCGTCGAGCCGGGGAAACCGAAACCGAAGTAGGCCGCGGGAGTCCCACCGAATCCATAATTGCGCCGGAAGTAGGCCCCGCCGTAATAGGCGTAGAGGAACGACTTGGGATCGATCTGGTACTCGAAGCCCCCAATACCGGACATCGAATGAACGGGTGAGAGGGTGCCATCAGGCCTCACGATCAGATCGGGGCCCAGATTGAAGATGTAACGGCCGCCGCCGCTGCTGTAAAAAGAGGTCAGGACGAAACGGAAGTTCTTCGCCAGTTCCAGCACAGTATTGAACGATCCGCCGCCGGCTTCGATGTGCGAGGAGCCGCTCAGGTTTGAAAACTCCGTCTTGAAGGAGCGCGACAAGCCCGCGACTTCGACGTGCATATGCTTCCCGCTGACATCGGTGTCGTACGCGATTTTGGCGATGAGATCGGGCCGCACGTTGGGGACCGACGTAGCGCTGCCGTTGGCATCGATCTGAGAGGCAAAAGCGGACGGGAATGTCACTCCACTGGTGACGTACTGTTCCGGGTTCTCCGCGGAGAGACCGATCGTCCAGTTCTTATCCGCGTGGTACACGACACGGAACTGTGCCTGGCGCGCCCACGTGAGGCCCACTTGATAGTTCGTGTCCATGTCCTGCGAGTAGAAGATGTCCGATGGCATCGGTGAGAGGCCCACGCGGTTCGGCGTCAGCAAGCTCCACGACTGCCCGCCCAAAACCTCCCACTTCCCTCTCCGCAGATCGACCCAATAGAGCCGCATGCGCAAGGTATTCGCATTGCTGGTGACAAAGAGGCTATTGGCCGCATTGCCCAAAAAGTCAGCCTCTACATAGCCAGTGACCTGGTTCTTTCCAAAATCGCCATTGACCTTCAGCCCGATGCGCGAGTTCTGTGCGCTGAACCGGTTTTCCGTCAGCTTGCCCGCTGCCGCATTGCTAAAAGGAAGGGCGCCGAACGAGGTTCCGATTCCGCTGCCGACGTTCGTCGAGCGGAACACGGACGTGAAATCCATGAAGCCGACCGGCGTGAAATCGGCGCCACCGATGTGGAACGATAAGGGCGAATAAGGAACGCCTTTCTCATCGATCGCTGGTGGTTTCTGGGTTGGCGCCATCCCGGACGGCGGCATCTGTACTGGGGTTGTTACAGCGCTCGCAGCGATTCGATCGAGCGCCTTCTGCTGTGCTTCAAGCGCCGCACGCAGATCATCGATCTGTTTCTGCTGAGTGGCGACCTGTTCGCGCAGCTTTGTGACATCATCGGCCGGTGCCGGTCCCTGTGCCAGACAGAACACCGGAAACATCCACACGAATAGCAAGAGTAACCTAATGTGCTTCATGCTCCCCAAGGTAGCGGCTGCTCATCACAAGACTGTGAGGCAATTGTTACAAGAGTGTTAAAAGTTCTGTTGCGCGCAGCGCATCAAACGGCGGGCAGCTCCACCACGAAGCACGAGCCCTTCCCCAACTCGCTCGCTACCGTGATGGTTCCGCCCATTCGCTCGACGACATGCTTGACGATCGAAAGCCCAAGGCCTGTTCCGCCGACCTCGCGCGATCGCGCCTTGTCCACGCGATAGAAGCGCTCGAAAATGCGCGGAAGATCGTCACTGGGAATGCCGACACCGGTATCGGCGATCGAGATCCGGGCCTTGCCGTCCGCCGTCCAGGCGGCTTCGATGCGAACCTCGCCGCCCGGGCGGTTGAACTTGACGGCATTATCCAGCAAATTGACGAGCGCTTGTTCGAGCCGGATGCGGTGGCCAAGCACTTCGCCGGCATCGAGCGCGCCGGCATGCAATGTGATGCCCCGCACCCGCGCCTCGGATTCCGCCGTGTGCAAGGCAGCTTCGAGCGCCTCGCGGATCGAAACCGGCTCCGGCGCGGTCACCGGCTGGCCCGATTCGAGTTCGGACAGGATGAGCAGGTCGGAGGCGATGTTGTTCAGCCGAATTGCGTGCGCCCGGATTACGTCAAGGAATTTGCGGTTGTTTTCGGGGTCTTCGAGCGCGCCGTCGAGCAGCGTCTCGGCGTAACCGCGAATCGCGGTGAGTGGGGTTCGCAGCTCATGTGAGACGTTTGCGACGAAATCCTTCCGAATGCGCTCGAGGCGCTCGAGGTCGGTGATATCGTGCAGGATGGCGAGCGCGCCGCGGCGTGTTTGGCCCGCGAGCGGAGCCGCCTGAACCTCGAACGACCTCCCGTCGGCGGCCGAGAGCTGAAGCCGCTGTTTGACAGTTTCGTGCGTCACCAGCACACGGCTGAGCATGTCGAGGAACGCGGGGTCGCGCACCAGTTCCAACACGGGCAGCCGCTCGGGAACGGGCAACCGCGCGCCCACGGCGCGCGCAAACGCGTCGTTGCAGAAAGTAACGCGGAGCTCGTGATCCACCGCCAGCACGCCCTCCATCATGCTCGCCAGAATGGCTTCGCGCCGTCCGGATTCGAGACTGAGTTTGTCGAAAAGCTCGCGGAGCTGAGCCGCTGTCTGATTCAACGATGCCGCCAATGCTCCCAGCTCGTCCTTGGCATCCGGCATAAGCTTTTCCGGAACGCGAGCGCCGAGCAAGCCGGCCGCAAACGCCTGGAGCCGCGCAACGCGGCGGGTGAACGAGCGGGAGAAGAAGTAGGCCATTACAAGCGCGGCGGCGGCAGCCGCGAGGGAAGTGGAGACAATGCGCCGGCGCACCGCCGCAATTGCGGCAGTGAGCTCGCGCAACGGCAGCGCCAGCCGCAGCACGAATCCTGCCTGGCCGCGGTAGGTGAGCGGCAGCGCGACGTAACTCAGCTCGACGTCCAGCGTGGCGCTACGCCGGGTCGCAAAGCCGGTGCCCCCGCGATACGCCTCGCGGACTTCCGGCCGCTGGCCGTGGTTCTCCATCGTCTCCGGGTCGTGCTCGGAATCGGCCAGTACGAGGCCACGGGGATCGATAATCGTGATACGCGCCTGCGCGCGCTTTCCAGCCGCCCGGGCCCAGTTCTCGAGTGCAACCGGCTGGACCGGCGCCAGCTCGCCGGCGAGGATGCGGCCCTCAGCGGCAAGCTGTCCGGCAACTACATCGCGCTCGTGCTGGGCGGTGTATCGCGTTAGATAGAAATCGAGGACGACCAGGGTGATCGCAATCAGGACAAATGCACTCAGGAGGAGCTTGCGAAAAATGAGGCTGCGGAGCGGCACTAGCTGGCCTCGGGCGGTGCGGCCATCATGCGGTAACCGGCGCCGCGCACCGTACCAATGTACTCCGGATTGTCCGGTTGCGCTTCGATCTTCTCCCGCAAGCGCCGGATGTGTACATCAACGGTCCGTAACGTCACCGCGCAGTCACGACCCCAGATTTCATCGAGCAGCCGGTCGCGGCTGAATATCTGCCGCGGATGCGATGCGAGGAAATAAAGCAGCTTGAACTCGAGCGCGCTGAGCTCGACGGCCGCGCCGCGGACCGTCACCTCCTGTGTGCGCTCGTCCAGGCGCAGGCCGCGGATCTCGACCACGCCGCCAGATTCGGCGGAGCGCGTCTGACGCCGCAGGATCGCTTTGACTCGTGCGACCAGCTCGCGCGGGCTGAATGGCTTCACGACGTAATCGTCCGCGCCGAGCCTCTAGGCCGACGATGCGATCCACTTCCTCGCCCCGCGCAGTGAGAAAAATCACAGGCAAAGATTTGAGCCGCTCGTCGGCGCGCAATTGGCGGCAGATGCTGAAGCCATCTTCGTCCGGCAGCATGATATCGAGCAGCAGCACGTCGGGCGGGTTGCGCCGCAGGTGCGCGAGCCCCTCTTTGCCGCGGCCGAAACTCTCGACCTCGAATCCCTCCTTCCGGAAGTTGTAGCGGACCATCTCGACGATGTCCGCCTCGTCTTCGATAATTGAGAGCCGTTGCCGCACGAAGGAATTGTAGCGCGGTTCAGACCGTGGTATCGATCGCGCCGCTTGCCGAGCGGCTGTTAAGTTTTCTCCGGCGTGGCCGCGGCGCTGCGAATCATTGCCTGAAAGGTGGGATAGACCTCCGGTCCCTTGCTTTTCATCCACTGGATGAAGGCGTTCCCCACGGTCTCCAGGTTCTTCCAGGATTCGGGGTTTTTCGACATCGCACGAAAGGCCGGAAGCACCTGGCGGACCCGCTCCCAGACGAACAGCAGTTCACCGCCGCTTTGGAAGAACAGCTCTTGGTTCAGCACGCCAGAAGTCACGAACGAAGCCACCATTTCCCAGTAGCTCACCACCATACGGAAATAGGCGTTTTCCTGGGTGCCTGGTGGAATGAGCTTCTGCGCTTCCTCCATCGAGGAAACCCAGAAATACTTGGAGAACCATTCGCGGGCCTGGCGCATCTTTCCTTCACGCCTCAAGTCGTAGAGCCGCAGGATCAGATTGGCATCGTCGTAAGTCGCTTGAGTGGGCATAGAAGCGATTATAGCGGCAAGCCCAACGCCCTGTTGTATGATTGAGGGATCATGAAAGGCGTCGTCCTGGCGGGTGGAACGGGCAGCCGGCTCTTCCCGCTCACTAAGATCACGAACAAGCACCTGCTGCCGGTCTACGACAAGCCGATGGTCTACTATCCCATCCAAACGCTGGTGGACGCCGGCCTGCGCGATATCATGATCGTCACCGGAGGCAAGAATGCGGGAGACTTCCTGCGGCTGCTTGGCAACGGCAAGCAGTTCGGTCTGGCGCACTTGAATTACGCGTACCAGGAGGGCGAGGGTGGCATCGCCGAGGCGCTCGCGCTGGCCGAGCATTTCGCCGATGGCCGCAAGATCTGCGTCATCCTGGGCGACAATATCATCGAAGGCACAATCCGGAGCGCGGTCCAGCAGTTCAAGGCGCAGGCCCACGGCGCGCACATCGTGCTGAAGCAGGTGCCCGATGCCGAGCGCTTCGGCGTCGCCGAGATCGGGGACAGCCGCATCATCGGCATTGAAGAGAAGCCGCAGAAGGCGAAATCGAATTACGCGGTTACCGGGATCTACATGTACGATGCCACGGTCTTCGAGAAGATCCGCACGCTGGTGCCCTCCTCGCGCGGTGAGCTTGAGATCACCGACGTAAACAACGCTTACATCCGCGAAGGGTCGATGACGTTTTCGAATCTCGAGGGCTGGTGGACGGACGCCGGCACCTTCGATTCGCTGCTGCGCGCCGGCAACCTGGTCGCCCGCACGCGCCAACTGCACAGTGAGGCCCGGGCCACGGTGGCGGAAGAGGTGACGCGGTGATGGCCGGCGAGCCAGCCGTGAAAACCGCGCGGGGGGGCATTGCGAGCTCCGGCGCGCTGGAGCTGGTCTACCCGGAGTGCGAGAAGGGGATCGGCTCCCTGATCCAGGCGCCCGATTCGCCGCAGCTCATCGCCGGCGTACGAGTGCGTCCGTACCCGCTGTGGGCCGACGATCGCGGCTACTTTTTCGAAATCGTGCGCTTCGGCCGCGAGCTGGTGTCGGACTTTTCCGCGACGAGCACGCAAGTATCCGCCGCGCTGACCTATCCCAGCACGATCAAGGCATTCCATTACCATCTGCGACAGGCCGACTGCTGGACCGCCACTATGGGGATGCTGCAAGTCGCGCTGGTCGATCTACGCAAGGGCTCAAGCACCTTCGGCGCGCGGAACACGCTGTATGTGGGCGCGCTACGGCCGTGGCAACTGCTGGTGCCCGCTGGTGTCGCGCACGGTTATAAGGTGATCGGCACAGAGCCGGCGCTCCTGGTTTACGTCACCGATCGCTTTTACGATCCGGGCGACGAGGGCCGCATCCCGTACAACGACCCGCGGATCAACTACGATTGGGAGATCCAGCACAAGTGAGCGGCGCGCTGGCTGGCACGAAGATTCTCGTCACCGGCGGCGCGGGGTTCATTGGGTCGGCGTTCATCCGATTAATGCTTCGGGACGGCGCGCCGCTGAGCATTGTCAATCTCGACAAGCTTACCTATGCCGGGAATCTGGAAAACCTGGAGCCGGTGGCCCGCGATCGGCGGTACTGCTTCGTGCAGGGCGACATCTGCGACGCCAAGCTCGTGAATTCCCTGGTTGACGAGATCGCACCCGATGCGATCGTGCACTTCGCGGCTGAATCGCACGTGGATCGAAGCATCTTTTCCCCGCAGCCGTTCTTTGAGACCAACCTGCGCGGCACGTTCACGCTGCTCGAGGCGGCGCGCGCGCACGGCGTCGGGCGCTTCCTCGATATCTCCACTGACGAGGTTTATGGCAGCGTGCCGGAGCCGCTTGCCGCCGACGAGGGTTTTCCTTTGCACCCGAGCAGCCCTTACTCGGCGGCCAAGGCCGGCTCGGACCTGCTCGCGCTCTCTTATTTCATGACGTACGGCCTCCCGGTGATCGTCACCCGGGCTTCCAATAATTACGGCCCTTACCAGTTCCCGGAAAAGCTGATCCCGCTGATGATTTCGAATGCGCTGGAGGGGAGGCCTCTGCCGGTGTACGGCGACGGCATGAACGTGCGCGACTGGCTGTACGTCGAGGACCATTGCCGCGCGCTCCGTGCGCTCGTCGAAAAGGGACGCGCCGGTGAGATCTACAATGTGGGCGGCAATCGCTCGCTGAGAAATTTGGAGGTCGTGCGCAAGATCTTGCAGGCAACGGGGGCGAGCGAGAGCCTCATCCAGCACGTCGCGGATCGCCCCGGCCACGACCGCCGCTACGCGCTTTCGAGCGAAAAGACAATGCGTGAGACCGGCTGGAGCCCGGAGGTCGCCTTCGAAGACGGACTCAGCCGCACCATCGCCTGGTACCGGTCGAACGCCGGCTGGGTCGAGCGGGTCAAGACGGGCGAGTATCAGACTTACTACGCGCGCAATTACGAGAACCGGGAGATGGATCTGAACCGGATGGGAAAGCGGTAAGCGATGAAGGTACCGAATCCATGAAACTGACGCATATTTTGATCGCCGGTTGCCTGGCGGCAGGAGCCGCTGTTCTCTTCGCCCAGCAGCCCCCCGCAGCTCCGGCCTTTGCCGATGAAACGCTCGTTTATTCCGTGAACTGGCCGAGCGGTTTGAGCCTGGGCGAGGCGCAGTCGCACGCGAAGCGCCTGGCCAGCGGCTGGAAGTTCGAGCTCTCCCTCGACGCGGCCGTGCCGGGATTTACGGTCGGCGATGACTACCGGTCGTCGGCGGCAGGGGATTTCTGCTCCTTGGAGTTCAACAAGCAGGTTCACCACGGCCAAAGGACGGTGCAGGAAAGGATCACCTTCGATAGCCAAAATGGAACCGCGACACGTTTGATACTGGGCGCCAGCGGAGGCAGCTCCGAGCTCTCCGTTCCAGCCTGCGCCCGCGACACGCTTTCATTCCTGTTCTATCTGCGGCGTGAGCTGAGCCAGGGCCGGCTGCCCCCCGCGCAGACGATTTATTTCGGTGCGCCCTACCAGGTCCGGCTCGAGTACGCGGGCACGCAGCCGGTGCGGCTTAACGGCGCCACGGTGGATGCGGACCGGTTGCGCGCCTCGGTGAAAGGCCCCGCTTCGGACACCACTTTCGAGATCGTCATCGCGCGCGACGCTGTGCGCACGCCCGTCTCTGTTCACGTGCCATTTTCGATGGGCGTCTTTTCGCTGGAGCTGGTCCGCTGACCGTCGAGTGTGCATTCCGGTTTCCATTTTCCCCGGAACAAATTGCTGCGGCGTTCGTATATTCTGCTTGTAGAACGAGTGAACTGTCATGGTAAACGGAACGAATGGCAGGAAGAACGGGCGTAAACGCAGGCGCTGGATCTGGCTGGCGGCGATTGCAGTCCTGCTCGGCGGGGCGTTTTTCGGGCTCAAGGCCGCGTTTCGCCCGAACCGCGTGATCGACCCGTCGAAGCTGGCGATCGTCGAGCGCGGCGACGTCGCGCGTTCGGTGGTTGCCACGGGCAAGATCGAGCCGCTCGCGAAGGTCGAAGTGAAATCCAAGGCCAGCGGCCTGGTCAAACGGGTTTTGGTGAACTATAGCGATTGGGTGAAACAAGGGCAGGTCCTGGTCGAGCTCGACAAAGAAGAGTTGCAGGCGGAGGTCCGGGAGGCGCATGCGGCGCTCATGGCGGCGGAGGCGGCCGAGGAGGCGGCCCAGGCCACTTACGAGCGAAACAAGGTGGAAGCCGAAGGGCCCGATCTGCCGTTCCTGAAGTCGAGCATGGAGCGGGCGGGCGAACTCAAAAAGCAGGGCTTGATTGCGCAATCCGTGCTTGAAGATGCTGAAAAAGCGTATGACCTGGCGCTCAATAAGCAGATGAGCGCGTTGCGCAACGTCGCGGTGAGCCGGGCGGATATTACGCGCGCCAAGGCGCAGGTGGCTCAGGCGCAGGCCACCCTCGACCGCGCCGAGGAGAACCTGCGCAATTCCACCATCGTCAGCCCAATGGACGGCATCGTGCTCTCGCGCGATGTCGAGGTGGGCGACGCGGTCAGCTCGATTCTCGTGCTGGGTTCCCAAGCCACCAACATCATGACGCTCGGCGATGTCAGCGACGTCTACGTGCTCGGCAAAGTGGATGAAGCCGATATCGGCAAAGTTTACCTGGGCCAGCCGGCGCGCATCGTCGTTGAATCTTTTAAGGACAAGAAGTTCTCCGGCAAGGTCACGAAGATTTCGCCGCTCGGCGTCGAGAAAGATAACGTCACCACCTTCGAGGTGCGCGTTTCCATACATAATCCGGGTGGCGAGCTGCGCGCCAACATGAGCGCGAACGCCGAGATCATCCTCGAGGAAAAGAAGAACGTTCTGCTCGTACCCGAGACCGCGGTGATCTACGACAGATCGCGGAGCACGTTCCTCGAGATCCCCGACGCGGCGAGCGAAACGGGGCGGCGTCAAGTCGCCGTGAAGCTGGGCATTTCAAACGGCGTGAAGACCGAGCTCGACGCCGGGCTCAAGGAAGGCGATAAGGTCATCCTGCAGTAACGCGATTGCGAACTGCCGGGGCGCGCCATGTCTCTTCGCGACCTATTGACTGACACCTTCCGCACGCTCTGGGCGCATAAGCTGCGCACCTTCCTGACAATGTTCGGCATCGCCTGGGGCATCGTGTCGATCATGCTGATGGTGGCGGCGGGCGAGGGACTGCGCGTGGGGCAGGAGAAGGTTGCGGATGAGTTCGGCAAAGACATCATGATCTTCTTCAACGGCCGTAAAAGCCTGCAGGCGGGAGGCACGCGCACGGGCCGAATCACTTATTGGGACGAGGGCGACTACCGGTTGATCCGGCCGGAAGCGACTGCGTGCGCCGAGGTGCTGCCCGAACTGGGAGCCGAGGCGATGGTGCACAGCCCATATAACAGCGCAACGCTCGCAATTAGCGGCTCGCTTCCGGCCTTTGCGTACATCCGCTCTATCCCAGTCGGAGAGGGGCGGTTCTACAACGCGGGAGACGACCAAGCCGGCCGGCGTGTCGCGTTCCTGGGCGAAGACGCGAAGAAGCAGCTCTTCGCCACGCACCCGGCCCTCGGGCGGACGATATACGTGGGCGGCTTCCCGTACACGGTCATCGGCGTCATGCGACACAAAGAGCAGGATTCGAACTATGACGGCCCGGACATTTTTAAGGTTTTCATCCCGTTTGGGGCGATGGTCCGCGATTTCCCGGCCAAGCCGCCGGAGTTGCGGCACAGCGTCCCCCGCCTGCTCGTGACTCCAAAATCGATCGAGGAGCACGAGGAGTGCAAATGGCAGGTGCAGCGCGCGCTGGGGCGGCTCCACAACTTCGATCCGCACGATGAGGAAGCGGCGAAGGTCTGGGACACGGTGGAGGGGGCGCAGGCGTTTCAAACGATGACGGACGGCATGAAATACTTTCTCGGCGCGGTGGGTCTGATCAGCCTGTTTCTCGGCGGCATCGGCGTGATGAACGTCATGCTGGTCGCGGTGCGTGAGCGGACGCGCGAAATTGGCGTGCGCAAAGCCGTCGGCGCCACCGCCAGCGCCATTCTCCGTGAGTTCTTCGTCGAGACCGTCATCATCGTGTTTTTCAGTGGCCTGGCCGGCATGGGCGTGGCTTACGGCATTTGTGCGTTCGTCAACCAGTTCCCGATGCCGGAGTATTTTGCCGGTCTTTTGGCGACGTGGGAGTCCGGTGTGCTGGCATTTGCGCTACTCGGCCTGGTCGCGGTGCTTTCGGCGCTCTATCCGGCGCGGCGCGCCGCATTGATTGACCCGATCGAGGCGTTACGCTACGAGGCCGGCGGGTGAGGGTGCGGGCATGCTACGGGAAATTCTCATACAGGCTTGGGACGCGCTGAGGCGGAATCCGGTGCGGAGCTTCCTCACTATGCTGGGCATCGTCTGGGGCATCGTCGCGGTATCGGTGCTGATCGCTTACGGCAATAGTTTTCGCGATGTTCTCGTAACCGCGTTCGACGCGTTCGGCAAAAGCGCGGTAGTCTGCTGGCCGGGCCAGACTAGTGAGCAGGCCGGCGGCGAGCGCGCGGGCAGACCCATCAAGCTCGAGAAGGAAGACATGGATCTGATCCGCGCCGAGGCATCGCTGGTGAAGAATGTGAGTCTGGAAACCGTGCGCTACCGCGGAATTTCTTACGGCGGGCGATTGGTGAGTACGGCAATTCGCGGCGTCTATCCGGAATACGGCGAGATCCGCAACGAAGTGCCAGCCGAGGGACGCTGGCTTAGCCCCGAGGATTCGCTCTTGCACCGGCGCGTCGCCTTCCTCGGTGGCAAATTGCGGAAGCAGCTTTTTAGCGGACGTCCGGCCGCTGGCGAAGCTGTGATGATCGACGGCGTGCGGTTCACGGTCGTCGGCACGATGGATCGCAAGATCCAGTTGAGCGACTACTTCCAACCAGACGACGAGTCCTGCTGGATTCCCTACACCAGTGCCGGCGGCCTCTGGGATACGCGCTACGCCGACGTGCTGGTATTTTCCGCGATCACCCCCCGCTTCGAGCCGGATGCCATCCAGCAAGTGCGGGAGATCGTCGCCAGGAGGCAGCGGTTTTCCGCCACCGACAAGCGCGCACTCTTGATGTTCGGCCGCGCGGAATTCAAGCCCATTATCGACGGTATCACGATCGGCTTGCAGGTTCTGCTGCTGTTCATCGGCGCGCTGACGCTCGGCATCGGCGGCGTCGGCGTGATGAATATCATGCTGGTGTCGGTGGATGAGCGCGTGCGGGAGATCGGACTGCGCCGCGCGCTCGGCGCCCGCCGCTGGCATATCCGCGCGCAGTTCCTGGCGGAGGCTCTGGTGCTCACGCTCGGCGGCGGCCTGCTCGGTATCGGCTTGGCCTGGCTGCTTACGGCAGTATCCACCACTTTGCCGATGCTTGGCCCATTGTTCAAGGACACCTCGGGAAAGGGCGACATTCACCTGGTGCTTTCGCCCGGCACGGCTCTGCTTTCGACGTGCATCCTGGTGCTGGTCGGAGTGCTCAGCGGCCTGGCGCCGGCGATCCGCGCCTCACGGCTCGATCCTTCGGAAGCGCTACGGTACGAGTAGCCGCGGCTTACGGAGTGATGGAGGTCGATGAATGAGACTTCCATCATTCGACGAATTCCTGAAACACCTCGTTGGACAGCAAAACGCCCCGTCGTGTGAGGCGCAGCGCGTCGCCGTCGCTTTCGAGCAGGCCGGCATCGAGAAAGCGGCGGATGGGGGCGTCGAAGCGCCGCCACTCTTGCGGGCTCGGCTGAATGCCTGAGCTAAGCCGCAGGCCAACGAAAAATCGTTCTTCCGCCAGGCGCGCTGTGGCAGCTTCTATGGAAGGCGATTCGCCGCGCTCCAGGCGCTCGACGTACTCGGCCGGCGATTCGACGTTCGACCAGCGCATCGCTCCATCGAAGGAGTGGGCATCGGCGCCGAAACCGGCGTATGGCTCCAGTTTCCAGTACTTCAAGTTGTGGAGCGATTCATAGCCCGGCCGCGCGAAATTCGAGATCTCATATTGGCGGATGCCGCAAGCCGCGAGCCTCTCAACTGCCATCCCGTACTGCTCGACGACCACTTCCTCCGGGGGCACGTCCTGGGCGCCGTATCGCGAGCCGGCCCGCAGGATCTCCGCACCGAGCCGGCTGTCCTCATCCACTTCGAGTAGGTACACGGAAACGTGCGGCGCTTCGAGCCGCTCGATCCAGTCGAGCGATTCGCGCCAGCTCGTGAGCGTCTGCCCGGGCAAGCCCGCAATCAGATCGATATTGAAGTTGCCGAGACCCGCGCGGCGAAGCAGCCCGACTTCGACGGCGACCGTTTCGGCTGTGTGCCGCCGGCCCGTTCGGGCGAGTTCCGAGTGCATGAACGACTGTACGCCGAGACTCACGCGCGTAATGCCCACGCCGCTCCAGCACCGCGCCCGCTCGGGCGTCACCGTGCCCGGCGCAGCTTCGATGGTCGCTTCGCGCCAGGGCCGGCCGGGGATCGGCTCGAGCAACGCCGCCAGCGCCTCGGGGGCGATCCGACTCGGCGTGCCTCCCCCAAGGTAGAGCGTTTCGGGCCGCCACGGCCAAGGGAACGCTGTGAGCTCGGCATGGAGTGCGTCCATGTATTTCCGCTCGAGATGCGGCGTGAAAACGCCGGAACCGAAATTGCAATAGGTACACTTCTGAGCGCAGAAAGGGAAGGAGATGTAGACGCCCGCCAAACTCCATTTTAATGCCCGGTGGCCAGTGGGGGGACGCGAATTCGTCGCAACTTCCGGCCTGCAGGAGCCATCTGGTAGGCTTGGGACTAGCGATGCAAACGAGTTGTGTCCCGCACACGGACCTGCCCCATACCTCCAAGCTCTTTGCCGATTTCGCTTATCGTTTTGATCGCGTGGCACGCTATTACGGCCTGGCATCGCATGAGCGCGAGTCGTTTCGCCGGGCGGCCGCCGGGATTGACTACCCTGCCGAGCGCCGCGCCGAACTGGTTGCAGTTTTGCGAGAGCAGAATGGCGAGAGCCCCGCGCTCGAAGCGCTCAGCCGTCCGGGGACCGTAGCCGTCACAACCGGGCAGCAGGTCGGCCTGTTTTCCGGCCCCTGCTACACGATTTACAAGGCGCTCACCGCCGCCCGGCTTGCGCGTCGGTTGACGGAGGACGGAATCCCTGCTGTCCCTGTATTCTGGCTGGCCACCGAGGATCACGACTTCGCCGAGGCAAACCACTGTTGGGTGTTCGACGCACAACAGCGTCCGGTTCGCCTGGAAGTTCCGGGCGCCAACGCTGCGCATCAACCGGTCGGAACGATTCGGATTGGCGCGAGCCCGCTCGGAGCGCTTCGCGAAGCGCTTGCGGATCTGCCGTTCGCTGAGGAAACCGTGGCGTGGGTTGAGCAAGCGTACCGGCCGGAGGAGACGTTCGGATCGGCATTCGCGAAACTGCTGAAGCGCGTGCTGGCAGAGCAGGGCCTTCTCTATCTCGACCCGCTCGCAGCAGGCGCCCGTAAGCTCGTTGCGCCCATTCTCCGTAAGGCCCTCGTTAGGACGACGGAGATCGCGCAGCGCCTCCTCGAACGCAATCGCGAGCTGATTGCGGCCGGTTACCACGCGCAGGTCCATTTCGAAGAACAGACCTCGTTCGTCTTCCTGCTTGAAAACGGCCGTCGTGTTGCTCTTGCGCGCCATGAGCGGGAATATGCGGCGAATGGACGTTGATTTTCAACCGGGGAGCTGGCAGATCGCGCTGAGCAGCTCTCCGCAAACGCCCTGCTGCGGCCCGTGGTGCAGGACTATATGCTGCCGACGGTCGCGTATGTAGGCGGCCCGGCCGAGTTGGCGTACCTGGCACAGGCGCAGGTGCTTTACGATGCGCTGCTCGGCCGCATGCCGGTCGCGGTGCACCGCCAGAGCGCGACCCTGCTGAACGCGCGCGCCGCCAAACTCATGGAGCGGTTTGGGCTGGCGCTGCCGGACGTGTTTCATGGCGAAGAGGCCCTCGCCGAGCGCATCGCGCAACGCCTGGTCCCCCCGGCGCTCGAAGCTGCAATCGGCCGCACGAAGGCGAAGTCGGAGGAGGCTCTGGAGGACCTGGCCGGAGCGCTGTCCGGTTTCGATGCGACGCTTCTAGAGGCGTTCTCGAAGAGCCGGCGCAAAATGGCGTACCAGCTTTCGAAGATCGAGCGAAAGGCAGCGCGCGAGGCTCTTCGGCGGAACGGGCGGGTCGCGCAGGCGAGCGCGTACCTGAGCAGTTTGATCTACCCCCGGAAGCATCTGCAGGAGCGCTTCTACTCGATTCTGCCCTTCCTTGCCCGCCACGGCCCGGGCCTCATCGCCCGCCTCGCCGGTGAGATCAATCTGGACTGCCCGGACCACCGCGTAATCGTCGTTTGAAGCGGTGGGGCCTCGAAGCAATGATCCGGCGCGTGCAGGCGCAGCGATCGCCTCTCGAAGCAGCTCAGGGGCGCGTTGCTATACTGGAGGAGCTTCCGGCCGCTGGAGTGGCGGAACTGGCAGACGCACGGGACTCAAAAACCAAACCACTCCGGCACTTGGCGGTAACCCCCAATGAGATATACGGATTCCCCGTCGCGGCAACCAGCGGCAACTCTTTTTCCCGTCAGAACCATTACAGAACCATTACACAATCACGCGATTCGGTTTCTGAGTCGGTCTGACTGGTTCTTCACTGCCTAAGCCGACCTGAATGAAACCGCCATAGCGAGTCGTAGCAGGTAACAGTTCCGAGGAATTATTAGCAAACCCTAGAAAGGCGCCGGCGCCAAGCGGCGCCTTCTTCTTTTTCAGAGGACATGAAATCAGCTCTGCCAGCGAGGTGACGTTATGAATGCCGGAGAAATCGCGTGCAACCTCCATGGGCGCAAAATGCCATCTGGCTGGATGGCGCGTTGTCCAGCCCATGATGATCACAATCCTTCACTCAGCCTAAAGGACGCGGACGATGGCCAAGTCCTTGTGAAGTGTCACGCAGGTTGCTCGCAGGAGGCGGTTGTCGGCGCTCTTAAAGCGAAGAGACTCTGGCCAGATCAGAAGCCTCAGGCACGCGCCATCATCGCAACCTATAACTACACGGACGAAGCCGGGCAAATGCTCTACCAGGTTGTCCGAACGGAGCCGAAGGGCTTCTTTCAGCGCTGTCCCGATGGGTTTGGTGGATGGACTAACCGGAAAGGCAAGCGCCAGGTCCTCTACAGACTTCGGGAAGTCTTAGAGACACCAATCGTCTTCTGCGTCGAGGGAGAGCGGGACGTTGAGACGCTTCGCGAGTATGGCTTCGTAGCCACAACGAATGCCGGCGGGGCTAACGCGCCGTGGCTTCCTCAATACACCGAGGCGCTTCGTGGTCGTGAAGTGATCTTGATTCCGGACAATGATACGCCAGGTCGCAAACGCGTGGCCCGCATCGCGCGAGCCCTGTTGGGCAACGTTGAACGCTTGGTGATTCTCGAACTGGAGGTTGGGAAGGACGTCACGGATTGGTTCGCGCGCGGCCATAGCGAACTGGAACTGATTGCGCTTCTCGATGGCGAAGGGGTATCCCGATGAAACGTGAAATCGTTGCTGAGCTAGAGATTGACGCGTTTGCTCGGGAGAGTATTGATGGCAACTATGACAACCACGGTTCCGTGGTGGGACCTGAACCGTTTGTCTGGATCGGAGGTGCGGAACTCACACAGATGAAGCCGCGGAACAAGCAAATGGTCGTTGACAAGATTCTTCCCGCTGGAGCTTTGACCGTCATCGCATCGAAATCAAAGAGCGGCAAGACCACGTTGATGGTTGAATTCTGCCACGCCGTCAGTACGGGCCGGCTCGCCCTGGGCCAGTACAGCGTGATTCGGGGGCCGGTACTTTACTGGCTCGCGGACGATGCAAACGTGGACCGGTTCGCGGAGAGCTGGCGGGTCGTTAGCGAAGACGTGGCCGCCGAAGATTTCCACTTGTGCGTGTTGCGTCAGCATCTATACCCGGACGGCATTATCAATCTGCAGAAGGCGGCCGCGCAATTCCGGCCGGTGCTCATCGTGGTTGACTCGTATACCACAATTCGGACGCCACGGACCAAGAGTTGCGACTTCGTGAAAGCAGAATACGACGACATGCGACGGCTGTCGGAACTGGCAGCAGAAACCGGCGCATGCACGACCCTGATCCATCACCAGAGTAAGACGAGACAGGCGGACCCCTTTGACGCGGTGGCCGGAAGTTTTGCGATGAGCGCAGGGTCTGACGGTCGCATGGTGGTTGAGAAGCTTCAGGATACCGAGCGGCTTGTGCGCGTCGATGGCCGAGACGTGGACGCATTCCAGTTCGTCTACGCTCGTGGAGCGGACCGGCGCCTTTTCCAGGTCATCGACGGGCCGGCCGCGGAGCACTGGGAGCGTCTGAGCGTGATCGTCGGCAAGCACCGCGGGTTGCCCTTTACGCCGAAGGAGGCGGGCGAGGCGTTCGGGCTGACCGACAGGCAGGCGCGGCGAATCCTGACTCAGTGGGAACACGTCGGTGCCGTCAATGAGTTCGAACGGGGTCGATACGTCCTGGCCGGACAAATTGTCGATGCTGCGGCGCGCATCGCAGGGGCGGCGGCGAAATGAAGTACCTCTGACGGATGTCCGAAGCAGCAAAAAATGTCCAATTACTATGTCTGATGTCCTTAATGTCCAATATGTCCATAACGTCCGAAATGTCCGTTTGCATAACTCACGATGTGGCAAGAGGTTAGGTCCGGCAGGCGGGAAAGCAGCTATGTCAGCAGACCCCGCTGTGGACATTTCGGACATCGCGGATATACCGGACATCCGGACATTTTGCGTCCCGGCTGCCTGTCGGCTCGCTGGCACGGGTCGCTCGGCTTGGGAGTGTGTCTGGCGACGCGAGAAATCGCCCCAGACTTGGAGTGCGTGTTGGGAGGTGTTCGAATGCAAGAGTTATCGCAACCATTACAAATTCAGTTCTGGTCTATAGACCGCTTTGTTCTCTACGCCCGCAACCCGCGGAAGAACGACGCCGCGGTGGACCGGATGTGCAGCAGCATCCGCGAGTTCGGGTTCAAAATCCCCGTGCTCGCCCGCAGCGACGGAACCGTCGTGGACGGACATTTGCGATTGAAGGCAGCGCGCAAGCTCGGATCGTGGCCCGGCGGCGACACGAGTAGTATTCCCGTAATTCTCTGCGACGAGTGGAGCGAGGCGCAGGTGAAAGCCTTCCGGTTGATGGTAAATCGTTCTGTCTCTTGGGCCGCATGGGACGAGGAGTTGCTCGCTTTGGAACTGCAGGAACTGAACGCGGCGGATTTCGACCTCAGCTTGACTGGCTTCGATCCGGGTGAGATCGATGGCTTGTTGGCGATCCCGGATGAGGAACGGGCGAATGCCACTCCTCCGGTCCCGGAGAATCCGGCTTCCCGCGTTGGCGACCTGTGGCTCTGCGGCAAGCACCGCGTTCTGTGCGGGGACGCGACTCGGGCGGAGGATGTCGCTCGGCTTCTGGGCGAGCGAAAGCCGATCCTCATGGTCACCGACCCGCCGTACGGAATTGAACTCGATTCCGAGTGGCGCGACCGCGCCGGGCTCAACGGCTGCGGGCCCGCAGAAGCCAGCTACATGAAGCACCGGACCGAGGGGCATACCGAAACGACCATCTCGGGTGACACCCGGGCGGATTGGTCCGAGGCGTTCGAACTCGTGCCGAGCCTGCAGATTGCCTACGTCTGGCATGCATCGAAGTTCACCCGCGAAGTACTCGATGGATTGCTGCGCATCGGCTTTGTTCATCATCAACAAATCATCTGGGATAAAGGCCGAACGGTTCTTACGCGAACGCTCTACTGGTTTCAACATGAGCCTGCTTGGTTTGTCCGGAAGAAGAATGCTCCCTGGTACGGAAAGGCCGGCGAGAACTCGACCATCTGGGCTTCGCCGTCGCCGAAGTTCATCATGGGCGGCTCGGACGAGGAGAAGTTCGACCACCCCACGCAGAAGCCCGTTGATTTGATGCGGCGCCCAATCTTGAACCACCTGAAGCGCGGCGAGTTGGTCTACGAGCCGTTCCTGGGAAGCGGAACGACGCTGGCCGCTGCGGAACTGACCGAGCGTGTCTGCTGTGGTATCGAACTCGATCCGAAGTACGTGGATGTCATCGTGCAGCGATGGCAGACCCTCAGCGGCAAAAAGGCCACGCTCGACGGCGACGGGCGCACGTTCGACGAGGTCGCGCACGAACGCCGGAAGGAGGCCGCATGAATGGTTCATTGCCGTCAGGAGATCGCGGCCATCGAAGCGTCCATTCGGGCCTTGCAGCCGGATCTGCAGGGGTTGTGCGTGGCGCTCGCGGACTGGTCCGAAGAGCTACGGTTGCTGCGAGCCAGCCGAGGTTTGGCCCCCGTTGCGCCACGTTTGGCCCACGTTCGTTCCCGCGGCGACGGCTTGGCGTATCGGCCCAAGCTGCCGTGACCTGGGCAGCGGGGCGGGAACCGGGGCCAGGAGCAGAAAAGCCCGCCGCGGCCGGAGCCGGGCGGGCAGGAAGGGAGGGAGGCGCGTTGAGGCTACTGGTTGATGCGGTAGGTGCGCTCGCCCTGGTCGGACTTGAAGGACTCGACGGTGTATCCGGCCTTCTTCATCGCGCCGGCCATAAAGCCGCGGACGGTGTGCTTCTGCCAGCCCATCTTGTCCATGATCTCCTCCAGCGTGGCGCCGTTCTTGCGCTGGAGCATCGCAACGACCTGGGCCGTCTTGCTGCCTTCGCGGGCACGCGCTCCGCCTTCGGCTTCGTGGTTTTCTTGGGCGCTTTGGCCTTCTTGGGCTTCTTGGGCTTGGCTGTCGCGGTGGCCTTGGGCTTGTCGCCCTTGGCGCTTTTCCGGCTTTTGGGCGCACCCTTCTTCGTGCTGGCAGCCTTCTTCGAGGAGGCCTTCTCGGGCGCGACGCTGGCGCCCGGTTCCGCAACGGCGGCGGTTGTGTCGGTCCTGCTGGTTTCTGCGTTCTCGGTGGTCATTCTCGTGTAATCTCCTTTTGCGGTAATCACCGCGGTCAGGACATCCATCACTCCGAACGCCGCCGAAAGCAAGCGAATTCTTCAGGAATTCGACCTGGCGAACAGTTGGCGATGGTTCGCCCAGGCCGGCCAGATAATCGCAGGTGAAAACAGATGAGGGGACACGGGACAAAATTCACTCACAAGATGGAGGCCGCCGTTGCCGCACTGCTCACGCAACGGAATGTAGAAGAGGCCGCCCGCGCCGTCGGCATTGGGCCCGCTACGCTCTTACGATGGCAGAAGGTGCCCGAGTTCCAGACAGCCTACCGGGAGGCCCGGCGGGCCGCATTCGGGCAAGCCGTCGCGCGGCTCCAGCAGGCAACCTCGGCGGCGGCCACCACGCTGCTGAAGACGATGATCGATGCGGGCACGCCGCCGTCCGTCCGGGTACGAGCAGCGGAGGCGATCTTCAATCACGCGGCCAAGGCCATTGAGGTCGAGGATCTCGAGGCGCGCGTGACGGAATTGGAACGTGCGGCCGAGGCTTATAAGGATGGAGGGCGCTAGCCCATGAACGCAACGTTGACGCGGAGAGTTTGCGACGGCCTGTCCGATGAGGCGCTGGAGCGGTTTGTGGCCAGCTTTCCGGTAGAGATTCTCGGGGCCGGGAGTGCGGCATGAAGGCGATCACCAGACGAGTGCGGCGGCTTGAACAGAGATTGTTGGCTCCGGTGGAAACGGAAGCCTCGCGGCGCGCCCGCGAAATCGTTCTGGACATACGGCGTCACCGCGCCGCAAGGCTTGGCTTACCCGTGCCAGACGACGTTCTGGAACCCGCATATAGGCACGGAATGTCCTTCGGCGACACCCTACGGGCCGAGCTTCAGCGCATGCGTTCACGTTGGAAAGCGGAGGAAGCGGGGACGTTGGTGACGAGCGAGACCGGCGCACGGACCGGAGATCACGAAAATGATAGCTAGGAATCTCACGCGGCGGTTGGAACGGCTCGAAGCACGCGCTGCGGACAGGAGGAATGATGAACCTTGAGAAACGTATCCGGGCGCTGGAAGCCAGAATGATTACGGACCCATTGATCCTTTACTTCGCCGATGGCAGCACGCGGAAACTGTGCGGCCGGGGCGACTTGCTGCTGAGCCTGTTCGAGGGCGCCTGCGGCGGATCGGATCTCAGTTCCTGGCAGGCCGCGCAATTGCAACTGATCCGCCAATCCGTGGCCGCGCAAGAGACGGGCGGCGGGCACATGGTTGAGTTGCTACGTTGTTTCCTGAATGGGCCGACGGAGGAACGAGGCGGCACGTTCGTCAGACCAGTCGCTTCTTAGCGCCAGCCCGCCGCGCGGCGTATTCGTATCCGCGAACGGCGCCGGCCCTCCTGGCGGTGGAGGGCGCACCGTTTGAAGAGGCGCCGCCAAAACCCCAGGCCGCGGCCGCAAGGTGGCCTTCGAGCGCAACCCCTCAAGGGCCGGGGCCTGAAATACCTACCGATATTGATAGATAACGCCCGCTTGACCCGTCCGGTGGACGCCGAAGCCAAAAGCCGGTGGTTTGGTACAAGAGTTTCCTGTACCAGGCAGCGAGTTGGAATACAGCGCGGCGTGTGGTAGCCAAGGTGGAGTTTCATTTCGGGGAGTTGTTTCCTCGCGTGGGATTCATCGTCACCAACCTGGAAACGGACAGCCGGGCGGTGGTGCGGTTCTACAACAAGCGGGGAACGGCGGAGCAGTGGATCAAAGAAGGCAAGCAGGCGGTGAAGATGACGCGGCTGAGCTGCCATCGGTTCCGGTCCAACTAGGTACGGCTGTGGCTGAGCGTGCTCGCCTACAACCTGGGAAATCTGTGGCGGAGGCTCGTGCTGCCGAAGCGGATCGAGAACTGGTCGTTGACGAGCTTGCAGCAGAGGCTCGTGAAGACGGGCGGGCGGTTGGTGAAACATGCCCGCTATTACTGGCTCCTGCTGGCCGAGAGTTACTTACACGGCGGCTGTTTGGGGGCATGGCGTGGCGGATCGCGGCGCTGCCAGTGCGAGCGGGGTAGGTAAAGGGTGTGGTAGCAGGGAAATCGGCCAACGAGGAGGTAGAGGACGGGAAGGTGTCGGTGGAATCAGGCCAAAGGGCCGCAGTTGCTGGCCACGGGGTCCTCGGGAGAAGCAGGACGAGCCTCTCGGGACCGTAGGGCACGCATTCAGGTGAAGAAAATGAGCCTCGGCGGCTCCAAGACACACCCCTTGTGGTATGCTGATGTCGGCCGCGAGGCCAAAAAGGAAATTGTGGTTTAGATAGATAGCCGCTGTGCTTATTCGGTGCAGACTGTCACTGCGGATGGACAAGTGTTGAGGGAAAACACATTGCCCGCGCCGATATGGCGGAAGCAGCGCCGCCGAAGGGTATGCTTTCACATGACGCAGATCAGAAGAGTAGTGACGGCACGCAAACGCTCGTGCAAGCTTCGACCTGGGATGGCCAACAGCTGTGGCAAACCACCCTGCCCTTGCCGTACGCTGGGACCAGTGTACCCGATGGATTTGGCAGATTGATCGTAATGGGAGTTCAATGCTGCCACTTCAACACCCATGAGTATTGTGGATATGGACCCCTTAACGGGGGGCCAACCGTGGCAACTTCAGTTCCCGATGGTGGTGAACGGTACCCCTACATGTCTAACGGGTACGATGAAGCTGGCGATGCGGCAGATATGGAGAGTACGACCAGCACGTGGGCAAGTATACGCGCCGCGGCATGAGCCCCGTTAGCTTGTGACGAGCCGTATAGAATTCAGAAAACTTACAACCACGTTCACAGCCAATGGAAAAAGCCGTGTCCGAGACCTGATTGGGCAATGGAGGTACAATGATCACGACAAAACTTAGATTAGCAGGAGCCTTTCTCGCTGTGGCCTGTGGCATAGCCACAGCAAGCTGGGGACAGCAGCCAACTCAGAAGCCAAATCTACCGGAATTGCTTGAGAGTCTTCACTCCACCGATGAGTCAGAAAGAGTGGACGCATTTGAGCAGCTTCGGTCCAATCCGGCCAACCTCCAGAACCCAACAGTACGAACGGCATTGCTAGATTTCCTCGACCGTGAGAACCACGAACTTTATTCACAGCTTCTTCAGGCCCAAATAAAAGGTTATCCAGAATGATACCAAAACCCGGAATCTTCATAAGTCACAATAAGCTAGATAAGAAGTTCGCGCGGAGACTTGCTACCGATCTTCAACACGCCGGCGCACGCATTTGGATAGACGAAGCAGAACTCAGGATTGGAGATTCCCTTATCGAGAAAATTAGACAAGGTATTGATGAG